>NZ_JAUCDS010000008.1:0-116606 GCF_034674885.1 Castellaniella sp.
GGCACATCGTCCACAATCGTCACCTGCAAGGTGCCGCTGTCCGTGCTGCCACCCTTGCCCGTCACCCCCACCACAACGCTGTCGCCAACCGTGTTGTTGCCATTGGCATCGGGGTGCGTCTGCGCCCCAGACAGCGTGTAGCTGTAGGTGATCTCCACCGACTTGCCATCGGCAGACACCGTGTGGCCCGTCACCTCCAACACGCCCTTGCCGGTATCCACCGTCTTGCCGTTCAGATCGGCCAGGCTATAGGTATCGGTACCCAGCGTCACGCTGGCCACCCCATCGGTGGCAGTCACCGTGATCGTGCCCGTCGTCGCCTCGCGGCCATCGCTATTGTTGGTCGAGTCGCCATCGGCCATCTCGCCCGTACCCGCAGGCAGGCCCGCCTCATACACCTTGCCCGCATCCGGGCCGGCCCCCGCATCAAAGCTCACACCCGCCGTGTCAGCAGCGCCATTAACTGTAATTTCCAGCTTTGCCGGAGCATTATCCCCATCGCCATCGACTAGGCTGTAGGTGAAGACATCCTTAGGATGGTCACCCTCGCCCAGCGCCTGCAATGCCGAATAGCGAGAATCTTCCATGGTCGCCAAGGTGTACGTATAGTGGCCATCTGAGTAGATGGTCAAATCCCCATAAGCTCCCTTGATGCTCACGCTGCCACCGAATGGCACAGAAGCATGATCCATACTGGAATCGGATGCGATTTCCGACACTCGCGCGCCGTCTGCACCTTGCGTATCTACATGGTCACCAGCCGTCGCACCGGTGATACCAAGCACATTACCCGTCACCGAGGTGCCGTCCTCGCCAATTGCATTGGCATCGTCGGCGGCCTGCGGCGCATCGTCCACGATCCGGATGTTCAGATCCTGCGTCGGGTTCACATCCCCGTCCACATCCTTGGCCACCACAGTGAAGCCATCGGTCGTCGAGGCACCATCCACTGCCGGCGCATTAACCAGCGTGTAGCTGTAGGTCACCGTGATCGTGCCATCGGCCGCCTGGCTGTAGCCGGTGAGTTCCATCGTGCCGTACTGCGTCGTCACCGTCTGATGCGTCGCACTCAGCGCCTCCAGCGCCGCCTTGCTCAGCACCAGCGTGGCCGGGTTGCCGCCCGCATCCGTGTAGCCCAGCGTCACCGCTTCGCTGACATGCAGTCCGTCGAGCGCCTTCACCGTGAACGACCCGGCGGCCGCCAGGTCCGCCGCATTGGGTGCGCTGCCGCTGGCCAGCCCGCTTTCAAAGACCGTGTTATCCGTCGTCGTGCCATGCACCGGATTGCCCGTCTCCGTCGGCGGCACCACTACCGTCACGCCATCGTCGGCCCCGGTCACCGTGATCGTCAGGTCAGCCGAGGACTGGTCATTGTCGCCATCGGTCAGCGTGTACTTGAAGACTTCATCGACCTGCTGGCCCTCGGCCAGGCCCTGCAGCGCCAGGTAGCGCGGGTCGCCTTCAGCGGCCAGCGTATAGGTGTACTGGCCCTGCGCATCAATCGTCAGGTCGCCATACTGGCCATGGAACACCGTCGCGCCGCTGTCGGCCACCGCCGAACTGCCCGCCGCGCTCGGCTCTTGAACGCCCGTCACCTTGGCGCCATCGGCGCCTTGCGTATCGAGGGCATCCCCCGCCGTCGCGCCTGTGGCGCCCAACACGTTGCCCGTCACCGAAGTGCCGCTCTCGCCAATCGCATTGGCATCGTCGGCAGCCACCGGCGCATCATCCACGATCCGGATGTTCAGATCCTGCGTCGGGTTCACATCCCCATCCACATCCTTGGCCATCACCGTGAAGCCATCGGTCGTCGAGGCGCCATCCACCGTCGGCGCATTGACCAGCGTGTAGCTGTAGGTCACCGTGATCGTGCCATCGGCCGCCTGGCTGTAGCCGGTGAGTTCCATCGTGCCGTACTGCGTCGTCACCGTCTGATGCGTCGCACTCAGCGCCTCCAGCGCCGCCTTGCTCAGCACCAGCGTGGCCGGGTTGCCGCCCGCATCCGTGTAGCCCAGCGTCACCGCTTCGCTGACATGCAGTCCGTCGAGCGCCTTCACCGTGAACGACCCGGCGGCCGCCAGGTCCGCCGCATTGGGTGCGCTGCCGCTGGCCAGCCCGCTTTCAAAGACCGTGTTATCCGTCGTCGTGCCATGCACCGGATTGCCCGTCTCCGTCGGCGGCACCACTACCGTCACGCCATCGTCGGCCCCGGTCACCGTGATCGTCAGGTCAGCCGAGGACTGGTCATTGTCGCCATCGGTCAGCGTGTACTTGAAGACTTCATCGACCTGCTGGCCCTCGGCCAGGCCCTGCAGCGCCAGGTAGCGCGGGTCGCCTTCAGCGGCCAGCGTATAGGTGTACTGGCCCTGCGCATCAATCGTCAGGTCGCCATACTGGCCATGGAACACCGTCGCGCCGCTGTCGGCCACCGCCGAACTGCCCGCCGCGCCGGGTTCCTGGACACCGGTCACCTTGGCGCCATCGGCGCCCTGCGTGTCAGCCACATCGCCGGCGGACGCCCCGGCAGCCCCCAGCACATTGCCAGTTACCGAACTGCCGTCCTCTCCGATCGCATTGACATCCGGATTGGCTACCGGCACCGTGTCCGTAATGTTCGCCACCAGATCCGACGAGGCGGTCCTTCCCTGGTCATCGACCACGGTGATGCCGATGGAGTCGAGCACCGACTCGCCGTCGCCTTGCCGATGGTCCTGCGCCCCGTCGGAGGTATAGCGATAAGAGACTTCGCCTGTAGCCGGGTTATAGCCAGTGATCACCAGCAACCCGCGGTCGGTGTCAATTTCGATCGGAGTCCCGGATGAAGCCAGCAACTGGGCCAGGGTGACAGACTGACTGGCGCCAGCCGGAGCGGCTGCGCCACCCGGCGTGCCGGTTTCTCCGGCAAAATCGAATACCAATGACTGCAGCCCACCTGCTGCCGTGAAATTGAACGTGCCTTCGATCCCAACCCCTGTATCCGATTCCACGATACTGAAATTACCAGGAACAGCCACAGGTGGTTGACCATCCCCACCCGGCTGATCATTCGTATCCGGAATATCAATGGTCGGCCCGGCCGGCAGCGGCGCCACAGTGCCATCCGGCGCTGGCGCCGCCCCACCCAACTGCACGAATTCCGGCGTTTCCAGACCCGGACGCGGGTAAGCCAGAGCCAACGGGGTCACCGTCTCCACGATGCTGGACAAGCGCGTGAAGCTGGCGCCGCCGCCACCGCCTCCGGTCAGGACGGCGGCGGTCGGATCCAGGACTGCGAACGGGTCTTGCCCGGCATCCAGCGCGGCCAGGACCTGATCGGCCACGGGATCAGCGGGCGGGGTCACGGCGTTGTCGGCCGGTTGCGGCTGGGCAGCGGCCAAGTCGTCGGACACCAGCATGTCGGTGTTCTGGCCGACGATGACCGGCGGCACGCCGGTAGCCTGCAGGGTCACGCTGGCGCCGCCGTCCGTCAGGATGTGGGCATCGACGGGCACGCGCATGCCTTCGTGCAGCGCGATCAGTTGCCCATCGGCATTGCGCATCCAGGCCTTGCCAGTGACGTGAGTGATCAGGACGGTATCGGTAGCCATGGTGGGGTTCCCCAGAGGTGGAATTCGGTCATGCCTGCCAGGGCGCATCCAAACGCCATGGCGGCCATCATAGGGAAGATGCTACCGATGTAAAAAAATGCTGCCTATTGGCGGGTCGGCCAATAAAGGAGAATTTGAGGTAGGTGGTAACCCGTAGCGGGCACTATCAACGCAACTGGATGAGTTGTGCTGCCGACATTCAAAGGGGAACGCCCGCGCCCCGGAAACACCGGGAGCGCGGGCGCGGGGCCTGCGTAGAGTACCGCTTAGCTGGGATCGACCTTCAGCTTGCCATCGTTGATCAGACTGTTGATGAGGGCTGCCTGATCACCGCCATGACCGACCGTCAGGTCCACGTTGTCGATGACGATCTGCTGAGTCACATGATCGGCTGCCGTTCCGTCCGCATTGACCTTCACATCGATGAAGGTCTTGTGGCCATCACCGCTGACGTTCAAATACTGCGTCAGATCGCCATGGTCGCCCGGCGTGGCACCGTCGACATGGCCCTTAAGCAAGTCGCTGAGATCCAAGAGGTCTTTGCCATTGGCGCCGGCGGCATCCACGCCAAAGTCCATCACGTGATCCACGGCCGCGGGCTGGCCGGCTGCAGCCTGGTCACCAAGCTTCCAGACGAAGACGTCGTCGCCAGCCCCGCCATACAGCGTATCGTTGCCGGCCCCGCCGATCAGGGTATCGTTACCGCCCTGGCCGTAGAGGGTGTCATTCCCGGCGCCGCCATCCAGAGTGTCATTCCCGCCCCGGACATCGCCCGCAACGTTGAACTGATCGGAATGGCCCTTGATGTAGTCGTAGATGTCCTGGTTCGAGGCATCGTGACCCAGGTCAACCTTCAGGAACGCCTTCAGCGCAGCCAGGCCCGAGCCGTCCGGCAGATTATCCGGACGCCCTGCCCAGGTCAGACCATCGGTGTTGATGACGTCGCCGAACAGAATATCGTTGCCGTCGCCGCCCGACAGGGTGTCATTGCTGACAGGCAAGGGATCGATGCTGTCCGGCCCGCCGCCCTGCAAAGCGGCATTCAGGCCGTCGGCATCGTTGACGATGTCGACTTGGCCGGCGTCGGCATGGACCCAGCTGCCATCCTGGAGCTGAACCCACTGCGGGTTGGTGACATCCGTATTATCGAAAAACTGCAGGATGTTCTCATTGACACCCGCGCCGATTCCGATCGCATGGACCTCACCGTAACCGGCAACCCGCTGATAGTCGTCCAGAGCGTTGGCTACATCGCCATAGTTGGTATAGCTGCCACCGCCTTCACCAATATGCGTCGTGGGATTCCCGTCTGTCAGGAAGAACGTCAAGTCCTTGTAGCTGGCATCGGACGGCAGCGACTGGAACCAGTCCCCCGTCTGCTTGAAGGCATCTTCGTAGTTGGTCGCACCATCAGCCACCAGATCGTCGATTTTGTCGATCAGGGTCGCCAATTTTGTGGCATCAAGATCATTGAACACATAGCCCGACTGCCCATGCTTCGGCGTGACGTCCGTCGCACTCTCGCCAAACCCGATCAAGGCTACATTCACCTTGCCGTCGTGACCTGCAAGCTGGGTCGCCAGGTTCTTCAGCGCTTCCTGGACGAGCTCCATACGAGACATTGCCTGGGTTTCAAAATGGCTGGTATCAACCCAATGCCCTTGCAAGAACCCCGTCCATTTCCACTCTTTGCTCTCCACCCAGACCTCCTTGGTCTGGCCAGAGTCCTCGGCCATCGAGCCGGACGTATCCACCACCAGCGCGATGTTGTAGTTCTGGCCCGGCCGCACCGTGACGTCGGCCCCGCCCGGATCGCCCAGCAGGATGTCGTTGCCGACATTTCCGGCCAGAACGTTCTGGTCATTGGTGCCGGTCACCAGCTTGTCGCCGACCAGGTGGATGTCCACCGTCGCGGTGTCCGTACCGCCCTTGCCGTCGGCGACCTGCACCGTCAACGTGTCGGTCTGCTCCTTGCCAAACAGGTCACCGACCTTCGAACCGTCGACCTGGATTTCCCCAGTCGCGGCATCGATGCTGTAGGCGCCGTCTCCGTTGCCGCCAGTGATCTGGTAGCTCAGGGTATCGCCATCAACGTCGTGCGCCTGCACCTCGCCCACGGCTGACGAGCCGTCATGCGGATCCGCAGCCGTGAAGGCGTAGGCGTCGCTGTTCGGCGGCGTATCGGCCGTGTCGGCGCCGCTGAGGAACTCGGGCGGCGTGTTGGCCTTGGTTGTGACATCGAACGAAGTCGTCACAGAATCGCCGTCACCATCCTTGCCAGTGACGTGGACTGTGAAGTCAGGCGCAACGACATGCGCCGAGGTGTATTGAAGATCACCATCAAACCCGACCTTGATATTTCCCTGGCCCGTCACATCCACCTGATCAAACGCCAGCCCGCCCAACTGCTCGCTTGTGACAGCGATGGTCGAGTGATTCTGATCGACAGGAAGATAGAGCGTCTTGACAAACTCGCCGTCGTTATACAGATCGACTTTGACGGAGCCGCCATCCCATACCTTCTTTACCGACAAGCTGAAGTCGGATACTGGCTCTTTGAAGACGATCTGGAACTGTTCGCCCGACTGGAATTGCCCGCCGTTATCAATCCCGAATCCATTCGCGGTACTTGCATTCAGATCACCGCCACTCAACGCACGCACCTGTACGTCATCCCCCCACTGATAATGATCCGTCGGCGAGTTGGAGAGTGGGTAGCCTCCGACCGGAGGCAGAGTGTCTTTTCCTGCCAGCACGTAATGCTGATCAACTGAGTAAGTGCCGCTGCCATTCAGCGTAACGGTATACAGCGGCGTACCCGAATGGCCGGAAGCAAAAATATCCGCCGTCTTTCCATCATCGCTGATCCGCGCCTCGTAGCCTTGGGGCAAGCCATCGATTTTGGTGATGTCCAGTGATGCGCCATTGACATCCGCGCCCGTATGGAAGATCAGCACACCGGACTCGTCACCCACGCCGTTGGTCAGCGTGACATCGGTGACCTGGCCGAATTCGGGACTGTCATCTTCGATATTGATCGTCAAGGTGCCACTATTGCTGCCGCCATGATTATCGGAGACCTGCACGCCGATGCCCAGGGACAGCACATCTTCCACACCATGCCCCGGGGTCCCTTGATCGGGGTGATCGATCTGGCCCGACAGCGTGACGGTGTAGGCACCGGCATCTGTGATCGTCACGGTGACCACAGGAACGCCATCCACCGTACCGATCAAGGTGTGATCGCTATCCGACAAAGCCCAGACGACCGGCTTGCCCTGGGAAGCCAACGCATCGTCCGCCGGCTTCACCAGAGTGACCGTATGCGTGTCGCCGCTATCCTGGTCGGTGATGGCCAGTGTACCGGTCCTGACTGTCTTATCGGTCGTATCCCTGGCTGCATCCGGCAGATCGTCCTGCAGCCCATAGGGCAGCAGACCCTCTTCGGAAACAGCTGTCGCGCCATCGGTGATGGTGGGCGCGTGATTGAGTTCAGGCAGGCTGATGGTGATCCGCCCGACCGACGGATCGCCATCGGCATCCGTCACGGTGTAGGAAAGCGGTAGCGAGGTCAAGTGCTGGCCACTCTCGTTGGTCAAGGACTTGTACTCAAAGAATTCCCATTTGCCAGTCGCGGGGGACAGGATCAACTGGAAGGCCAGCTGGTCGCCAACCATGCCGGTCATCACCGTGCCGTTGCCGCTCATCGTAACGGCGACGAGCTGGCCATCCGCCCGGATGCTGCCGTCCGCAGGCAGATTCCAGTGGGCGCCGCCCGCGCCATCAGCACCGTACTGGTAGTCGAACTCGCCCGTGCCATACGCCAGCGCCCGCGGCAACTCGGAACCGCCGAAAGTGATGCTCTTGACAGCGAAATCACTGTTATCGTCGAAGTTGGTATTACCATTGCTGGTCGCCCGGAACACCAGCGTGTCGAAACCACCGAAGCTGTCGGCATTGAAATCCGCCGCATAGTTGCCAGACCCGGCGTTGGAATCGAAGGCCTGCTGACCAACCCTGACGCCGCCCCGCCAGAATTCGACAACGCCTGATTCGAGTTCGCCGCCGAACATAACGGAGAATTCCACATGGGCGCTGTAGGCGACCTTGCCGTCCTGCAGGGCGACGGTCAGGGTTTCGGAAGCATTCTGGCCGTCCTCGAAGTTCCGAAAATCGACCTCGCCGGGCAGGACGTGATAGGGCTCACCCGCGCTGATCACACCCAGGCCATTGCCGGACTGTTGAACGCCCGCGTCGATCAAGGTGGAATCCGCATCCGAGGTGAACCCCTTGGCCGTGACGAGGATGGCGCCGCCATTGAAGCTCAGCTCATTGCCGGAGGCATTCCCCGCGAAATCCACGGTCCCGACATAGACGTCCGGAATGCCATCCGTACTCACGGAACCTTGGGCATCAGGTGTACCGATATTGGGGCTGTCGTCCTCGACGCGCACCGTGATGGAAGAATGCGTCACGCCACCCGGCTGATGATCGTCCACCGTCAACGGAATGTGCAGGTTCAGCACGTCTTCGGCCGCATTAGCTGTGATCGGATGATCAATGGCGCCCTTCAGAGTTACCTCGTACGTGTACTGTCCGTTAGGCTGACCACCCGTCATCTCCGGAACCAGCTTAATCTCGATGATGTCCTGGCGAACACCATCAATCATCACATAGCCGTTCAACACATGACCACTGGGGTTGGGGTCCCACTGGATGTCCTGCCCATGTGAGGTCAATGCTTGCGCTGCCCCCCCCACATCCTGGGTTGCCGTTACACCGGTTCCATCCCCCAAGGACACTGAAGCAGTCGATACCGCCGTATCTACATCCGCGACGGTGAACGAGCCCGACGCGGCAAGCGCGTCGGTCTGGTCGCCGCTGGGAACATTGTTTCCATAGCCAGCGATACCGTCGTCGTAATTGCCGCCGGCCGCCGTCAGGCCTTCCTCGGAAACGACCACTCGACCGCCATCCTGGCCAAAGGTGAGCGTGGGCGCGTCGTTGGTGCCCTTGACCGTGATCGTCAGTGTCGCCGTGGATGTATCGCCGTCATTGTCCTTCAGCGTGTAGGTGATCGCAAAGTTACGCGTCTCGCCCTGGGCCAATGCCTGGGTCGCGTCCTTGCCGCTGTCCAGCACGAACACCCAGCCGCCTGCGGGCCCCAAGGTCAGGTGACCATAATCGGACAGGCTGGCGCCACCAGGCACCGCATTGCCATCGACATCCACCTGGATCGCATTGCCGCCATTCCACTGGAAGCCGTGCACGACGTCCTTCGGACCATCCGCACCCCAGCCAGTGTCGTTGGACAGCACGTTGCCCGTCAGGACCGCCGCCAGACCCTGAGAATCCTCGACAACCTTGCCGCCATCGTCCTTGACGGCCAGCGGGCTGTCGTCCTGGATGTTCACGGTCAGATTGCCCGTGGTCGTGACATGCCCATCCCACACCAGGATCGGCACCCCAATGTTCAGGGAATCCTCGATACCCTGGATCGGATGATCGAGCGGCGCCAACAGCTTCACGTCGTAGGAATAGGAACCATTGCCGTTGTCGTGCAGCGTGATCTTGATCACGTCCTCGCCGACGAACTTCCCGCCAACTCGCCCGGTCAGCGTCTGCCCGTCGGCGGATACCAGCCAGTGCACGGTCTGCTCGTTCGAGGTCAGGGCTTCCGACGGCTTGCCCAGCTTCACCGTCAGCGCATCGCCCACGTCCACATCATGGACCGTGAAGGTGCCGCCATCCTTGGCGCTGTCGGTCGTATCCGGGGTACCGGCGCCGTCCGGAATGCCAGCGCCATGCGGCGGCAGCGGGAACGGGAACCCGGCCCTGAGCCCCTCTTCCGACACAGCTGCATTCGCATCAGCACCATCGACACCACCAAACGTGATCGTCGGCGCATCGTTCGTGCCATTGACCGTGACAGTCAAGGTCGTGGTCGCGGTATCGTCGTCTGCGTCCTTCAGCGTGTAGCTGAACACGTCATCAGCCGTTTTGCCCTGTCCCAGGGCCTGCACGGCATCGTACCGGGCATCCTCAGGATCACTGACCAAGGTATAGACATAGGAACCATCAGCATTCAGGACCAGATCGCCGTAAGCGCCATGAATGATCTCCCCTACTCCGGCAGTCAGCGCGGTATCGCCCGCATTGCCTGTCGCCACCCCCGCCACAACCGTGACATCGGCGCCAATCGAATCAGCGGCGCCAGCCGCTTCATTCAAGCCGGAGATCACATTGCCCTCGGCAACCGGGCTCGTGTCTTCCGTCACCTGATTGGTGTCAGGACTGGCAAACGGCTGGGTGTCCAGGATATTCGCCACCAGGGATGAAGAAACTGCGCGGCCCAGGCCGTCCACCACGGTGATATCGATGGTGTCGAACACCGAAGTGCCGTCACCCGCCGTCTTGTCATGATCCTGGGCGCCATCGGACCAATAGGTGTACTGCACGACACCGGTGATAGAGTTGTACCCCGTGATGTGCAGCAACCCCCGGTCCGTGTCGATCACGAGAGGATGGTCCACCGTGGCGCCAAGCAGATCTGCTTCTGAAAACGAAGTGTGCTCGGGCGTTGCCGTCGAGCCACCTCCACCGGGATTAGTGCCCTCAGGCGCGGCAGGCGTGGATTCCGGCACATAGCTGAATTGCAGAGCCCCCAGCCCGGCTGCGGCAGAAATGGTAAATGTTCCGGATGCACCGCCATGTGACGGAATATTGTCCGAGGGATCGGGCGCCGCGAACAGCGCGACCGCTGGCTGGGGTGCCGACAGGTAGGTATTGTTTTCCAGGATGTCGAAGGTGCCCGGCACCAGGGTCGGATCCTGCCCATCGCCGCCGGGGTTGTCGTTGCCATCCGGGATGTCAATCGTCGGGCCAGCGGGAGTCGTGTCGGCAGCAGCAGCCGTATCATCCGGCGCCGCCCCACCCAGCAGCACGAATTCCGGCGTTTCCGAACCCGGGCGCGGATAAGCCAGATCCAGCGGAGACACGGTTTCAGTGATGCTGGCCAGGCGCGTGAAGCTGGCGCCGCCGCCACCGCCGCCCGTCAACACTGCAGCAGTCGGATCCAGCACAGCGAACGGATCCTGCCCGGCATCCAACGCCGCCAGCACTTGGTCGGCCACGGGATCAGCCGGCGCAGCAACGGCATTTTCCGCAGGCTGCGGCGTGGCTGAAGCCAGGTCGTCGGACACCAGCATGTCGGTGTTCTGGCCAACGATGACCGGGGGGACGCCAGTGGCCTGCAGGGTGACGCTGGCGCCCCCGTCCGTCAAGATGTGAGCGTCGACGGGCACGCGCATGCCCTCGTGCAGCGCGATCAGCTGGCCATCGGCATTGCGCATCCAGGCTTTGCCAGTGACGTGGGTGATCAGGACGGTATCGGTAGCCATTGTGGATTCCCCATGTGTGAATTTGGTGGTGCCTGCCGGGACGCTGTCTGCGCCATAGCGGCAATCATGAGGAAGAATGCTACCGATGTAAGGAAATGTCGCCTATTGTCGGATCGGCCAATAGAGGGAGAAGTTGACTAAGGGATGACCCAAGGCTTGCGGCCCCCGCAGGGGCCGCAGGATCACGCTCAAGCTGCACAGCGTTTTCAGCTGTGGTCCACCTTCAGTTTGCCGTCGCTGATCATATTGTTGATCAAGGTCGTCTGATCCGTGACGCCGGCAGTCAGGTCCACGTTGTCGATGACGATCTGCTGGTCGTGGCCGGCACCGACATTTCCCGTCGTGCTGATGTTGACCGTGGTGGTGTGGTTGGCGCTGTCCCCCTGGATGTTCAGGTACTGGGTCAGGTCGCCGCCATGCCCCTGCAGCAGCTGGCTGACGTCCAGCACGTCCTTGCCGCTCGGGTCCGCCACTGTGCCGTGCGGGGCACTGTCCGGGCTGGAGGCATGGTCGATGGACAACATGGTGGCGGTGGCCGTCTGCGTGGTGACGGGAGCATCCGCCACTGCATTGAACGTGATGGTCGACGTCTGCTGATCGTTGTCGCCGTCATGCAGGGTGTACTGCACGACTTCCGTGCCAAGCTGGCTGGCGACATAGCTGTAATGCCCCAGGTCGGTGCCCTGCAGATCAAAGATGAATGTACCCCCTGTGGCATGGATGGTCAGTTTGTCGGTATTCGTATCGAAGGACCAGTCGGCTGCTGGGGCCGTGGTGGTGACGCCGCCATCGTGGGCGTAGGCATAGGTATGGCCATCCACCGTCACCGATTCGATATAAGACCCGGCGATATCGGCGCCGATCAGGGTGTCGCCTGCCGTCACGTCGCCACTGACCGGGATATGGACCAGATCCAGCACCGTGCTGTTGAGCTGGCTGTAATCCGTGACCCGAATGGTGTTCTGATCGTCGGGATGCGTGGCCGCCGCCGGGTCGTAGCCGATCGGCTGCAGACTGCTGACATGGGCGCCGTCGCCCAGGCCGATGGCGTAGGAATCGATGCTGTGGCTGGTCAGGAAAGTTTCCCAGGTCGATTGCTCCGTGCTGTTGATGCCCTCCGAGTGCGAAGGCTCATTCGGTTCGCCATCCGAGAAGAAGTAGGCAACGTTGTCGACGTTTGAACCTGTCAGCTTGCCGGAATCTATCCAATGATCTTCGGCCTTGTCCAGGGCGTCGTCGTAATTGGTGTTGCCGCCGGCGCTGAGGTTCTGGACGACTGTCCGGGCATCCGCCAGCGTCATCCAGGTTTGGTCGCCCAGGACAGATGCATGGGACGAGAACCCCACCACCATGACGCGGACATCCTGGCCGGAATCCTGATAGGCATCGAACAGGTGATCCAGGGCTTCCTTCAGGGCCTCCATCCGGGTCTTGCCGGGGATGCTGCTGTCCTCATCCATGCTGCCGGACCGGTCCAGCACCAGCATGATATTGACCCCGCCAGAGCCGACCGCCACGGTCTGCGTGATGGGAACCAGGTCGGGATGGGTGTCCTGGATCAGGATGTCCAGATTGCCCGCGCCGGTCCCTTGCGAATCGTGCGCCGTGATGACGAGATGATCCAGCACACTGTCGTCACCTGCCGAATGGTCGCGCGCCTGGTTGGACTGGTAGGAATACGAGACCGTCCCGCCCCCCGATCCGCTGGGCGTGTAACCGGTCAGCGTCATGACGCTGCCATCGTCCAGATTGATGACCTGATCGGTCCCACCCTGCAGGCTGGCCAGGTCAACGGTATGGTGCGCGCCCGTTTCCTGGATATCCAGGGTCAGGCCCGTGCCGTGGGCCACGATGGCAAAGGAACCAGAAACGGCGCCGTCGTGTTCGACCACGCTCAGTTCGCCGCCCATCTGGCCATTGGTGTCCGGCACGTCCACCGTCGGCGCTTCTGGCAGGCCGATCTGCAGGTTGCCCACGGACGGGTCCCCATCCGCGTCAGTCACGGTATAGGAAAACGGCAGGCCAGTCAGCGCCTCGCCCGAAGCATCGGTCAGCGGTTTGTATTCATAAAATTCCCATTGCCCCGTGGCCTGCGTCAGGATCAGCTGGAACGCCAGTGCGCCATTGACCATGCCGGTCAGGGTGGTGCCATGGCTGTCAGGGGTCACGGTGACCGCCTGGCCATTTACGTAAACCGCAGTCGTCGGCGCATTCCAGTGCACTGTGCCCGCGCCGTCGGCGCCATACTGGTACGACAGGTCGCCAGTGCCGTAGGCGATTGCATGCGGCAGTTCCGATCCGCCAAAGGTGATGCTTTGGACAGCGAAATCGCTGTTGTCGGAAAAATTGGTGTTGCCATTACTGGTGGCGCGAAACACCAATGTGTCGAACCCGCCAAAGCTGTCGGCATTGAAATCCGCCGCGTAATTCCCCGATGCAGCATCGGAATTGAACGCCTGTTCACCGACCTTGGTCCCACCCCGCCAGAATTCCACGACGCCGGATTCCAGTTCGCCGCCGAACATCTTGGAAAATTCCACATGGGCGCTGTAGGCGACCTTGCCGTCCTGCAGGGCGACGGTCAGGGTTTCGGATGCGCCCGGCTGGTCATGATAGTTGCGATAGTCGATTTCACCCGGCAGGGGGAAATATGATTCGCCCGGGCTGCTGACCCCCAGGCCACCGCCGGTCTGCACGACGGTGGCGGCCGTCAGGGTCGGGTCCGTGCTGGACTCGAATCCCTGCCCGGTGACCAGGATGGCGCCGTTGTCGAAACTCAGCGACGCGCCGGACGAATCGCCGGAAAAATCGACCGTGCCGACGTACACGTCCGGGATGTGCTCCGTCGTGGCGGTGCCCTGTTCCTGGGTATCCTGGATGTACGGGCTGTCGTCCTCCACCCGCACGGTGATGTGGCTGGGCGTGACACCGCCCTGCCCATCATCCACCACCAGGGGGATGTTCAGGTTCAGGACGTCTTCGGCGGCGTTCGTCGTGATCGGGTGGTCGATGGCGCCTTTCAGGTCCACGGTATAGCTGTAGTCGCCGGGTGTGGATCCCTGGGCCAGATGGACTTCCAGCACGGTGCGCACGCCGCCCGGGACGGTCGCGTCTGCGACAGTCCCGATCAGGGTGTAGTCATGCGTGGCCAGGCTGCCGCTGGTCGCCCACTGGACGAGCTGCCCGTGCGATGTCAGCGGAACCGTCTGGTCCGAGCCATAGGCGGGATTCCACACGACGCTGAGCGCGGTAGTGCCCGGGATGCCAAAGGCCACGGTGACGCCGGACAGGTCCGTGTCCGGATCGGCGATCTGGAAATGCCCAGCATCGGTTGTCTGGTTGGTCCAGTCTCCGCTGGGCTGGTTCAGGCCGTGCCCCGGAATGCCGTTGTCGTAATTGCCGCCGACAATGAGCAGGCCTTCTTCGGACACCACCGCCATCTGGTCGCGGCCATTGCAGTCGAAGGTGACAGTCGGCACGTCATTGGTGCCGTTGACGGTGATCGTCAGTGTGGTGGACCGGATATCGCCATCTTCGTCGCTCAGCTGATAGGCAAAGGTCTCGGTGGGGTGCGAATTCACGCCCAGGGCCTGGACGGCCGCATAACGGCCCAAGGCATCGCCTTCGGCCGCCAGGGTGTAGGTGTAATTGCCCTGGGCATCGATCACCAGGTCGCCGTACTGGCCGTGGATCGTGGTGGTGGCGCCAGGCGTGGCCACATCGACCGCGTGATCGGCGGCCGCGTCCGGCAGCCAGCTGGCCGCGCTGGTGTCGCCTTGCCACTGGATGCCGACAACGTGCGCGGGCTGGTCGTAGGCATGGTCTGCAGCGGCTGCGGGGTTGCTGCTGCCGGCGCCGGAGATCACGTTGCCGACGGCCGACAGCGCCGTGTCTTCGGTGACGCTGTTGGCGTCCGGCTGCGGGTCGGGCACGGTATCGGTGATCGCTATGCCCAGCGTCTGCGGCGGTGTCGTGGACCGGCCCAGATCGTCCGTCACGACAATCTGGATGCCGTCCATGACGTAGTCGTCGGTGCCGGGCGCGCCACCGAATGCCGGATCGGCCGGGGCCCCCGTATGGTCCTGAGGACCATCGGACCAATAGGTGTAATGGATGGCGCCGGTTGCGGCGTTGTAGCCATCCAGGTGCAACAGACCCTTCTGGGTGTCCAGCACGATGGGGCTGGCGCCCGGATTATTCAGAGCATCCAGCATGGCCTGGGTGACGTCCAGGGTCTGCGGCACGCCTGATTCATTGGTGAACGTGAAATGGATGCCGGACAGGCCGGCCGGGGCGGAAAACAGAATGGAGCCCCCCACGCCCGGATCGCCGCTGGCCAGTGTCTGCGTTTCGACCAGATTGATGGTGCCGGGCAGGTTGACCGGCGGCAGCTGACCACCCTCGCCATCCCCACCGGGATGCGTGTTTTCATCGGGGATCGTCAGGGTAGGCGCCGCAGGCGTGGGCGCTTCAGGCGCAGCGTTCGCGGCCAGGTCGGGCGCCCCGCCCAGCAGGACGAATTCCGGGGTTTCCAGCCCCTGGCGCGGGTAGGACAGATCCAGCGGCGTGACGGTTTCCGTGATGGCGACCAGCCGCGTGAAACTGGCGCCGCCACCCCCGCCCCCCGTCAGCACGGCCGCCGTCGGATCCAGCACGCCGAATGGATCCTGTCCGGCGTCCAGCGCCGCCAGGACTTGATCGGCGATGCTGTCGACCGGCGGTGTCACGGCGTGATCGACTGCCAGCGGCTGGACCTGAGCGAGATCATCGGACACCAGCATGTCGGTGTTCTGGCCGACGATCACCGGCGGCACGCCGGTCGCCTGCAGGGTGACGCTGGCGCCTTCATCCGTCAGGATGTGCGCATCGACGGGCACGCGCATGCCCTGGTGCAGTGCAATGAGCTGACCATCGGCAGTACGCATCCAGGCTTTGCCTGTGATTTGGGTGATCAGGACGGTATCAGTAGCCATGATGGTTCTCCCGAGAGGCTCTGAGCCGATCGTGAGAACACAAGACGCGTTCGCGCGTCAGCTACAAGACCATCCTAGAGAGGCCCATCCTGGGCACTGTATTGGCGGGAACGACAATACAGACAAATTCCCGATTAGGTAGTAACCCTGAATTCGTAACGGACCGCCTACGACGGCTGTTGAATTTGCAAGGCGCTGACACAAAACTAAAAAATAGCTACATATGGTTTTGGGCGGATGCCGGAGACCATGGCCGGCCGCAGGCTGCCGCGACCACCCTGTGAAATCACACATCCACCCCGCGCGGGGCGTGCTGGTCGATCCCGTGTACCCGCAGCGCCAGCATCAGGCGGTCGGTGACGCCCATTTTTTCGAAAATGGCGGAAATGTGGGCTCGCACGGTGCGTTCGGTAATGCCCAGGCTGTCGGCGATGGACTGGTTCGAATGGCCCTGGGCCACGTAGCGGGCGACGTCGCGTTCGCGCACGGTCAGGTCGCGCGCCCAGTCCTGGTCGGGTTCGGGCACGGCCTGGCCGATCTGGCTGAGCATGCGGGTCAGCATGCTTTTCCCGACCCAGATTTCACCCCCCATGACGTGCCGCAGGACGCGGTCCAGGCCCTGGACCGGCATGTAGGCATGCACATAGCCGACGGCGCCGGCCACCAGCGCACGCTGGCCTTCGGGGTCGCCGGGATGCGTGCTGGCCACCACGATCTGCAGGCCGGCGGGGATGGGCGGGACCGATGAATCGGCGGTGGGCAGCAGGCGGGCGTCCATGACGACCAGCACGCCCCGGCGGCCCCAGGGGGCCAGGTCGGCCAGCCGGGTGCCGCGGGCCGGCGCCCAGCCCACGTCCGCCAGGCCGGACCAATGCCGGTAGAGCGACTCGTCCACAGTGAGCAACAGGACCGGTAACGTCATGATCATTCCCCCCTTCAGCGTTCGCGGAACGCGTTGGAATGCGCTCGCAGAACGGGTTTCAGCAGATACTGCATCAAGGTACGCTTGCCTGTCAGGATGTGAACCTCGGCCATCATCCCCGGAATGATGGGCCGTTCGTCGCTGCCGACATAGGACTTTTCAGTGCGGACCTTGACCAGATAATAGGAATTGCCTTTTTCGTCGGTGATCGAATCCGCGCCGATTTCTTCCACGTGGCCCTGCAGGCCGCCGTAGATGGAAAAATCGTAGGCAGTGAACTTGACTTCCGCCGTTTGGCCCGGGTACAGGAAACCGATGTCGCGCGGGTTGACCTTGACCTCCAGCAGCAGGGTATCGTCGGACGGCACGATTTCCATGATGTCCTTGCCGGGCTGGACAACGCCGCCGATGGTGTTGGCCGTCAGGGTCTTGACCGTGCCGTTGACCGGCGAGCGGATGTTGGACGAGGTCACCCGGTCGGCCAGCGCGATCTGGCCTTCCAGCAGGGATGACAGCTTTGCCCGGGTATCAGACAGTTCCGTGCGGGCCTGGTTGCGAAAGGTGACCTCGGTTTCGTTCAATTTGGCCTGGGCTTCCTGGATGGCGGCCTGGATCTTGTCGATCTGCGCGGCCGCCGATTTCTGGTCGCCGCAGTATTTGGCCACGTCGCGCTGCAGGCGCAGCAGATCTACCTGCGACACGGCGCCGCTGGCCAGCAACGGCCTGGTCATCGTGTATTCGCGCGACGACAGGCTGCACGCCGTGGCAGCCTGATCGCGGTTGGCAATGGTGGAACGCAATTCCTGCTGACGCTGATTCAGCTGTTCCCGAGCGACTTCCAGGTTGGCGTTCAGTTCGCGGGTACGCGCCTGCCAGACGTTGCTTTCCTGTTCGGCCAGGTGGGGGGCCTGTTCGACCACGTCAGGCGGCGCCTGGAAAGGGGTGTCGTTGGCAATGGCTTCCAGGCGGGCGACCTTGGCCTTCAGGGCCAGTGATTCTGCCCGGTTTTCACCCAGCGACGAGGAATACCGCGTAGGGTCGATGCGCAGCAGGACCTGGTTTTTCTGAACCTTGTCGCCGGGGCGCACCAGGATTTCCTGGACGACGCCCCCGTCCAGGCTTTGCACGATCTGCACCTGGCGGGACGGCACGACCTTGCCCTCGCCGCGCACGACCTCGTCGATCTCGGCCGTGGAGGCCCAGAAAATCAGCACCCCCAATGTCAGCAGCGACATCCAGATCAGGGCGCGCGAGCCCCGGGTGCGCTGCTGGCTGAGCACCCAGTTGGCGTCGCCGATCATGTCCTTGTTGCTTTCTTGGTGATCGGGGGCGAACGAGGTGCGCAGGCGGCCGAACCAGTTTGGTAGCAGTCCCATGTTCACCCCTTGCGCGCGCCGCCGATACGGCCCTGGCGCAGCGCTTCGACCACCTGGGCCTTGGGACCATCGGCCACGATGCGACCGTGGTCGATGACCATCAGCCGGTCGACCAGATCCAGCAACGAGGTGCGGTGCGTGACCAGGATCATGGTCTTGCCCTGGCTGGCCGCCCGCAGGCGGGCCTTGAGCTGGGATTCGCTTTGATGGTCCATATTGCTGCTCGGTTCGTCCAGCAGCAGGATCTGCGGATCGTTGACCAGCGCCCGGGCGATGGCGATGGATTGGCGCTGCCCCCCGGACAGCGAATCGCCGCGTTCGCCCACGATCATGTTGTAGCCTTCCGGGTGGCTGGCGGCGAATTCGTCGACGCCGGCCAGCGTGGCCGCCCGCAGCACGTCTTCGTCGGAGGCGAAGGGCGATGCAATGGTCAGGTTGTGTTTCAGGGTGCCGTAGAACAGGACCGGGTCCTGGGGCACGTAGCCGATGGTGCGGCGTACGTCGGCCGGATCGATCTGGTTCAGGTCGATACCGTCGACCAGGATGGCCCCCTGGACAGGCGCATAGAGCTTCAGCACCAGTTTTTCCAGCGTGGTCTTGCCCGAGCCGATGCGCCCGATGATGCCGACCTTTTCGCCCGGCTGGATACGGAAGCTGACGTTGTCCAGCGCCGCCATCTGGGTGTTGGGATACGCGAAGGTCACGCCCTGGAATTCGATGCCGCCGCGCAACAGCGGGCGCGGCATGAAGGCGTGATCAGCCGGGCGTTCGACCGGCATAGCCATGTAGTTGTCGATGGATTTCAGGGATGCCTTGGCGTTGTGATATTGCATCATCAGGCCCACGACCTGCCCCAGCGGGGCCAGGCAGCGTCCGGAAATCATGGACGCGGCGATGATGCCGCCCATGGTCATGCCGTCCTGGACCAGATAGACGCCGATCACCACCACGCTGATGTTGACCAGCTGCTGGCAGGTCTGCACGAAACTGACCGTGACGGAGGACGTGAGTTTGATGTGCGCCCCCAGTTCGGCCAGCCAGCGGGTGGATTCTTCCCACATGCGCTGCGAATGGCTCTGGGCATTCAGGGCCTTGATCGTTTCCATGCCGTTCAGGGCCTCGATCAGCCCGGCGTTGCGCTGCGCCCCGGCCTGGAAGGATTCCAGGGTCATTTTTTCGACCCGGGCCAGCGAAAACAGCGACACGATCAGGATGATCAGGATGGCCACGATGGGGGGCGCCACCATCCAGGGCGAGATCCAGGCCAGCACCACCAGGAACAGCAGCACGAAGGGCAGGTCCACCAGGGTGGTGAGGCTGGCCGATGCGATGAAATCGCGCACGGACTCGAAGGAACGCAGGTTCGATGCGAAGGACCCGACCGACACCGGCCGGCTTTCCATGCGCAGATCGAGCACCTGTTCCATGATGCGCGAGGACAATTCGACGTCGACGCGCTTGCTGGCGATGTCGACCACGTAGGCGCGGATCGCCGTCAGCGCCAGATTGAAGACCATGGCCAGGGCGATGCCGATGGTCAGCGCCCACAGGGTTTCGACCGCGCTGTTGGGAATGACGCGGTCGTAAATGTTCATGGTGTACAGCGGCATGACCAGCGCGAAGATGTTGATCAGCACGGCGGCCGCGATCGCATCGCGGTACATCTTCCAGTTGCCCAGCATGGCGGCCCAGAACCAGTGGCCGCTGCGCGCCCGCATATGGGCATCCTGGGTGCGGTCTTCGGTGCGATATTTGGGCCGCACGAAGGCCGCCAGGCCGGTGTATTCGATTTCCAGGTCGGCTTTGTGGACCTCGACGGGTTCCGGGGATTCCGGGTACTGCACCAGGTACTGGTCGGCGCGTTCACGGATCAGCACGCAGGTGCGCTGGTTCTTCAGGAACAGGATGGCCGGAAACACGCTGCGCGACCAGCCACCCAGCTTGCGGCGCACGACGCGGGCGCTGCACTGGGCCCGGGAGGCGGCCCTCGCCAGCAGGGACGGCGTCAGGCACTGATCGACCAGCGGCAGGCCGGACGACAGCTGTTGCCCCGTGCAGGGGCGGCCCAGCAACTGGGTGACCAGCACCAGGCTGGCCAGCAAGGGGTCGTCATGCAGCTGGTGCGGCGTTGCGCCGGGCAATTCCGGCCCCGCAGCCGCCGGCCCTGACGGGAAGGCCGCCTGTGGCTGGGAATCGGATTTGGGGGATTCAGGCTGTGCGGCCATGGCAGCTTCAGAGGATGTTGTCGTCATCGGGAATCAGATCCAGCGCGTCATGCAGGCGCTGGCGCGCGCGTTTGCGCTGGTTGAGCTTTTCGAGCGCCTGGGCGGGCAAGTCCGTCAGGCGCAAGGACCCGTTGGCAATCAAGGCATCGATCAGGTCTTCCAGGACCCGGATGAACCCGGCATCCAGTTCGGAAAGATCCTGTTTGATGCGGTCACGGTCAGAAGCCATCAACGTGTTCCTTGTTCCATAGAGAAAACCGGGTTGCCTGCCCGGCAACCCGGTTTTCTCTGCGCCCGGGCAGGCCGGAGCGGCCCGCCGTCATGACACGGCATCAATTCCAGCCGCTGGCGCCTTTTTTACCGGCTGGAGCCAGGACCGGGGGTTTCATGCCGCCCTGGTAGTTCACCTGCACAGGCTGGAGCCGGCTGGTGTCGGGCAGAGGCGTGATGCAGGCCTTGAGGATCTCATCCGGGAATTCCAGCTTGCTGGCCTCGTCGGGTTGTTCCTGGTAGGGATCGCCCAGACCCAGCGCCGGCAGCACACGGTGCGACAGGCTGAGCCAGCGGAATTCCGCGACCCGCAGATCGAAGGCGCCGTTGGTCAGGGCCTGGCGGGCATCGAACAGTTCGTTTTCGGTATCCAGCAAGTCCAGCAAGGTGCGCTGGCCGATCTTGAACTGTTGCAGGTACGCCACGCGAACCTGGGCAACGTCACGTTCATGCTGCTGCAGGAAAGGCATCTGCTGACGCAGGCGCACGACGTTGTTCCAGGCGATGGACAGTTCCTGCTGGACGTTGCGGCAGGTGTAGTCGCGCACGTCGCGGGCTGCGTAGGTCTGCGCCGCCGTCTGGCGCACACGGGCGATGTCGGAGCCGCCACGGAACAGGTTGAAGTTGGCCATCAACTGGATGTTGGAGCTTTGCACCGACTGGTCGGCGATGTACGGCGGATCGGATCGGTCACGCCCGGTTGCCGCACGCAATTCCAGAGTGGGCGAGAAGCGGCCTTTTGCCGAGGCATTGCCGCGTTCGGCCGCCTGCACCAGGGCCTGCTTGGCCAGTACGCTGGGGTTCACCCGCACCGATGGGATGAAATCCGTGGGGTCTTTAGGCAGGTCTTTGTCCACGTTGGGGACTTCGGCCATGGTATCGGCCGGGACTTTGCCCACAATGCGCTGGTAGCGCTGTGTGACGTCGTTGAGATTGCCGCTGGCGGTCAGCAGATTGGTCTGCGCCAGGGCCACCCGGGCCTGGGCCTGGACTTCGTCCACGCCCCGCCCCACGCCGGAATCGCTGCGTTCGGCGATCTGCTTGAGGATATCGGTGTGAAGCTTGTAGTTCTGTTCGGCCAGGCGGACCTGTTCGCGATACCGCTGGACGTCCAGGTAGGCCTGGGTAGCCTGCTGGGCCAGGTCGTCCATCGTGGCTTTCAGCGTGTAGTAGTCGGCCAGCTTTTCAAAGCCCAGCTGGCGCACGTCATTGATGGTGGAAAAGCCATCGAACAGCAACTGGCGCAGCGACAGGCTGTAGCCGTTGCGAGTCCAGTCGGTGGACGGGTTGTTGTCGCTGCTGCCCCGATATTCGCGGCCGGTCCAGCCCTGCAGATTGACTTCCGGCAGCAGGCGGCCGCGGCCGACCTTCTGGCCTTCCAGGCTGGACTGGAAGTTCTGGAACTGGGCGCCGATTTCGGGGTTGTTGAGCACTGCGGATTCCACAGCTTGCTGCAGGGAAATGTTTTCCGCAGACGCCGTAACGGAGAATGCCAGCGCCACGGCGGCGCACAGCAAAGCGAGGGGGGTTTTATGGTTGTTCATGTGTCATTCTCCTCAGGGACATCAGCCCGGACAGCCATGTGGCCTTCCGACAGCGTCCAGACGAACGGATACAAATTACATCGTCAGAAACAAGTGGACTCTATTACACACGTATACGGCGCCACGCAGGCCCAAGAGGGAAAATCTGTCAAGACGGCTGTCCGCACCGGATGTAACAACGAAATGGTATTAAGACCATGACGACACCAGTGTTAATGGAACATTGAGAGCACCTGGGCAAACGCCCACTGGCAAGTCGGAGCCACTGGCTTCTGGCCAGTGTTCTTGAAGCATGAACTTGCGTCTTTAATTGTTTAAGTGTTGCAAATACCGTTGCATTGTACAAACCAGATGCACTTGTGACCAGTATTGACAGCCCTAAAACGGCAAGAAATGAAGTTAAAAAATATTTCCAGACGGCGATCCATAATACTGCCTTCCCCGATGCCGGGAAACACGGTATAAACCAGGGTGTCTCTACCGGAGCCCCCTCTTTGCCTGCCCTGAACAAGATCACCTGTATCGAAGATTTCCGCCGCCTGGCCCGACGACGCGTGCCGCGCATGTTCTACGACTACATGGATTCCGGATCCTGGACAGAGACCACCTACCGGGCCAACGAAAACGATCTGCAGGCCCTGCAATTCCGCCAGCGGGTGGCCGTGGACATCGCATCGCGCAGCCTGCGCGCCCAGTTGCTGGGTGAAGACGCAGCCATGCCGGTGGCGTTGGCCCCCACGGGGCTGACGGGCATGCAGCACGCCGACGGCGAGATCCTGGCGGCGCGCGCGGCGGAACGCTTCGGTGTGCCCTTCACCCTGTCGACCATGAGCATCTGTTCGATCGAGGACGTCGCAGCCCACACCAGCCGGCCATTCTGGTTCCAGCTGTACGTGATGCGCGATCGCGACTTCATCGGTCGACTGATCGACCGGGCCCGGGCCGCCCGCTGTTCGGCCCTGATGGTGACGCTGGACCTGCAGGTGATGGGACAACGCAACAAAGACATCAAGAACGGCCTGTCCACGCCGCCGCGCCCGACGCTGGGCAATCTGCTGAACCTGGCGACCAAGCCGGGCTGGTGCAGGCAGATGATGGGTACCCGGCGCCGCAGCTTCGGCAACATCATCGGCCACGCCCAAGGGGTAGCCGACATGCGCTCGCTGGCCTCCTGGACTCGCGACCAGTTCGACCCGACCCTGAACTGGAACGATCTGGCCTGGATCAAGGAACGCTGGGGCGGCAAGATCATCGTCAAGGGCATCATGGACGCGCAGGACGCCCGCCTGGCGGTCGATGCCGGGGCCGATGCGCTGATCGTCTCCAACCACGGCGGGCGGCAGTTGGACGGGGCGCCCTCATCCATCGCGGCGCTGCCGGCCATCGCGCAAGCCGTCGGCGAGCGCATCGAGGTCCTGATGGACGGCGGCATCCGCAGCGGCCAGGACGTGCTGCGGGCGCTGGCCCTGGGCGCGCACGGGGTGCTGATCGGCCGGGCCTTTCTGTACGCGCTGGCAGCGGCCGGCGAAGCCGGCGTGCGGCGCGGGCTGGAACTCATCGCCAATGAGCTCGACGTGTCCATGGCGTTTTGCGGCCGCACCCGGATCCAGGATGTCGACCGCAGCATCCTGGTCAATCCGGATGCAGTGACGACCAGGTAGGCACGGGCATGCGGCCGTTCCGTCCCGACTGCGGCAGGTTCACGCGGAGGCCGGCATGCTGAACATCCTGTGGCTGGCCTTTTTCCTGATCGCGGCGGTGGCCGGGGTTTTCCAGTGGCTGGTGCTGGGCGACCCGGACGTATTTTCCCGCCTGGTCGCCAGCCTGTTCGACATGGCCGATCTGTCGGTCAAGTTGATGCTGCTGCTGTTCGGCACGCTGACCCTGTGGATGGGATTCCTGCGCATCGCGGAATCCGCCGGCCTGGTGCAGGGCCTGGCCCGCCTGCTGGGGCCGCTGTTCCGGCGGCTGATGCCGGGGGTGCCCGCCGGACACCCGGCGCTGGGCCTGATGACGCTGAATTTCGCGGCCAATGCCCTGGGGCTGGACAACGCAGCCACACCCATCGGGCTGCGTGCCATGCATGCGCTGCAGACGCTGAATCCGGACCCCAAGTCCGCCACCAATGCGCAGATCCTGTTCCTGGTGCTGAATTCGTCTTCCCTGACCCTGCTGCCGGTATCGATCTTCATGTACCGGGCGCAACAGGGGGCGCCGGACCCGACGCTGGTGTTCCTGCCCATTTTGCTGGCGACCTCGGCCTCGACGCTGACGGGGCTGCTGTCGGTGGCGCTCGTGCAGCGCCTGCGGCTGGGGGACCCCGTGGTCCTGGCCTGGCTGGGCGGAGGCGCCCTGTTGCTGGGCGGGTTCATGGCGCTCCTGGCCAGCCTGAGCGCCGGCGCCGTAGCGGCCCTGTCATCCCTGCTGGGCAACCTGGTGCTGTTCGGTGTCATCATCGCCTTTCTGGCGGTGGGCGCCTGGAAGCGGATTCCCGTGTATGAAAGCTTCATCGAGGGGGCTCGCGACGGTTTCGAGGTCTGCAAGAACCTGCTGCCCTACCTGGTCGCCATGCTGTGCGCCATCGGCGTGCTGCGGGCATCCGGAGCGCTGGACCTGGTGCTGGACACCATCCGCTGGGCGGCGCACGGAATGGGCCTGGACACGCGCTTCGTGGACGCCCTGCCCACTGCCCTGGTCAAGCCATTTTCAGGCAGCGCGGCGCGGGCCCTGCTGATCGAAACCATGCAGCATTCCGGGCCGGACAGTTTCGCGGCGCTGCTGGCCGCAACCGTACAAGGCAGCACGGAAACCACGTTCTACGTGCTGGCAGTCTATTTCGGGGCCGTCGGCATCCAGCGGGCGCGCCACGCGGTGGGCTGCGCCCTGTTGGCCGACCTGGCCGGCGTGCTGGCATCCATCGGCGTGTGCTACTGGTTTTTTACCTGAGACCGGCTGGCGTGCCGTTCGACTAATCCATCCAAACTCGAGTACGGGCATTAGTCGAACAGCGCACTAGGCCGGCACTCCGACGCTGGCCAGCGCCTGCAGCGGGCCGGCGGCGCGAATGGCATCGATCTGGGCCGGATCGCGCACGTAGATGGTGCCGCCGAAAGACAGGGCGTTCAGCGATACCCCCTGAAAATGTTCTTGGCTGCGCGGCAGCACCAGCATCCAGCCATCACCCGCCAGCAGGTTGCACGGCGGCAGCAGGCCATCGGCATCCGGTCGCAGGCCCAGCGCAATGCATGCCTGATTGAAGGCCGTCAGCATGCTGCGCGCGCTGGCCTGCACGTCCTCCCCCAGCCCTGCGGCCACCCGCGCGAAACAATGCGCCAACGGCAACGCCGGATGGCGGGCGATGGCCCCCTGCGGCAGATCCGCCGGCATGCCGGCCCCCAGCGCTCGCAGCGAGGCGTTCTGGTCCGAGGCAGGGATCCACTGCACGTGCTTATGCCGCTGGCTGGCTCCGGCGGCCGCCCCGCCGTTGTAGAACCCCAGCCCGCCCTCGACTGACAGAACGGCGGACAGCGCCTGGAAATCGACCTGTTCCAGCGGCGAGCATTGTTCCGCGAACACGCGTCGCGCCAGCACCAGGTGATGCAGGCAGACGGGGAATTTGTTCAGGATGGCGACGTGATGATCGCCCACCGGCCCCACCAGCAAGGCGGGATCTGGGTTCAGGAAGGGATTGAAGCTGGGGTCGCGCGGACCACCCGGCAACGTCGTGGCGACGCCGACCGGATTTCTCGCCGCGTCCTTGGCGGCCAGCGCGGCCACCCAGCGCACAATGAAGGACAGGCCCCGATCCTGCAGCACGACTTGATCGGCCTGGATGGGCTGCAGGTCGCCCGAAGCGATCGCCGCATCGGTGCGGTCGCGCACAGCGCGCATGAAGGTCGATTCCACGATGTCCCCCTGTGTCTGCGGGCAGGATGATGCCTGGCCCCGAGCCGCCCGTCCGGCCCCTTGCCAACGGGCTCTGGGCCGATTGTAGGGTATTCGCGCCGGGGGTTTTTCGGGATATGCTGGTGATCCGTACTTCGCACCGATCGAGAAGCCAGCATGTCGCACCGCCCTTCGTTTCTAACCCTGCTGACCGGATCGATCGCAGCCGGCGCCAGCCTGGTGCTGGCTGGCTGCGCCAGCATCAGCAGCACACCGCCGGGTACGCCGCTGGCGCAGGTATCCGCCCAGTTCGGCTCTCCCACCCTGCAATGCACCGACCGCCAGGGCCAGGCGCGCGCGATCTGGTCACAACAGCCTTTCGGGCAATACGCCTGGGGGGCGACCGTGGACGCCCAGGGCCGTGTCGGGCCGATCCAGCCCATCCTGACCGACGAACATTTCCAGGTGCTGAAACAAGGCACCTGGACTGCAGAGCAGGTGCGTTGCGAATTCGGCCCGCCCGCCATCATCGACACGGCTGGCCTGCCCAACGTGCGCCAGATCGTCTGGAGCTACCGCTACAAGCAGGACCACGTCTGGAATTCGCTGATGTACGTGTTCATGGGCCGCAATGGCGACCAGGTCACGAAATTCCACCCAGGCCCGGACCCGATGTACGACCAGGAAGACGCGTGGCCCAGGATGTGAACATGGGCCATGCGTCAGGCCAAAAACAAAACCCGCTGATTCCACGAATGGGATCAACGGGTTCTACGTAATCGCTGGCGGAGACGGAGGGATTCGAACCCTCGATGCGGGTATAAGCCGCATGCTCCCTTAGCAGGGGAGTACCTTCAACCACTCGGCCACGTCTCCAGCAAGATCGGCATTCTAGCATAGGATCCCGGAGCGACTTGCAAACCGCGCCGGGGGCCTGCCGCCGGCTGCAGATGCCAGTGGCGGGCCCACCGGGAATCAGGCTTCGGCCTTGGCCGGCTCCTGATCCAGTTCGAAGGCCTTGTGCAGTGCGCGCACGGCCAGTTCCATGTACTTGTCGTTGATCAGCACGGACGTCTTGATTTCGGAGGTGCTGATCATCTGGATGTTGATGCCTTCCTCGGCCAGGGTGCGGAACATCAGGCTGGCGACGCCGACGTGGCTGCGCATGCCGATGCCGACGATGGAGACCTTGGCGACCTTGTCGTCGGAGACGACGTCGCCGGCGCCCACGGCCGGGCCGATCTGATTTTTCAGCAGGTCCAGGGTGCGCGCGAAGTCGTTGCGGTTGACCGTGAAGGAGAAGTCGGTCATGCCCTGCTGGGAGATGTTCTGCAGGATCATGTCCACGTCGATGTTGGCCGCGGCGACGGGTCCCAGGATCGAATAGGCCACGCCCGGGGTGTCGGGGACGTTGCGCAGGGTGACTTTGGCTTCGTCGCGGCTGAAGGCGATGCCGGAGACAACGGCGGATTCCATTTTGTGATCTTCCTCGAAAGTAATGAGCGTGCCCGAATGCATTTCCTCGTCGACCGGGATCAGGGGATCGGTCAGGGACGAGAGCACGCGCAGGGGCACCTGGTATTTGCCGGCGAATTCCACGGAACGGATCTGCAGGACCTTGGACCCCAGAGAGGCCATTTCCAGCATTTCCTCGAACGAAATGACGTTCATGCGACGGGCTTCCGGCACCACGCGCGGGTCGGTCGTGTAGACCCCGTCGACGTCCGTGAAGATCAGGCATTCGTCGGCCTGCATGGCGGCGGCGACTGCCACGGCCGACGTGTCCGAACCGCCCCGGCCCAGGGTGGTGATGTGACCTTCGTCGTCGATACCCTGGAAACCCGTGATGATGACCACCCGGCCCGCATCCAGATCGGCCCTTACGCGGGAATCGTCGATCGATTTGATACGGGCCTTGGTGTAGGAACTGTCGGTGCGCACGGGCACCTGCCAGCCCGCATAGCTGCGCGCGGCCACACCCTGGCGCATCAGGGCGATGGCCAGCAGGGCGCTGCTGGCCTGTTCGCCCGTGGCCGCCAGCATGTCCAGTTCGCGCAGATCGGGCTGCGGGGAGATTTCTTTTGCCAGGCCCAGCAGGCGATTGGTTTCGCCCGACATGGCCGAGGGCACTACGACCACCTGGTGGCCGGCCGCATGCCATTTGGCCACGCGCCGGGCGACGTTCTGAATGCGTTCGACAGAACCCATGGAGGTGCCGCCGTATTTCTGGACAATGAGCATGATGGATAGAGAATGAAACGCTGCGGGGTCAACTGGCCCGCAGGCAAGAAAACAAGCTGATTATTCTAACTGGGTTTTGAGGATGTTTCCGTCCGTTGCCTCGGATATCAGCCGAACACGCCCCTTTTGGACCACGATCACGTGTTTTTCGTGGCGCAGACGCACCTGGCGATCATGCCCCAGGGCATGGACTTCGCGCAATTGTTTCAACCAGGCGTTCAGCCGGGCCTCGGTGGGCATGCGCAGCCCCCGTTCCTGCAGCCAGAACCGCAATACCGGCGCCTGGCGCGCGGCAGGCAGCGCCCGCCAGGCCGCCAGCGAGAAACTGTCGTCTCCATCCTGCGGGTCCAGTTGCAGCCAGTCGGCTGTTGCGGCATCCCGCGCCCCTTGCGCCAGTTCTCCCGCCTGGCGGGCATGCCGGGCCAAGGTCCGGCGCCAGGCAGGCCAGTGCGCATCCAGCACGGGAACCAGGTCCAGGCGTACGGCTGCGCGCTTATACCGGGCATCCCGGTTGCTGGGGTCCTGCACGGCATGCCAGCCACTGGTCTCGGCGAAACGGTCGGCCACCTGCAGGATGCGGTCCCGGGGCTGCTCCAGCCAGGGCCGGTGGTAGCTCATTGCCTGACGTTGCATGGCGGGGGACATGGCCGCCAGGCCCAGCGGCCCGGCGCCGCGCAACAGGCGCAGCAGGACGGTTTCGGCCTGGTCGTCCAGGTGATGCGCCAGCAGAATGTGTTCCACGCCCGCATGCGCCGCCAACGCGGCCAAAGCGGCATAACGCGCCGAACGGGCAGCGGCCTCCATGCCGTCGCCCTGCCTCGCGACCCGGACGCGCCGGCTATGGCAGGCGACCCCCAGCAGCCCGGCGAGGGCATGCGCCTGCGCCTGCCACTGATCTGCAGCGGCCTGCAGGCCATGATGGATATGAAAGCAATGCAGCGGCCGGCCGGCATCAGCCGACGCGACGGCGGCGTGCAGGGCCAGCATGGCCGAATCGGCGCCGGCGCTGAGCGCGACCCCGACGGAGGCGCCTGCAGGCAGACCCGCCAGCGTAGTGCGCACGGCGGCCAGCAGGTGGCCGTCGCAGGCGGACCGCCAGACATCGGCGGAATGGATGTTCATGACAGCCCCCGCAGAATCACGGCGCAGCGCCGCTGCACCGCACGGCCAGGCGCCGCACCAGGCCCTCAGGGCCGATCAGCGGGCCTCCTGGAAGCGCCCATAGGCGGCGATGCGATCCAGGCGGCGGCGCAGCAGTTCTTCGGTATCCAGGCCGGACAGTTCGCGCAGGGCATCGGCCAGCGCACGATGCAGCTGGCGCGCCATGGTGGCCGGATCGCGGTGGGCGCCGCCCACGGGCTCGTTGACGACGCGATCGATCAGGCCCAGGTCTTTCAGGCGTGGCGCCGTGATGGCCAGGGCTTCTGCCGCCGTGGCGGCCTTGTCGGCGCTGCGCCACAGGATCGAGGCGCAGCCTTCCGGGGAGATGACTGCGTAGGTGGCGTACTGCAGCATCATGACGGTGTCGCCCACGGCGATGGCCAGGGCGCCGCCCGAACCGCCTTCGCCAATGATGGTGACGATGATGGGGACCTTCAGGCCGGCCATGGCGAACAGATTGTGGCCGATGGCTTCGGACTGGCCGCGTTCTTCCGCCCCCACGCCGGGGTAGGCGCCCGGGGTATCGACGAAGGTGAAGACCGGCAGGCGGAATTTTTCCGCCAGGCGCATCAGGCGCAAGGCCTTGCGGTAGCCCTCGGGCAGCGGCATGCCGAAGTTGCGCATGGCGCGTTCCTTGGTGTCGCGGCCTTTCTGGTGGCCGATCACCATGCAGGGAGTGCCATTGAACCGCGCCAGGCCACCGATGATGGACTGATCATCGGCATACATGCGGTCGCCGTGCAGTTCGTGGAAATCGGTGAACAGCGCCTGCACGTAGTCCATCGTATAGGGCCGCTGCGGGTGGCGGGCGACCAGCGCCGTCTGCCACGGGGTCAGTTTGGCATAGATGTTCTTGGCCAGCGACTGGCTCTTTTGCTGCAGACGGCCGACTTCTTCCGAGATATCCACCGCAGAGTCCGTCTGCACGTAGCGCAGTTCTTCGATTTTCTGTTCGAGTTCGGCCAGAGGCTGTTCGAATTCAAGAAAGGTATTTCGCATGAGAACAGGATTTCCTGAATGGAAAAATCAATATTCGACGGCAGCGGCATCCATGCTGCGCCACAAGTACCAGCTGGCGACCGTGCGCCATGGCGCCCAGGCCTGCGCAACCTCGCGGGCCTCGAAGCGCGACACGGGTTCGCCGCTGAAGTAATGATGGGAAATGGCCTTGAGCAGGGCCGTGTCATCTAGCGGCAGCACGTCGGGACGCCGCAGAGAAAAAACCAGGAACATTTCCGCCGACCAACGCCCCACCCCGCGGATTTCGCACAGTCGGGCCACGATGGCTGCGTCGTCCTGCGCCTGCCACCAATCGAGATCCATGTATTGGTCCTGCTGGAAATATCGGGCGGCGTCCCGCACGTACTGAGCCTTGCGCAGCGACAGGCCCATGGCCCGCAGATCGGATTCGGAGTGTCTCAGGATGCAATCGGGCCGCAGGTCCTGGCCGCAGGCCTGCACCAATTGACGCCATAGTTTGCGGCCCAGCGCCAGCGAAATCTGCTGGCCGACGATGATGCGGATCAGCGTCTGGTAGGGGCCCTGCGGGGCCTGGACGCATTCCTGCCCGTATACCGGGATCAGTTTGCGCAGGATGCGGTCGCGCTGCATCAGGTCCTGGCAGGCCTGGGCCCAGTAGACGGGACGCTGCACGACGGATTCAGGATAGGACATGTCCATGGCCTACACCCGCCGCCATTGCGTGGCGCCGCCGGCCGCATCGGCCAGTTCCACCCCCTGGTCACGCAATTCGGCGCGAATCCGATCGGCACGCGCAAAATCGCGGGCGGCCTTTGCAGCCGCGCGTTCGGCGATCAGGCCATCGATATCCTGCGCCGACAGCGATGCCGCAACCGCCCCACCGGGCAGGAACCGGGTCGGCGACTGCAAATAGACCTGCGGATCGGCCTGCAGCAGGCCCAACACGCCGCCCAGGGCCCGCAACAGGCCGCTGGCCTGGGCGTCGGCGTCGCGATTGGCCTGACTGGCCAGATCGAACAGGACGGCGACCGCGCCAGCGGTGTTGAAGTCGTCGTCCATGGCGTCGCGAAACGCCGTTGCCTGGGACGACTGCCAGTCGATGTCCACGGCTGCGGGCGGCACGTTGTTCAGCGCCTGATACAGGCGGTCGAGCGCGTGCTGGGCATCCTGCAGATTGTCGGGCGTGTAGTTCTGCACACTGCGGTAATGGCTGCGCACCAGGAAGAAACGCAGCATTTCGGATTCGCGCGGATTGGCCGAGTAGTCGGCGGCATCGTCGGCCACCGGATCGGCCACCGTATCGCGGATGCGACGGAAATTGCCCAGGGACTTGGACATTTTTTCGGTGTCCACCATCATGGGGCCGCAATGCATCCAGGTGGTGGCCAGCGTGCCGCCAAAGGCGCCTTCGCTTTGCGCGATTTCGTTTTCGTGGTGGGGGAATTTAAGATCCGGCCCGCCGCCGTGGATGTCCAGCGGCATGCCCAGCAGACTGTGGCTCATGGCAGAGCATTCGATATGCCAGCCCGGGCGCCCCGGCCCATAGGGCGATTCCCAGCGCGTATCGGCGGGCTCGTCGGGTTTCGCCGATTTCCACAGTACGAAATCCAGGGGATCCTGTTTGCCGGCGGATACGGCGACCCGTTCGCCCGCCCGCAGGTCGTCCAGCGATTTGCCGGACAGCTTGCCGTAGCCCGGAAATTTGCGCACGGAAAAATTGACGTCGCCGTCAGCGCCCTGATAGGCCAGGCCTTTGGATTGCAGCACACCGATGATGTCGAGCATGCCGGCCACGTGTTCCGTGGCGCGAGGCTCGTCGTCGGGCGCCTGCACGCCCAGGGCGCGTTCATCGGCCCGCATCGCGGCGATGAAGAATTCGGTCAGGGCGCGGATCGGCATGCCGCGCTCGACAGCGCGGCGGATGATCTTGTCGTCGATGTCGGTGATGTTGCGCACGTAGCGCACCCGGTAGCCCGAGGCCCGCAGCCAACGCTGCACCACGTCGAAGCTGACCAGCATGCGGGCATGGCCCAGGTGACAGAAATCGTAGACCGTCATACCGCAGACGTACATCCGCACCACCCCGGATTCCGCTGTCTTCAACGGGGTTTTCTGGCGCGAAAGGGTGTTATAAATGTGCAGCATGTCGGATGGATAAGGTCAAGCAACCCCCACGCGCCGGGCCTGCCGGCGATGTGATGGGATGTAAAATGAACTGCCAAGTATACCGTCCCCCGGCCCCATCTCTGAAACCCCTCATTAGGCGCTCCGTGTCGTGACCCGTGTTTTTCTGACTATCCTGACTGCCTGCGTCGGCTTGATCGCAGGACCCGCCCAGGCCGCATCTCATGATACTAACGCGTCCGCGACGGCGATCCAAGGCCTGGTATTCGACTCGGCAACCGGGGAATTCACCCAGGCGGAAAAGCCGGACGGCGGCTGGCAGGGGCTTGCCGACCTGCTGAAGAAAATTACCCCTTCTGTCAATACGGGTATCCCCCTGACGCCTTCCCAGGTCACGGACCGCATTGCCGAACTGATCGACACCGGTCACGCCCAGGATGCCCTGGACATGATCGCGAAACAGGAATCCGCCCGCGCCGCCAAGGACCCCGTCGGCACCGACGTCCAGCTGCAATACCAGAAGGCCCGCGCCCTGGCGGCCCTGGGCCATCATGACCAGGCCACGGCCCTGTGGCAGTCCATGACCGAAAACTACCCGGAACTGCCCGAACCCTGGAACGCGCTGGCCATCGAATACGTCCGCCAAGGCCAGTTGCTGATGGCCCGCGACGCCCTGAACATGGCCCTGGTGTCCGACCCCACATTTGCGCCCGCCCTGGAAAACCTGGGCCACGTGCAGATGGCGCTGGCCCAGGAATCGTTTGCCCGGGCGCGCGCCGTGCAGGCTCGGCCGGCCGCCGGCCCACTGCCTGCCGCCTCCCCCGCCCCGGCATCCCCGGCTCCCGGCAACGCGTCCCCCCTGGCTCCCGCCACCCACTGACTTCCACATTTCCGCGTACCCTGTCATGTCCCATCTTTCTTCTTTCCTGCGCATCCTGACCGGGATGCGCGTCCTCAGTCTGGGCTTTGCCCTGGCCCTGGCCCCCGGCCTGGCCGGTGCTCAAACCAGCGCCCAACAATCCACCCAAGGCAAATCCATGAGCACACATCCGCACGTCAAACTGCACACCAACAAGGGCGACATGCTGATCGAACTGGATGCTGAAAAAGCGCCCAAGACGGTCGAGAACTTCCTGACATACGTCCAGGAAGGCTTCTACAACGGCACGATCTTTCACCGCGTGATCAACAACTTCATGATCCAGGGTGGCGGCTTCGAACCCGGCATGAAACAAAAGCAGACCCACGCGCCGATCGAAAACGAGGCCAACAACGGCCTGAAGAACGACCGCTACACGCTGGCCATGGCCCGCACGGCCGACCCGCATTCGGCCACCGCGCAGTTCTTCATCAACGTCGCGGACAACGACTTCCTGAACTTCACCGCGCCCACGTCCAACGGCTGGGGCTACGCCGTGTTCGGCCGCGTCATCGAGGGCACCGACATCGTCGACGAGCTCAAGAAAGTCAAGACCGGCAACAAGGGCTTTCACCAGGACGTCCCCGTCGAGGACGTGATCATCGAAAGCGCCACCCTGGTTGAATAAGGCTGCGCTGCCAGGCGATCTGTGGATCGCCTCGGACATCCACCTGGGCGCGGCCGTCCCGCAGACGTCACGCGCCTTCTACGACTTTCTGGCCTGCGCCCGCACCCAGGCGCGCGCCCTGATCCTGTGCGGCGACATCTTCGATGCCTGGATCGGCGACGACCATGCGCTACGCAACCCACCCGCCTGGCTGGACCAGGCCCTGCGCGAACTGCGCCAGACAGCGCAGGCCATCCCCGTCTGGCTGATCTGCGGCAATCGGGATTTCCTGATGGGCGCAGCCCTGGCGCAGGCGCTGGGCGCGCGGCTGGTCGCCGCCCCCGTGCGACTGGACACCGACGCCGGCCCCATCCTGTTGGCCCACGGCGACGAATACTGCACCGACGACACTGCCTATCAGCGCTTTCGGCGCGTGGTGCATACCCCCTGGATACAAACGGTCTTCCTGGCCCTGCCCCTGGCCTTGCGCCGCGCCGTCGCTGACTGGGCGCGCCAGCGCAGCCGCCAGGCACGGCGCGGCAAGCCCATGCAGATCATGGATGTGAATGCCGGCGCCGTGGCCCAGGCGCTGCGATCGGCCGACTGCAACGTCATGATCCACGGGCACACGCACCGTCCCGCCGTGCATGAATTGGACCTGGATGGCCGTGCGGCGCGGCGCTACGTGCTGCCCGATTGGGAATTCGATCATGCGCAGCCCCCGCGCGGGGGCTGGATTTCCGTGTCGGCGGCGCAGGGGGTGCAGCTGCACCCCTGGCCGCCGCTCCAGCCAGGGACTAGTGTGTGTTGTTCGGCTGATACGCGTACTTAAATAAAATTGGCGTCCGCAGGGACGGTCCTGTGTCCAGACTGCCCCACCTCGCAGCCTGCAGGCCGCTCGGATTCGTCAGGCACAGCACCGTCCGCAGGGACGGTCCTGTGTCCAGACTCATCCCAGCATTTCTACGTCGGGGTCGGCTTCCAGCGGGGCCAGGCGCTCGATCTGCACGGCGGCGATCCGACGGCCTTCCAGGGCGGCGACCGTGAAACGGAAGGCGTCGTAGTCATGCACCAGTTCGCACTGGTCGCCCACGTCGGGCAGGCGCCCAAAGCGGCTGAGCAGGTAGCCGGCGATGGTGGAATATTCCTCGTCGTCATCCACCAGCCCATCGGTGTGCAGGATCTGTTCCAGGTGATGCAGGTCGGCCGCGCCATCGACACGCCAGCGCCCGCCCCCCTGGTCGATGATGTCCGGGGCCTCGTCCTCGTCGGGGAATTCGCCGGCGATGGCCTCGAAGATGTCGATGGGCGTGACTACCCCGACGATGGACCCGAATTCGTCGGCCACCAGCACCAGCAGGCCGTGCGATCGTTTGAGCGTTTCCATCAGCGACAGGATCTGGATGGATTCATGCACGATGATGGGCTCGCGCAGGCGGGTTTCGCGGATGTGGCCGTGTTCCAGCAGATCGAGCAGCAGTTCCTTGGCCCGCCCCACGCCCACGACCTCGTCCAGGGTGCCCCGGCACACGGGGAAGAAGCTGTGCGGTTCCCGGATCAGCTGTTCGCGCAGGTCTTCCACTGGTGAATCCAGGTTGATCCACGACACGTCGGTGCGCGGGGTCATGACCGAATGCACGTTGCGGTCGCTGAGCGTGAGCACGCCGCTGACCATGTTGCGTTCCTCGTCGACGAAGGCCTGTATGGGCTGATCATGCGCCTGATCGGCTTCGGGTTCGGGGCTGGTCAGGGGCTTGCGCCCCAGCATCAGCAACACGGTCTCGGCCGTGCGTTCGCGCAGTGGCCGACGCAGTTCGGCGCGTCGCACGTTGCGCCTGGCCCACTGGTTCAGGGTTTCGATCAGGACCGAGAAGACGATGGCCGCATACAGATAGCCCTTGGGCACCGCGAACTTGAAGCCGTCGGCCACCAGCGAGAAACCGATGGTCAGCAGGAATCCCAGGCACAGGATGACGACGGTCTGGTGCGCGTTGACGAAGGCGGTCAGCGGCTTGGAGGCCACCAGCATGATGGCCATGGCAATGATCACCGCCGCCATCATGATGACCAGGTGATCGACCATCCCGACGGCCGTGATGACGGAATCGATGGAGAAGACCGCGTCCAGGATCACGATCTGGGTGACGATGACCCAGAACCCGGCATGGATGCGCGACCCGGTGGCATGCTGGGTGCGGCCTTCGATGCGGTCATGCAGCTCGAAGGTGCCTTTGAACAGCAGGAAGAACCCGCCCACGATCAGGATCAGGTCGCGCCCTGAAAACCCCATGTCCCCGATGTGAAACAGGGGGGCGGTCAGCTTGACCAGGTGGGACATCAGGGTCAGCAGCAAGAGCCGCATGATCAGGGCCAGGCTCAGGCCCAGCACCCGCGCCCGGTCGCGTTCTTTGGGGGGCAGCTTATCGACCAGAATGGCGATAAAGACCAGATTGTCGATTCCCAGAACGATTTCCAGGACAATCAGGGTGAACAAGCCCACCCAGGCTGCCGGATCCAGCAACCATTCCATCATGTTTCCTTATCAGGCCTGCAAGTGCGCCATCATCTGGGTGAATATCTTGGGCGCGGCGGCCAGCACATTGCCGGATTCCAGCCAGCCCTGTTCCCCATGGAAATCGGCCACCAGGCCGCCGGATTCCAGCACCAGCAGGCTGCCGGCCGCCATGTCCCAGGGCTTCAGGCCGACGCCGCAGAAGCCTTCCAGGCGGCCGCTGGCCACCCAGGCCAGATCCAGCACCGTGGAACCCGTGCGCCGGGCGGCGGCGCAATCGGCCAGCAGCGGCACGAAGGGCGAATGCGCCGGCAGCGCGGTGGACTGCGGAATGTGCGAGGCCAGCAGGGCGTCGTGGTAGCGCACGCACGAGGACACCCGCACCCGACGGTCGTTCAGGAAGGCGCCGCTGCCGCGGCTGGCCGTGAACATTTCGTTGCGCGAGGGATCGTAGATCACCGCATGCGTCGCCTGGCCGCGCTGCATCAGGGCGATGGACACCGCGTAATGCTGGAATCCATGAATGAAGTTGGTGGTGCCATCCAGGGGGTCGATGATCCACTGGAATTCGGCGGCCGCGCTGCCCGATCCCGCGTGAGTACCCGATTCTTCGCCCAGGAAACCGTGTTCGGGATACGCTGTGCGTAAAATGTCGATAATGGATTCCTCGGCAGCCCGATCGACCTCGGTCACGTAGTCCTTGGGGCCTTTGCGCGCGACATTCAGGCGTTCAAGGTCGAGACTGGCTCGGTTGATGATGGCGCCTGCGCGGCGCGCCGCCTTGATGGCGGTGTTGAGCATCGGATGCATAGGTTTCCAAAGATCACGGGTAACAAGTTCTCTATTTTAAATGACTCTGCCAGTTTCCTCCGATTCGCCCGCCAACGGGCCTGATCCCTTCGCCCGGGTGCGATTCATCATGGTCAGCCCCAGCCACCCCGGCAACGTGGGCTCGGCGGCACGCGCGATCAAAACCATGGGGTTTCACGACCTGCACCTGGTCGCGCCCGCTGACCCCGACGTCCTGAGCCACCCCGACGCGCAGGCGCTGGCCAGCGGCGCCACCGACATCCTGGAACAGGCCGTCCTGCACGACAGCCTGGCCGATGCGCTGGGCCCCACGACCCTGGCCTTCGCCCTGACGGCGCGGGCCCGCGCCCTGGGCGCGCCGCCCTGCGACATCCGCGAGGCCGCCGTGCAATCGGCCGCCGTCCTGGCGAGCCCCGCATCGCAGGTCGCCATCGTGCTGGGCACGGAACGATCCGGCCTGTCCAACGAGGACATCCTGCTGTGCCAGCAGATCTGCCATATCCCGGCCAATCCGGAATACAGTTCCCTGAACGTGTCACAGGCGCTGCAGCTGGCCGCCTGGGAAATGCGCTACGCCCTGCTGCCCCTGACGCACCAGGCCCGGTTGCCCGACACGCACGGCCGCCACGACCCCGGCACCGACCCGGCCAGCAGCAGCCGGGTCCAGGCCATGCTGGATCATTTCGAACAGGCCCTGGTTGCCGTCGAATTCCTGGACCCGCAGCACCCGAAGAAACTGGTGCCCCGGATGCGCCAGATGTGGACGCGCAACTGCCTGAGCGCCGACGAAGTGGACATGATGCGCGGCCTATGCACCGCCATGATCCGCACCGCCCGACTAGCCCATCCCCAGGACCCTGCCTGAACCATCATGTTTGAACAGCTTCGCGAAGAAATCGCCTGCATCCACGAGCGCGACCCGGCCGCCCGCAGCCGCATCGAGATCCTGACCTGCTATCCCGGCCTGCACGCCATCCTGATCCACCGCATGGCCCATGGCCTGTGGCGGCGCGGCTGGTACTGGGCAGGGCGCTTCGTCTCGCACCTGGGGCGGATGCTGACCGGCATCGAAATCCACCCCGGGGCGCTGATCGGGCGGCGCGTCTTCATCGACCACGGCTTTGGCGTGGTCATCGGCGAAACCGCCGAGATCGGCAACGACTGCACGATCTACCAGGGCGTCACTCTGGGCGGCACCCGCCTGTACAAAGGCGAAAAACGCCACCCCACCCTGGAAGAAGGCGTGGTGGTCGGCGCCGGTGCCCAGATCCTGGGGGGGTTCACCGTGGGCGCCCACGCCCGCATTGGATCCAATGCCGTAGTGATCAAGCCGGTGCCCGCCGGGGCGACGGCAGTCGGCAATCCGGCCCGCATCATCCTGCCGCAGGACCACACATCGGAAGCCCCCGCCTCCGACGCAGCGACCTCTGGCGCGTCCGCTGCCGCAGCCGTGCAGGACGGCGCGCCTCAGGCGCCATCCGCGCCGCCGACCCGAGACGACCTGCCCTGCCAATCAGATTGGGCAGCCAAGCCGTTGCAGGACCTGCTGCAGCGCGGCCGCCAGGGCGAAGACGCCGGCGCCGCCGACCGCCCGGAGGATTTCGCACCCTACGGCGTGGGCCGTTCGGACGACGACCCCCTGGTGAAAGTGCTGCACGAACTGATCAACCATACGGCCCAGCAGGATCAGCGCATCCACCGGCTGTGCCAGGCCATGGAAGACCTGGGCCAACGCGTCGAAAATGGCCAGCGGCCGCTGGATGTGGAACGCCTGAACCGGATGGTGGACTAAGAACCCATCAGCCGCCGTTGGCCGCTGCGCGCGGCGCCGTCGACTCGTCGATGGTCCGCACTTCGCGCAGCGGAATCGGGCTGCGCAGGCCGGCGTCCCGCAGCACCTGCGGCGCCTGGCGCTGCAGGTCGAACCGCACATCCCAGTATTTGTCCGACAGCGTCCACAGCCGGATGTTCAGCATGACGGCGCTGTCGCGGTATTCCATCACCATGACCTGAGGCGCCGGGTCCTTCAGCACGTCGGCATGCCGGTCCGCGAGGCCTTGCAAGGTCGCCAGCGCTGCGTCCAGATCATCGCCCTGGCGCACCCCCACCATCATGTCCAGGCGGCGTGTCGAATTGCGGCTGTAGTTGACGATGGGATTGCCCCAGACCAGGGAATTGGGCAGCAGCAGGTGGATGCCGTCGGCCTGCACCAGCCGCGTCATGAACAGGCCGATTTCATCGACCGTGCCCAGGCCCTTGCCTTCGACCGAGACGAATTCGCCCGCCCGCACCGGGCGCAGCAGCAGCAACATGATGCCGGCCGCGAAATTCTGCAAGGTGCCCTGCAAGGCCAGGCCGATGGCCAGGGCGGAAGCACCCAGCATGGCCACCAGGCTGGCGGTCTGCACACCCAGTCTGGCCAGCACGGCCAGCAGCACGACGGTGCGCACGGTCCAGACGGTCACGCTGCGCAGGATGGGGATGACGGTGGGATCGATGCGCGCGGAATGATCCGCCAGGCGGCGCACCAGTCGACCGAGCATGTTCGAGATCATCCAGCCGATCACCAGAATGAGCAGCGTGACCAGCAGATGCACGGCGGCGTCTTGGAAATCCGGCATGGACGCCCAGAAGGCTTTGAATTGTTCCATGGTGTAGGCCACTGTCCTGTTGAAAAACACCGTGTGATTTTACCGTGCCGATCGATCCTCGCCTTCTGTCCGTGGGGCCTGCAGCGGCAATCTCAGGCTGAACCGGCTGCCCTGCCCGACCTGGCTGTCGAGTTTGATCCGCCCCCCCAGCAACCCCGTCACCAGGGTATGAGTGATGTGCAGACCCAGGCCCGATCCCCCCTGCCCCAGGCGCGTAGAAAAAAAGGGGTCGAAGATCCGTTTCTGGTCATCCGAGGCAATGCCGCAGCCATCATCGATCACGGACAGGCACACGATGCCTGCATTGTCTGATGGGCCCGCGACCAGACGGATCAGGCCGGCATCACGTCCCTCGAAGGCATGAATCAAGGCATTGTTGATCAGGTTCATCAGCACCTGCCCCAGAGGGCCGGGGAAGCTGTCGAGCACCAGCCCATCGGGGATGTCGTCCTGCAGGCTGATCCGGGTCTTGCGCACCGCCGGGCTCATGGTCATGACGACTTCCCGGACCAGCACCCGCAGATCGAAGCGCCGGCGCTGGTAGCTGGTCTGGTCGGCGGACAACTGTTTGAAGCCGCCGATGAGTTCGGCCGCCCGCACCAGATTGCGCTCGATGATCTGGCTGCCTTCCTCGACGTCGTCCAGGTAGCGGGCCAACGCGCTGCGGGTCAGGCCGGATTCCGTCTGCGCCCGGAAGCCGCGATGCGCCCGGGCCAGGGTCGAGGCCACAGTCACGGCATTGCCAATGGGGGTGTTCAGTTCATGCGCCACGCCAGCCACCAGGGCGCCCAGGGATGCCAGTTTTTCGTTTTGCAGGAGCTCTTCCTGTGTGTGGCGCAGCCGGTCCAGCGTCGATTGCAGTTCCACCGTGCGTTCTCGCACGCGGCGCTCCAGGCTGGCGTTCAGGTTCCTGATTTCCTGTTCCCGCAGCTTGCTTTCGGTGATGTCCAGTTCGATGCCGTCGAACACCAGATGGCCGTTGTCCAGGCGCCGGGGGGACGAGGCGATCAGAAACCAGCGCTGGCGGCCATCGGGCAGAGTCGAACAGATCTCGAACCTGAAATCGGACATGTCCGCCAGGCACTGGCGCTGCCGCGCCAGCAGGCGTTCACGGGTGTCCGGGGAAACCTGCCCGTAGATCAATTCCGGCGACCGCAAGGCATCCGCAGCGCAGACCCCATGCAGGTGCCAGACGCCTTCGCTGAGATAGGTGAATTTCCGGGTATCGCCCGTGGGGCCGCAATCCACCTGGTACACCATGCTGTCAGGCAGATTGTTGCTGATCGCGGCCAGCCGATCCTGGCTTTCGCGCAAGCGTTCCTGGGTCTGGCGCAGCGACGTCACATCGATGTGCGTACCCACGGTGCGACCCAGCGACCTGCCCTGTTCATCCCTCAGGGTGGTGCCGCGCGACCAGACCCAGACCCAGCCGCCGCCGGCATGGGCCATGCGAAATTCGCTTTCATACATGTCCGTCGTATCCGAGGCCAGATAATCCGCAAAACTGCGGCGGGCCTGCTCCCGATCATCCGGATGCAGAAAGTCGAGCCAGACCGTTGCCAGGTTTTCCTGAGCCTGGCCGGCAAAAGCCGCCGGGTCCAGCCCCAGCATGCTGAAGTATTCCGGGCTGCACCACAGATGGTTGCGTCCCGCGTCCCATTCCCAGACACCGGTATTGGACACGCGGGCCAGCGCGGCAAAACGTTCGCTTTCCCGGCGGGAATCATCCTGCGGGCCCAGGGAGGCAAGGTCGGTAGCGATCATGATTCCATCCTGGTGAGATTCGCTGGCCAGCGAACAGCCGGTGTTCAGATGCCGGCTGCCTGCCGACCAGCCAGCCATTGCCGAAATGCCGCATCGTCCAGCGGCCGGGAAAACAAGTAGCCCTGGCCTTCCTCGCAGCCCGAGGCCTGCAAGGCTTCGCGCTGCGAGGGCGTTTCTATGCCCTCGGCGATCGTGTGCACCCGCAGGTGCCGGGCCAGCGCAATAACGGTACGGGCGATGCCGAAACGATCGTCCCCGTCCTGAGGCCCGCTGACGAAGCTGCGGTCGATCTTCAGCCGGTCCAGGCTGAGACGCTGGATGACGCTGAGCGACGAATACCCCGTACCGAAATCGTCCATGGCCACCCGGATGCCCCGGGCGCGCAGCGCATCCAGGCGCGCGGCCAGCACATCGACGTTGCCGATGGCCACTGATTCCGTCAATTCGATTTCCACCTGTTCCCCCGGCACGCCGATTTCATTCAGGATGGACAGCAGCCCGCGCACGAAATTCGGCTCTGCGAATTGCACGTGGGACACATTCACCGCCACCCGGAAATCATCGCCCACCAGCCCGGCCAGGGATTTGCGCCACTTCAGGGCAGTGCGAAACACCCATTCGCCAATCGGAATCATCAGGCCGGATTGTTCGGCCAGGGGAATGAAGCGATCGGGAGGAATGAACTGGCCATCGGGAGTCTCCCAGCGCAGCAGGCATTCCGCCCCCACGACGCGCTCGTCTCGCAGGCGGATGAAGGGCTGATACTGCAGAAACAGGTGTTCCGCCGAAAACGATGCCCGCAAGCGATTGAGCATCTGGATGCGATCCCGGGCCGCATCCGCCTGGGCAGCCTCGAACATCATGAATTTGCCCCGCTGGAAGCGTTTGGCCTGCTTCAGGGCTGCCCCGGCGTTCTTCAGGACCGCCACCCCCGGCTGGCCATCGCCCTGCAGGCGCACCAGGCCCGCCGTGGCCGACAGGCGCAAGGGTTCGCCGCCCGCCATCTCGAACGGTTCGGCAAAGACCCGCGCGATATGATCTGCCGTCACCTGATCGGCAGGCCCGTACAGGCCAAACAGATCGCCGCCCAGCCTGGCCACCATGGTTTCCGCCGGGAAGGCCAGCCGCAGTTTGCGGGCGGCCGCCTGCAGCACGGCATCGCCGTAGCTGTCGTCCAGGATGCTGTTGATCTCGGAAAAATTATCCAGATCCACCAGCGCCAGGACATTCACCCCGGCAGCCTGGGCATCGATCGCGGCCACCATGGCATTGCGATTGGGCAGATGCACCAGGACGTCCTGGTAGGCCAGGTCGTTGATATCCAGGTACAACTGCAGATTTTCAAAGGCGATGGAGATGTTGCCGCAGAAGACTTCCAGCAGCCGCCGTTCGAGTTCCGACAAGGGGCCGGGCACATCGACGAAGGCGGCCAGGACCTGCCCGCCCCGCCCGGAGAAAAACAGGCCAACCCCACCATCGAAACAATGCTGCCGGGTATCCAGCACGTGCTGCAGGCAGCCCCTGACGCGCCCATCGGGCACATCGCGCAGGGCCATGCCCACCCAGGCATCGTAGTGGCCCGCCGCCGCCAAAATGTAGGGATGCGAGCCGGGTTCCGGCAGGACGGCACACACCAGACATTCAGCACTGACCTTCAGCACGGCGCACAGCTGGGTCACGATGCCGGCCGCGAATTTCTTCATGCCGACCGGCCTGCCCAGTTCCGCCGTGGCCGACAGTACCTGTTCCAGCCCGCGGCGGCTGGATTCCAGCTGCCGGATCTGAGCGTAGGAGCGCACCGCCATGGTCAGGCTGGTGAACAGGCGCACCTGGGTCAGTTCGGATTTGGTCTTGTAGTCGTTGATGTCATACAGCCGGATCGTGTCGATTTCAGGCGCATAGCCCGGCTGCCCCGTGCGCAGGATGACGCGGATCATCGAGTTGCCCAGATCCTCGCGGATCCGGCGCACCAGCTGCAGGCCTTCGTCGTTGCTGCCCATGACGACATCGATCAGCGCCACCGCAAAATCATCGCGCCCAGCCAGGAATTCGATCGCCTGCGCCGCAGAACTGGCATGGCTGAATTCAAGCGCACGGCCCTCGACTTCCACGTCCTTCAAGGCCAGCCGCGTCGCGGCATGGACATCGGGCTCGTCATCGACCACCAGCACCTGCCAGACCTGCATGGGCGGTGGTTCCACCGGCCCGCCAGGTTCTTCCATGAAGGCGAAGGCCTCATCATCACTATGCGCCATGGAACCTCTTTGATTTTTATAGGGCTTTCCCCGCTGTTCGACAGCCAGGCAGCGATGCGGACAAGGTTACATCAAGGCAATGGCCCCCATTTCAGCAAGGAAATGGCACTCTTCGGCCCCATGCGGCAGATTTATCCACGCGGCTTGTGGACAAACCCATGGACAAGCTGCGGGTTATCCCTGAATCTTCTGTCTGATCAAAGACTTGAATGCACCGCACAAATATTGCCCGGCGTGCTGCACTTGTCCACGAAAATTGTGGACAAGGTTAGGGATAAGCGAGGTTGGTTCCGGGAGGTTCTGTTTGAGATCAAAGGGTTGGGGTGGATGGGGTGCGGGGTGATCGGGGGTATGGGGTGAGGCACCTACGGCAAACGCTGGAGGAAGCGATCCTGCTGGCGGGCTGAGTTGGCCTCGTGACGATCGGATGCGGATCGTCCAGAACACGGATACTTGCCGAAGCCAGAGCAACAGGCTCGGCACGAGTCCGCTGGCGCAACCATCCGCGCTTTGGCCCGATCTAGCCGAACGCCCCTGACCCGGCCATCACGAAAACTGCGCAAAGCGCCAGCTGCCTGTGCGGCAGTGAACGCGCTATCGCGCGGTCCTCCCAAGGTTCAGGTTTTCTCAGCTGCCTGTGCGGCAGTGAACTTGGCGAACTTGGCAAGATCGGCGGCGCGCTTTTTCTCAGCTGCCTGTGCGGCAGTGAACTTGTGATCGTCATCGAAACCCAGCCCACCTGGTTTCTCAGCTGCCTGTGCGGCAGTGAACAGGATGCGATGCTCATAATCCCATCCATCGTTTTTCTCAGCTGCCGCACAGGCAGCTGAGAAAACACCCGCGAAACCCTGGCGCTGCTGCAGCACGTTCACTGCCGCACAGGCAGCTGAGAAAACAGAGATCGTGCCGGCCGTCTTTTTGATGAGGTTCACTGCCGCACAGGCAGCTGAGAAAAAGGGCAAGCGCTACAGCGTCGAGCACCTGCGGTTCACTGCCGCACAGGCAACTGAGAAAAGGTGCGGCGTGATGCCGCAGAAATAGATCGCGTTCACTGCCGCACAGGCAGCTGAGAAAGTCAGACCTAGCGGCGCTGTGTATGCGCAAGGGTTCACTGCCGCACAGGCAGCTGAGAAAGTTCCCCACATGGGTATCGGCCGGTATTTTTGGTTCACTGCCGCACAGGCAGCTGAGAAAGTCGCGTGGGCTGCCGAACGTGAAGAGCAGATGTTCACTGCCGCACAGGCAGCTGAGAAATGTAGATTGCAATGCGGTCATGGGCTGATTACGTTCACTGCCGCACAGGCAGCCGAAGGACCTAGAAAATGATCAAAAACGGCATGCGCCCCGTACACCCCGGCGAAATCCTGCGCGAGGACTACCTGATCCCCCCTGGGGATGAGCGCCAATGCGCTGGCTCGTCATCTGCTCGTACCTGCTTCCCGCATCAACGACATTCTGCTCGAACGACGCGGCGTCACAGCCGACACGGCACTGCGGCTAAGCCGCTATTTCGGCTGCGACGCGCAGTCCTGGCTGAATCTCCAGACGGCCTTCGACCTGCGCACAGCAGAACTCAACCCCGAACTACAAACGGCACTGGAATCGCTACACCCCATGGAACCAGTCCCCGCATAGCGGCAAGGCAAGCCCAGCATTCACTGTTCACTTTCACGCCTTCACTGCAAACCCCAAGGCTGGATGCCAGCGCCAGCCTCCCTCACTGGCCGGCAGCATGACACGCGTGTACCTCAGGACGAATACTTCCAGGGGTAAACCGAGATCCTCGGCCTGGCTTTCAATACCGCTTTTCCAATCCTCGTCCTTGCTCCAGCGGCTGATCCCTTCGCCCTGAACATCGGTTTCCGGTACCTGCCAGCACTGGCTGGCACCGATCGGGACATAGAGTTCCTGGAACTTGCGCTCCCCCTCCTCCACCCGGCATAGGCGAGGCACCTCATCCTCGTCCAGTTTCCAAACCACCTCCACATCGGGACGCGGCTGATGCCGGAATGGCTGCCCCTGTTGCAAAAAGGCGGTCAGCCGCGCATGCGCACGCAGCCAAAAGCTCGTGGCATTCAGTCGACGCGCAGGCTCAGGTGGCAGCATCTGAAACGCCATCCGGACATGTTCCAAGTCGACCAAATTACCGGCGGGCTGGCGATCCGATTCAGCGCGGGCGACGATGCGCAGCTGCGCATCGACGGGCATACACTGCTCGCCATTCAACCAGGGCGCCAGCAGCGCAATCAGGCTGTGCGGCTGCAAAGGACAATCCGGACTTTCGAAGCCCGGCCGGCAAAAGGCCGGCTGCCCCGGTTGCTCAAAATGCTTCAGATTGCTGTCGCACACCAGCACATTGGGTTGCAACGCGACCTTGTCGCGACGATGACGCCACACTCGCCCCGCAAGCTGGATCAATGAACGCATCGAAGAAGGTTCAACCACGGCCCAGTCATAATCATGATCTCGCCCGACCTCGGTCACAGGAGATCCCAGCACCACAAACAACTGATCCCTGGACTCCACTGCATCGATGCGCCGGCGCACATCGGGCAGGTTGAACACTGTGCCCTCCAGCCGCCGGTCCAGTGCCATATCCAACTGATTTTCGATCCGGGACCGCAGGCACAGCGGGAACTGGGAATGATAAACACACAGGTGAATGTGCACCCCCGGGGGCGCTCCCAGGTGGAACAAGGCCAATGCCACGTCGAACAGCGGATTGATATTCGCCATGCGAATCAAGCCGAAGCTGACGCGCTTGCCACTGTGTGGATCCTCGGCACCGTGCTGGGCATGCAGGCGCAAAGCGGCATCCCGGAGAATGCCAGCGAAAGCGGCTCTTCGATCCGCCTCACTCATTGCCCGCAAGGTTCCGGGCAATGGAAACAAACCCGCCAGACGCCGTACTGCCTGCTCCCCCAACCGTTGCGCGCGTTTCTCCGCGAACATCTGGTGCGCCTGATCGAATTGCCCGGCGTCCGGGCAATCCGCATGCATCTGCGCAAACTCGTCGATCCAGAGACAGCAGACAGCGGGCGCATCCGATGGCCGAACGCCACGATTTCGCTGAAACCAGCGGCGCCCCTCCAGATAGGCCGCAAACAACCCCTGGACCAGAGCAGGCGGCAAGGTTGCCGAAGACACCAGGACGCGTGCGCCCAGCAGGCCAGCCCAATGCACTAGGCGCGTCAAAGCCGGCAGGTCGGACAGATCAAAATCGTCCGGTTCGTCCAGCACCAGATCCCCCGTCATCAGGCGCAGCATGGGCACGATCTGGCGGCCGCCACGCAGGCCCTCCGTGGCCGGAGTCAGATGATCGACCGTGCAGACCAGCAAAGGCGCCGCCAGGAAGCGGCGAACCCCAGCCTCGTGCCCCAGATGATCCAGCACCGGATGCTGGTCATTGCCCTCGTAGACGATGTGAGTGGTCTCGTCCAGCAAAGATTGCCGGGAGGCAGAACCACTGTCTTCAGCCAATCGCGCGTAATACTCGAACAATTCTCGGTTCGCGACGCCCCCTACCCGAATGGCCAGTTCGTCATCCGACAGGCCCAGATCCTTTTGAAAGCTACGGCCCGTTTGCAGGGTCAGTGTCCGCAAACCGATCGCGAATGCGCAGCGTAGACCCAGCGCGGGGTCGGCCAGCGCGTTCATGATCCGAGCGTTCCCCAAGGTCTTGCCGCACCCAGTCGATGCCATATTGACGATGAAAGCCCCCTGCTCCGCCGCACGCTGGCGCACGCCTGCAGTCAGATCAGCCGCCTTGTCCTGCCAGCGGAACGCAACATTCGCGCTGCGTTTTTTTAGTCCGCGATGACCGATCAAGTGGCTCAGATCCCTTGTCAGAATTGGCAGCGAATGCACGATCCGGCCCGCATGCAACTCTACGCCCAGCAAATGCTCGTCCAAGGGCTGCAGCAGCGCGCCAGTCTCGCGCCGTGTATTGGCGTACAACGGAAAATCCTTCTCCCCCCTCGTCCGATCCTCTGCCGCCTCCAGGCTAGAGTAATGGTGATCCCCCAACATCAGCGCAAGGCGCGACACATGCATGATGAACGGGTCGCTCAGACAGTCTCCAATCGTCGACAGATCCTGCAATAAACTTCGCGCGATACGCGCCGCCCGCTTGCGCCACTGCACAGTCCGCACCGGCAGCCCCTCGGGGAATTTCCAGTACGGATCAAGCTTGCTTTTGGAGAGCCTAAGTTCCCCCCACGGCTCGTTCCAATCCGCGTCGATCTGGCTCAATACGGCATCCAGGCTCTGGCCTTTCAGCCCCCTGGGTGACCGGCCATGCCACAACGTAGTCGACTCAAGCGATTCTGTCGGGCTATACGGCAAGGCGGGCAAACGGTGATGCGTCAGCACCAGCCAGGCCACCGCCTGAGCCAAGGGAGGCAACCCCATGCCAGACGGGGCGAACGGTTTGTTGTCGCGCGCAGCCGGATCCACACCATCCCGCAGCAGACGACCTTTCTTATGATCCAGCCACGGAGCCTGGAACCGAAGCCCATCCACACCGTCCCCACCGCCTTCGACCAGACGCTGCAGCCAGGCGGCGTCATCATCCTGGCCCACGAAGGCCTGAAACAATCGCACCGAAACCCATTCATGACGGTAGCGGTTCTTCTCCCGAGGCGAGCCAGGTTGCAGGCGATCCTGAAAGGACTGGGTTGCCTTGCCCAGGTCGTGCAATAGCGCGGCCAATGCGGCGAGCCGACGGATCGTCCTCAAGCTGTGCCAGTCGTTCTCGTCATCGCGCCGCAGCACATCGCCGGCAGTCGTATTCGTCGGCACAGCGCCTTCAGCATTGAACTGTCGTGCATCGCCCACGATCCACAGCAATTCACTATGGTCCCGACCCCTGATCCAGTGACAGGCGACCGCGGTGTTTTTGCGTGCTGTCTGGCGCAGCAATTTTCGCAAAGTTGCCAGTCCTGCCTGAGTGATGGCGGTCTGCCACGTCCGCTCCCCCCGTCTCTCGGCAAACTGATCCAGAATCCGGCGCGTTTCCACTAACGCCCGTTTGCTGCACTGGGACACCAGCAGCACGTTCACATGCTTTCCTTTTGACTCGGTGGATCCGTAGGCGCACGGCTGGCAGTGCTCACGGCAATATCTTTGGCCGTATCAATCATGAAGTCCAGGGATTCGCTGCGGGTCAGCGCCTCGATGCAGTTCCGGCGAAACTGCTGCTCATCATCGCCCCGCATGGCGGACAGAAAGGCTTGGGGCAAGATGCAGGCGTCTTTGGCCAAATCCGCCACGTCGAAGACCAGGCCGCCACGACGTGTCTTGCCATGCAAAACGGCCAGACCATGAGGCAGACCCAAGACCCAACAGGCAGTTGCCCCGAGGCCATAGGCGAGATAATTGCCGTGATCCAAAAAACGGTTGGCGGGATCGGTGCTGGATCCCCGCCTGGCCCGTGTGAAATCCCCATAGCCCACGGTATCAACAGCCGTCTTGAACAAGGCCTTGGTCAACCGGGCTTCCTCTGTCAACAGATCAACCGTATTCCCAGCCTGACCGACTCGCGACAAACTCTGTTCCAATAATGCGTCAAGCCGCGCGCCATCGACCTGAAAACCGGCGTCCGTAAGAGCTGCCTGCCGCCATTCCCGATTCAGGTGCTGAAGGCGGGCCCTCTGCAGCGACTTCGCCGCCACCAACCTCAGATCGTCGTCAAACCAGAACCGCACCCACGCCTGCAGGTATTCCGTCGGACGATACTCGCTCTGAGGACTGAGCCAGGCCACTTCCACATCGACCTCGTTCGCGGAAAACAGGGGAGTTCCACCACCCCCGCTGAAACCCACCAGAACACCAGCCTTCGCCAATTCCCGCATGGCCGCCTGAGTGATCGACGTCCCTGTGCCCAACAAGATGCTGGTGGTATTGGCAATAGGAATGTTCCAGTACAGCGAGCGCTTGCCCGCATCCGTCACATATTCCACCCGGCCACCATTGACCAGCACCCGGCAATGTTCCAGATAGTAGATATTGGCCCGCTTGGAGTGCAGGATCGTCTTGAGATCCGAGGCAGCGATATCATCCATGTGTATTTATGTAACACAAATCCACGGCAAGTACAGCTTTCGGCTTGCACTTGAAAGCGGGTATTGCTCAAAGGGTACTTCGCCCCAACACCCCCACCCCCACATTGAACGATAATACCCCCTGCCCCTCCCACCTCAAGCAGACCGATTCCCCCGCATGACCACCCCCGATCTCTCCGGCCACACCCCCATGATGCAGCAATATCTACAGCTGAAAGCCCAGGCGGGCTCGCACCTGCTGTTCTATCGCATGGGGGACTTCTACGAGATGTTCTACGACGATGCGGAACGCGGGGCGCGGCTGCTGAACCTGACGCTGACCAAGCGCGGCACATCCAACGGCTCGCCGATTCCGATGGCGGGGGTGCCACATCACGCCATGGAAGGCTATCTGGCGCGGCTGGTGGCGCTGGGCGAATCCATTGCCATCTGCGAACAGGTGGGCGATCCGGCGGCCAGCAAGGGGCCGGTGGAACGCAAGATCGTGCGGGTGGTGACGCCGGGCACGCTGACCGACGAGGCCCTGCTGCCGGCCCGCGAAGACCGGGTGATCGCGGCCTGGGTGACGGGCCGCAACCGGCACAAGGACAGCATCGGGCTGGCCTGGATGAACCTGGCCAATGGGGAATTCAAGACCTGCGAATGCGCGCCGGAACTGCTGGATACGGAACTGGGGCGCATCGCGCCGGCCGAGCTGGTCTGCGCGGAACAGGCGGACGTGCAGGCGCTGGAAGCGTCCGGGCTGGAATCGGCGATCAGCCGGGTGCCGGACTGGCATTTTGAATCGGATGGCGCGCGCGATACGCTGCTGCGCCACTTCGGGGTGGCGGACGTGGGGGCCTTCGGGCTGGACCACCTGCCGCTGGCAATGTGCGCGGCAGGCGCCCTGTTACGCTATGTGGGCGCCACCCAGGCGCAGACACTCAGCCACGTCCACAGTCTGGCGGTGGACGCCGGCGGTGACTACGTGGTGCTGGATCCGGCCACGCGGCGCAATCTGGAAATCACCGACACGCTGAACGGGGGCGAAGGGCCGACCTTGTTCAGCACACTGGACCATGCCCGCACGCCCATGGGCAGCCGCCAGCTGCGGCGCTGGCTGCAGGCGCCGCTGCGCGACAATCCGCAGGCGCAGGCCCGGCAGGATGCCATCACGCAACTGCTGCAGGCCGCCGATTCGGACCGTGCGCTGCTGACCCTGCGAGACGGCCTGCGCGCCCTGCCCGATCTGGAACGCATGGCCACCCGGCTGGCGCTGGGCACGATCCGGCCGCGCGAACTGGCCAGCCTGCGCGACGCGCTGGGGACGCTGGAACCGCTGGCCGCCACCGCCCAGGCCGATTTCCAGGCTGCCGGGCTGCTGGCCGACAGCCTGCGGGCGATCCCGGTGGACGCGGCGCTGGCCACCCTGCTGACGCGGGCCATCGCCCCCGAACCGGCGCTGATGATCCGCGATGGCGGCGTGATCGCCGCAGGCTACGACGAGGAACTCGACACCCTGCGCCAACTGGCGGGCGATAACGGCGCCTTCCTGGTGGAGATGGAAACCCGCGAACGCGAACGCACCGGCATCGCCAATCTGCGGGTGGAATACAACCGGGTGCACGGCTTTTTCATCGAGGTCACGCGCGGCCAGGCAGACAAGGTCCCTGACGACTACCGCCGCCGCCAGACGCTGAAGAACGTCGAACGCTACATCACGCCCGAACTGAAGGCCTGGGAAGACAAGGTCCTGTCGGCCCGCGAACGCGGCCTGGCCCGCGAGAAACTGCTGTTCGACCAGATGCTGGCGCAGGTGGCCGAACACGCGGCTGCCTTGGCGGCCAGCGCCGCCGCCCTGGCCCGCATCGATGCGCTGGCGTCGCTGGCGCACCATGCCCGCCGCCACGGCTGGGTCGCCCCCGAATTGTGCGATGACATCTGCCTGGACATCCAGGCGGGCCGCCATCCGGTGGTGGAACACAGCATCGAGACGTTCACGCCCAATGACTGCCTGATGCACGACGAACGTCGCATGTTGCTGGTCACCGGGCCGAACATGGGCGGCAAATCCACGTACATGCGCCAGGTGGCGCTGATCGCGCTGCTGGCCCGCATGGGCAGCTACGTGCCGGCCCGCCATGCCCGCATCGGGCCGATCGACCGCATTTTCACGCGGATCGGGGCGGCCGACGACCTGGCGGGCGGGCGCTCGACCTTCATGATGGAAATGATGGAAGCCGGCGTCATCCTGGCGGCCGCCACGCCGCACAGCCTGGTGCTGATGGACGAAATCGGCCGAGGCACATCCACCTACGACGGGTTGGCGCTGGCCTGGGCCATCGCCCACCGCCTGCTGACGCACAACCGGGCGCTGACGCTGTTCGCCACCCACTATTTCGAGATCACCCGGCTGCCGGAAAAGACCCACGGTGTCAGCAATGTGCACCTGGCCGCAGCCGACGCCCCCGACGGCGTGGTGTTCCTGCATGAGGTGCGCCCCGGCCCCGCCAGCCAGAGCTACGGCCTGCACGTGGCGCAGCGCGCGGGGATACCGCCCGTGGTGATCCGCCACGCCCGCAAGGAACTGGCTGAACTCGAGGCCCGCAACCGCGCTGAATCACAGATGTCATTGTTCATCCAGCAGACCGAGGCGGAAGACCGCGATCCGGACGCCCCGCTGAAAACGGCCTTGCAGGCCCTGGATCCGGACACGCTCAGCCCGCGCGAGGCACTGCAGCTGCTCTACCAATTGCGCCGCGATTTTCTTTGATTTTCAGCGGCGACCCCCTACACTGATTCCACCCGATCACCCCGTGGCGGCGTCCCGACGTCACCACGGGTCCTGCCAGGACACACCGCCATGTCTCGCGCCTACACCACCCCCGACATCGACCAGCCCACCTCTTTGCTGGGCGGCCTGACGCCACGCGAATTCATGCGCGACTACTGGCAGAAGAAACCGTTGCTGATCCGCCAGGCGATTCCCGGTTTCCAGCCGCCCGTGACCATCCGCGACGTGCAGACCCTGGCCCGCCGGGAAGAAGTCGAATCCCGCCTGATCACGCAGGGCGACAAGGGCTGGTCCCTGAAACATGGCCCGTTTCGCGGGTTTCCGCCGAAATCCCAGCCCAACTGGACGCTGCTGGTGCAAAGCGTGGATCTGCACGACGACGAATCCGCAGCGCTGCTGCGGCAATTTCGCTTTATTTCCGATGCCCGCCTGGACGATCTGATGATCAGCATCGCCACCGACGGCGGTGGCGTGGGGCCGCATTTCGACAGCTACGACGTCTTTTTGCTGCAAGGCCAGGGCCGGCGCCGCTGGCGCACCAGCAGCCAGCCCGATCGCGGCCTGGTCCCAGGCCTGCCGCTGAAGATCCTGGCTGATTTCCGGCCGGATGCCGACGACATCCTGGAACCCGGCGACATGCTGTACCTGCCGCCGCACGTCTGCCACGACGGGGTGGCGATCGGCAACGACTGCATGACGCTGTCCATCGGCTTTCGCGTGCCCAGCCAGGCGACCCTGGCGCGCGGCCTGCTGGAATCGGCTGCCGACCAGCTGTCGGCGCAGCACCTGGGCGATCCAGGCCTGTACGGGCACCCTTGCCTGCCGGGTCCGGATCTGTCCACCCTGTACACCGACGCGGACATCCCCGCCACGCAACATCCGGCCGCCCTGCCCGATCAGCTGGTGCGATCGACCCTGGACACGCTGCAAAGCATCCGCCTGGACGAAGCCGTGGCCGCCCGGTTCCTGGGTCAATGGCTGACGAACCTGCCCGACAATGCGCTGTTCGATCCCCCGGACGAGCCGGCGTCCCTGTCGGCGGGGGTTCCGGCACAAGGCCGGATCGTGCTGGATCGCTGTACTCGCCTGATGTACAGCGGTGCGCAGGTCTTCATCAACGGCGAAGTCGCCGATCTGGCCGCATCGCCGGCCCTGGAAGCCCTGGCAGACCACCGCAGCCTGCCGGCGGACAGTCTCAGGGGGCTGGCCCCCGACGTCCTGGCCATGCTGGACGAATGGCTGCAGGAAGGCTGGGCGCACTGGGATCAGGCGTAGCCGGCGCCAAAGGCCTGTTCCAGCGTCTGCACCTGCCCCAGCAGGCTGCAGTCGTAGCCGACCAGGTCACGGACGTAGGCCTGGTAGGCCTCGCCGTTCATCAGATCCAGCAGGCGCTGTAGGGACTGCGTGCCCACCAGGTCCTTGTTGATGCCGAAGAAATACCGTTCCTTGGCCAGCGGAATGAAATCCAGCCCGCAGCGCCAGGCGGCGGTCTCGACCCCGATGCCCACGTCCGCCATGCCGCTGGCGATGTGCGCGGCGATCGCCAGGTGGGTGAATTCGCCGCTGTCGAAACCCGTGACCTGGCTGGGATCGATGCCATGGCGTTCCAGCAGCAGGTGCACCAGGAAGCGCGTGCTGGACCCCATCTGCCGATTCACGAAGCGCACATCGGGGCGCACGAAATCCTGGACAGACAGGATGTTTTTCGGATTGCCGGGCTGCACGAACAGGCCGGTGTTGCGCTCGGCCAGATGCAGCAGCAGCATGCGGTCCGGATTCAGCCAATGGCCGTAGCGCTTCAGGATGGGCTGTTCGTATTCATCGACCGGCACCTGGAACCCCGCCAGGTCGCATTCCCCCCGGTCCAGCGATGACAGGGCCTCGATCCCGGTGCGGTAGCGCAGTTCCAGCGGCAGCATGTCCTGGCCATTGGCCAGGCGCATCAGGCCTTCGACCGCAAAGCCGTGGCTGGCGTGCAGGCGCAGCACCGACATTTCTTCCGAATACAGGCGCTGCAGTTCTTCCTGCAGTTCGGATGCGATGCTTTCGAAGGTAGGCGCCAGGCGGGCGTCGATGCGGCGATTGGCCCATAGCAGATGCTGGGCAAAACTGGTCAGCCGCGATCCGCGCCGGCGAGAGGTTTCGATCAGCGGCGCCTGGAAGTCGGCCTCGGCCTTGCGCAGGATACCCCAGGCATGCCGGTACGACAGGCCGCGCGCCTGACAGGCGCCGGCGATGTGGCCGTATTCATCCACCGCCGCCAGCAGCCGCATGACCTCGCCCATGGGCAGTATTTCCCCGGATTGCTTTTCCAGAACCCATTCCGAATCCAGTCTGGGTTTGAAGCGATAAACCGCCATGTCTCCTCCTGATTTTTTAATATTATGCAATCAATTGCATATAAATGGAGTACCCATCTTTTTAATATGCTCTTTATATCTTATTGAAATCAATTCATTTTCGATAGTAGAGTAAATCAACGGCAATCAATATATATGCATACAAAAACATATTAAAGCGCGTGGCCTGCCGCCCATGCGCCTGGAGACATCCGCATGGACAGCGTTCGCACCGATCCGGCCCCCCAGGACCACAGCCCCCTGATTCAGGACATCCTGACGCGGCACGCCGGCCAGCCCGGGTCGCTGTTGCCCATCCTGCATGCCGTGCAGGACACCCTGGGCCATATCCCCGAAGACGCGGTCGGCATGATCGCCGCCGGCATCCAGCGGTCGCGCGCGGAAGTCCACGGAGTCATCCATTTCTACACGCACTTTCGCACCACGCCACCGGCGCGCACGCAGGTGGAAGTCTGCCGCGCCGAATCCTGTCAGGCCTGCGGCAGCGAGGCCCTGTACCGCCACGCCGAACAGCGCGCAGCCGGCCAGCCCGCCGGCCAGATGTCACTGGCGCCGGTGTACTGCCTGGGGCTGTGCGCCCAGTCCCCGGCAGTGATGATCAACGGCCAGCCGCACGCCCGGGTCACGCCGGAAAAACTCGACGCCCTGCTGGAGTCCTGACATGGAACGCACCCTGTACATTCCCCTGGATTCCTCGGCGCTGGCCATGGGCGCGGACGCCCTGGCCGACGCCTTCCTGGCCGAAGCCGCGCAACGCGGCATTGCCCTGACCATCGTGCGCAACGGCTCGCGCGGCATGCTGTGGCTGGAACCCCTGGTCGAGGCCCAGACCCCGGCCGGGCGCATCGCCTACGGGCCGGTCACGGTACAGGACGTGCCGTCCATCCTGGATGCCGCCTGGGCCGACGGCGCCTCGCACCCCCTGTGCCACGGCCCCACCGACGCCATGCCCTTCCTGCAGAAACAGGAACGCCTGACCTTCGCCCGCGTGGGCATCACCGACCCGGTCAGCGTCACGGACTACCAGGCCCATGGCGGCTACGCCGGGCTGCGCCAGGCGCTGGACATGCCCCCTGCCGACATCGTGTCCTGTATCACCGAATCCGGCCTGCGCGGCCGGGGCGGCGCGGCCTTTCCCACCGGCATCAAATGGCGCACGGTCCTGCAGACCGAGGCCGCCCAGAAATATATCGTCTGCAATGCCGACGAGGGCGATTCCGGCACCTTTTCCGACCGCATGCTGATGGAAGGCGACCCGCTTTCCCTGATCGAGGGCATGACGATCGCCGGCGTGGCCGTGGGCGCCACCCGGGGCTACATCTACCTGCGATCCGAATACCCGCAGGCCGAACGCGTGCTGGCCCAGGCCCTGCTGGCTGCGCGCGCAGCCGGCTGGCTGGGCGACGACATCCAGGGTTCCGGCCACGCCTTCGACATCGAACTGCGGCGCGGGGCCGGCGCCTACATCTGCGGCGAGGAAACATCCCTGCTGGAAAGCCTGGAAGGCCGGCGCGGCCTGGTACGCGCCAAACCGCCCCTGCCCGCCATCCGGGGCCTGTTCGGCTGCCCCACGGTCATCAACAACGTCATCTCCCTGGCCACGGTGCCCTTCATCCTGGACCAGGGCGCCGCCGCCTACCGCGACTACGGCATGGGCAAATCACGCGGTACCCTGCCCTTCCAGCTGGCCGGCAACATCCGCCAGGGCGGCCTGGTCGAAAAGGCCTTCGGCCTGACCCTGCGCGAACTGCTGTTCGACTACGGCGGCGGCAGCCGATCGGGCCGGCCGCTGCGGGCCGTGCAGGTGGGCGGCCCCCTGGGGGCCTACCTGCCGGAATCCCAGTGGGACACGCCGCTGGACTATGAAGCCTTCCTGCAGATCTCGGCCATGCTGGGCCACGGCGGGATCGTGGCATTCGACGACACCGTGGACATGGCCGCCATGGCGCAGTACGCCCTGGAATTCTGCGCCATCGAATCCTGCGGTAAATGCACGCCCTGCCGCATCGGCTCGGTGCGCGGCACCGAAGTCCTGCAGAAAATCCGCGACCGGCAAGACCATGAAAACCAGGCCGACCTGCTGCAGGACCTGTGCGACACCATGATGGCCGGGTCCCTGTGCGCCCTGGGGGGCATGACGCCCTACCCGGTGCTGTCGGCCCTGCGCCATTTCCCGGAAGACTTCGGTCTGTCCGCCGAACACGTCCTGCACACCGCCTAAGGAGCCCGCCATGCTGGAAACCGTCCTCAAGCGTGACCGCGATCTGGGCACGCCCCCTTCCCTGGCCACCGAAACCGTCACCCTGTCCATCGACGGGCAGACCCTCACCGTGCCCGCAGGCACGTCCATCATGCGCGCCGCCGCCGAAACCGGCATCCAGATCCCGAAGCTGTGCGCCTCCGACAACCTGGAAGCCTTCGGGTCCTGCCGGCTGTGCCTGGTGGAAATCGAGGGCCGCCGGGGGCACCCCGCATCCTGCACCACGCCCGTCGAGGACGGCATGGTGGTGCGCACGCAGACGTCGAAACTCCACGACCTGCGCCGCAATGTCATGGAACTCTACATTTCCGACCACCCGCTGGACTGCCTGACCTGTCCCGCCAACGGCGACTGCGAACTGCAGGACATGGCCGGCGTGGTGGGCCTGCGCAATGTGCGCTACGGCTTCGACGGCGCCAATCACCTGCAGGACCCGCTGGACACCAGCAACCCCTATTTCACCTACGACGCCTCGAAATGCATTGTCTGCAGCCGCTGCGTGCGCGCCTGCGACGACGTCCAGGGCACCTACGCCCTGACGGTCCAGGCCCGGGGCTTCGATTCGCGCATCGTCGCCGGGCAGGACGACGGTTTCCTGGACAGCGACTGCGTGTCCTGCGGCGCCTGCGTGCAGGCCTGCCCGACCGGCTCGCTGATCGAGAACACCATCATCGAACAGGGCCAGGCCGACCACGCCGTCATCACCACCTGCGCCTATTGCGGGGTGGGCTGCGGCTTCAAGGCCGAAATGCAGGGCGAAACCGTCGTGCGCATGACCCCCTGGAAGGACGGCAAGGCCAATCGCGGGCACTCCTGCGTGAAGGGCCGCTTTGCCTGGGGCTATGCAACCCACGCCGACCGGCTGACCAAGCCCATGATCCGGGAAAAGATCACCGATCCCTGGCGCGAGGTCTCCTGGGAAGAAGCCCTCGGCCACGCGGCGTCCGAACTGCGCCGCATCCAGTCGAAATACGGCATCGATTCCATCGGCGGCATCACGTCGTCGCGCTGCACCAACGAGGAAACCTATCTGGTCCAGAAACTGGTGCGGGCCGCCATGGGCAACAACAACGTCGACACCTGCGGCCGAGTCTGCCATTCCCCCACCGGCTACGGCCTGAAGACCACCATCGGCGAATCGGCCGGCACCCAGACCTTCGACTCGGTCATGCACGTGGACGTCGCCATCGTGCTGGGCGCCAACCCCAGCGCCGCCCACCCGGTCTTCGCCTCGCGCCTGAAACAGCGCCTGCGCCAGGGCGCCCGCCTGATCGTGATCGACCCGCGCCGCATCGAACTGGTCGACGCCCCGCACGTCAAGGCCGACTACCACCTGCCGGTGCGCCCGGGCACCAATGTGGCGGTGCTCAACGCCCTGGCGCACGTCATCGCCACCGAAGGCCTGGCCAACCAGGATTTCATTCAGGCCCGCTGCGAGGACCTGGCCTTCGAACAGTGGCTGGAATTCATCCGCCGCCCGGAACACGCGCCCGAAGCCACCGAATCCATCACCGGCGTGCCGGCTGCCGACCTGCGCGGCGCGGCCCGCCTGTACGCCACCGGGGGCAACGCGGCCATCTACTACGGTCTGGGCGTGACCGAACACAGCCAGGGCTCCACGGCCATCATGTGCATCGCCAACCTGGCCATGCTGACCGGCAACATCGGCCGCGAAGGCGTGGGCATCAACCCGCTGCGCGGCCAGAACAACGTGCAGGGGTCCTGCGACATGGGGTCCTTCCCGCACGAATTCCCCGGCTACCGGCACGTGTCCGACGACGCGGTGCGCGGCGAATTCGAACAGGCCTGGGGCGTGCACCTGCAACCCGAACCCGGCCTGCGGCTGCCCAATATGTTCGACGCGGCCCACAGCGGATCCTTCAGGGGCCTGTACTGCCAGGGCGAAGACATCGCCCAGTCCGACCCGAACACGCAGCATGTCGTGGAAGCCCTGAAAGCCATGGAATGCGTCATCGTCCAGGACATGTTCCTGAACGAGACGGCCAAATACGCGCACATCTTCCTGCCGGGCTCGTCCTTCCTGGAAAAGGACGGCACCTTCACCAACGCCGAACGGCGCATCTCGCGCGTGCGCCAAGTGATGCGGCCCAAGGCCGGCCTGGCCGACTGGGAAGTCACCTGCGCCCTGTCCAGGGCCATGGGCTACCCCATGGATTACGCCCATCCCGGCGAGATCCTGGACGAGATCGCCCGCCTGACGCCGACCTTCGCGGGTGTGTCGTTCGGCCGCATCGCGGCGCTGGGCGGCAGCCTGCAGTGGCCCTGCAACGACAAGGCCCCGGACGGCACGCCCATCATGCACGTGGGCGAATTCGTGCGCGGCAAGGGCCGCTTCATGATCACGCAATACGTGCCGACCGAAGAACGCTCCACGCGCCGCTTCCCCCTGCTGATGACCACCGGCCGCATCCTGTCGCAGTACAACGCGGGGGTGCAGACGCGACGCACGGCCAACAACGCCTGGCACAACGAGGACGTGCTGGAAATCCACCCGCATGACGCCGAAGACCGGGGCATCCTGGAAGGCGACCAGGTCGCGATCCAGAGCCGCGCGGGCGAAACCGTGCTGCGGGCCACCGTCACGGACCGCATCCAGCCGGGGGTGGTCTACACGACCTTTCACTTCCCGGAATGCGGCTCCAACGTCCTGACGACCGACAACACCGACTGGGCGACGGACTGCCCCGAATACAAGGTCACGGCCGTCCAGGTCAGCAAGGTCACACAGCCGTCGACCTGGCAGCAGGACTGGACAGCCTTCGGGCAGGAACAGGGCCGGTTGCTGCAGGACCGGGAAACGCTGGCCAACGCCGCCGGATCCTGAGGACCCCGCCATGCATCCCGCCGACTTCAATCCCATGCCTACCCAGCCCGGCAGCGACGACGCCCACCAACTGGGCGCCATCGTCCGCATCCACGGCCCGCAGGCCGTCGCAGCCCAGGACGCCATCGCCTGCGAACAGGCCGTGGCCCTGGAATACAACGGCATCGCGCATGCCACGCTGCTGGCCTCTCCCCTGCACATCCGGGAACTGGCCCTGGGTTTTTCCTTCACCGAAGGCATCATCCGCAGCGCCGCCGACGTGCTGGACCTGGACATCGAAACCACGCCGCTGGGCCTGATCGCCCGCGTGACCATCCTGGGCAGCCGCCTGCATGCGCTGAAGCAGCGCCGACGCCACCTGGCCGGCATCACCGGCTGCGGCCTGTGCGGGGTCGAAGGCCTGGCCCAGGTGCCACGCGACTTGCCCCCCCTGCCCACGCCGGCACGCCCCTGGCGACAGGCTGCCGTGGAACGGGCGCTGGGGCAATTGCGCCGGGGCCAGCCGCTGCACAACCTGACCGGCGCCACGCACGCGGCCGCCTGGGCTGACGCCGACGGCACGCTGGCCTGGATCTTCGAGGACGTCGGGCGCCACAACGCCCTGGACAAGCTCATCGGCCATCTGCTGCTGCAGCCCGTGGACCGCAGACAGGGTTTCGTGGTGGTGTCCAGCCGGGCCAGCTTCGAGATGGTGCAAAAGGCGCATGCCGCCGGCATCGGCGCACTGATCGCAGTGTCGGCGCCCACATCCCTGGCCGTGCAGCTGGCGCAGGCCGCCCCCATGATGCTGGCCGGCTTCGCCCGGGATGGTCGATTCACCTTGTACAGCCATCCCGATTACCTGGAACAGGAGAGCCAACCGTGACCAATATCGAACATCTGATCCGACTGGCCAACCGCATCGGCTATTTCTTCGAGGCAATGCCGGACCGTTCCGCCAGCATCGACAGCATCGCCGACCACATCCGGCGCTTCTGGGAACCCCGCATGCGCGCAGCGCTGCTGGACTACCTGCACGCCCACCCCGACGGGCAATGGGGCGATACCGCCCTGACGCCCATCTGCCTGGAAGCCATCCAGCGTCATCGCGACCGGCTGACGCCGGCGCGGCCCGCAACAGCCTGACCTTTCTTCACGGATTTTCCGACCTCAACCGCAACACCAACCACAGACCGGGCATACGACCCAGGAGGAGACAGCATGAGTACGGAAGCAAGCCACCCCGGATTTTTCAGCAAGGAACGCATCACCGCCCCACCCGGCTTCAACCGCTGGATGATCCCGCCAGCCGCCCTGGCGGTCCACCTGTGCATCGGCCAGGCCTATGCCTTTTCGGTCTTCAACGGCCCCATGACCAAACTCATCGGCATCCAGCAGCCCGCACCGGATGACTGGGGCCTGCCCGCCCTGGGCTGGATCTTCAGCCTGGCCATCCTGTTCCTGGGCCTGTCGGCCGCCTTCGCCGGCAAATGGCTGGAAGAAGTCGGCCCGCGCAAGGCCATGTTCGTGGCCGCCTGCTGCTTCGGTGGCGGTTTCATCGTGTCCTCGATCGGCGTCTCCACCCATCAGCTCTGGCTGCTGTACCTGGGCTACGGGGTGCTGGGCGGCATCGGGCTGGGCATCGGCTACGTGTCTCCCGTCTCGACCTTGATCAAATGGTTTCCGGACAAGCGCGGCATGGCCACCGGCATGGCCATCATGGGCTTTGGCGGCGGTGCCTTCATCGCCTCGCCCATGTCCGTCGCCCTGATGGAACATTTCCGTACACCAATCTCCATGGGCGTATCCCAGACCTTCCTGGTCATGGGGGTGCTGTACTTCATCTCCATGATGATCGGGGCCTATGCCATCCGCATCCCGGCCGCCGACTGGAAACCCGAGGGCTGGACGCCGCCGGTCACCCAGAAAGGCATGATCTCCCGCAACCACGTGCACATCGACCAGGCGCTCAAGACCCCGCAGTTCTGGCTGCTGTGGTGGGCCCTGACGCTGAACGTCACGGCCGGCATCGGGGTCCTGGGCCAGGCCTCTGTGATGATCCAGGAAAGCTTCCGGGGTGCCATCACGCCCGCCGCCGCAGCCGGCTTCGTCGGCCTGCTGTCGCTGGCCAACATGCTGGGGCGGTTCTTCTGGTCCAGCACCTCCGACTACCTGGGACGCAAGACCACCTATGGGATCTTCTTCGTGCTGGGGGCGATCCTGTACTTCCTGGTGCCCGGCATGGGCGCATCGGGCAACGTGGCCCTGTTCGTCCTGTTCTACGCCATCATCATTTCGATGTACGGCGGTGGATTCTCCACCGTGCCGGCGTACCTGGCCGACCTGTTCGGCACCCGCTACGTGGGCGGCATCCACGGCCGGCTGCTGACTGCCTGGGCCGCTGCCGGGGTGCTGGGGCCGGTCCTGGTGAACTACATCCGCCAGTATCAGGTGGATCACGGCGTCCCGCCGGGCCAGTCCTACACGGTCACCATGTATCTGATGGCCGGGCTGCTGGTCATCGGATTCTTCTGCAACCTGTTCGTGCGGCCAGTGGCCTCGCATCACCACATGAGCAGCGACGCGGATAGCGGCATGCTGTCCGGCGCCACCCTGGCCCATCAGAAATAAGGAGACCCCATGTCCACCACGACACACACCCCATCGCGCGCGCTGATCGTCCTGTTCTGGCTGTACGTCGGCGTTCCCCTGGTCCTGGGCATCTGGGAAACCCTGCTGAAAGCCAGCGCCCTGTTCCACTGAACGGCTTCCGGCGCCCGGCGGCACCCGGGCGCGGCTTCGGCATTTGCTTATATCCGCATAAAAACATAAGCATCCGTTCGTTCACGGCCTGAAGGAAGCGTCCCAGAATGGACGCTTCTTTCGTTTCGCCAAGGCCATGCCATGCTCGCGCCGAACTATCTGCCCGAAGCCCATCATTCCCTGATCGCCGAACTGGCGGACACGCTCGAATCCACCAGCCTGCATTGGCTGTCCGGCTATTTCGCCGGAGTCGCCCAGGCCCGCCAGCCAGCACGCGAGTCCGCCCCACCGTTGACGGTCGCCGCAGCACCCGCAACCGACGCGGCCCAACGCCTGACCATCCTGTACGGCAGCCAGACCGGCAACGCCAAGCGCCTGGCCACCCAGCTGCACGAGCAGGTCCAGGCGCAGGGGCTGACTGCGCGCCTGGTGCGCGCCGACCAATACAAGACCAAGGAACTGAAGGACGAGCAACTGCTCTACGTCGTGATGAGCACGCAGGGCGACGGAGACCCGCCGGACGATTCCATCGCCTGGGTCGAGTTCCTGCTGGGCAAGCGCGCGCCCAAGCTGCCTAAACTGAAGTACGCCGTCCTGGGACTGGGCGATTCCAGCTATCCGTCTTTTTGCGGCATCTCGCAAAAGATCGATGCCCGGCTGACGGAACTGGGCGCCCAGCGCCTGCAGGACGCCGGCACGGCCGACCTGGACATCGAGACGGTTGCCGGCCCCTGGCAGGCCCGTGCCCTGGAACAGGCGGGACAGGCGTTGAAAGCCGCCGCGCCGGCCACCGCCCAGGCCACGGTGACGCCGCTGCGCCCGCAAACCGAAAGATTCACGCGCGACCACCCGTTCCAGGCCGAAGTGCTGCTGAACCAGCCCATCACCGGACGCGACAGCGACAAGGACATCCGCCACCTGGAACTGTCCCTGGAGGGCAGCAGGTTGAACTACGAGCCAGGCGACGCCCTGGGCGTATGGCCGGTGCAGGACGACACCCTGGTCGCCCGGGTGCTGGAGGCCACGGGGCTGAACGCCGCCGACTCCGTCGAACACCAGGGCGCCGCGCGGCCGCTGGGCGAATGGCTGGGCCGCTACCGCGAGCTGACCGTGCTGACCCGCCCCTTCCTGACGGCGCTGGCGGAGCGCGCCGGCCAGGCGGACCTGAGCACCCTGCTGCAACCCGAATCCCGCGAAGCGCTGTCGACCTACATGGCGCGGCACCAGCTGATCGATGCCGTGCGGACCTGGCCGGTGCGCTGGAGCGCGCAAGACCTGGTAGCGGCCCTGCGTCCCCTGACTCCACGCCTGTATTCCATCGCATCCTGCGCCACGGCTGCCGAAGACGAAGTCCACCTGACGCTGGCGCACGTCGCCTTCGAGCACGAGTCCGAATCCCGCTGGGGCGTGGCCTCGCACTTCCTGGCCGAACGCGCCGAGGGCGACACGGTGCCGATCTTCATCGAGGAAAACACGCGCTTTCGCCTGCCCGAAGACCCGGCCCGCGACATCATCATGATCGGTGCCGGCACCGGCGTGGCGCCCTTCCGCGCCTTCGTCCAGGCCCGCTCGGACGCGGACGCCGCCGGCCGCAACTGGCTGTTCTTCGGCAACCCGCATTTCACCAGCGACTTCCTGTACCAGACCGAATGGCAGCAGGCCCTGAAGGACGGCCAGCTGGACCGCATCGACCTGGCCTTTTCCCGCGATCAGGCCGACAAGATCTACGTGCAGCACCGGCTGCTGGAACGCGGCGCCGACGTCTACGACTGGATCCAGGCAGGCGCCCACGTCTACGTCTGCGGCGACGCGGACCACATGGCCCGAGACGTGCATGCCACCTTGCAGGAGATCGCCCGCGACCAGGGCGGTCTGAGCGAAGACGGCGCACGGCAATGGCTGGACGACCTGGCCGCCCAGGGCCGCTACGCCCGGGATGTGTACTGAACCCCGCCCCTACCGCCTGCGGACCGAACGGCCCGCAGCCCCTCTTTTCGACATGAAGCCCCCCCGATGAGCGTTTCCCCCCTATCCCCCCTGGAAGACATCAAGATCGCCAGTCGGTTCCTGCGCGGCACGATCGCCCAGGAACTGGAAAACCCGATTACCGGCGCGATCCCCGAATCCGACACCAAGCTGCTGAAATTCCACGGCAGCTACATGCAGGACGACCGCGACATCCGCGACGAGCGGCGCAAGCAGAAACTGGAACCCGCCTACGCGTTCATGGTGCGGGCGCGCCTGCCAGGCGGTGTCATCGCGCCGGACCAATGGCTGGCGCTGGACGAACTGGCACAGCGCTATGCCACCCGGGGCCTGCGCATCACCACGCGCCAGACCTTCCAGTGGCACGGCATCCTGAAACGCGATCTGCGGGCCTTCATGCAGGGCATCCGCGATGCCCGGGCGACAACGATCGCCGCTTGCGGCGACGTCAACCGCCAGGTGATCAGCTCGGTCAACCCGCACCTGTCCAGCCAGCACGCCCAGGTCCAGGAATGGGTGCTGCGCCTGTCCAACCACTTCCTGCCCCGCACCTCGGCCTACGCGGAAATCTGGCTGGGCGGCGAGCAGGTGGGCGAAGCGGCGGACGAGGAGCCCATCTACGGCAATAATTCCGCCTATCTGCCGCGTAAATTCAAGATCGGCATCGCCATCCCGCCAACCAATGACTGCGACGTGTTCGCCAACGATCTGGGCCTGGTCGCCATCATCGAAAACGGCGAATTGCTGGGCTTCAACGTGGCAGTGGGCGGCGGCATGGGCGCCACGGCGGGCGACCCCACGACCTATCCCCGCCTGGGCTCTCTGATGGGCTTCGTCACGCCGGACGACCTGATCGCCGTGGCCGAGGCCGTAGTCACCCTGCAACGCGATCATGGCGACCGCAAGGAACGCCAGCACGCGCGGCTGAAATACACGGTGGACCGCCTGGGCGTGGACTGGTTTCGCGAACAGATCCAGGCCCGCAGCGGGCGCACCCTGCAAGACGCCCGCCCCTACCGATTCGAGCGCAACGGCGACCGCTACGGTTGGTCGCGCGGCGAGGACGGCCGCTGGCACCTGGGCCTGTACATTGCTTCCGGACGCCTGTGGGATCGCGACGGCCTGCGGCTGCAGACCGGCATGCGTGAAATCGCCAAAGTCCTGAAAGGCGAATTCCGCCTGACCTGCAATCAGAATCTGGTGATCGCCAACGTGGACGAGGCCGACCGCGCCACCATCGACACCCTGGTGCAGGAATACGGACTGGACGGCTACCAGGAACAAAGCGGCATCCGCCGCCACCACATCGCCTGTGTGGCGCTGCCCACCTGCGGCCTGGCCATGGCCGAGAGCGAACGCTACGCTCCGGTGCTGCTGCCCAAGCTGGAGGCCCTGCTGGACAAGCACGGTCTGCGGGATGAGCCCATCCTGCTGCGCCTGTCGGGTTGCCCCAACGGCTGCTCACGCCCCTACCTGGGCGAAATCGCCCTGGTGGGACGGGCGCTGGGCCGCTATGACCTGCGCCTGGGGGCGGACTTCGTCGGTGAACGGATGAACCGCCTGTACCGGGAAAACATCGATGAAACCGAGATCCTGGGCAGCCTGGATACCCTGTTCGCCGACTATGCCGGCCAGCGCCAGCCGCAGGAAGCCTTCGGCGATTTCCTGATGCGCACCGGAGTGGTCTGATCATGCAGCTGTTTCCCCTGTTCACGGATCTGCGGGGCCGCACGGCGCTGGTGATCGGCGCCGGACTGGTTGCCGACCGCAAGATCCATCTGCTGTTGTCGGCCGGCGCCCGCGTGGTTGTCGGCGCCCACGCGGCCCACCCCCAGGTCCAGGCCCGCGCCCAGGCGGGAGAAGTGGAACTGTGCCTGGCCCCCTTTGACCCGGCCTGGCTGGACGAGGCCTGGCTGGTCATCGCCGCCACCAACGACCGCGCGCTGAACCGCCGGATCGCGGACGCCGCCGCCGCCCGGCGGCTGTTCTGCAACGTGGTCGATGACGCGGAGCTGTCCAGCGCCCAGGTGCCGGCCATCGTGGACCGGGCCCCCATCACCATCGCCATTTCCTCGAGCGGCAGCGCGCCGGTCATCGCGCGGCGCCTGCGAGAACGCATCGAATCCCTGTTCGACCCCGCGCTGGGGGCGCTGGCATCCCTGGCGCAGCGCAAACGCGCGGCGATCCGGCAGGCCCGGCCGGATCTGCGCACTCGCCGGGATTTCTACGACTGGCTGCTGGACGGCCCCGTGCTGAGCGCCTTGCGGCGCAGTCGGGCGGACGAGGCCGAAGCCGCCTTGGACCAGGCCCTGAGCCAGAACACCCAGGCGCCGGCCGGCAAGGTCCTGCTCGTGGGCGCGGGCCCGGGCGATCCGGGGCTGCTGACCCTGCGTGGCCTGCGCGCCCTGAACGAGGCCGACGTGATCCTGGCCGATCGCCTGGTCAGCCCTGAAGTGCTGGCCCTGGCACGGCGCGATGCGCAGGTGATCGACGTGGGCAAGACCCTGGGCGGCCCGCACGAAACCACCCAGGCCCGCATCCACGCCCTGATGGTGTCGCACGCGCGGCAGGGCCGCTGCGTGGTGCGCCTGAAAGGCGGCGACCCCATGGTGTTCGGCCGGGGGGGCGAGGAGCTGCAGCACCTGAAGCGCCACGGCATCGCCTACGAAGTCGTGCCCGGCATCACCGCCGCACTGGCCTGCGGCGCCTACGCCGGCATCCCGCTGACCCACCGCGACCACGCGCAATCGCTGACGCTGGCGACTGCGCACCGCCGCGCAGGAGCCGGCGGCGGCACGGTGGACGACCGACCCGGCAACGGCCAGACCCGGGTCTATTACATGGGGGTGAATCGCCTGCCGACCCTGCGCGAACAACTGCTGGCGGACGGGCTGACGCCGACCACCCCCTGCGCCATCGTGGAAAACGGGTCGCGAGTGAATCAGCGCGTACTGCACGGCACGCTGGCCAGCATGGAAGCGCTGGCACATGCACACGCCATCCAGTCTCCTGCGCTTGTCCTCGTGGGCGCAGTCACCGCCCTGGGGATGGAACTGGGCTGGTTCGGCCAGAGCCTCCATGCCCAGAAGACCTGCCGCCCCCGAGAAAACATGCAGCAGGCTATTGCCTGAAAATGCTTATATACGTATCAAAATATCTATTTTTTGTATATTGAGTTACAGGATATAATCCAGGAGGCATTGACAGACTGATACTTCACACTTGGCTCCAGGCAGCTACAGCAGCACGATGGTCGGACCCGGCACCCTCCTCCACAGGCTTTTCCGCTCCCCACTGCACAGCCTGGGCCGTTTGTTTCGCCACTGGATCCACGAAAACGACGCACAGTCTGCTGGATCATGGGTGCTGTCGCTGCTGACGCTCTGTCTGATTTCCCTGCTCATGCTGTGGCTGGGCGACAAGCTCAACGGCCAGGGCATGGCCGTCACGCGCTATCTGGCGCGCATGCAAGCGCCCCTGGCCGCTCAGGCCTACCCGGATGATTGGGGAAAGCAGATCAGCGTCATCACCTATGACAACGAATTCCTGCGGCATAACGATTACGCCTGGCCGATCCCCTACCAGGATCACGCCGACTGGCTCGACCGCCTGACTGCCGATCCCACAGGCCGCCCCAAGGCGCTCTTCCTGGATATCACCTTCGGCCAGGCCAGGGATGACGATGGCATCCAGGACCTGGCGCAGGTCCTGTGCGACATCCAGAATACACGCGGCATCCCGGTATTTCTGGCAGCGCTTGCCGACCCCGCCACAGGCTGGCTATCCACCCATCCCGCCTTGATGCAGGCGCAGCAAGCAGCACAACCTTGTCTGACCCTGGTGGGCGTGACGCACCACCCAGACCCGATCGATGGCGTCACCTGGAGCTACCCTCTGACTGTTCACGCCGAGCAGGGGCAGATCGTGAATGGCCGTCCTGCCTCGCCGGAGACGCCGCATTTCCAGAGCGCCGCGTTGACGCTTGCGGAACAGGTGGGCCGAATCCCGCTGGGCGAAGAAACCCACGCCCTGGCGCTTGTCTGGGGCAAGAGCCACATGCCATCACGGCCATCGGCCTACTGGCAGCACTGCAGTCCGGCGAAACACTGGCCCTGGTTAGCAATCCCAAACTTCATCCGCGACATACTGGGTGACACGCCGGTGCTACTGTCCTGCCCGACGCACGACACACTCTCCATGAAACAGGTTGGCGAGCTGGAAGACGAGGCCTTGCGTACATACACCAAGGACAAATATGTCTTTGTCGGGGCCATGATCGACGGCTACAACGATTTTGCCCAATCGCCCGTCCAAGGACGAATTCCGGGGGTCTTCGTCCACGCCATGGCACTGGACAATCTGCTGACCTACGGCAAGCGATACAAACAGGATGCAGGCTGGGCCTTCCCACCCTCCTGGGGCCTGGCCCTGATCTGCTGCATCACTGTGTTCAGCGTACTGCTGGCGCGGACTTGCCTGCGCTCAGCCGGAAAACGGCTGGCGGAACGCTACCGGACTGCACCCGGTCTGGACAGGCTGGCGGCGCGAGGCACAGCCCATCCCTGGCTGGCAAGTACGCTGAGACTGACAGGCCGCGCGGCAGGGTGGGCGCTGCGTGTCTGGGTTCAGTTGATCATCGCCACAGCGATGATCATCCTGCTACAGCACTATTTTCGTATTGGATCCTTGCCTGTCATCGAACTGATCGGCATGACGCTGCTGGCCGAAGGCTTCAACTACCTGGACAAGCTACGCCGCTACCTGGGCACACGGATCTCGCAGCAACCGGCAGGCGGGCGGAGCACACCCGCAACCTCAACCATCCAGAAGGAGACATCATGAAACAATGCGTCGGCATGTTGATCATGCTCATCGCCCTAACCCAGGCCGCAGCAGCAGCGAGCCCTGCTGAAATCAAGAGCGCCAGCCCGACATCTCGCGACATGATCGATCTCTACGAGCAAGCCAAGGCCGCAGCGCCGGTCGCCCAAGCCAAGACAGCCGCATTGCAGTTTCCCATCCCGGTGCTAGACACGAAATCCGGATACTCGAAGATCATGCTGAACGGCAAGGAATATTGGGTGCGCAACAGCCAGGTACGAATGCAGCGGACATCGAGCGCCAAATGCGGCCCCACCTCCATCATCGCCCTGGGGCCCACCACATCCACACCGGGCGTCAGCGAACACGCCTGCCCCAAAGGCCGCTAGTCATGATGGTGCCTTCGAAACGCACGATCCGCCTGGGGCTGACACTCTCCGGCCTGTTGCTGCTGGGCGCCTGCCAACACCTGCCAGACGGGATCAGCAGCCTGCCCTTCATGCACAGCAGCAAATCCGACGCCACGGACATTGCAGGCCCGCTGCCTCCGCCGGCGGACCGAACCTGGCCATCCGACAGCCACGATGTCATCAACCAGAAGGCGCAAGGATACGGCCTGGTGCACATGCCTGCCATGCAACGCTATCTTGATGGGCTGCTCACCCGCATCAAAGACGCTGCCGGCGTTCCTGAATGGCCCGGCCACGTGTATGTCCTGGCTGCCGCGGGCCTGGAAGCCACGGCCAGCGGCGCAGGCAATGTGTACGTCTCGCAGGCCTGGCTCAGTTCGGCCGAGTCCGAAGACGAAATTGTCGCCCTGCTGAGTCACGAGTTCGCCCACGTCTACCTGCACTACGACAAACTCAACGACGTGCTGCCCGCCAGCGACACCGCAGCCCGCGTACTGGCTGTAGGCGCAGCCCTGGCCATCGGCTCCAGCAATCTGCAGGGTTGGTCTCCGGTCGACACCGGCCTGCTGTCATACACCGCCGCACGCAAGCTCTTGTCCACGGCCTGGAGCCGCTCACAGGAATCCGACGCCGACATCCTGGGCGCCAACTTGGCGCTGAAGCTCGGTTATTCCTATGAAGCCGGCTTCAAGACCCTGCTTGAGCGTCTGGCCACCTGGGAAGAACAACGCGCCAAACAGGAGAAAGTCGCCGCCCGGCAGCTGGCGGAGTCCATCAAAGCGACTGCCATCGAAAACTACAAGCAGCGCCACCAGGCAGACGGCACAGGGATCGCAACTCAGAAAACGAACGAGGCCTTCGCCAATCTGACGGGGTTCCTGCAGGGCGGGTCTCATCAGGTTTCCAAGAACCTCGACGACCTGTGGGGCAGCGTCACGTCTTCCCATCCCGATCTGGTGGGTCGGCTGGACCGCCTCAGCGCGGCAGCCGACGAGTTGCCCAAGCACATGCTGAAGGATGAAGCCACGCAGGCCAGTTGGCTGAAGGCGCTGAAAGACCGGCACACAGCATCGATCCTGAAAAATCACGCGCTGGCATTCCAAGTGCTGGAGCATCCCGACAATCCCGAGGCGCTCGCATGGGCGCGACAATCGGCCCGTGGCGATACGTCCACGGATGCCCTGCCGCTCTTCGCCCTGTACATCGCGCAAAAGGCACACGGACGCATGCCTGCCGACAAGGCCAGCACCGTCCTGACCCGCAACTTCGCCTCAACCAAGGATCGGGCCTGGATCACATACGCCGAACGCAGCAAAGCGCTGGCGGACGCAGGACATCGGCAACAGGCCCAACAGGTGCTGGCCCAAGGGTTCCAGCTGTTCCAGGACGCTGGATCCGTCTGGCCATACTTCATTGGGTCCGTGGGACAGAACGGGGACTGGCCCCAAGCCAAGAACCTGGCCCAGGAATGCAGCACAAGATTTCCGCATGAGAAACCGGCCTGCAGCCAGGCAGCCCTGACGCCATCGGAACGTGCCCAGGCCGATCAGCAAAACGAGGCGAAAGCCAAAAGCCTGGTCGACAAACTGCTCCCATTCCAATAGAGGAAAAGCAGCGAAGGCCCTGTCACACGACAGGGCCTTCGCCAAATTACCAGCGGGAGACGCGGCAAGGCATTGCCGCAACGCATCAACCCCGTTACTGCGTGTCCTTCAGGTTCTTGTCCAGCACCGACAGGATCCGGCGCGCGGTGGCGTCGGTCAGCAGCTTGCCATCGGCGTCCAGCACGGTGACTGCCGTGCTGCCGCCCTGCTGGGCCAGGTGGACCCGCAGTTTTTGCGGCTCGGCGGCGTTCTTGGTGCCGAACATGCGGCCGAAGATGGTCTGCTGCTCGATCTTTTCACCGGTGTCGGTATCCAGATAGCGAATGTAGTAGTCGCCCTGGTCACGGTTGCGGTCTTCGACGGTGAAGCGTGCCGAATCGATGGCCACGCCGACGCGCCGCCAGGCGCGGTCGAAGGATTCATTCACCAGCAAGGAAGCCTGGCCATCGGCCAGCTGGGCCGTGGTGCCGGGGCCGGCATCCGTCGAGGCGTTCTTGATTTCCTGGGCGGCCTGCTTCTGGTCGGTGCCCAGGTAAACCATCAGGCGCGCCAGCATGGCGGCGTTCAGGCCCGGGTCTTCTTTGCCGAAGACCCACTTGAAGGCCGTGCCGTCGCCCGTGGGGGTTTCTTCCATGTGCTGGTGGCTGATGTAGATCTCGGTCTTGCCGTTGGCGCGTTCCAGACGGGTAGAGAAGCGGTCGCGTTCGCCGCTGTCGAACACCTGATCCAGGACGCTGCCCAGGGCGCTGCGCAGCCAGCCTTCGGGGATTTTCGCGCGGTTTTCAGCCCAGTCGGTTTCGATCAGCCCGGCCTTGGGGTTCTGGGACTGGATGGTGAAACCCTGCTGCCCCCAGAATTCGATGATCTTCGGGTACAGGGTCTCGGCGGTTTCGTCGACGACCAGCCAACGCAGCGTGCCGTCTCGCATCACCTGGACGCCAGCGGCCTGCGGCAGGACGCGGTCCGCCGGGTTGGCGCTCTGGTTGCGCTGGCTGGCGGAATAGGCGCTGAGGCTGGCGACGCCTTCGGGGGCCTTGTAGTGGGTGTTGTCGCTGGCCTGGGTCAGATCGGGTGGGATCGACAGCGGATCGCCGGTGACCGTGCTTTTGTATTCGATGGATTCGGATTGCCCGGTCAGCTGCCCGAGCGTGGAGCAACCGGCCAGCGCGCTGAGCAGCAGGATGCTGGCCAGGGAAAACGGCGTACGTTTCATCATCATGTCAGAGGCAACCTGCATCAATCAAGGCTTGGCGCACCACCGTGCGGAAGGAATCGGACAGCGGGGTCAGGGGCAGACGATAGCCCATCTGGATCAGGCCCATCTCGGCCACGGCCCACTTCACGGGAATCGGGTTGGCTTCCAGGAAAAGGACCCGGCCCAGCGCGGCCAAGGCCGTATTCAGACGCCGGGTTTCGGGTACGTCGCCGCGCAGGGCCGCCGCGCACAGTTCGTGCATCAGGCGAGGGGCGACGTTGGCCGTGACGGAGATATTGCCCCGCCCGCCCAGCAGGATCAGGGCCGCCGCAGTGGGGTCATCGCCGCTGATGACGTGAAAGCCCGCCGGAGCGGCGGCGATCAGCTGCGCGCCGCGCGCGATGTTGCCCGTGGCGTCCTTCACCCCGATGATGCCGGGCACCTGCGCCAGGCGCAGGATGGTGTCGTTGGACAGATCGGCCACCGTGCGGCCCGGCACGTTGTACAGGATGCTGGGCAGTTCGACGGATTCGGCGATCGCCCGAAAATGCTGGTACAGGCCTTCCTGGGTGGGTTTGTTGTAGTAGGGCACCACCGTCAGGCCGGCCGCTGCACCCGCCGCATAGGCATGGCGCTGCAGTTCGATGGCCTCGGCCGTGGAATTGCCGCCCGTGCCTGCGATGACGGGGATGCGTCCGTTGGAATGACGTACCGCCAGTTCGATCAATTCGGCCTGTTCCTGCACCGTGACCGTGGGCGATTCGCCCGACGTCCCGACCACTACCAGGGCATCGGTGCCTTGATCAATATGCCAGTCGATCAGTTTTCGAAAGGCATCGAGGTCCAGTTGCCCATCGGGATGCATGGGCGTGACCAGGGCGACCATGCTGCCCTGAAAGACTGGAAGGGATGAATCCGCACCGGCCATGATGAAGAATGTCTCCGAAAAACGCCCGGGCGACATCCCAGGCGGTAAAAGAATCAAGTTTACCGGATTCGCGCGCCTGATTTACAAAAATCCGTTGACGATCCATTCGCCGAATTTCAGCAGCGGCACCATCAGGGGCCAGAGCCATCCCATCATCATCAGCACGATCAGGATGACGAGCCCATACGGTTCGATGCGCCCGTACTGCCAGGCCATGCGCGGGGGCAGCAGGCTGAAGACGATGCGCCCGCCGTCCAGCGGCGGCAAAGGCAGCAGATTCAGCGCCATCAGGATGAGATTGACCTGCACGCCGGCATGGGCCATCTGCGTCCAGAAACTATCGCCGCCCTGCGCCACGCCGGTAGACAGCAGCACACGCCAGAGCAGCACCCAGGCGATGGCCTGCAGCAGGTTGGATGCCGGGCCGGCCAGCGCCACCCAGAGCATGTCCTGTTTGGGACGGCGCAGCCGGCTCCAGTTGACGGGCACGGGCTTGGCCCAGCCAAACAGCAGCCCGCCGCCCATGAATCGCGTGACGAACAGCAGCACCAGGGGCACGATGATGGTGCCCATGAGGTCGATGTGTCGCATCGGATTCAGACTGATGCGGCCCGCCTGCTGCGCCGTGGGATCGCCGAAGAACCGTGCCACATAGCCATGGGCGGCCTCGTGCAAGGTGATCGCAAACAGGACCGGCAAGGCGTAGACCGCGATGGTCTGGATGAGTTGATCCATGAAGAAACTGGCTGGGGAGCCGGCCCGCGCCGGCAATCCCCGCAAGCATAACCGCTATTGCAGCCCCAGCGTGGCCGGATCGCCCCGCCCCACCCGCACCACCTGCGGGATATCCTGGGTCAGGTCGATCACGGTAGTGGGATCGAAGGGGCAGGCGCCGCCGTCGACGATGGCGGCCAGGTCATGCTGATAGCGCGACAGGATGTCCTGCGCGTCGTTCAGCGGCAGGGCCTCGCCCTGCGGGATCAAGGTCGTGGACAGCAGCGGCGAACCGACGGCCTCGATCAGGGCGCGGGCCACGCGGTGGTCCGGCACCCGGATGCCGATGGTCTTGCGCGAGGGGTGCGATACCCGACGGGGGACTTCCTTCGTGGCCTCCAGGATGAACGTCCAAGGGCCGGGGGTGGCCAGTTTCAATAGACGATAGTGGGTGTTCTCGACCTTGGCGAAATGGCTGATTTCAGCCAGATCCCGGCATAGCAGGGTCAGGTGATGGCGGTCATCCAGACCCCGCAGGCGGCGCAGGCTGTCGGCTGCTGCCTTGTCGTCCAGCCGGGCGACGACGGCATAACTGGAATCCGTGGGCACGGCCACCAGTCCGCCCTGGGATAACAGTTCGCCCGCCTGCTGCAGCAGGCGGGACTGCGGGTTTTCGGGATGGACAACGAAAATCTGTGCCATAAGCGTTTCCTTTTTAGAGGAGAGGCCCGGCTGGCATGAGCCCGGCCCAATCGAAACCACAAGCGATAACATGACCGAAAACGCAGCGCGGATCAAGGGGCCGGGAGCATTTCAGCAAAAGCTTTGCGGGCATGTTAGAATCGCTGTTCTTTCAGTGGTGACCGTAGCTCAGTTGGTAGAGTCCCGGATTGTGATTCCGGTTGTCGTGGGTTCGAGCCCCATCGGTCACCCCATCTTTTTCCCGGCTCTCCGGCCAGGCAGGGACGACCCCGCCTGCGATGCTTGAACGCGGTGACGACACCGCCTCCATAGCACCCATTCCCCATGCAGATTCATCATCGATCGCTCTCCGAACGCATCTTTCATGCGCTGGCGTTCGAAATCCTGGCCATCGGCATTTCCGCCCCCCTGGCAGCCTGGATCACCGGCCATTCGGCGCTGGACATGGGCATCATGACCGCCGTCATCGCCACCATCGCCGTCACCTGGAACATGATCTACAACTGGCTGTTCGATCGCCTGCAGGCCCGCCTGGGGTTCGACCGCACCTACTGGGTGCGCGTGGGCCACGCCTTCGGCTTCGAAGGCGGCCTGATCATCATCGCCATCCCCTTCGTGGCCTGGTGGCTGGGCATCTCCATGTGGCAGGCGCTGATCCTGGACATCGGTTTCGTCCTGTTCTACCTGCCCTACGGGTTTCTTTTCAACCTGGGTTATGACAAGATTCGTCAGAATCTGATCGCCACGCACTAGCCAGGCTCGGCCCCGGAAACCCCGGCGGCCCGCAGCGGCGCTGGCGCATCGACCCGCCACCCGCCCGGACGCCCATGACACCGAACACCGCTGCCCCCCATCTCGACACGCCCGACTGGGCGAGCGCGCCGTCCGGCTGGAACTGGGCCGCACAGGATGCCGACGGCCGATGGTTCTGGTACCGGATCGAACCGGTCCCCGGCATTGGCGGCGGGGTCTGGCGATCCAATTCACGCAACCAGCAATACGCTGGCCTGGGTGCCCCCAACCCCGATTGGCTGGATTCGCTGCAGCAGCGTCCGGCCGCCGAAACCAGGGGCTGAGCCATGCTGGTCATCACGCAGTTCCTGTCGGATTACTGGCCGCACCTGGTGGCGGCCATCTCGCTGACGCTCAGCGCATTTGCCGCCGTGCATGCGGCCATGAACAAGAACGACGTGCGCGCGGCCATCGCCTGGGTCGGGGTCGTGCTGATGTCGCCGTTCCTGGGGCCGTTCCTGTATCTGGTGGCCGGCATCAACCGCATCCGCCACGATCAGCTCTCTACCCAGCGCAGCCGGCTGATCAAGGACTACGTCAACCACGCCCGCGAGCCCGTCAAAGACGTCGCGCCCCTGGCCGGCCCGCAGTTCGCGTCCCTGCGCGTGCTGTGCGACCGCATCAGCCGCTTTCCCCTGCACGACGGCAACCACATCACCCTGCTCGACAGCGGCGACCAGGCCTACCCGGCCATGCTGCAGGCCATCGATGCGGCAACCCATTGCATCGCCCTGCAAAGCTACATCTTCGACCACGACCGGATCGGCCTGCAATTTGCCGAGGCGCTGCGCCGCGCCCACGACCGGGGCATCGCCATCCGCGTGCTGATCGACTCGGTGGGCTCGCGTTATTCGCGCCCGCCCATCATCCACCTGCTGCGCCAGCATGGCATCCGCACCGAACTGTTCATGTCGAACATGCTGGGCCTGCGCATGCCCTACGCCAACCTGCGCAGCCACCGCAAGATCCTGTTCGTCGACGGCCACCTGGGATTCATGGGCGGCATGAACATCCGCGAGGGCTTCATGACATCCCTGGTGGGGCGCCATGCCGCCAGGGACACCCACTTTCGCATCGAAGGCCCCGTGGCCACGCAGCTCTTCGCCGTCTTCGCCAACGACTGGGAATTCACCACGCGCGAGCGGCTGCGCATCGAAGACTGGTGCCAGCGCGCCCCGGACGCCACCGCGCAGCAGGTGCCGGCGCGCTGCATCCGATCCAGTCCCGACCGCTTCATCGCCGCCACGCACAACGTGCTGCTGGGTGCCCTGGCCGTCGCCCAGCGGCACGTGCGCATCCAGTCGCCCTATTTCCTGCCCGACCAGACCCTGATGGGCGCGCTGAACACGGCCGCCCGCCGGGGCATCCAGGTCGACATCGTCATCCCGGGGCGCAACAATCTGCGGCTGGTCAACTACGCCATGACGGCACAGCTGGCCCAGGTGATCGCCGGCGGCTGCCGGATCTGGCGCAGCCGAGGCAATTTCGACCATTCCAAGCTGACCACCATCGACGAGGGCTGGTCGTACGTCGGCTCGTCAAACATGGACCCTCGCAGCCTGCGGCTGAACTTCGAACTGGACATGGAAGTCTACGATCCGGCCCTGGCCCGCCAGATCGCCGGGCGCATCGACGGCGAAATCGCCCAGGCCGATCCGGTCACGCTGGAATCCCTGCAGGCCATCCCCTTCCTGAAGCAGCTGCGCAACCGCATCATCTGGCTGGCCAGCCCGTATCTGTAAGAACCCGGCGTCATGTGCTTAGGCACTATGGCCATAAAGCATCCGGGCCGCCTGCATACAGGACCGAAATGGTGCAGAATAAACACGTTCGTTTCATGAACCGTTTTGGATGACACCATGACCCAGCGTCTCAACTACTACAAGGCCTCCCCCGAGGCCGCCCAGAAGTACTCCGAATTCAGCCAGACCCTGCATAAGAACCCCTTTCTGGCAAAGATCGGCTACCTGGTCACGCTGCGCGCCTCGCAGTTGAACGGCTGCGCCTTCTGCGTGGACATGCACGTGAAAGAAGGCAAACTGGCGGGCGAACGCGAACTGCGCCTGCATCACGTCGCCGTCTGGCGCGAATCGCCGCTGTTCGACGCCAAGGAAAAAGCCATCCTGGAATGGACGGAAGCCCTGACCCAGCTGCCGCCCCACGGCATCCCGGACGAGCTGTTCGCCCGGGTGCGCGAACATCTGTCCGAACAGGAACTGGCCGATCTGTCCTTCCTGGTCGTCGGCATCAACGGCTGGAACCGCCTGGGGGTGGCCTTTCGTGCCGTGCCAGGTTCGGCCGACAAGCAATTCGGCCTGGACAAGGCCGGGCTGAACTGACGCCCAGGGTCGCCATGATCGCAGGGCGCCGGCGCCCAGCCGGCCACCCCGCGATCGTCAGGCGCAGACGGCCAGACCCGATGATCAGGCCGACCCGATCCTGCCCAGCGCCTGGGCCAGATCAGCCTTCAGATCGTCGATGTGTTCCACACCGACCGACATACGCACGAAATTGGGCTCGATGCCGGCCGCCTGCATCTCGGCCTCGCTCATCGAACTGGCCCACATCGATGCCGTATGCACGGCCAGGGTTTCCACCCCGCCCAGGCTGACCGCCTGGGTTGCCAGTTTCAGCGCCGACACAAACCGCTGCGTGGCGGCGTAGCCGCCCCGGATCGAGTACGCCACGATGGCGCCAAAGCCCTTCATCTGGCGTGCCGCCAGTTCATGCTGGGCATGGCTGCGCAGCCCTGGATACAGGACCTGCTCGACTTCGGGACGCGATTCCAGCCATTGCGCCACGGCCAGGGCATTGGCGTTGATGCGTTCCATGCGCAAGGATAAGGTGCGCAGGCCGCGCAGCAGCAGCCAGGCATCCATGGGCGAGAGCACCGCTCCCAGGGTGACGTGCATCTTCCAGATCTGTTCGGCCAGGACCTGGCTGCAGCAGATGGCGCCCGCCATGATGTCGCTGTGTCCGCCCAGGTATTTGGTGGCGCTGTGGACCACGATATCGATGCCCAGGTCGTGCGGACGCTGATTCAGGGGCGAGGCAAACGTGTTGTCCGCCACCGTCAGGATGCCCCGGGGCCGCGCAATTGCCGCCACTGCGGCCAGATCCGTGATCGACAGGCTGGGATTGACCGGGGTTTCGACCATGATCAGCTTCGTGTCGGGCCGCAAGGCGGCCTTCAGGCTGTCCAGGTCCGTCTGGTCGAACACGCTGACCTGCACGCCGTAGCGGGTCAGGACTTCGGAAAAGAGCTTGGACGTGCTCATGTAGTGGCGCTGCTGCACGACGACGTGGTCGCCCGCCTTCAGCAGCGCCAGGATCGTGGTGCAGATGGCACCCATGCCCGATCCGGTCAGCAGCGCCGTTTCCGTGCCCTCCAGCCCTGCCAGGATGGCCTCTACGTGCTTGTTGACCGGATTGCCGTGGCGCGTATAGAAATTGGCCGGGCGCACCGTGGTCGCCATGGCCGAGAATTCTTCCGCCGATTCCGCCCGGAACGTCGCGCTGTAATGGATGGGCGGCACTACCGCAGCATCATGATGGCAGGCGGCATCGCCATGCAGGACCACGGTCTGTTCGTGCCAGGAGGCGATGTCGGGGATATCGGGCGAATGCGGATTCATGGGTGGGATTCCAGGGTGCGAATAGGGATTCATGATACTGCGGGGCGGCGAACGCATCGGGCCGCCCGAAGGCGGCCCGATGCCTGTCCGGACGCGATCCGATCAGTGGGCGCTGGCGGCCGCAGCACCGATGCCGGTTTCGCTGCGCACGGTCTGCGCCTCAAAGCCGGCGCGGTCGATGCGGGCACGTTCGCTGTGGTCCGTGACCGAGAACAGCCAGATCGACACGAAGCCGATCGTCATGGAAAACAGCGCCGGCGACGCATACGGGAACCAGGCGGAACCCGCCGGGTTGCCCAGCGTGGCTTCCCACACGGACGGCGACACGACCGTCAGGCCCACGGCGCTGATCAGGCCGGCAAAGCCGCCGATCATGGCGCCGCGCGTCGTGCAGCCTTTCCAGAGCACGGACATGAACAGCACCGGGAAGTTGGCCGAAGCGGCGACCGCGAAGGCCAGGGACACCATGAAGGCGATGTTCTGCTTTTCAAAGGCGATACCCAGCACCACCGCGACGATGCCCAGGATGATCGTGGTGATCTTCGCCACTTTCATTTCCTGTTCGCGCGAGGCGTTGCCGTTCTTGACCAGGGTGGCATAGATGTCATGCGACACGGCCGAAGTCCCCGACAAGGTCAGTCCGGCGACCACCGCCAGAATCGTGGCAAAGGCCACCGCCGACATGAAGCCCAGGAAGACGTTGCCGCCCACGGCATCGGCCAGATGCACCGCCGCCATGTTGCCGCCGCCGATCAGGGCGCCGGCCGCGTCCAGGAACTGCGGATTGGTGGACACCAGCACGATGGCGCCAAAGCCGATGATGAAGGTCAGGATGTAGAAATAGCCGATCCAGGACGTGGCCCAGAACACCGATTTGCGGGCTTCGCGGGCATCGGGCACCGTGAAGAAACGCATCAGGATGTGCGGCAGGCCTGCCGTGCCGAACATCAGCGCCATGCCAAAGGAAATCGCGCTGATCGGGTCCTTGATGAAGTTGCCCGGCCCCATGATGGACTGGCCCAGGGAACCGGCCTGCGCCGCGTCCTTGCCGGCGTTCATGGCGGCCAGGGTCTTGACCTCGACTGCAGCGGCGAACAGGCGTTCCGGCGAAAAACCATAATGCGCCAGCACCATCAGCGCCATGAAGGTCGCGCCGGCCAGCAGCATGGCGGCCTTGATGATCTGCACCCAGGTGGTGGCCGTCATGCCGCCAAACAGCACGTAGACCATCATCAGCACGCCCACCACGACCACGGCGATCCAGTATTCCAGGCCGAACAGCAGCTTGATCAGCTGGCCGGCGCCGACCATCTGCGCGATCAGGTAGAAGGCCACGACCACCAGGGTGCCCGACGCCGCAAAGGCACGGATCGGACCCTGCTTGAAACGATAGGCCGCCACGTCGGCGAAGGTGAATTTACCCAGGTTGCGCAGGCGTTCGGCCATCAGGAACGTCAGGATCGGCCAGCCGACCAGAAAGCCGATGGAATAGATCAGGCCGTCATAGCCGTTGATCATCACGGCCGCCGAAATCCCCAGGAACGACGCCGCCGACATGTAGTCGCCGGCAATCGCCAGGCCGTTCTGAAAGCCGGTGATGCCGCCGCCCGCCGTATAGAAATCCGCAGCGGAACGGGTACGCTTGGCCGCCCATTTGGTGATCCACAGGGTCAGCAGCACGAACACGGCGAACATGAGGATGGCCGTCCAGTTGGTCGGCTGCTGCTGCAGCTCGCCCAGGTCGCCGCCAGCCGCCAGGGCCGTCCCCGCCGCGCCCGTCAGGGCCAGCGCGCTCAAGGCGCGCGCAATCATGCGGTTCATCTCAGGCCTCCTGCACGATTTCGCGCGTCAGGCGATCGAATTCGCTGTTGGCGCGGCGCACGTACAGGCCCGTGATCAGCACGCTGAACACGATGACGCCGAAGCCGACCGGGATGCCCCAGGTCATGACGCCTTCGCCCAGCTTCAGGGCGAACAGTTCCTTGTCGAAGGCAATCACGCCGATGAAGGCGTAGTACACGAGCAGCATGACCACGGTCAGCGTCCAGCCGTAGCGCATGCGGGTGCGGCGCAGATGCTGGTATTTTGGATTGGACACGATGCTCCGTGTCAGTTTGTCTCCCATGTCGGTCTCCTACTTGTTATGGGGGATGAATCCTGATTTGCCGGCAAGTTAGAGGGCAGGTCTTACGGAAACCTTACATTCCCGTTAAAGCTGCCCCCGATCAGGGAAAACACCGATCCCGGGATTGCACGTTAGAATTCAGGGTTCACAGGCATGCAGCCACCACCGCAAGGCAGGCGTCCAGCGCTCGGCAACCCCGCCGATACTGTGCCCAGCCGCCCTTAGCTCAGTTGGATAGAGCAACGGCCTTCTAAGCCGTAGGTCACTGGTTCGAATCCAGTAGGGCGGGCCACCCGCCTGTCCGTTTCGGCTCTCTCCTTGACCTTCCCCCGTGGGAAGGATCGCACTTCCAGGCAGCTCGACCGACACCGGGCGGCATGGGCATGATGAACATGAGCAACATGATGTCCAACGGACGGCCCACGATGATGCAATGCTGAACCGCCGCCCTCCCGGAATGGGCGGGCGGATCGAAGCTGACGCAAAGTGTATCGTTCCGCAATCGACGACCCAGGGGGACTCCGTCATGGCTTGGTCCGCACAGCAATACACCTTGTTCGAATCCGAACGCACCCGCCCCGTGCGGGATCTGCTGTCGGCCGTGCCGCCGCGCGAGGTCGCCTGGGCGGCGGACCTGGGTTGCGGGCCGGGAAATTCCACGGAAATCCTGCTGCACCACTACCCCGACGCCGCCATCACGGGCATCGATACCTCTACGGGCATGTTGGCGGCCGCCCGCGAACGGCTGCCGGGACTGCGATTCCAGCAGGCGGACATCGCCCGCTGGCAGCCGGACGAACCCTACGACCTGATCCTGGCCAATGCCTCGCTGCAATGGATTCCCGACCACGCGGCGCTTTTCCCGGAACTGATCCGCCACCTGACGCCGGGGGGCAGCCTGGCCGTGCAGATGCCCGACAATCAGGACGAGCCGGTCAAGACTGTGATGCGCGAGGTGGCCTCCGACCCGCGCTGGGCCGGGCGCATCGGCGACGAACGCAGCACCCGTTTCCCCCGCCATCCGGTCCCCTGGTATTACGACCTGCTGAAACCGCACTGCAGCCGCGTGGACATCTGGCGCACCGTCTACTGGCACGTGCTGCCCGGCGGGGTGGATGCCATCGTCGAATGGTTCAAGGGCAGCGCCCTGCGACCTTTTCTAGCCCTGCTGGAAGCCGATGACCAGGCCGCGTTCCTGCACGCATACCGGCAGGCGCTGGTCCCGGCGTACCCAGTCCAGGCCGACGGATCGGTTCTGTTACCGATTCCCCGGCTATTTCTAGTCGCGACGCGCTAGACCGCGCGGCGCAGATGCTACAGTTCCGGGCATAGTTCCCCATCCTGTCCTCCCCATGCACGTCCCGCGTTTTCTTCGCCTGTGTTCCCTGTCCATCCTGTGCCTGCTGATTGCAGCCCCCGCTGCCCGGGCCGAACTGGTGCTGCGGCTGGGCAGCCCCCAGGCTGCGCCCGGCGCTACCGTCGAACTGGAAGGGCTGCTGGTCAACGACACCGGCAACCCGCTGTCCAGCACCATGCCCCGCGAATTGAACGGGCAATGGACGGATGCCCAAGGCCGTGTCACCCCGGCGCATTTCGAGCTGCGGACATCGTCCGATGCGACCAACCTGCCCACCAACACATTCACCCGCACGGCCTGGACCGGCACCGTCCCAGCCACGGCCCAGGGGCTGCTGACCCTGACTGTCCAGGGCGCGGACGACACCCTGCTGGCGCTGCAAGTGGGCGACGCGCCCCTGCTGGCACACGCTGCCGGTGCCCAGCCCGCACCCCCACAGCAAGTCGTCCTGAACGACAGCGCAACGCCCATCCCGGCGACCGGCGCCCAGACCGGCGCGGCCCCGGCCGCTCTATCCCCATTTGAAACCTTCCGCAACGCGCTATCCCCGTACGACCCCATCTACTTCGCGCTGGGCCGCACGGGCGGGACAAACGCCCGCTTCCAGCTCAGCTTCAAATACCGGCCCTTCAGCCCCGCCGACCCTGCCCATCCCGGCTTCATGGACAACTGGTACCTGGGCTATACCCAGACGTCCCTGTGGGACCTGCATTCGGACTCTATTCCCTTCATCGACACCACCTATAACCCCAGCCTGTTCTGGGCGCAGGAATCGCTGGTGGAAAGCGCGGACAAGCGCTGGGCATTCGGACTGAACGCGGGCGTCGAGCACAAATCCAACGGCAAGGACAGCGATGATTCGCGATCCCTGAACGACGCGTACCTGCAGCCGGAATTCAGTTACCGCTTCGATGGCGGCAGCCGGCTCAGTTTCCAGCCGCGCATCAAAGCCTACTTCGCGACCGACCGCGACATGGGCTACCAGGACTACCTGGGCCACGTCGACTGGAAACTGCGCTGGGCGCAGGACAACGGCCTCGCGCTGTCGGGCCTGTACCGCCAAGGCAGCCGCGGGCACGCCACGCAACTCGAAGCCGCCTGGCCGCTGCAGCGGACCTTCCTGCACATGAACGGCTACCTGTATGTCCAGTATTTCCGGGGATATGGCGAGACCCTGCTGGGCTATAACCAGAAAAGCGATCCGCAAGCGCGCATCGGCATCGCCCTGGTCCCCTGACCGGGCAAGATCAAGGACACCGCATGTTCACCCAGATCGGCATCTTCATCCTGGCGCTTGCGCTGCTGCTGACGGCCAGCCGCCTGCTGCTGACCGTCTGGCTATGGCCGCGGGTGCGCGCCGCCGGCGGCCCCTGGCCGATCGTGCGCTGGGGCCTGCGCATCGACCTGAACCAGATCGCCATGTGGGCCGGCATCCCCGCCCTGCTGGCCCCCTGGCTGGCCGACCAGCCCCTGGCCGTCTGGTTGACGGGCCTGTGGCTGCAGGGCGTCTGGCTGCTGTTCGTGCTGCTGGAAATCTCCACCCCCCAGTTCATCCAGGAATACGACAGCCGGCCCAACCGCCTGTACCTGGACTACCTGAAGTACCCCAAGGAAGTCTTCGGCATGCTCTGGAAGGGCTACAAGCCGGTGCTGGCCGCCGCCGGGGTCGTGCTGGCGCTGGCCGCCTGGCTGGGCCACGCACTGTTCGCGCAGGCCCAGCCCAACCCGCTGCCCGCCTGGCCCTGGCGCGTGGGCATGACGCTGCTGATCGCCGCCGCCATCGTGCTGGCCATTCGCGGCACGCTGGGGCACCGCCCCATCAACCCGGCCTCGGCAGCATGGTGCGGCGACAGCCTGCTGAACACCCTGCCCCTGAACTCGCTGTACAACGTGCTGTTCGCGCTGTACGCCATCAAGAACGAACGATCCGCAGCCGACGTGTACGGCGACCTGCCCGACGAAACACTGCATCGCATCATCCTCGAACAGGCGCGCATTCCCGCCGGCCCGCCGGAACTGCCCACCCTGCACCACCAGCCCGCCAGCCGGGCAGCCGAGCGGCCCCGCAATCTGGTGTTGATCGTGCAGGAAAGCCTGGGCGCCCAATACGTGGGCAACCTGGGCGGAGCAGGGCTGACCCCCTGCCTGGACGCGCTGGCCTCGACCGGCTGGAACTTCGCCCGCGCCTACGCCACCGGGACGCGTTCCGTACGCGGCCTGGAAGCCGTGACGGCAGGCTTTCCGCCCACGCTGTCGGACGCAGCCCTGCGCCTGACCGATGCCCAGAGCCGTTTCTTCACCCTGGCCCAGCTGCTGCGCCGCTACGGTTACCGTTCACGCTTCATCTACGGCGGGGAAGCCCACTTCGACAATATGAAGAGCTTCTTCCTGGGCAACGGCTTCGACGAACTGCACGACCTGCCGACCTTCGACTCGCCGGCCTTCGTCGGCACCTGGGGCGCCAGCGACGAGGACATGTTCGACAAGCTGCACACGCTGCTGTCGCAAGGCGGCGAACAGCCCACCCTGCACCTGGCGTTCTCCGTGACCAACCACACGCCCTGGGAATACCCGGCGGGCCGCATTGCGGTCCAGGGCGATCCCGCCACCGTGCAGAACACCGTGCGCTACGCCGACTGGGCCATCGGGCAGTTCTTCGAGCGCGCGCGCGCCAGCGCCTATTGGCAGGACACTGTCTTCCTGATCGTGGCGGACCACGACGCGCGCGTCGGCGGCGCACAGCGCATTCCGCTGCGTCACTTCCACATCCCCGCCCTGATCGTGGGCGCCGGCATCGAGCCGCGCCGCGACGAGCGCATCGTCAGCCAGATCGACCTGCCCCCCACCCTGCTGTCCCTGATCGGGATCAGCGACGCCCATCCCATGATCGGCCACGATCTTACCCGCCCCGATGCAGGGGGGCGCGCCATGATGCAGTACGAAGACCATTACGGCTATCTGCGCGGCGACACGCTGGCGGTGCTGGAACCGGACCAGGCCCCGCACTTCTTCCGCTATGCCGCCCCCGACGGCTATGCGGAACTGCCCCCCGATCCGGACCTGGCGCAGATCGCCCTGGCGCATGCGCTGTGGCCCACCTGGGCCTACCGCCACCACGCCCACACGCTGCCGGAACTGCGGATCAACCGCCCCGAATGACCGTGCGCCCCATGGTAGAATTCGCGTTTCAGTCGGGGCGTAGCGCAGCCTGGTAGCGCATCTGCTTTGGGAGCAGAGGGTCGCATGTTCGAATCATGTCGCCCCGACCAATAAAATCAAAGGATCCGCCATGTCTTCCACTTCTACCGATGATCTGGGCAAACTGATTCTGCGTCTGGCGCTGGGCATTCTGGTCCTGCTGCACGGCCTGGCGAAAATGGACGGCGGGGTCGGCTGGATCGTCGGAATGCTGGAAGCACGCGGCCTGCCCGGCTTCGTTGCCTACGGTGTGTATATCGGCGAAGTCGTCGCCCCCGTGCTGCTGATCCTGGGCCTGTGGACCCGCGCAGGCGGCCTGATCGTCGCCCTGAATATGCTGTTCGCCTTCAGTCTGGTCCACATGAATGACCTGTTTGCAATCGGCAAGAGCGGCGGCTGGTCGCTGGAACTGCAGGGCATGTACCTGTTCGGCGGCATCGCAGTGGCGCTGCTGGGCGCTGGTGCCTACAGTCTGGGCGGGCGCGGCGGCCGCTGGAACTGAATCAGGCCTCCCCGCACAGTTCCACTGCCCGCCTCGGCGGGCAGTTTCTTTTCCGACAACGATGCTGCCGCCCGGTCACGCGGCCGGCAATGTGATCACCACGCACGCTCCGCCCAGTTCACCCTTGCGGATCAACGCCCAGCCACCGTACAGGTCAGCCAGGTCGCGGACGATTCCCAGACCCAGGCCTGAACCCGGCGTGCGTTCGTCGGCGCGCTTGCCACGCTCGAACACGGCCTCGGCGCGTTCCGGGCTCAGGCCGGGGCCATCATCCTCGACCCGGATTTCCAATTCGCCGTCCTGACGGCGGGCGCTCACCCGCACACTGCTGCGCGCCCATTTGCCCGCATTGTCCAGCACATTGCCCAGCATCTCCTGGAAATCCTGCGACTCGCCGCGAAAGGCAAGATCGGCCGCTACGCCCTGCAGGTCGTAGCGCAGGTCGCGCTCCGCGTGAACACGCTCCATCACCCGCACCAGGCCCTGCAGCAGCGGCAGAATGGGACTGCGCAGGCCCGTCATGCGCACGGCGGCGGCCGCCCGTGCATGGGCCAGGTGGTAATCGACCTGGCGGCGGGCCGCATCGACCTGTTCGGCGACCAGGCGCGGCAAGGCGGGGTCGCCTGCAGCTGCCGCATTGGACATGACGGCCAGCGGCGTCTTCAGCGCGTGTGCCAGGTTCCCTGCCTGCTGGCGGGCGCGATCCAGGCCCTGGGCATTGCGCTGCAGGACCAGGTTGAAGTCCTCGACCAGCGGCTGGACTTCGGTGGGAAACACCCCATCGATCTGATCCGTACGCCCTTCGCGCACGTCCGCCAGACGGCCGCGCAGGCGGGCCATGGGCCGCAGGCCGTAGGAAACCTGCATCCAGGCCGCCGCCAGCATGCCCAGCACCAGCACTCCCAGCGCCAGGCCCAGCATGCGGTTGAAGCGGCTGATCGGTTCGGCCCACAAGGCCTGATCCGCCGCCACGGACAGCACCATGTCGTCAAAGGGGCCTTCCGCCGGTTCTACCTTGCGCACCCGCACGCGCAGCCGGGCGCCCGACGGGCCCAGCGCCGTGGCCTGCAGGTCCCGGCCGGCCTGCAGATCCGGGTAGGCATCGGGCAGATGCGCATCCCACAAAGACCGGGAGCGCAGCAACTGGGCGGGCAGGCCGTGCTGGGCGGGCACGCTGATCTGCCAATACAGGCCCGAGAACGGATGGCCGAAACGCGGATCGCTGGGAAACGAGGATAGCGATACCTGGCCCTGGGGATCGACCTGCAGCACCGCCGTCAATTGATCCAGGTGGATGTTCAGTTCGGACTGCAGCTGCGCCAGGATATGCTGGCGAAACAGCTGCTGGATGCCCCACCCGGCCACTGCCACGCTGAGCAGTACCCAGGCCAGCATGCCGGCCAGCAGGCGCAGGCGCAACGACCGGTAGCGCGCCCGCAGCTGCCTCATGGCGCGCGGGCCGCTTCCAGCCGGTAGCCCAGGCCGCGCACCGTCTGGATCAGATCGGCGGGGATCTTGCGCCGCAGGCGGGCGATGAAGACTTCGATCGTGTTGGAATCCCGATCGAAATCCTGGGCATAGATGTGTTCCACCAGCTGGCTGCGGGACACGACTTCCCCCTGGTGCATCATCAGATAGGCCAGCACCCGGTATTCATGGCTGGTCAGTTCCAGCGGCGCGCCGTCCAGCAGCAGGCGCGACTGACGTGTATCGAGCAGCAGCGGCCCGCAGCGGATGTCCGCACTGGCATGGCCACCCGCCCGGCGCAGCAGCGCGCGCACCCGCGCCTGCAGTTCTTCCACGTGAAAGGGCTTGGTCAGATAATCATCGGCGCCGGCATCGATGCCGGCGACCTTGTCGTGCCAGTTGTCGCGCGCGGTCAGGATCAGCACCGGCATCTGCCGATCGGACTCGCGCCAGGTCCGCAGCACCGACAGGCCGTCGCGCCCGGGCAGGCCCAGATCCAGGACCACCAGGTCGTAGGGTTCGAACAGGCCCTGATGCTGGGCATCCAGGCCGTCCGAGGCGACGTCCACGACGTAGCCGGCGGACTCCAGGGCGGTTTTCAGCTGCGAGGCCAGCAGCGGTTCATCTTCGGCAACCAGAAGCCTCATGGATGCTTTCCTTGATCATGCGGGGGACGGCGACCCGCCCATAATACCTGCCCGGTGCGGGCATCGACCTTGATCTTGACCAAACGCCCCTGATCCTGGAGGATTTTCAGCTTGTAGACCCAGCGATCCGTACAGGTCCCGCTGTGCTGGCAGTCCCCGTCATCCTCGTCGAATTCGACCTTCAGGACCTGACCGGGATAGTCTTTGGCGACGCGGGCCAGCACGTCCTGCAGAGGCAGGACCTCACCGGCGGCCTGCAGGCGTTCGGCCTTTTCTCGATCACGATCATGGTCGTGGGCCTGCGCACCCGTGGCCCATGTTCCCACCAGCGCCAGCAGGGTGGCCAGCATGTGGCGACGTTGCATGACAAACCCCTTTCAGATTGGATGGGGGCAGGATAGCGGGAGCAGGATGAATGTCGGGTGAACGAGGTGCCCGCAGGGGCTATCTCAAACTGTTGCATCTCTCCACGTCGCGCCCTGCAGGGCGCTCCGATAAATCCGGCGCGAAATAGCCCGCAGGGGCTATTTCGTGTCCGGATTTATCCAAATCTACCTGTGATGTAGTCTTCGGTTTCCTTGCGGGTGGGCTTCACGAAGATCTGGTCGGTGGGGCCGAATTCCATCAGTTCGCCCAGGTACATGTAGGCGGTGTAGTCCGAGCAGCGGGCGGCCTGCTGCATGTTGTGCGTCACGATGACGACGGTGTAGTCGTCCTTCAGTTCGGCGATCAGTTCCTCGATCTTGGCGGTGGAGATCGGGTCCAGAGCCGAGCAGGGTTCGTCCAGCAGCAGGACTTCAGGCTTGATCGCCACGCCCCGGGCGATGCACAGACGCTGCTGCTGGCCGCCCGACAGGCCGTTGCCGCTTTGGCCGAGCTTGTCCTTGACCTCGTTCCACAGGGCTGCCTTGGTCAGGGCCCATTCCACCCGTTCATCCATTTCGCCCCTGCTGAGCCGCTCGAACAGACGCACGCCGAAGGCGATGTTGTCGTAGATGCTCATGGGAAACGGCGTGGGCTTCTGGAACACCATGCCGACCTTCGCACGGATCAGGGAAATGTCCAGGCGCGAATTCAACAGGTCTTCGCCGTCCAATTCGATGGAGCCCTCGGCCCGCTGGCCGGGGTAGAGCTCGAACATGCGATTGAAGGTGCGCAGCAGGGTCGATTTGCCGCAGCCCGACGGGCCGATGAAGGCAGTGACCTTGTTCTCGGCGATGTCCATGTTGATGTCGCGCAGGGCATGGAAATTGCCGTAATAGAAATTCAGGTGACGCACGGCCAGTTTGGTGCGTTCCAAAGCGGCGGTCGAGGACAGGATCATAGTGGGCAAAAGTGGATTATTTACGGAACAGGCTGCGGGCGGCGATATTGATCCCCAGCACCAGCAGGGTGATCAGGGCGGCGCCCGCCCAGGCCAGGCGATTCCAGTCCTCGAAGGGACTGGCGGCGTATTGGAAGATCACCACCGGCAGATTGGCGATGGGCGCGTTCATGTTGAAGGACATGAACTGGTTGTTCAGCGCGGTGAACAGCAGCGGCGCCGTTTCGCCGGCGATGCGGGCCACCGCCAGCAAAATGCCGGTGATGATGCCCGAGCGCGCCGCACGATAGCAGATGAAGACAACCACCCGCCACTGCGGGCAACCCAGCGCGGCGGCAGCCTCGCGCAGGCTGTTGGGCACCAGGCAGAGCATGTTGTCGGTGGCCCGCACCACGACCGGAATCACCAGGATCGCCAGGGCGAAGGCCCCGGCCCAACCGGAATAATGGCCGACCTGCGCCACATAGACGGCGTAGATGAACAGACCGATCACGATGGACGGCGCCGACAGCAGCACGTCGTTCAGAAACCGGGTGGCTGGCGCCAGCCAGCCCCGGCGGCCATATTCGGCCAGATAGGTGCCCGCCAGCACGCCGATGGGGGTGCCGATCAGCGTGCCGACGGCCGACATCAGCACACTGCCGATGATGGCGTTCAACAGGCCCCCGGCTTCGCCCGGAGGCGGCGTGCTTTCCAGCACCAGGGTCAGCGACAAAGCGCTGCCGCCCTTGAGCAACAGCGTGGCAATGATCCAGGCCAGCCAGAACAGCCCCGACCCCAGGGCCACGCCCGACAGGGTGAGCATGAGGCGGTTGAACCGCCGCCGGCGCCGGTAGATCGGATTGGTCAGAGCGATGGGGGAATCGGGCACGGGCATGGCGGATCAGTGATGCGCGCCTTCTTTGCGCGACAGTTTCAGGAGCATGAATTTCGACAGGGCCAGCACCACCGTGGTGATCAGGAACAGGATCAGACCCAGTTCCAGCAGGGCGGATTTCTGCAGGCCGCCGGCCTCGTTGAATTCGTTGGCCAGGGCCGAAGCAATGGAATTGGACGGCGAGAAAATCGAGGACGGCAGATTGAAGGCGTTGCCGATCACGAAAGTGACAGCCATGGTCTCGCCCAGGGCTCGTCCCAGGCCCAGCATGATGCCGCCGATGACGCCATGCTTGGTGTAAGGCAGGACGACCTTCCAGACGACTTCCCAAGTGGTACTGCCCAGGCCGTAGGCGGATTCCTTCAGCATGGGCGGCACCTGCTCGAACACGTCGCGCATGACGGCGGTAATGAAGGGAATCACCATGATCGACAGAATCAGACCGGCCGTGAACAGACCGATTCCCATGGGCGGGCCCGCAAACAGGTCGCCCAGCACCGGCACACCCTCGAACAGGTCGACGATGATCGGCTGCACATATTCCTGGAACAGGGGCACGAAGACGAACAGCCCCCACATGCCGTAGATGATGGACGGAATGGCTGCCAGCATCTCGATGGCGATCCCCAGGGGACGACGCACCCAGGGCGGCGCCAGTTCGGTCAGGAACATGGCAATACCGAAGGATACCGGGACTGCGATCAGCAAAGCCAGCAAGGCGCTGATGACCGTCCCCAGGATGGGCACCAGGGCGCCGTAGTGCTGTTTCACCGGGTCCCAGTCGTTGGTCCAGAGAAACGCCAGGCCGTCCCGGACCAGGGTGTCCCGGCTGCCATACACCAGCGACACCAGGATGCCGGCCAGCAGAATGAAGACCAGGAACGCAAACGCCCGCGTCAGATGCCGGAATCCGGCATCCACCAGCAGACTGCGGTGTTGAATGCTCATGAGGGGGACTTTCGGTGATGGAGACTCGCCTGCCGGGAGGCGGGCCGATCAGGATTCAAAAACCCGTATTTTCCCACAAACGGGCCGCCATCAGACGCCCCGCCGTGGAAAGCCCCGGCGTCCGCCCGGATCCCTTGCGGGTCGAGCCAGAGCGCCGGACACCCCGTCAGGGCCAGACAGCGGAGCCGTCCGCGCCGCGGATATGCTGCGTCCAGAGGCTGCGGATCTGCTGGGTCACTGCTTCGGGCAGGGGGACGTAGTCCAGTTCGCGGGCCATGTCCGCGCCATCACGCCAGGCCCAGTCGAAGAAAGCCAGGACTTCGTGCGCCTTTTTCGGGTCGTCCTGCTTGCCGTGAACCAGGATGAAGGTGGCTGCAGTCACGGGCCAGGAATCGGCGCCCGGTTCGTTGTTCAGCACCAACCCCATGCCAGGGGCGGAAGACCAGTCTGCATGAGCGGCCGCAGCAGCGAAGGCCTGCTGGGACGGTTGCACGAACTTCCCTTCGCGGTTCTGCAACTGCGCCCAGGCCAGGCCATTCTGATGAGCGTAGGCATATTCCACATAACCGATGGAATTGGCCAGCTGGCGCACGTAGGCAGCGACGCCTTCATTGCCCTTGCCGCCCTGCCCCGTGGGCCACTTGACGGCCTTGCCCTGCCCGACTTGTTCCTTCCAGGCCGGCGACACCTGAGACAGGTAGTTCGTCCAGCCGAACGTCGTACCCGAGCCATCGGAACGGTGCACCACCACGATGCCCTTGGCCGGCAGCTTCGCGTCCGGATTCAGGTCGACGATCGCCGGGTCGTTCCATTTCTTGATCTTGCCCAGGAAGATGTCGGCCAGCACCGGCCCCGTCAGTTTCAACTGGCCGGCCTTGATGCCTTCGACGTTCAGCACCGGCACCGTCCCACCGACCACGGCGGGGAACTGGACCAGGTCGTTTTCCTTCAGGGCCTCGGGCTTCATCGGGTCATCGGAGGCGCCGAAGTCCACGGTCTTGGCGATGATCTGCTGCTGCCCGCCGCCCGAGCCGATGGACTGGTAATTGACCCGGTGGCCAGTGACTTCCTGGTATTTGGCCGCCCATTTCGCGTAGATCGGATAGGGAAAGGAAGCACCCGCCCCCGTGAGGTCAGCGGCGAACGCAGGCGCGCCAGCAGCCGCCATCAGCGTCAGGCCGGCAGCGCACGTCAGAATTCGTTTAAGCATGTCAAAAACCCTTTGTGGTTTGCGGTGATGACAGCTTCCAAGCTGTCAGGTCGTCATCTTAAAGAGCCGACGTGACAGTTTGATGACAGTCATGACAGACGCGCCGTCAGGTGTTGATGCAGGTTGACGGGGGCGCGGCGGTTGCGCACGCGCAGATAGCGGCCATCGGGCTGGGCGGCCCAGGCCAGCTGGTTGTCGCGCCAGGCGAAAGTGAAGGCCTCGTCGATCACGCGGCGGCGCAGGGTCTTGTCCAGCACAGGGAAGGCCAGTTCGACCCGGCGCAGGAAATTGCGATCCATCCAGTCGGCCGATGACAGGTACAGGGGTTCGGCGCCGTCCTGGTAGAAATAGAAGACTCTGGAATGTTCCAGGAAGCGGCCGATGATGGAGCGCACCCGGATGTGTTCTGACAGCCCCGGCACACCGGCCTGCAGGGCGCAGGCGCCGCGCACGATCAGATCGATGCGCACCCCGGCCTGGCTGGCCTCGTAGAGCGCCTGGATCACAGTGGGTTCCAGCAGGGAATTCATTTTCGCGCGAATGCGGGCGCGCTTGCCGGCCCGGGCGAATTCGGTTTCGGCGCGGATCAGGTTCAGCACGGTTTCGTGCAGGGTGAAGGGCGACTGCAGCAGCAGCTTCAGTTCGCGGCGTGCGCCCAGGCCCGTCAGCAGGGAAAAGACCTGGTCCATGTCTTCGCAGATCGACTGATTGGCGGTCAACAGGCCGAAATCGGTATAGAGCTTTGCCGTGCGGGGGTGGTAATTGCCGGTGCCCAGGTGGCCGTAGCGGCGGATGCGCCCGTCTTCGCGGCGCAGGACCAGGGCCATCTTGGCATGGGTCTTGTGGCCCACTACCCCGTAGCTGACGTGGGCGCCGACTTCTTCCAGGCGCGCCGCCCAGTTGATGTTGGTCTGTTCGTCGAAACGCGCCATCAGTTCGACCACCACGGTGACTTCTTTTCCAGCGCGGGCCGCCGACAGCAGCAGCCCCATGAGTTCGGAGTCTTCGCCCGTGCGATAGATGGTCTGCTTGATCGCCACCACCTGCGGGTCCAGGGCGGCGGCGCGCAGGAACATCAGCACCGGCTGAAAGGACTGGTAAGGGTGATGCAGCAGATGGTCGCGCGCGGCAATGGCGGCAAACAGGGCTTCCGGGCGTTCCAGGTCGCCGTCGAATGGCGGCGGCACCCGGGGGCGGAACACGGGATATTCCAGATCGGAACGCCCGACCCGGTTGCACAGCTGCATCAGCCGGGCCAGATTGACCGGGCCGTTGACGCGATAGGTGTCGGCCGGCCCCAGGTTGAATTCACGCTGCAGGAACAGTTCCAGATCGGGCGGCATGGCATGGGCGATCTCCAGCCGCACGGACGCCCCGAAATTGCGCTGCGACAGTTCGCCCTGCAGGGCCTGGCGCAGATTGGTGATTTCTTCTTCGTCGACGAACAGGTCGCTGTTGCGCGTCACCCGCCACTGATAGCAGCCCTGCACGTCCATGCCGGGAAACAAGTCGCCCACGAAGGCATTGATCAGGGTGGTCAACAGCATGAAGCCATCTGGGATGCCGGCGATCTCGGCGGGGACCTTGACCATGCGCGGCAGCGCGCGGGGCGCCTGCACGATGGCGATGTGGCCCTCGCGGCCAAAGGCGTCCTCGCCGCTGAGCGAAACGATGAAGTTCAGGCTTTTGTTGTAGACCCGGGGAAAGGGATGGGCCGGGTCCAGCCCAATGGGTGTCAGCAGCGGCATGACGTCGCGCAGGAACACCCCATAGGCCCATTCGCGCTGCAGATCGGTCCAGCCGGTGGAATAGATCAGCCCCACCCCGCATTCCATCAGTTTGGGCATGACCTCGCCCGTCAGCAGGCGGTTCTGCCGGTCTACCAGAGCATGGGCGGCCCGCTGCACGCGGTCGAAGGCTTCGCCGGGGGCCATGCCATCGGCCCCCAGCAGTTCCGGCGTCTGGCGCTGCTGTTCCTTCAGGCTGGCCATGCGGATTTCGAAGAATTCGTCGAGGTTTGAGCCGACAATGCACAGGTAGCGCAACCGTTCGAGCGGCGGCACGTCCAGGCGTTCGGCCATGGACAAGACTCGTTCGTTGAATTTCAGTACGGAAAGTTCGCGATTCAGCAAAGGTGGCGATGCATCGGCGCCGTGCATGGGGACTCCCAATCCTGTCATGTTACGGCCACTATAATCGCACAGTGTGACACTCTCAGGTATCCCCATGGACGACCGGTTGGCTTCCATCGACCTCGGCTCGAACACCTTCCGGCTTTCCATCGGGCGCATCGTGCGCCACGGCGACGCCGTCCAGATCTACGCCGAAGACAAACTGCGCGAACTGGTCGCCCTGGCCAACGGCCTGGACGAATACCAGCGCATCGACGCTGCGACCACCGCCCAGGCGATCGCCGCCCTGCAGCGTTTCGGCGACAGGCTGAAGGGCTTTTCCCCGGCCAACGTACGAGCCGTGGCCACCAACACCTTCCGGGTGGCGCGCAACGCTGCCGACATCCTGCCGCTGGCCGAACGCGCCCTGGGCTTTCCCATCGAGATCATCTCCGGCCAGGAAGAGGCCCGGCTGATCTACCTGGGCGTGATCCAGGACCTGCCCCCTTCGGACGACCGCCGCCTGGTGATCGACATCGGCGGAGGGTCCACCGAATTCATCATCGGCCGAGGCCGGCAACCACTGCAGCTGGCCTCGCTGCAACTGGGCTGCACGACCTGGACGCGCCAGTTCTTTCCCAACGGCCTGATCACCAAGGCGCGCATGCACCGGGCCATCCTGGCGGCTCGCAGCACCATCGAATCCATCACCCACCGCTACCGGCGCATCGGCTGGCAGGAGGCCTACGGCTCGTCGGGCACTGCCAAAGGCCTGCTGGCCATTCTGGTGGAAAACGGCCTCAGCAAACAGGACATCACCCTGGACGGCATGGACCGCCTGGCCACCGCGCTGATCAAGACCGGACACGTGCGCCTGCAGGACTGGGCCGGCCTGAAGGCCGAGCGCGCGCCGGTGCTGGCGGGCGGCCTGGCGATCATGATGGCGGCCTTCCAGGAACTGGGGATCACGCACATGAACGCGGGCGACGGGGCCCTGCGCATCGGCGTGCTGCACGACCTGCTGGGCCGGGATTCCCACCACGACCAGCGAGACGAAACCGTACGGCAGATCGGCGGCCGCTACCAACTGGACACGGTCCAGGCCGATCAGGTCCGCCAGGCCGCGCTGGCCCTGTTCGACCAGCTGGGTCTGGACAACCGCCTGCTGGCGACGGCCGAACTGCGCAAGGCGTTGGGCTGGACCGCGCAACTGCACGAAATCGGCCTGGTGATCGCCCGCAACGACTATCACAAGCACGGCGCGTACATCCTGGAACACGCCGACATGCCGGGGTTCTCGCACGACGACCAGCAACTGCTGGCCTTTCTGGCCCTGGGTCACCAGGGCAAGCTGGCGAAAGTCCGTGCCTACGCGCCCAGCCGCGAACAGTGGCTGGCCCTGTGCTGCCTGCGCCTGGCGGTCCTGCTGCTGCGTCGCCGGGAAGCCCACGACCCCCTGCCCTTCGGCCTGGATGCCCAAGCGCAGCAGATCACTCTGTCCGTGCCCGCAGGCTGGCTGACGGCGCACCCGCTGAGCGGTTTCCTGCTGAAAGGCGAAACCGAGGTCTGGCGCAAGATGGGATTCACGCTGGACGTCGTCGAACAGCACTGATGCCGCAACGCCCACCTGGCGGGCGAGTTCAGAGCATCCCGAAATGCCGGCGATAGCGGGCGTCCAGCCACTCCAGATCCAGCAGGATGGGAAAATCGGCCGTGTGGAAATCCGGGTCCCATGCCGGCGCCCCGCAGATGGTCGCGCCCAGCTTCAGGTAGCCCTTGATCAAGGGCGGCACCCGCGCGGGCAGCGTGCTGTTCAGGCGATCCACCGGATAGGGATGCAGGGCCCGGATGCGAGGCACGTCGGGATGGCGGTCCATCAGCGCCTGTGCCTGTCGCCAGACCTCGGACGCTGTGGCGCCGCCATCGCGCAGGCTGACACTGGCGCAGCCCAGCATGTAGCGGTAGCCGCCCTGCATCATGACCTGGCCAAGGGCCGACCACAACAACATGATGGCCGTGCCATGGCGGAATTGCGCATCGATGCAGGAGCGCCCGACTTCCACCAGCCAGGGTCGCAAGGCCTGCAGTGGCGCCAGGTCGAATTCGGATTCGGAATAATAGCTGCCCGCCCAGACGGCCGATTCCGGCGTCAGCAGGCGGTAGGTGCCCACGACGCGGCGCGTTTGCACGTCCTGCACCATGAAATGCACGCACCAGGGATCGAAATGATCGACGTCCCGGTCGCCTTCAGCGTTGGGGAAGTGCGCACCCATGTCCTCGGTGAAGACCCGAAAGCGCAGGCGCTGCAGGGCCTCGAGGTCGGCCGGCGTACGGGCGATGCTCAGGGTCAGGCCACCGGCCTCTACTCCAGGCCAGTCTATCTGTTCCATGGGCACCGCGTGCGACAAGGGATGGCAGGCCAGCATGAAGATCTCCAGGGTTCCGTGAGGTGGAGACGATTGTGCCCGATCAATATGTCACCCATGAGACAGGATGCAATCAGGTCAATTTGACAGCCACGAGCTGACGCACGCCTTCTTCGGCCAGCGCGGCATCATCGGCCTCGACCATCAGGCGCAGCTTGGGTTCGGTACCCGAGGCGCGGATCAATACCCGCCCGCGCTCGCCCAATGCGTCACGCACCGCCTGCGAGGCCGCCTGCAGGCCCGCATGAGACTTCCAGTCCAGTCCCGGAGCCAGGGGCACGTTGACCATCTGCTGCGCATACATCTTCAGATCGGCCACCAGGGCCGCCAACGGCACCTGCGCATGACGCACCGCCGCCAGCACCTGCAAGGCGGCAACGATGCCGTCACCCGTAGTGTGCTTGTCCAGGCACAGCAAGTGGCCGGAACTTTCGCCGCCGTACAGCCAGCCGTGCTGGCGCAGCAGTTCCAGCACGTAACGGTCGCCGACCTGGGCACGCTCGAAGGGAATGCGCAATTCCTTCAGGCGGCGTTCCAGGCCGAAATTCGTCATCAGCGTGCCGACCACGCCGTCGACGGGATGCAGCTTGGCCCGGTCCCGCACGATGGCATAGAGCAGTTCGTCGCCGTTGTACAGGCGCCCCGAGGCATCCACCATCTGCAGGCGGTCGGCGTCGCCGTCCAGCGCGACACCGAAATCCGCGCCTTGAGCCAGGACTGCCGCCGCCAGGGTTTCCGGGTGGGTGGCGCCGACCTTTTCATTGATGTTGAAGCCGTCCGGATCACAGCCGATGGCGCTGACGTCGGCTCCCAGTTCCCGAAAGACGTGGGGCGCGATGTGATAGGCCGCCCCGTGGGCGGCATCGACCACGATCTTCAGGCCCTGCAGGTCCAGCTCGCTGGGAAACGTGCTCTTGCAAAATTCGATGTAGCGCCCGGCTGCATCGTTGATGCGCCGCGCCCGGCCCAACCCGGCCGAGTCCGCACAGCCCACGGGCTGTTCCAGCATGGCCTCGATGGCGGCTTCGGTGGCGTCGGGCAATTTGGTCCCGGCCGACGAAAAGAATTTGATGCCGTTGTCATAGTGCGGATTGTGCGACGCGCTGATGACGATGCCGGCGGCCAGCCGCCAGGCGCGGGTCAGATAGGCCACGGCAGGCGTCGGAATCGGCCCCGCCAGCAGCACGTCGACCCCCGCTGCCGACAAACCGGCTTCCAGGGCGGATTCCAGCATGTAGCCGGAGATCCGCGTGTCCTTGCCGATCACCACGGTGGGGCGCCCGGCCGAAACCGCGCCCTGCGCCAGCACACGACCGGCGGCATACCCCAAACGCAGCGCGAATTCCGCATTGATGCGCTCGCCGCCAACCACGCCACGGACCCCATCGGTCCCGAAATACTTACGCGTGCTCATGCACGGACTCCTTGTTCAACATGCGGTTGTTCGACCGCCGCCCAGACTCGCAGGGCATCCACGGTATCCGCCACATCGTGGACCCGCAGGATATGCGCCCCGCGCACCGCGCCCGCCAGCGCCGCCGCGACACTGCCGCCCAGGCGCTGCGCAGCGGGCCGCCCGGTCACGGCCCCGATCATCGATTTGCGCGACACGCCCACCAGGCTGGGGTAATCAGCCCCCATGACCTGCGGCAGGTGACGCAGCAAGGCGTAATTGTGCGCCACCGTCTTGCCAAAGCCAAACCCCGGATCCAGGACGATGCGTTCGGCTGCAATACCGGCATCGCGCAGGCGCTGCGCACCGGCGGCCAGATAGTCGCGAATCTCGGCAACTACGTCGTCATAGACGGGATCCTGCTGCATGGTACGGGGTTCCCCGCGCATGTGCATCAGGCACAGGGCGCACCCGGCATCCCGCACGGCATCCAGGGCGCCTGACGCCGTGAATCCGCTGATGTCGTTGATCATGTCGGCCCCCGCCTGCAGGGCGCGCCGCATGACGGCTGGCTTGCAGGTATCGACCGACAGGGGGACGCCGCTATCGCGCAGCCCCTGGATCACCGGCTGGATGCGACGCCATTCCTCGTCCACCGAGACGGCCTGCGCCCCTGGCCGGGTGGATTCGCCGCCGATGTCCAGCATGTCGGCGCCTTCCTGGATCAGGCGCAGGCCATGAGCCACCGCCTGGGCCGCCTGGAAATGGGCGTTGCCGTCGGAAAAGGAATCCGGCGTGACGTTGACGATTCCCATGACCAGCGGGCGTTCCAGAGACAGCTGGAAACGCCCGCATTGAAGAGTTGCAAACATATGGATTCGGAAACGACCCGATCAGACGGGCGTGGTGGCAGGGCCCTTATCCGGGTTGGCGGCTGCCTGGCCAGCCGACGGCGGCGTGTGCGGCGTGTTGTCGCTGTTACCCGACGAAGACGAACGCGGGGGACGCGGCGGCCGGCCTTCCATGATGTCGTTGATCTGCTCGGCATCGATGGTTTCCCATTCGAGCAGGGCATTGGCCATGGCGTGCATCTTGTCCTGGTTGGACTCGATCAGGTTGCGGGCCACGCTGTACTGCTCGTCGATGATGCTGCGGATCTCGGCATCGACCTTTTGCATGGTGGCCTCGGAGACGTGCGTGGTCTTCGTGACGCTGCGGCCCAGGAAGACCTCGCCCTCGTTTTCGGCATAGACGACCGGCCCCAGGGAATCGGTCATGCCGTAGCGCGTGACGATGTCGCGCGCGATGGCCGTGGCGCGCTCGAAGTCGTTGGAGGCCCCCGTGGTCATCTGGTGCATGAAGACTTCTTCGGCGATGCGTCCGCCAAACAGCACCGCGATGGTGTTCAGCAGGCGTTCCTTGTCCATGCTGTAGCGGTCGCCCTCCGGCAACTGCATGGTCACACCCAGGGCACGGCCGCGCGGAATGATGGTGACTTTATGCACCGGATCGGTTTTCGGCAGCATGCGGGCCACCAGCGCGTGACCGGATTCGTGATACGCGGTATTGCGGCGTTCTTCTTCCGGCATGATCATGGAACGGCGCTCGGCGCCCATGATGATCTTGTCCTTCGCCTTTTCCAGGTCGTTCATGTCGACCGTGCGACCGTTGCGCCGGGCAGCGAACAGAGCAGCCTCGTTGATCAGGTTGGCCAGGTCGGCCCCCGAAAACCCGGGCGTGCCGCGCGCCAGAACGTTGGGATCGACGTCCTGGGCAATGGGGACCTTGCGCATATGGACTTTCAGGATCTGCTCGCGGCCACGAATGTCGGGCAGCGACACCACCACCTGGCGGTCGAAGCGCCCCGGACGCAGCAAGGCCGGATCCAGCACGTCGGGCCGGTTGGTGGCCGCGACCACCAGTACGCCCTGACCGGTTTCAAAACCGTCCATTTCGACCAGCAGCTGGTTCAGGGTCTGTTCGCGTTCGTCGTTGCCCCCGCCCAGGCCGGCGCCGCGCTGGCGGCCCACGGCGTCGATTTCATCGATGAAGATGATGCAGGGGGATTGTTTCTTGGCGTTTTCGAACATGTCGCGGACACGGGCCGCGCCCACGCCGACGAACATTTCAACGAAATCGGAACCGGAAATGCTGAAGAAGGGGACCTTGGCCTCGCCCGCAATGGCCTTGGCCAGCAGGGTCTTGCCGGTACCCGGAGGGCCGACCATCAGCACGCCGCGCGGAATGCGACCGCCCAGGCGCTGGAATTTGGTGGGATCACGCAGGAAATCGACGAGTTCCTGGACATCTTCTTTCGCCTCGTCGCAACCGGCGACGTCGGCAAAGGTGATGTTGTTGTTGTTTTCATCGAGCATGCGGGCGCGGGATTTGCCGAAGCTGAAGGCCCCGCCCTTTCCGCCGCCCTGCATCTGACGCATGAAGAAAATCCACACCCCGATCAGCAGCAGCATCGGGAACCAGGAAATGAACAGACTGGTCAGGAAGGACGGTTCTTCGCGGGCCTTGCCCGACACCTGCACGCCGTCTTTCACCAGTTCGGGCACCATCCACAGGTCGCCGGGCGAGGTCAGGCTGTAGGCACGGCCGGATTCGGGCGTGACATAGATGGTGTCGCCCTGGATGTCGACCTTGTTGATCCGACCCGCCCGCGCGTCGTTCATGAACTGCGTGTAAGTCACGGAATCACTGCCGGCGACCGGGCGGCCGTCGAACTGTTTGAACACCGTAAAGAGCACGAGCGCGATCACCAGCCAGACCGCGATCTTGGAAAACGAGTTGTTCAAAGCGAATCTCCTGGGTTTTGCTGTCGTCGGCCTGTCATCCGCAGAAATGCGCGATTACAACAAGCTGACAAATCCGTCAATGTTTCATTCTACCTGAATCCACCATCCGGCCACAGCCGGCCGGTGCCGATCTACGGCCCCGGTTCACGCGGGAATTTCAAGCCCCGGCCAACCAGGAAGGTTTCCGAAGATTCGTCCCGCGAAGCCTTGGGCTTGCGTTCGACGACCCGCACGAAATGCTGCTTGAAGGTCTGCACGATCTGGGAAAACCCGCTGCCGTGGAAGGCCTTGACGATCAGGGCGCCGTCCGGTTTCAGGTGGCTGCAGGCAAATTCCAACGCCAATTCGCAGACATGCGCAATCCGGGCGGAATCGGCCGAGGCCACACCGGACAAGTTGGGGGCCATATCCGAAATCACAAGGTCCACCACCTGGCCCTGAAGGCAATCGTGCAATTGCTGCAGGACCGCGTCGTCGCGGAAATCGCCCTGAATGAACTCCACGCCGGCGATGGGCTCCATGGGCAGGAGATCCAGGGCGATGATGCGCCCGTCGATCACACCGCCGGCCGCCAGCAGCCGTTCGCGCGCGATCTGCGACCAGCTGCCGGGAGTCGCGCCCAGGTCGACCACGACGTCACCTCGGCGCAACAGTCTTTCGGTATCCAGGATTTCCGTCAATTTGAATGCCGCGCGGGCACGATAGCCCTTTTGTTGCGCCATTTTCACGTAAGGGTCTTGAATATGACGCTGCACCCACGCTTTGGAGAATTTTTTCTTGGCCATTCCCGTACAATTCCAGTATGCCGAAACTCGAACTAAGCCCCCAGCAGCGCCGCGACCTGCGCGCCGCTGCCCACCCGCTGCACCCTGTCGTCCTGATCGGCGACAAAGGCCTGACCGACGCCGTGCTGGGTGAAATCGACCGCAGTCTGACATCCCACGAACTGATCAAAGTCCGTGTGGCAGGCGCCGAACGCCCAGACCGCGAAGCCATGCTGGAAACCATCTGCGATGCCCTGTCGTGCGCTGCAGTGCATCATCTAGGCAAGACGCTGATTATCTACCGGCCCGACGTGGTCGCGCAACAGGCGGCCGCAGCAGCAGCCAACATCACCCGCGCCGTGCGGAAAAAATCCGACCCCTATGTGCCCAAGAAGCAGGCTGCGCATCCGGGGGCGGACAAACCGGCTGCCCACCACGCCCCGCGCAAATCCAGGGACGACGTCTCCGGCAAAATCGGCTTCGGGCCTGCTGATGGTCGCGATGGTCGCCGGGACGACGCCCCCAGCCGTCCTGGCACTGGCCGCGCACGCCCGACTGGCAGCCGGTCGACGTCCGCCAATGCCCACGGCATCCCGCGCCGCAGCGGCAGCGCCCTGTCGCTGCGCGCCGGCGCCCGACGCAGCCGCAATCCTCGCTGATCATCCAGCTCCACGCTGCGCCGCTGCTCGGCAAAAAAACAGCCCCGGCATCGGTACCTGCACCGACACCGGGGCTGAATTTTTTGACGCCTGCCCTGCGTGGCGTGGGGATATTTTTCGGCTCTGCGGCAGCCCTACTGATAGCTGACGGAGCAGACCTCGTATTCGCGCACACCGGCAGGGGCGCGGACTTCGACCACGTCGCCCTGGCTCTTGCCGATCAAGGCGCGCGCCACCGGGCTGGACACCGAGATCATGTTGGCACGGATGTCGGCTTCCAGATCGCCCACGATCTGGTAGGTCAGGCGTTCGCCCGATTCCAGATCCTCGATTTCGACGGTCGCGCCAAACACGGCCTGGCCCTCGACGTCCAGATCTGCCGGATTGATGATCTGTGCGTTGGACAGAGAGCCTTCCAATTCCTGGATCCGGCCCTCGATGAAGCCCTGGCGTTCGCGGGCGGCATCATATTCGGCGTTTTCAGACAGATCGCCCTGCGCACGCGCCTCGGCGATGGCATTGATGACTTCGGGGCGTTCTACCGTCTTCAGACGTTGCAATTCAGCTTGCAAACGCTCAGCCCCACGAGCTGTCAAAGGGATCGCAGCCATAGTTTCCTGACTCAAAGTAAAAAGACGCCCCATGCGCGGGGGCGCCTGACAACAAGAAAAAGTAAAGACAGAGGTGAACCCCTATCGCCATACCCCGGCAGATTCGAAATGAAATTCCGTCCCGGGATGCTGAGAGCGAGCGACCTACGCGGTGGACTGATCACAGCCGCCGGCGGCGGGATGGTGTTCCCTGCACGAAGCCGGATGAGGCAATAGATTCGCTCGTGAAAAACCCCGGCCGAAACCGGGGTGCTGAGGCTATTGTGGTCAATCTGGCGGGAAAATGCAAGCCCCGCGTCGGGGCTTCAGATTTCTCGGGCACCGACCGCGCACTGCGGAAACATTCGACCCCAGACTGTGGATCGTGTCATTTCCCAGGATCCTTGACCTGCTCTTGCTTATCGAACTCGACGTTCTGCAGGACCGAGCCGACTCGCTCGACCTTGCGGATGTAGACATCCTGGACCAGGTCGCGAGTCTGCGGGTCAATCGATACCGGGCCGCGCGGACTCATCCAGTGCATGCCCTTCACGGCTGCCATGAACGCGTCCCCGTCGGCATTGCCGCCGGTCTTGCGCAGCGCATCATAGATGAGATGCATGCCGTCGTAGCCGCCCACGGTCCAGAAGTTCGGCCGCTGACCGGGGTACGCCTGCAGGTAGTCCGCGACATAGGTCTTGTTTTCCGCAGACTCGTGGGCCTGGGAATAATGAAAGGATGTGATCATGCCCAGGGCCGCATCGCCCATGGCATCGATCACGCCCTCATCGGTCAGATCGCCGGTCGTCACCAGGCGGATGCCGGCGGCGTCCAGGCCACGCTCTTTATAGCCCTTCACGAAAGCGACCCCCTGCTCGCCCGCTGGCAGCATGACGAAAATGGCATCGGGTTTGGCGTCCTTCGCCTTTTGCAGGAAAGGTGCGAAATCCGGCGTGCTGACCGGCGTGCGGACCTGACCGACGATCTTGCCCCCGCCGGCGGTGAAGGTCTTGGTGAACTCCGCCTCGGCATCGTGGCCGGGGCCGTAATCGGCCACGATGGTGTAGACCGTCTTGATCCCGTTGCCCAGCGACCAGGCCGCAATCGGTGTCGTGACTTGCGGCAGGGTGAACGAGGTGCGGACGATGTAGTCCGACTTCGTGGTGATGGAAGAGGTCGCCGCATTCATGACCACCATGGGGGTCCGGGATTCCTGCGCCAGGGGGGCCACGGAAAATGCCGACGGAGTCATGCCGAAGCCGGCCAGCAGGTCGACCTTGTCTCGCACCAGCAACTCTTGCGCCTGGCGCTTGCTGACCGCCGGCGCGATGCCGGTGTCATCCTTGATGATCAACCGGATCTTGCGGCCAGCCACGGTGTCGCCGTGCTGGCGCATGTACAGGCGGATACTGTTCTCCAGCTGCTGTCCATGAGCGGCAAAAGGCCCGGTCAGCGGCAGGATCACACCGATCTTCAGATCCTGGGCCTGAGCGCCGGCGGCGACGGTCAGGGCGGCAGCAAAAGCGATTTTCTTCAGCGATATCATGTCTTCCTCCTTTGGAATCGAAACCGGAAGCAATCTGTCGTCTAGGCTGTTTCCAAGCCGCAGAAATTTTCCGCAATGGCGATCTGCGCCGCCTCGGAACTGCGCGTGTACTCGAACTCGGCAAGCTGCATCTGCCGCGCGAACGGGTTGTCCGTCATCTTGTGGGTCAGGTTGGTCATCCACCACGAAAAGCGCACGGCTTTCCAGATCCGTGCCAGGGCCCGATCGCGATATCCATCCAGATCCGAGGTGTCGTGATCCAGGTAATGGCGGCGCAGGGCGTCCGCCAATTCCTTGGCATCGCCCACCGCCAGATTCAGGCCCTTGGCCCCAGTCGGCGGCACGATGTGTGCCGCATCCCCGACCAGGAACAGCCGGCCATGCCGCATCGTCGTGCAGACGTAGCTGCGCAAGGGCGCGATGCTCATTTCCAGCGCGGGGCCGGTCACCAGTTTTTCCGCCAGATCGCTGGGCAGGCGGCTGCGATACAGGTCCCAGAACTTGTCGGCATCCCAGTGACGGATGTCTTCGGTGGCCGGGACCTGCACGTAGTAGCGGCTGCGCGTCCTGGACCGCAGGCTGCACATCAGAAAGCCATCGGCGTGATTGATCCAGGCGACCTCCTCCGAGACCGGAGGGACGTCGGCCAACAGCGCCAGCCAGCCAAACGGAAAGGTCAGCGCATATTCCTGCAGCGCGCTCTTGGGGATGGACTGGCGCGACACTCCATGGAATCCGTCGCAGCCCGCGATGAAATCGCAATCCATGCGCCACTGCCGCCCTTCGTGACGATAGGTGACGTAGGGCCGCGAGCTCTCGAGATCGTGAGGCTGCACATCGCCGGCCTCGTACAGGGTGATGCCACCGCAGGCCACGCGTGCATCCATCAGGTCGCGGGTGACGCGCGTCTGTCCATAGACGGTTGCATGCTTGCCGATGCGGCTGAAATCGATGTGGCAGCTTTCCTCATCCCAGCGCAGATCAAAGCCGTTCATGCGCAGGCCTTCCTGTTCTGCGCGATCCCCGACGCCTGCTTCGCGCAAGGCGGCGATCGTGGGTTGTTCCAGCACACCGGCGCGAACGCGCCCGAGCACATAGTCGGCGCTGCGGCTTTCCAGGATGACGTGATCGATCCCGTGCCTGTGCAGCAACTGTCCCAGCAGCAAACCCGAAGGCCCCGCGCCGATGATGACGACCTGGGTGCGGCGTGTTTCTTCCATGACTGATGTCTCCTGTGGATGGTTCCGGGTCAGGGTTCTTCGAAGGTGATGAGCCCCATGCCCGTGGTCATGGGGGCGTAATAATGCCGATGCACGCGGCGGGCCTGTCCAGACAGCGCACCGCGCATCACCAGCCACATGATCAGCTCGATGCCTTCGGCGCCTGCCTGCTCCATCAATTCCTGGTGCGTCATCCGGGCCAGGCTCTCGGGATCGCGCTCGATCCGGTTCAGGAAGTCCTGATCGAAGGCCGGATTCATCGCACCGAAGCGCTTGCCCTGCAGTTGGTGGGACATGCCGCCGGTGCCCAGGATGACGACCCGCAGGTCGCGCGGATCGGCTTCGACCGCCCGACGGATCGCCTGGCCCAGCTTGAAGCAGCGCAGGGCCGTCGGCAGAGGGTGCAGCAGCACGTTCACTGCCAAGGGCACGGCGGCGACTCCCCAGTCGGGCGCGGGGTCGAAACACAGGTGCATCGGCACCAGGAAACCATGCTCCACGGCCATTTCCTGGCACAGGGTCAGGTCGAACTCGTCGTAGACCAGCGATTCGCACAAATGGCGCGAGAACTCGAAGTCGCCCCTGATGGGCGGCAGCGGACGCACGCCCATGCCCTCGTCGGCAATCGCGTACTGGTCCGCGCAGCCCAGCGCGAAGGTCGGGTATTTGTTGAAGAAGAACTCGGCGCCGTGGTCGTTGTAGACCATGATGGCCACGTCGGGCCGCAGTTCCGACAGCCATTCACGCACGGGCACGTAGGCGTCGAACAGCGGCTTCCAGTCGGGATCGTTCTGCGCGCCCCGGTCATAGGCTCCGCCGATCGAGGGGACGTGCGAAGTGCCGATGCCGGCAATGATTTTTCCCATGATCAGCGCGCTCCCTTGGCGTTGCGAGAACCCAGGAAAGCGTCGAAGCTCTCGCCGCGCATCTGGGCGCCCATCCGATAAAGACCGTGTCCGGTCACGAACCCCAGCTTGAGCAGGTAATAGATATTGCCGCCTGCCGCATTGAGGCCTGCCCAGTCCCGGGCGCGGACCATGCTCTTTTCGGCCTCGGTCAAGCCATGCGCGGCCAGATAGGCTTCTTCGTCAGCCTGATACGCCAGGCGGTTGGCCGCAGAGGTCAATGAATCGCACAGCTTATTGATGCGATAGCCCTTGTGGGATTCGCTCAAATTGAATATCAGGACATCGGGAATTGGCCGGCTGGCATCCAGTTGTGTCATGTCGCGCTCCGATCACGTGGCGGCTTGTGCTTTTCAGCCCACAAGCCTTAAGCTTCAAGCTTCACAAAGTGAGCTGTCATGATCGCGTCCCGGCGGCCTGCTGCGTAGGGACGAACGGGACCAAAGATGGTGTTTTTCGGACATGGGCGCTTCGATACCGCTGTATTCCCTGTATGGCCAGATCGACACGGCGGCCGAGCTGCGCTTCCTGCACCTGGAATCCCTGGAATCACGCAACCGGGTGTACAGCTGGAACATCCGGCCACATCGGCACCATGACCTGTATCAGCTGATCTGGGTCGAGCAAGGCGCCGGGACCGTCATGCTCGACGAGCAGACCCTGTCATTGCAGGCGCCGGTCCTGATCAGCATTCCTCCTCCGATCGTTCACGGCTTTCGCTGGCAGCCGGGCACCAAAGGGCTGATCCTGACGATTGCAGAAGGGTTCGTGGCGGACCTGGCCCGGCAGTCGGGCGACGAAGCGGTCCATGCCGCGCTGGGGCGGCTGCTGACCATCACCGGGGCGGTCGATCCGGGCAGCGTCGGACGGCTCAGGGGGTTGTTTGAAACCATCCTGGATGAATACATCCACGAACGGGTCTGCCGAAGCACGGCGATCTCGGGCAACGTCCTGATGCTGTTCGCGGAAGTCGCCCGGCTGCGCCACCTGAGCCTGCAGAAAGACAGCCACGAAGATTCAGGCAGGATGGCGCTCTACCGGCGTTTCAAGGAACTGGTCGAAGCGCACTATCGCGACCCATGGCGGGTGGCGGACTACGCCCAGGCGCTGGCCACGACAGAACGCAATCTGCGGCGCGTATCCATCGACATGGCAGGCCAGCCGCCCGTTCGGATCCTGCACAGGCGCATCCTGCTGGAAGCCAAGCGCCATCTGCTGTACACCGAGAAAACGGTGGCCGAGATCGGCTACGACCTGGGCTTCGAAGACCCGGCCTATTTCACCCGGTTCTTTGCCCGCAACGAAAAGCGGACGCCGGCCGCCTTCAGGCGCAGCAGCCGGCAGGCCTGATCTCAGGCGGCCATGGGGGCTTTTTTGCGCCCTCGCAGCAAGGCATACAGGATGATGGCGCCAAATGTGGCCGTCCCGATGCCGTCCAGTTTGAAACCACCCAGTTCGATGGAAAAATTGCCTGCCCCGAGAATCAGGGTCACGGCCGCCACGATCAGATTGCGGTTGTCGCTGAAGTCGACCTGGTTGACCACCCAGATACGGGCGCCCGCAATGGTGATCAGGCCGAACACGACCACGGCCATGCCGCCCAGCACCGGGCCCGGAATGGCCTGGATGACCGCGCCGAACTTGGGCGAGAAGCCCAGCAGCAGCGCCACCAGAGCCGCCACCACGAACACCAGGGTGGAATAGATCTTGGTGACCGTCATGACGCCGATGTTCTCGGCGTAGGTGGTGACCCCCGTGCCGCCCATGGAACCCGAAATCATGGTGGCAACGCCGTCGCCCAGAAATGCACGGCCCAGGTAGCGGTCCAGGTTCTGGCCCGTCATGGCGCTGACGGCCTTGATGTGGCCCAGGTTCTCGGCAACCAGGATGATGGCCACCGGCGCGATGACGCTGATGGCGTGGCCTTCGAACACCGGCGCCGTCATTTTCGGCAGGCCCAGCCAGGACGCGGCCGCGATGGCGGAGAAGTCGATCGGCGTGCCCAGCCCCAGGCCGTTGCTCAGCACTGCGTACAGGACGCAAGCCAGGAACAGGCCCACCAGGATCAGCAGGCGCTGCACCAGGCCGCGCGTGTAGACGGCTACGCCACCCACGCACAGAATCGTCAGCAGCGCCATGACCGAATCGAACAACGAACCGCCCATGGCGCCCTTGGCGGCGATCGGCGCCAGGTTCAGGCCGATGACGGCCACCACGGCCCCCGTCACCACCGGCGGCATCCAGCGATCGATCCAGTCGGCGGCCCCGCCCTGGCGGGCATTGACGAACATGGTCAGCAAGCCAATGCCTGCATAAATCAGGCCGCAGACGATGATGGCGCCCAATGCCACGCCAATGTTGGGGTTCGGGCCGCTGCCCGCGTAGCCGGTGACGGCCACCACGCCGCCGATGAAGGCGAAGCTGGAACCCAGGTAGCTGGGAACCCGGCCACCGACGAACAGGAAGAACACCAGCGTGCCGACCCCCGACATCAGAATGGCCATGTTGGGGTCGAAGCCCATGATCAGGGGCGCCAGGATGGTCGAACCGAACATGGCGACGACGTGCTGGGCGCCCATCGCCACGGTCTGCGGCAAGGGCATGGTCTCGTCAGGCTGCACGACGGCGCCTTCCGCTGTGCCGGACACGCGACGCCAGCGGGGGAAATAGGTAGTTGTCATGGGCAAGCGGCCCGAGGCCGTCCGGAAGAGGAAGGTGGAAGGTTGAAATTTCGTCGCAAGTGTACGGCGCGAGCCGCACACCCCGCAAGACCGGCCGGGCGGCCCGGCAGCGAACCTGCCCCCGTTGCAGTGCAGGCACCCCGTGTTCAAGCAGAACGCGCCGCCGCCTGTGCCCAGGGCTCTTCCTGCAGGGCAGCCGCCACATAATCAATGAAGGCCTGGACGCGGGCGGGCCGATTGCGCCCGGGCGGCGTGACCGCATGCAAGGCCAGGGGTTCGACGGCCCAGGGCGCCAACACGGTTTCCAGGGCACCGGACTGCAAATCCGGCCAGACCAGGAATTCCGGCTGCAGGGCCAGACCCAGCCCTGCACGCAAGGCGGGCATCAGGGCATCGGCGTTGTTCACCTGCAGGCGGGTCGGCATGAACTGAGAAAATTCCCCCAGCCGTGGATGCCGGAAATGCCAGGTCACTCCGTGGCGCGCATAGGAATAATGCAAAGCCTGATGCGCCTGCAGGTCTCGCGGATGGCGGGGCCGCCCATGTGCATCCAGGTATGCGGGCGCGCCGACCAGCATGACGCGCACTCCGCACAGGCGCCGGGCCAGCAGACTGGAATCTGCCAGCCGCGCGATCCGCAGGGCCAGATCGAAATGGTCGGCCAGCAGATCCACCTGGGCGTCGTTGAACTGCACATCCAGCTGCACTTCCGGATGCAAGGTCATGAACCCCGGCAGCAGTGGTGCCAAGCGCGCCAGGCCGAAGGACATGGGCGCGGACACCCGGACCCGGCCTCGCAAAGCCTGGGAATGTTCCGTGACTTCCGCCTCGATCGCCTCGCCTTCTTCCAGGATGCGCGTGGCGCGATCCAGGGCGCTGCGGCCGCTGTCGGTCAGTGTCAGGCGACGCGACGTGCGATGAATCAGCGTCGTCTTCATGCGGGCTTCCAGGCGGCTGATGGCCTTGGACACGGTCGCCTGGGACACCTGGCAGGCAGCTGCCGCGCGGGCGAAGGACCCGGTTTCAGCGACTTTGGCAAACAAGGCCCAGGCCTGGAGATCGGGCAATCCCTTCACGACGTTTCCTTTCCACGGGGTCAGATGGATGGCAACAATCATATCAAAATTGGAAACGATGAAATTCTATTGTTTATATTCTCAACATGATCCATCCACCGTAGACTACCCGCATCATCCAAGCCTCAAGGAGGCCATCATGATTGAACGCCGTCCCTACGCCTCGCTGGGCGCAGCCGACCACGGCTGGCTCGAAGCCCGGCACCACTTTTCCTTTGCCGAATACCATGACCCCCGGCGGGTCCACTGGGGCGCGCTGCGCGTCTGGAACGACGACACGATCCAGCCCAACAGCGGCTTTCCCCCGCATCCGCACGCGGATATGGAAATCATCACCTTTGTGCGCGAAGGCGCCATCACGCACCAGGACAACCTGGGCAATCAGGGCCGCACGCTGGCGGGTGACGTCCAGGTCATGAGCGCGGGCACTGGAATCGTCCATTCCGAATACAACCTGGAACCCGGTGTCACCCGGATCTTCCAGATCTGGATCTTCCCGGACCAGAAAGGCGGCACGCCCTGCTGGGGCACGCAGCCCTTCCCCAAGGCCGATCGCTCGGGACGTTTCGTCACCTTGGCCAGCGGCCTGGAAGGTGATGAAGAGGCGCTGCCCATCCGGGCGCAGGCCCGGGTCTGCGGCGCCACACTGAAGGCCGGCGACACCGTGGAATACGCATTCAAGGATGCGAGCCGCGTCGGCTACCTGGTCCCGGCAGTCGGCCGGGTCGAGGTCAACGGCGTTGCGCTGGAAACACGCGACGGCGCAGCCGTCCGGGACGAGCCTGTCCTGCGCATCACTGCCACCGAGGATGCCGAACTGATTCTCGTGGACAGTTCTGCACTGTAAACGCCCGCCTGATTGATTCAAATACGCATCCCGTTCTTCGGGCGGGATGTTTTCTTACCCTGGTTTTTACCTGCTTCATACGGAATCACACCATGAACTCTCGCACCATCGACACATTTTCCCTGATCGGCCGCATCCTGATCGCCATCCTGTTCTGGGTCGGCGTCTCTGGCAAGATCGCCCAGCCCGCCGGCACCATCGGCTATATCGGCTCGGCCGGCATCCCGTTGCCGACGCTGGCCTACGCCGCCACGGTCTTCGTCGAACTGGTCCTGCCGATCCTGCTGGTGCTGGGATACCGGACGCGCCTGAGCGCGCTGATCCTGGCGATCTTCTCGGTGGTGGCCGCCCTGTTCTTCCATGCGCAGTTCGGCGACATGAACCAGTCGACCCACTTCTTCAAGAACCTGGCCATTGCCGGCGGCCTGCTGCAACTGACGGCGTTCGGCGCCGGCGCCCTGAGCCTGGATGCGCGCTCGTCCAAGGCGGGCCTCGCGGCCTGACGGGTCTCAGGCAGATCTCTGGCCGGGCTCTTTCAAAGAGCCCGGCTTTTGTCATTCGGGATCGCGGCCGATGCGAGGCTTGCGTTTGCGCCGGGCCGCCACGGCGTCATACAGGGCGTCGGGCACCAGGCGCAGCAGGCGCGCCACCCAGGCCATGGGCCAGGGAATGACGCGATAGCGGTCACCCGCCTCGATGGCGCGCACTGCCTGGCTCGCGAAACGGTCCACCGGCATCAGGAAGGGCATGCGATACGGGTTGCGTGCCGTCATGGGGGTGGCAATGAAGCCTGGCGCCAGGGTGACGACCTGCACACCCGACCCATGGAGTTCCACCCGCAGGCTCTCGCAATAGGCACGTACGGCGGCCTTGGATGCGCTGTAGGCGCCGGCCCCCGGCAGGCCGCGCACGCCCGCCACGCTGCCGATGCCGACCAGCACGCCGCTGCGCCGCGCCCGCATCGCGGGGATGAATGGTTCGAAGGTCGCCACCATCGCCAGGATGTTGGTGTCGAGGATCGCCTGGAACACCGCGAAGTCTTCAGGCGCTTCGGTCAGGGTGCCGGCACTGATGCCGGCGCTGGCGATCACCCGATCCACCGGGCCGCCCGCCAGGAAATCCCGGGCAGCCGCCTGCAAGGCCGCGCGGTCCCGGATATCCAGGGGGTAGACCCTGTGCCCCTGCCCCGGCAAGGCATCCGCCACCGCGCGCAGGGCGTCCGGGCGGCGCCCCACCAAGCCCAGGACGGCACCCTGCGCTGCGTAGCGCCGCGCCAAGGCCGCGCCGATGCCGCTGCTGGCGCCGGTAATGAAAACCCGTCCGGGCGATTCCGCCGGGACGGGCGTGGAGCAGGCCTCTGGAACTGCAGAGGCCTCGGGGCGTGCGGACGTCGTCGTTTCGCCCGCCATGCTGCGTCAGTCGTGGATAGCCGCGTGCATGGCTTGCAGGCCGTAGACCTTCAGGCCGCCGCCGTGGCGCAGGTACTGCAGGCCTTCGACGGCAGCGCGCGCACCAGCGATGGTCGTGAAGAAGGTGACGCGGTTGGCCAGCGATTGCGTGCGAATGATGCGCGAATCGGCAATGGCGTTGCGGCGCTCTTCCACCGTGTTGATGACCATGGCGATTTCGCCGTTCTTGAGCATGTCCACGATGTTGGGACGGCCTTCCGTGACCTTGTTGACGATTTCCACCGTCAGGCCCGCCGCCTCGATGACGGCGGCCGTGCCGCGCGTGGCGATGAGCTTGAAGCCCAGGGCGGCCAGGCCTCGGGCGACCTCGACGGCGCGGGGTTTGTCCTGGGCGCGAACACTGATGAAGACCTTGCCGGATTCCGGCAGCCAGGCGCCCGCCGCGATCTGGGACTTGACGAAGGCCTCGCCGAAGGTCTCGCCCACGCCCATGACTTCGCCGGTGGATTTCATTTCCGGCCCCAGGATAGTGTCCACCCCCGGGAACTTCACAAAGGGGAAGACGGCTTCCTTGACGCAGTAATGGACAGGCGCCGGGATCGAGCTCACACCCTGTTGGGCCAGAGTGCGACCGGCCATGACGCGGGCGGCGATCTTGGCCAACTGGCGGCCCGTGGCCTTGGACACGTAGGGCACCGTGCGCGAGGCGCGCGGATTGACTTCCAGCACGTAGACATCGCCGTCCTGGATGGCGAACTGCACGTTCATCAGGCCCTTGACGTTGAGGGCGCGGGCCATGAGCGCGGTCTGGCGCTTGATCTCGTCGACGATTTCCGCCGACAGCGAATACGGTGGCAGGCTGCAGGCCGAATCGCCCGAGTGCACGCCGGCCTGTTCGATGTGTTCCATGACGCCGCCCACGACGACTTGTTCGCCATCGGCCAGGCAATCCACGTCGACTTCGGTGGCGTTGTTCAGGAAGTGGTCCAGCAGCACCGGGGAATCATTGCTGACCTTGACCGCTTCGCGCATGTAGCGTTCCAGGTCCTGGGGTTCATGCACGATTTCCATGGCCCGCCCGCCCAGCACGTAGCTGGGGCGCACCACCAGGGGATAACCGATCTCGCCAGCCAGAGACAGGGCCTCGCTTTCGGTGCGGGCCGTGCGATTGGCCGGCTGGCGCAGGCCCAGCTTGGTCAGGAGTTTCTGGAAGCGTTCGCGGTCTTCGGCAACGTCGATGGAATCCGGGCTGGTGCCGATGATGGGCACGCCGTTGGCTTCCAGGGCACGGGCAAGCTTCAACGGCGTCTGCCCGCCGTACTGCACGATGACGCCGGCCGGGTTTTCCTTATGGACGATCTCCAGCACGTCTTCCAGGGTCAGCGGCTCGAAATACAGGCGATCGGACGTGTCGTAGTCCGTGGAGACGGTCTCGGGGTTGCAGTTGACCATGATGGTCTCGAAACCGTCTTCACGCAGTGCCAGCGCGGCATGCACGCAGCAGTAGTCGAATTCGATGCCCTGGCCGATGCGGTTGGGCCCGCCGCCCAGCACGATGATTTTCTTGCGGTCGGTGGGGGCGGCCTCGTCCTCGTCCTCGTAGGTCGAATACATGTAGGCCGTGGTCGTGGCGAATTCCGCCGCGCAGGTGTCCACGCGTTTGTACACCGGGCGCACGTTCATCTGATGGCGCAATTTGCGCACTTCCGATTCGGTGGTGTCCAGCAGGAAGGCCAGGCGACGATCAGAGAAACCACGGCGCTTGAGCTGGCGCATGGTGTCGTCGTCCAGTTCGGACAGCGTGCGCTGTTCCAGGGCCAGTTCGATATCGACGATTTCCTTGATCTGGGCCAGGAACCAAGGGTCGATCTTGGTCAGCTGATGCACTTCGTCCAGACTGAAGCCCTGGGCGAAGGCATCGCCCACGTACCAGATGCGTTCCGGGCCAGGTTCGCCCAGCTCGATCTGCAGGCGTTCGCGGTCGGTGGTTTTCTGGTTCAGGCCGTCCACGCCGACTTCCAGGCCGCGCAGGGCCTTTTGAAAGGCTTCCTGGAAGGTGCGGCCGATGGCCATGACTTCGCCCACGGCCTTCATCTGGGTGGTCAGGCGGGAATCGGCCTGCGGGAATTTTTCAAAGGCAAAACGCGGCACCTTGACGACGACGTAGTCCAGGGTGGGCTCGAAGGACGCCGGGGTGGCGCCGCCGGTGATTTCGTTGCGCAGTTCATCCAGGGTATAGCCCACGGCCAGGCTGGCGGCGACCTTTGCGATAGGAAAGCCCGTGGCCTTGGAGGCAAGCGCGGAGGACCGCGACACGCGCGGGTTCATTTCGATGACGATCATGCGGCCGTTGGCCGGATTGATCGCGAACTGCACGTTCGATCCGCCCGTATCCACGCCGATCTCGCGCAGCACCGCAATGGATGCGTTGCGCATGATCTGGTATTCCTTGTCGGTCAGCGTCTGCGCCGGGGCGACCGTGAT
>NZ_JAUCDS010000009.1:0-115431 GCF_034674885.1 Castellaniella sp.
GGAAGGAATCGAGCTTGTCGTTGACAGTACTCATTTGGACAGACTCCAGTTCGGGGTATTTGGGATGGGCCGTGCGGCAGACGTCGCAGCCATGGCGGGCGTCACCGATGCGGGAACCGGCCGGCCTTCGTCGAGCATGTCGGCCAAGGTGACGGATTCCAGGGTGCGCCGCACGATCAGGTTGATACGCTGCCAGTGGGTGCGGATGTGGCAGCCGGCTTCGACGCTGCAGGCACCGGGCACGGCCGTGCATTCGGTCAGGCCGAAGGGCTGCTCTTCCAGCGCGTCGATTATTTCAGCTACGTTGATCTGGTCAGCGTCGCGTTCCAGGCGATAGCCGCCGTGGGCACCGCGCGTGCTGGCCACCAGGCGGTGCTGGGCCAGCAGTTTCAGGACCTTGCTGACGACGGGCTGCCCCAGCCCCAGGCTGGCGGCCAATTCAGCCGCGCTGCAGACATGCGTCGGACGGGCAGCCATGTGCGTGAGCACAAGGATTCCGTAATCGACGATCTTGCTGATCCGCAGCATCGGCTGTTCCAGGGAGAATTCGGGAAACCAAATAGTACTGCTTTGGTACGGTATAGGTCAAACCCTAATGGCTTTTATGGGGCATCTCCAGCCACATCCGCGTCGCCATCCGCCTGCTGCAGTTGCCACATGCGGGCATACCGGCCCTGCTGCGCCAATAGCTGCGCATGGGTGCCCTGCTCGACCACCCGGCCGGCGTCCAGCACCAGGATATGGTCGGCATGCACGATGGTGGACAGGCGGTGCGCGATGATCAACGTGGTGCGGCCCTGCGCGATGCGTTCCAGCTGGTCCTGGATGGACCGTTCCGTGCGCGTATCCAGGGCGCTGGTCGCCTCATCGAATACCAGGATGGGCGGCGACTTCAGCAGCGCCCGGGCAATGGCGACCCGCTGCTTTTCGCCACCGGACAACTTCAGTCCGCGTTCGCCCACCGGGGTGTCGTAGCCCTGTGGCAGGGACGAGACAAAATCGTGGATGTGGGCGGCCCGAGCGGCCTGGATGACGTCTTCGCGATCGGCATCGGGACGACCGTAGGCGATGTTGTAGCCGATGGTGTCGTTGAACAGCACCGTGTCCTGGGGCACGATGCCGATATGGGCCCGCAGGCTGTCCTGGGTGTAGCTGCGGACATCCCGGCCGTTGACGCGCACGGCCCCGCCAGTCGGATCGTAAAAGCGGAACAGCAGGCGCGACAGAGTGGACTTGCCCGCCCCCGACGCCCCAACCACGGCCAGGGATCCCCCGGCCGGCACGCTGAAGCTGACCTGGTGCAGGATCTGCCGGTCGGATTGATAGCCGAAATCGACGGCATCGAAATCCAGGCTGGCCCGATCCGCCCGCAAAGGCGTCGCATCGGGCCGATCGGCCACTTCCTGTTGATGGGCCATCAGGTCGAACATGCGTTCCATATCCGCCAGGGCATGCTTGATTTCCCGGTACACGAAGCCCAGGAAGTTCAGTGGGGCGTACAACTGCGTCAGGTAGGCCGACACCAGCACCACGTCACCCACGGTCATGCGCCCCTGGACCACGCCCTCGGCCGACTGCCACAACAAGGCCGTCATGCCGATCGTGATGATCAGGCTCTGCCCCATGTTCAGCAGATTCAGAGAGACCTGATTGCGCACGGCCGAATCCACCCAACTGCGCATATCCGTGTCGTAGCGCCGGCTTTCGTAGGTCTCGTTGCCGAAGTATTTGACGGTTTCATAGTTCAACAGCGCATCGATGGCCTTGCCGTTGGCCTGGCTGTCCAGCGTGTTCATGGTGCGCCGGTACACCATGCGCCGTTCCGTGACCCGCAGCGTGAACAGCACGTACGCCGCGATCGTGGCCAGCGTCAGCGCTGCGAACACCCAGTCATAGCGCCACAGCAGCACGCCCGTCACCATGGCGATTTCCAGCAAGGTGGGCAGTACGTTGAACACTGTGAAGTTCAGCAGAAAGCCGATGCCCTTGGTGCCGCGTTCGATGTCACGCGTCAGCCCTCCGGTGCGCCGCCCCAAATGAAATCGCAGCGACAGCGACAGCAGGTGGGCGAACAACTGGCTTGCCACCTGCTGGATGGCGCCCTGCGTCACCCGCGCAAACAAGGCATCGCGCAGTTCGCCGAACACGCCCGTCAGCAGCCGGGCCAGGCCGTAGCCCGCCAGGGCCGCCAGGGGCAGGGTCAGCAGCGTCGGTGCCGCCCCCAGCGCGTCGACCAGGTCCTTCAGGTAGATCGGCGTGAGGACATTGGCGACCTTGGCCACGACCATACAGGCGAAGGCCAGCAGCACCCGGCCACGAAACGCCCATACGTAGGGCCAGAGATTCTTCAGGGTCTGCCAGTCATTGCGCCGATCTGGCGCCGGGCCGGTATGGAAAAAACGCATGGAAACGTCCGGAAATCGAGGGTGACAATCTGCCCGCCTGCCCATCGGGACAAGCGGGGGGCTGCGCATACAATAGGGAGCATTGACGAGAACCCGGCAAGGCCGGAAAGATTGTATGACTGTTTCGGTATTCGATTACGAGGCGGAACTGACTGCCTGCGCGGCCGGGGATCGCACGGCCTTTCACACGCTGTACCATCACGAGGCCCCCGTCATGCGGGCGCTGGCGCTGGCGATGCTGGGCGCGGCCGATACGGCCGATGCGGTCTTGCACGAGGCCTTCGTGCTGATCTGGCGCAATGCCGCCGGATACAGCTCGACCATCGGCACCGCCCGCGCCTGGATGTACAGCATCCTGCGCTACCGGGCGCTGGACCACCTGCGCCGCCAGCGCCTGGCAGGCGATACTACGGCCGAACAGCAGGCCTTGCCCGAACTGTCGCTGCCTGGCGCGAGCCTGCCCGGCACCGTCCAGGGTGTGCTGGCCGCCCTGCCCGCGCCGCAGCTCGACGCCTTGTTGCAGGCATACCTGCACGGCGGCGACCCGGCACGAATCGCCGACCGCCTGGATCGCTCGGAACCCGACATCCAGGCCTCTATCGAATCCGTGCTGACGCACATCGACGAGGCCGTGCGCGCATGAAACAGCACCGCTCGTATTCCGATCACGAAATCGCCTGCTATGTCCTGGGGCTGGACATGCCGGGCCACGCGAACGACCTCCAGGCCCGCCTGGCCCACGACGACGCGGCCGCCGCCTGCGCCCTGAAATGGGAAGCCTGCTTTCTGGGAATCGTCGACGCCCTGCCCCCGGCGGAGCCACCCGAAGCACTGCTGCTGCAGATCCAGGCGACCCTGGGCATGGAGGACATGCCAATCACGGCGGAGCCGCGCTTGCCCCAGCAGACGGCCGAACCGGATGACAAAACCGCAGGCAGGCAGGCGACCCGCCGACGTGTGCGGCGCCTGTCCTGGCGCCGCGTGTCGATAGCCATTGGCATCGGCGTGGCTGTTGTCCTGATCGCGCTACTGACCTGGGCCAGCCTGAGACCCGCGCCAACCGGCACGCTGGTGCAGCAGCCGCTGCAACTGCAATCGAACTAGGCGCTGCCTGCCGCTACAGGTTCAGCAGGCCGTCGGCCTGGTTGGCCTGGCCCTGGCGGCCCTGGCTCAAAGCCTGACCCAGGCTGTCGCGGATCGACTGGAGATCCCCCCGCAAGGCCTGCAATTCGGCACCGCTCAGCCGCACGGCGGCGTCCTGATCGTGGGGAACATCGCCACCTTCGCCCAGGCGGTTGCGAGCGCCGGCAATGGTAAAGCCCTGCTCGTACAGAAGATCGCGGATGCGGCGCACCAGCAGCACTTCATGGTGCTGGTAGTAACGACGGTTACCCCGGCGCTTGACCGGTTTCAGTTGCGCGAATTCCTGTTCCCAGTAGCGCAGGATGTGCGGCTTGACCCCGCACAGTTCGCTGACCTCGCCAATGGTGAAATAGCGCTTGGCGGGAATGGGCGGCAGCACCGTGGTGGGCGTGACGGGCGTCATGCGCGGTCTCCGGCCATTTCAATGCCGTCCTTGAGCTTCTGGCTGGCGTGGAACGTGACGACCCGGCGGGCGGAGATCGGGATGACCTCGCCGGTTTTCGGGTTGCGGCCCGGACGCGGGGGTTTGTTGCGCACCTGGAAACTGCCGAACCCCGACAGTTTGACCTCGACCCCCTGGACCAGGGCGTCGCGGACTTCGGAAAAGAACGTGTCCACCACGTCCTTGGCTTCGCGTTTGTTCAGGCCTACCTGCTCGAACAGCAGTTCGGCCAGATGTGCTTTGGTCAGCGTCCGATCCGTATTCACCCGAAATTCTCCTATGTGCGCAAGCGTGCCCCGTGGTGCCGGGACAGCGCGTCAATCAGGCCCTGCATGCAATATTCGATCTGCTGTTCGTCGAGCGTGGCGTTCTGCCCCTGGAACCAGAACCGCAAAGCCAGGCTGCGTTGATCCCCCGACGACGCATCGCGCCAAATGTCGAACAGTTTAATGTCTTTGACGACAGCCAGCGCGGGATCAGCTGCAATCTGGTGTTCAAGTGTATCAAGCAGGGACTGCCACGGCTGGTCGGCATCCACCCAGATGGCCAGATCCCGCACTACGACGGGCTGGCGGGACAGTTCAGCCGGCTTGGGGAAGACCCGTTGAGCGATCGCTTCGGCGTCCAGTTCGAACACCACCGGGGCGTGTGGCAGATCCAGCGCCTGCGCCCAGCGGGGATGGACCTCGCCCAGCCAGCCGATGGGCTGGCCGTCGAGCAGCACCCGGGCGCTGCGGCCAGGATGCAGGGCAGGATGGGCGGCCACCTCGCAGCGCAAGCCCGAAACCCGGGCCCCCAGCAGCGATTCCAGGTCGCGCTTGAGATCGAAGAAATCGACGGCGCGGTTGGCTTCACCCCACTGTTCGGGCAAGGCCGGCCCCCAGGCCGCTGCCGCCAGATAGGTGGGCTGGGACACGCCTGCTACCGACAGATCGCCATCGACCACGGAGGCATCCCGGGAAAAGACGCGGCCCAGTTCGAAGACACGGACCCGGCTTTGCCGGTGCTTGGCGTTGTGGGCGATATTGGCCAGCAGGCCGCCGATCAGGCTGGAACGCATCACGGCCAACTGGCTGGCGATCGGGTTCAGCAGCCGGATAGGCTGATCATTGCCGCAGTAATCGCGTTCCCAGGCTTCTTCGACGAAGGAAAAGTTGATGACTTCCTGGAAGTCCAGCGCTGCCATTGCAGCTCGCATGGCATGCGGGCCGTACAGGGTTTCCGGCTGCACGCGCATGCGGGCGGGCGCCACCGGCGGCTGGTCGGGAATACGGTCAAAGCCGTAGATGCGGGCGACTTCCTCGATCAGGTCTTCTTCGATCGTCAGGTCGAAGCGCGCAGCCGGCGGCGTCACCAGGAAAGTATCGCCCTGCTGCTCGAAATCGAGGCCCAGGCGATTGAAGACGTCGGCCACCTGTTCGGACGACAGCGCGACGCCCAGCACCCGGGTGCAGCGCGACAGGCGCATGCGCACCGGTTCACGAGCGGGCAGCCGGACGATCTGATCGTCCAGGGGGCCAGCCTGGCCACCGCAGATGTCCAGGATCAACCGCGTCATGATGTCCAGATGCGCAGGAATCGTCGAGAAGTCGACGCCGCGCTCGAAGCGGTGCGCAGCCTCGGACGTAAGCTTGAAGCGGCGCGTCAGGCCCATGATGGCCTCGGGCCACCAGAAGGCGGCTTCCAGGAAGACGTCCGTGGTATCCAGCGTCACGGCAGACGCCTGGCCACCCATGACGCCGGCCAGGCTTTCCAGGGCGCGTTCGGTTTCGATGACCCCGACGTCCGGTGCCAGCGTGACAGTCTGGCCATTGAGCAGTTCAAGCTGTTCGCCGTCCCGGCCCCAGCGCACGGTCAGACCGCCCTGGATGCGCTGCAGATCGAACACGTGCGTGGGCCGCCCGAGTTCCAGCATGATGTAGTTGGAGATGTCCACCAAGGCGGACACGGACCGCTGACCGGCGCGTTCCAGTCGGGCCTTCATCCAGTCGGGCGTAGCGGCGCGGGCATTGACCCCGCGCACGATGCGCCCTGCGAAGCGGCCACACAGATCAGGCGCCTGCACCCGTACCGGCAGGCGGTCGTCGATCGTGACGGGCACCGTCGGAACGTCCAGAGGCCGCAGGTCGCAGCCGGTCAGGGCCGCGACTTCCCGCGCCACCCCCAGGATGGACAGGCAATCGGCCCGGTTGGGCGTGAGCTTCAGGGTGAAGATCGTATCGTCCAGATCCAGCGCCTGGCGCAGATCGGCGCCAGGCGCCAGATCCGCAGGCAGTTCCAACAGGCCGCCATGATCCTGGGACAGACCCAGCTCGCGTGCCGAACACAGCATGCCGCTGGACTCGACACCGCGCATCTTGACCGGGCCGATCTTCATGCCGTCCGGCAGTTCCGCGCCCACTCGCGCCAGGGGGACCAGCAGCCCGGCCGCCGCATTGGGCGCGCCGCAGACGATCTGCAAGAGACTGCCCGAGCCATCATTGACCTGGCAGACCCGCAGCTTGTCGGCATTCGGGTGAGGCTCGGCGGATTCGATCCGCGCCACCACGATCCCGGAGAACGGCGGCGCATAGGGATCGGCGTCTTCGACCTCCAGGCCAGCCATGGTCAGCCGATGGGACAGGGTCTGACTGTCGATTGCGGGGTCGGCCCAGGCCCGCAGCCATGATTCTGGAAATTGCATGATTCAGATTCCGTTACGCGAGGACACTAGGCGTTGAACTGGCGCAGAAAGCGCAGATCGCCTTCGAAGAACTGGCGCAGGTCGTTGACGCCATAGCGCAGCATGGTCAGGCGTTCCAGCCCGGACCCGAAGGCAAAGCCGATGTAGCGTTCCGGGTCCAGTCCGAAATTGCGCACCACCTGGGGATGCACCTGGCCCGAGCCGGAGATCTCCAGCCAGCGGCCCTGATTCGGCCCCGAGGTGAACATCATGTCGATCTCGGCCGACGGCTCGGTGAACGGAAAGAAGGACGGCCGAAAACGCAAGGTCAGGTCGTCGGTCTCGAAGAACGCGCGCAGAAAATTGGTGTAGACGCCCTTCAGATCGGCAAAGGAGATGTCTTCGGCGATCCACAGGCCCTCGACCTGATGAAACATGGGCGAATGGGTGGCATCGCTGTCCACGCGGTAGGTGCGCCCCGGAGCGATGACCTTGATCGGAGGTTTGTTCATGCGGGCATAGCGCACCTGCATGGGGCTGGTATGCGTGCGCAGCACCAGCGGCAGGCCCCCGGCGTCCTTCATGTCCACGTAGAACGTGTCCTGCATGGACCGCGCCGGGTGGTTTTCGGGATTGTTCAGGGACGTGAAATTGGTCCAGTCGTTTTCGATCTCGGGGCCGTCGGCCACATCGAAACCGATGGAACGGAAAATCTGTTCGACACGCTGCCAGGTGCGGATGACGGGATGGACGCCGCCCGTGCCCCGTCCGCGCCCTGGCAGGGTGACGTCGATGGTCTCGGCGGCCAGACGCTGGTCCAGCGCTGCCTGGACCAGTTCGGCACGACGCGCATTCAACAGGGCTTCGACCTGCTGCTTGGCTTGGTTGATCTGTGCCCCGCGCGTGCGCTTTTCCTCGCCCTGCAGGCCTGCCAGGCCCTTGAGCAGCGCCGTCAGGGAACCCTGCTTGCCCAGAAAGGCCGCTTTTTCATTTTCCAGCGTGGCCGCATCCCGCGCCTGGGCGAAACGGCCCCGTGCCTGGGTGATCAGCTCGTCGAGCGTCGTGTCCATAGTTCCTTCCAAAACGCAAACGGAGCCCAGGTGAGCTCCGTTTGCGATGAGACAGAATCGAAAACGAAACTGTATCGATTAGGCTGCCAGTGCGGACTTCGCCTGGGCCACAATGGCGGCAAAGCCGGCCTTGTCCTTGACGGCCATGTCGGCCAGGACCTTGCGGTCGAGTTCGATCGAGGCCTTTTTCAGACCAGCGATGAACACGCTGTAGGTCACGCCGAGTTCGCGGCAGCCCGCGTTGATGCGGGTAATCCACAGAGCGCGGAAGGTGCGCTTTTTATTGCGGCGATCGCGATAGGCATATTGGCCGGCGCGCATGACCGCCTGTTTGGCGACCCGGAAAACATTACCGCGGCGGCCGCGATAGCCTTTGGCGGCCTTGAGAACTTTTTTATGGCGTGCACGAGCCGTGACGCCGCGTTTGACGCGAGGCATGAGAGATCTCCGATCAGGCGAAAGGCAACATCGCCTTTACGGAGGCGATATTCGTTTCATGGACAGCGGCGGAACCACGCAGCTGACGCTTGTTCTTCGTGGTTTTCTTGGTCAGGATGTGACGTTTGAAAGCCTGGCCGCGCTTGATGGAACCACTGCCGCGCACCTTAAAGCGCTTGGAAGCGCCTTTTTTGCTCTTCATCTTGGGCATGACGATTACTCTGTTGGCTTGGGCGAACCCAGGTGGCCCGACACATCGGGCGCTTGTCTGACCTGATATTCGCCAGTCTGATGGACCCGCCATGCGCAACGTGCACGGACAAGGCCCCATTCCCTATCCCCAACGAACACGCAAAAAAACCTCGTGGACACTGGGAAAAGCCCTTGATTATAGGACGATTTATTCGGCTTTGTCTAATTGTTGTTCCAGTGTCTGCACCCGGGCCTCCAGGGCCTGGACCCGTTCCAGCGCTCGGGCCAGCAGGTCCGCCTGCACGTCGAACTCTTCCCGGGTAATCAGGTCCATGCGGGCAAAGGTCTGCGCCATCAGGGCCTTCATGTTGCGTTCGATATCGGCGGCCGGGGTCTTGGCCAGCAAATCGGACATGTTCTTCTGGAAATCATCGAACCATTGATTGGGGGCGATCATCGCGGCCTCCTGCTGCAGGGAAAAGCCTATTTTACCGGTTCAGGACGCCGGGCCGGCATCTGGCCGGAACTGGATTGCCTGCGCCAGCGCCGCCACACCGACCCTGGACTCTCCCTGCAGATCCGCCAGGGTGCGCGCCACCCGCAACACCCGCTGGGTCGCCCGGGCCGACCAGCCCCAGGCTTCGACCGTTCGGGCCAACAAGGCCTGGCCGGCGACATCCAGATCGGCATGCCTGGCCAGCGCGGGCGCATCCAGATGGGCATTGAGGCAACCCTGGCGGCCCAGCTGGCGGGCGCGGGCCGCAGTTACCCTGGGGCGGATCTGGGCCGAAGGTTCCCCCATCGGCGTTTTGTGCCAGGCGCCCTCGACGGACAGAGCGACGTGCAGATCGATGCGGTCGAGCAGCGGCCCAGACACTTGCGACCGATAGCGCGCGACTCGTTCCTGAGGGCAGCGACATACCTGACGCGGATGCCCCAGCCAGCCGCAGGGGCACGGGTTCATCGCCGCCACCAGTTGAAAACGCGCTGGAAAGTGACAGCTGCCCGCCGCTCGCGCCACCGTCACCTGGCCAGTTTCCAGCGGCTCGCGCAAGGCCTCCAGCGCTCGACGCTCGAATTCCGGCAGCTCATCCAGGAACAACACGCCGTGATGTGCCAGGCTGATCTCGCCGGGCCGGGGGTAGGCACCCCCGCCCACCAACGCGGATCGCGAAGCGCCATGATGAGGCGCCCTGAAGGGCGGCGTGCCCGGCAGGGCCCGCAAGGGCTGCACCAGGCCCTGGACGGCAGCGACTTCCAGGGCTTCACGCTGCGTCAGGGGCGGCAACAAGCCGGGCAGGCGCTGGGCCAGCATGCTTTTGCCCACCCCGGGCGGCCCGCTCATCAACAGGCTGTGCCCCCCTGCAGCCGCGATTTCCAGCGCCCGGCGGGCCAGCGCCTGGCCTCTCACATCGCCCAGGCACGGAGCCCGGTCCACTTCGTCCTGCAGCGGCGCCGGCATCGCGCACGGCAGAGGACTGTGGCCCGCAAAATGCGCCACGACCTCGTCCAGGCTGCCGGCCGCCAGTACCCGCAACCCAGGCACCAGGGCGGCAATCCCCGCAGCGGGCGGCGCCATGACGAGGATCGCCTGCGGATCGTCCTGCGCCACCGCCAGGGCAATTGCCAGAGCGGAGTCGGCAGGCACCAGGGCTCCCGTCAGCGACAACTCGCCGGCCAGCACATAGTGGCGCACGTCCGGGCTGCCGCCCTGCCCGTCGGCAACCTGCCCCGAGGCCAGCAGCACACCCAGGGCGATGGGCAGATCGAAGCGCCCGGAATCCTTCGGCAGGTCTGCCGGAGCCAGATTGGCGGTGATCCGCCCGGCGGGAAAATCGAAGCCACAACTGAGTATGGCGGAGCGCACCCGCTCGCGGCTCTCGCGCACACCGACGCCGGGCAGCCCTACCAGGGAAAAAGCCGGCAGGCCGCTGCCCACGTGAACCTCGACCTGGACCTGCCGGGCCTGCAGGCCAAACACGGCCCGACTGGCCAGCACTGCAAGCGACATGTCGTTTCCCCACATCAATGGATCTGCATTGCACTATACGGGGCGGACATAGGAAAAAGGGCGCGAATGCGCCCTTTTTGTCATCCCCTCGCGAGGCGAGGGAGCCGACGGTTTACTTGCTGCCGTTGCCCACGGCATTCTGGATGGCGGCATCCGCCTTGGCGGCGCCTTCCTTCACCGACTCGCGCGCGCTGTCAGCGGCCTCGCCTGCCTTGGTGGCCAGCTCGCCAGCCTTGTCCTTGGCGGCTTCGGCGGATTCCTTGATCTTGTCCTGCATGGATTGCTGGTCGGCCTGCGGCGCTGCCGACTGGTCTTGAGCCGCCGGGGGAACCGGAGCCGGGGTGGGAGTCGTCGAGGGGGCGGGAGCAGCCGGCGGAGCAGCAGGCTCTTCGCTCTTGGAGCAAGCCGCCAGCAGGCCCAGAGAGGCCACTACAGCGGCCATCGTCAGCGTTTTGCGCATCGTGTTCATGATCTTCCCTATTCAAAATTCCGCTTGCAGTACATCGCGGATCATTCTCGAAGGCCGGTTTGTGAGAACCGGGTTGGTTACAATTCTAGCGGTCCGGCCCACAGGGTAAACCCTGACATGTAAAGACTGATTTCAGTCGCGCCGGCAGCATCCGATTGCCCATTGGCGCAGGTCCCAGGGAGAATCCGTCACTGCAACGGAGAACCGCTACGCCGCCGGTTCTACAACTCGACACAAAACACAAGGCGTCCCGCACGTTTTCGTCATCGAATCACGACCGGCCACCTGCCCCAGCCTGGGGCGCCGCACCGCAGGATTGCGCCAAGATGGGGCGCCATCCCCTCATGCGTCCCCGAACGACAGGCCTGCACCCACCTGGCACGGCTTTTGCTAAGAGTGTTCTGCATCCCGCTTCAACAAGGAACGCTCATGAAACTCATCACCGCCATCATCAAGCCGTTCAAACTGGACGAAGTGCATGCTGCGCTCGTCGCATCCGGCATCCAGGGCATGACGGTCACGGAGGCACGCGGTTTCGGCCGCCAGAAAGGCCATACGGAACTGTACCGAGGCGCCGAATACCAGGTGGATTTTCTGCCCAAGCTGCAGGTCCAGGTCGCGGTACCCGACGACTGGGTGGAACTGACGCTGGAATGTCTGTGCCAGGCCGCTCACACCGGCAAGATCGGCGACGGGAAAGTCTTTGTCTCTCCGCTGGACCAGGCCGTGCGCATCCGCACCGGCGAAACCGGCGATGCCGCCCTTTGAATACAGGAGCCCCAATCATGGATAAAGCCGACGTCGTCTGGATGATGGCATCCACCCTGCTGGTCTGGCTGATGTGCGTGCCCGGACTGGCGCTCTTCTACGGCGGCCTGGCCCGAGGACGCCATGTGCTGTCCGTCATGAGCCAGACGCTGGCAGTCTGCGCCCTGGCCGTGATGCTGTGGTTTCTGTACGGCTATTCCCTGACGTTCTCGCCCGGTTTCGGCGGACTGGGGGGCTGGTCACGCCTGGGCCTGGCAGGCCTCTACCAACCTGGCGCCACGGTCACTCTCCCCCTGCTGGGGACGATCCCCGAACTGCTGTTCGCCCTGTTCCAGGCCACTTTCGCCGCCATCACCTGCGGGCTCATCACCGGCAGCATCGCCGAACGGGCGCGGTTCGGTGCGGTGTTGTGCTTCGCCGGCCTGTGGTTCACCCTGGGGTACCTGCCCATCGCCCACATGGTCTGGGCGGCAGACGGCTGGCTGCACCTGCGAGGGGCATTGGACTTCGCAGGCGGCACCGTGGTCCACATCAGCGCCGGCGTAGCCGGCCTGGTCGCAGCCCGTTACCTGGGGCCGCGCCGGGGATATGGCCGCCAGGCCATGCCGCCGCACAACCTGCCCCTGAATCTGGTGGGCGCAGCCCTGCTCTGGGTCGGCTGGTTCGGCTTCAACGGCGGGTCGGCCCTGGCCGCCAACGAGCAAGCAGTGCTGGCGCTGGCCAACACCCTGCTGGCCGCCGTCAGCGGCATCCTGGCCTGGGCGCTGGCGGAACGCCTGCTCAAGGGCAAGGCGTCCTTGCTGGGCGCGGTGTCCGGCGCCATTGCCGGCCTGGTGGGCATCACGCCGGCCGCCGGCCTGGTGGCGCCCGGCGCCGCCCCCCTGATCGGCGCGCTGGCCGCCTGGGCGGCGCTGTACGGCGTCAATGGGCTGAAACGGCGCCTGGGAGTCGACGACGCCTTCGATGTATTCGGGATCCACGGAGTGGGCGGCATCGTCGGTGCGCTTCTGACGGGCGTGTTCTACTCTGGCAGCCTGGGCGGGCCCGGCCCCACAGGCTGGAGCGCCCTGCTCTGGCAAACCTGGCTGCAGGCCGAGGCCGTTCTGGTCAGCGTGCTCTGGGCGGGCCTGACGGCCGCGCTGTCGGTCTGGTCAGCCGACCGCCTGATCGGGCTGCGCGCCAGCAGCGAACAAGAAAGCCAGGGCCTGGATCAGGTGGACCACGGCGAAACTGCCTACCCGGCCTGAGGCGAACACTACTGCGGCTCGGCGATTGGATCGCCGGGCTGCAGCGTGTGCAGCAGATCACGGCGCAACAAGGCCGTCTCCTGCATGTCCGGCGAAAACAGGCAGTATTGGCTCCTGCCCATTTCTTTGGCCGCATACATCGCCAGATCAGCATGCCGGAGCAAGGTCATGGCATCGCCTGCATCGCGCGGATGAAACGTCACGCCGACGCTGGCTGAAATGGATGCGATATTGCCCCCCAGCACATAGGGCTGTCCGATGGCTTCGAGTATTTTCCGGCAGATCGGCCGCACGCCTTCCGGATCGCCCAGCCCTCGGATGATCAGGGTGAACTCGTCACCACCCAGGCGGGCCACCAGATCGGATTCGCGCACGCACCCCGTCAGGCGCCGGGACACCTGGCGCAGCAATTCGTCGCCCTCGTCGTGACCGAAGGTGTCGTTGATCTCCTTGAACAGATCCAGGTCCAGGAAAATCAAGGCGAAAGGCGGACCACCGTCGCCCGACTCATCGATACACTGCTGCAGGCTGGCCTGGAACATCTGCCGATTGGGCAACTGCGTCAGATGGTCGTAATGGGCCTGGTGCCAGATCATGGCCTCGCGGCGACGCTTTTCCGTCACATCGGAAAACAGGCCCACGCGGCAATTCACGCTGCCGTCCGCGTTGTACGAGGTATTGATCGTCAGGCGCTCGACGAACTCCTCGCCGGATCTGCGTCGATTCCAGATATCGCCGCTCCAGCGACCGGTGCTCATCAGGCCGTGCCACATGCCCTGGTAGAAATCCCGGCCGTGGCGCCCCGAACTGAGCACGTTCAGGCGCTTGCCCACGATATCGATCGCTTCATAGCCTGTGATGATCGTGAAAGCCGGATTGATGTTGCGGACATAGCCATCGGCGTCCGTGACCACCATGGCCTCGCTGGTGTGCTCGTACACCAGCGCCGCCTGTTGCAGTGACACCCGCTCTCGGGCGATTTCGGTCAGCAGGTGTTCGATGTGTTCGGCAGATTCATCCAGCGCCTGTCCCAGGCGCCCCAATTCGTCACGGCGTCGCAGGCCGGAGCGCGCCGTGAAATTGCCCGACGCCAGTTCCTGGCATTGCCTTACCAGGAAGCGGATCGGGCGCAGCACCTGGCGAGACACCAGCGCATAGGCCAGCAGCAGCAGGCAAAGATCCAGCACGAACAAGGCATACGAACTGTGCAGGGCCCGCTGCTGGACATCGCGCGCATGCCGGACCAGGGAATCCAGCAGCGCCTCCGCACTGCCCAGCAATTGATCACCGGCCGCCAGCAGCGGTTCAGGATCCCGGACCATGGCTGCCTGCGCCGCAGGCAGCATCTTGGCACCCGGCGTGATGGAGGCGATCAGTTCCTGATAGACCTGCCAGTCGTGCCCCACGGCAGCCAGTTGCCGCGCCTGCGACAGCCTCACCTGCGGTACGGTCAGGCCATACGCCTGACCGCCGGACATCAAGGCGTGATAGGCCTGGTTGAACATATCCCGATGTTGCTGCAGGCGGCTGACGTGCGATTCCGGCGCTGCAGCGCCGGCGAGCGCCTCCAGGGTGATTCGCTGGCTGAGCATGCGCATCTTGCCCGCCACGTTGACCGCCACGGCCAGGCCGTCCGACTCGTGCAGCAGGGACCGGACCACGACGATATTGCCAACGGCCAGCAACACCACCAGCACGAAGGACAGGATGACCTTCTGCTTGAGCGTCCGGGGCCAGGGAAAATCTGGCAGCTGGCGTTTCGCCGGTGTAGAAGCAGTCATCGGAGCCTCGAGATCGACGGGCTGGCGGTTCAGGCCCGCAGCATGAACCCAGTGTAATGGGCCTGGTTCGAGGGAAGGATCCGAAGGCCGGCAAAACCTGCGGCAAGCTTGATCCAAATCAAGCCGACAAAGCCGCCAGATCGATGCGTTCAGCGCGGTTCAGGGCCGAAGCGACCTTGACCCGCAGGGCATTGGAGTGCGCCTTGCGGATTTCCTTCTTGACGTCCAGCAGCTGTTGCGGATGCATGGAAAACCCCGTCAATCCCAGCCCGAGCAGCATGCGGGTGACCCGCACATCACCGGCCATCTCGCCGCACACCGATACGGGCTTGCCCACGCGTTCACCGACGTTGATGGTGTGGGCGATCAGGCGCAGCACGGCCGGATGCATGGGGTCGTACAGCGAAGCGACGTCCGTGTCCCCCCGGTCGATGGCCAGGACGTACTGGATCAGGTCGTTGGTGCCGATGGACAGGAAATCCAGCGTTTCCGCGAAGGGCTCGATGGCAATTGCCATGGCGGGGATCTCGACCATGGCGCCCAGCTGCACGCAGGCCTCGTGGGCCAGCCCGGCGTCCCGCAGTTCTTCAGCCGCACGCGCCAGGGCCCGGCGGGTGGCGACGACCTCGTGCATGTGCGACACCATGGGCACCAGGATCCGGATGGGGCCATGCGCTGCCGCCCGCAACAGCGCCCGCAGCTGAATGTTGAAGAGTTCCGGATTGGCCAGGCAGTAGCGGATGGCCCGCAGGCCCAGCGCCGGGTTGGTGGCCACGGTCGCCTCGCCATCCAGGGTCTTGTCGGCGCCGATATCCAGCGTACGGATCGTCACGGGGCGCCCCGCCATCGTGCGCACGACAGCGGCATAGGCCTCGTATTGTTCGTCTTCTCCGGGAAGCTCCGCGCGCCCCATGAACAGGAATTCGCTGCGAAACAGGCCGATGCCTTCGGCGCCCGCCGCTACGGCGTCTGCGGCTTCTTCGGGCAGCTCGATATTGGCTTCCATGCGGATCTGGATCCCGTCCAGCGTCATGGCAGGCGCGAAACGCAGCGATTTCAGTTCGTCGCGTTCACGCAGGAATGCAGCCTGACGTTCCTGGTATTCCCTCAGGATGGCCGCCGACGGATTGACCAGCACCAGGCCCTGAATGCCGTCGACGATGAGCAGGTCGCCATCGCGCACCAGCGCCCGCACCTGGCCCATGCCGACCACGGCAGGCACGTTCATGCTGCGCGCAACAATGGCCGTATGTGAAGTCGCCCCGCCCAGATCGGTCAGGAAGGCGCCGAATTTGCCACCTCGCAGGCGCATCATGTCGGCAGGCGAAATATCGCGCGCCACCACGATCAGGCTGCCGTCGGTGTCGACCTGATCCAGGTCGGGCAGCCACTGCGCCGACCCCGACAGGACGCGCAGGACCCGTTCGATCACCTGGCGCACGTCGGCGCTGCGCTCGCGCAGATAGGCGTCCTCCATCAGGGCGAATTGTTCCGCCAGGGTCTGGCCCTGGGTGGTCAGGGCCCACTCGGCATTGACCTGGCGCTCGTCGATCAGCTGGCAGACGGACTGGACCAGCATGGGGTCCTGCAGCAGCATGGCATGCACAGACAGCAACACCCCCAGTTCGCGGGGCGCGTCGTCAGGCAGGGTCTCGACCATCTGGTGCAGATCATGGACGGCGGCGTCGACCGCCTGGCACAGGCGCCGCTTCTCGGCAACAGTGTCTTCTTCCGTGATCCGGTAGTGAGCGACTTCCAGGGCGGCAGCGCTCATGACGACCGCATGGCCGATGGCATAGCCGCGCACGACGCCTTGTCCGAACAGGCACAAGGTGGAATGCAGGACTGTCGATGTCGAATCAGGCGCAGTCATGCCAGAACTTGTACAAAACGCGCGCCCGCAACCGCGTGGATCATTCGGCTTCCCCGAACTTGCCGTCGAACAGAGCGCGGATGTCGCCCAGGGCCTGGTCCTCGTCGGCCCCCAGGGCCTCGATCCTGACGGTGACGCCCAGCCCGGCAGCCAGCATCATGACACCCATGATGCTCTTCGCATTGACGCGCTGCGCACCACGGGAAATGAAGACATCGCTTTTGAAGCGGCCGGCCAATTGGGTCAGTTTCGCCGCCGCGCGGGCATGCAAGCCGAGCTTGTTGGAAATCACCAGATCGATCATGGGCATGGGCAAAAACTCCTGGCTAGCAGTCGGGAGGGGGGTCCGCATTGACGATCCCGCGCAGCGCCCCCTGTCGCACGCGTTCGCTGAGAGATTCCGGATTTTCCTGCTGATCGGTCAAGGCCTTGAGCACCATGCAGGCATTGGTGCCGGTCAGCAAATGAATGATATAGCCTTCTTCGAGAGCCTGGCGCAACGCCTGGGCGGCGATGTTGAACGGCGTGGCGCCGTACAGGTCGCACAGGAGCAGGACGGGTTCCTCGGTCGGCCCCTGATGCACCCAGTCCAGCACCCGATCGGTCTGTTCCTGAGGCGGCGCGTCGGGTGCGATGTCAAAGACCTGCAGATCGGGCACCCGGCCCAGCACGTGCTCGGCGCAGGCGGTGAATGCCGACCCCAAAGGCTGATGCATCACCAGGGCCAGACGGGTTTTCATGGCGCCCCCAGGGCCTGCTGCAGCGCGTCGACGAAGCGGCCCGGCACGTCGAAGCCGGTCTGTTCGGTGATTTCGACGAAACAGGTGGGGCTGGTGACGTTGATTTCCGTGATGTAGTCGCCGATGACGTCCAGGCCGATCAGGAGCAAGCCGCGATCCGCCAGGCGGGAACCCACGGCACGCGCCAGTTCCAGGTCGCGCGGGGACAGCGGCTGGGCCACCCCGCGCCCGCCGGCGGCCAGATTGCCCCGGGTTTCGCCCTGCAGCGGTATCCGCGCCAGCGCGTAGGGTACAGGTTCGCCGCCGATGATCAGGATACGTTTGTCGCCCTGGACGATCTCCGGAATGTAGCGCTGCGCCATGATGGTGCGCGTCCCCAGGTCGGTGAGCGATTCCAGGATGGCCCCCAGGTTCGGTTCGTCGGGCCGCAGGCGGAAAATACCGCTGCCGCCCATGCCGTCCAGAGGCTTGACGATCACGTCGCCCTGCCGCGCATGGAACGCACGCAGGCGGTCCATGTCGCGGCTGACCAGCGTCGGCGACGTGTACTGCGCGAATTCCGTGATCGCCAGCTTTTCAGGGTGATTGCGGATGGCCGAGCCAGCGTTGAATACCCGGGCGCCCTGTGCCTGCGCATAATCGAACAGGTGCGTGGCGTAGACATATTCCATGTCGAAGGGTGGATCCTTGCGCATCAGGACCGCATCGAAATCCGCCAGATCGCAGTCCTGCGCGGTGTCGTCCTGGGTCCACCAGGCGTGCCCGCGCCAATCGGCATCCCCGCGCAGACGCATGGCCGTCGCTGCCGCGCGCACCCGCCCCTGGTCCACGAACAGATCGCCCATCGTGGCAAAGCTGAACGTGTGCCCTCGCGCCGCCAGGCTGCGCATGACGGCCACGGAGGAATCCTTCCAGGCCTTCAGGCCGGGCAGCGGATCGATGACAAACAGGACATGCATGACAGAAACCTATGGATGAACAAACGACCCGCCACGGCGGCCCACCGGTCAAGCGCCGGTATCAGGCCGCATCGCCCTGCTTGCCGGCCTTGCGGCGCGGCGCCAGGACCATCACCATCTGACGGCCTTCGAGCTTGGGCATGGCTTCGACCTGCACCAGTTCGCCCAGATCGTCGCGCACCCGTTCGAGCACCCGCATGCCCAATTCCTGGTGGGCCATTTCGCGGCCCCGGAACCGCAGCGTGACTTTCGCCTTGTCGCCGTCTTCGATGAAGCGGCGCAAGTTGCGCAGTTTCACCTGGTAGTCGCCTTCGTCGGTGCCGGGACGGAATTTGACTTCCTTGACCTGGATGACCTTCTGGCGTGCGCGGGCTTCGGCCTGGCGCTTTTGTTCCTGGTACTTGAATTTGCCGTAATCCATCAGCCGGCAGACCGGGGGATCAGCCGTCGGCGAGATCTCGACCAGATCGACGTCGTTCTGTTCGGCCTGAGCCAGGGCGTCGGATGTGCGCACGATGCCCAGTTGTTCGCCGTCTACGCCAAGCAGACGGACCTCATGGATACGGATTTCACCGTTGATGCGGTGTTTCTTTTCGGTTGCGATGTCAAAGACTCCTAGATGTTGAAGAAATGGAGGGTTCAGGCCTGACCCGAATCTCCCCCCTGGTAACGGGAAACGATTTCCTGCTGCAGGCGCGTGGCAAAATCAGCGACTGGCATGGTGCCCAGGTCCAGTTTGCCACGGCCGCGCACGGCGACGGCGCCGCTTTCGCGTTCCTTGTCGCCCACGACTAGAATATACGGAATTTTCTGCAGGCTGTGCTCGCGAATTTTACGGGTGATTTTTTCACCACGCAAATCGGAAGAGACCCTAAACCCTTGTTTAACAAGGGTTTTGGAAACCTGATCGGCATAATCGGCCGAACTGTCGGAAATGCAGCAGACGACGGCGTGCCAAGGAGCCAGCCACGCGGGCAGCGCACCGGCATGGTTTTCGATCAGCATGCCGATGAAACGTTCCAATGATCCCAGGATGGCCCGGTGCAGCATGACCGGCGTGCGGCGCTGGTCCTGGGCATCCACGTATTCGGCCCCCAAGCGCGCCGGCATGGAGAAGTCCACCTGGATCGTGCCGCACTGCCAATGGCGGCCGATGGCGTCCTTCAGGGTGTATTCGATCTTGGGGCCGTAGAAGGCGCCCTCGCCTTCGGAGACTTCGTAGGTGCAGTGCGACAGGTCCAGGCTGTCCATCAGCGCCTTTTCGGCCTTGTCCCAGACTTCGTCGGCGCCGATGCGCTTTTCGGGACGGGTGGCGACCTTGTAGAGGATCTCGGTGAAACCGAAATCGGCATAGACCTTCTGCAGCAGCCGGGTAAAGGCCGCGCATTCGTCCTGCAGCTGGTCTTCGGTACAGAAGATGTGGCCATCGTCCTGGGTGAAGCCGCGCACCCGCATCATGCCATGCAGCGACCCGGACGGTTCGTTGCGGTGGCACTGGCCGAATTCACCATAGCGCAGCGGCAGTTCGCGGTAGGAATGCAGGCCGGCATTGAAGATCTGCACATGACCAGGACAGTTCATGGGCTTCAAGCCATACACGCGGTTTTCGGATTCCGTCGTGAACATGTTTTCCTGGTAGTTGTCCCAGTGACCGGTTTTCTTCCACAGGGACAGATCCAGGATCTGCGGAGCCTTGACTTCCTGGTAGCCGTTGTCCTGGTAGACCTGGCGCATGTATTGTTCGACCTGCTGCCAGACGGTCCAGCCCTTTGGGTGCCAGAAGATCAGGCCGGGGGCTTCGTCCTGGAAATGAAACAGGTCCAGTTCGCGGCCGATGCGGCGGTGGTCGCGCAGTTCGGCCTGTTCCAGCATGTGCAGATAGGCATCCTGGTCGGCCTGGCGCGCCCACGCCGTGCCGTAAATGCGCTGCAGCATCTCGTTTTTGCTGTCACCGCGCCAGTAGGCGCCCGCGACTTTCATCAATTTGAAGACCTTCAGGCGACCTGTGGACGGCACGTGCGGCCCTCGGCACAGGTCGATGAAATCGCCCTCGCGATACAGGCTGATCTTTTCATTGCTGGGAATGGAGGCGATGATTTCGGCCTTGTAGGCCTCGCCGATGCCGTGGAAGAACTTGACGGCCTCGTCGCGGTCCCATTCCTCGCGCACGACGATCTCGTCGCGTTTCGCCAGTTCGGCCATTTTCTTTTCGATGGCCTGCAGGTCTTCGGGCGTGAAGGGCCGCTTGTACGAAAAATCGTAGTAAAAGCCGTTGTCGATCACCGGGCCGATCGTGACCTGGGCATCGGGAAACAGGGATTTCACCGCATAGGCCAGCAGATGCGCCGTGGAATGGCGGATCAGGTCCAGGCCATCGGGGTCTTTGTCCGTGACGATGCTGAGCGCCGCATCCTGATCGATGACATGGCTGGTATCCACCAACCGGGCGGCCTGCCCGTCCACCGTGATCTTGCCCCCCAGCGCGGCCTTGCCCAACCCAGTCCCGATCGACTGCGCGACGTCGAGCACGGAAACAGGATGATCGAACTCACGTTGTGAGCCGTCGGGCAAGGTGATGCGAACCATGAATGTGTGTCCTGAAAATACAAAACGCGGCCTGCGCCGCGTCGGTAAAAGTCGATATTGCCATGCAGGAAGGATATGAAGCAAGTTTAGCAACGGGGCCCGCAACAATCAATTTCACAGGGTCTCGGGAGCGGGATCGCAGCGTCCTGCGGACCCCGCCAGCCGATTATTGTTGCATACAAGACAAAAACCGCTGTCACCCGGGGGCGACAACGGCTTTTTTGAATTCTGGTAGGCAGTACTGGATTCGAACCAGCGACCTCTACGATGTCAACGTAGCGCTCTAACCAACTGAGCTAACCGCCTGAAGAAAGAACGTGATTGTATGGGTGATTCAGCAGGCTGTCAAATCAGGCCAGCAGACCGGAAACCAACGTCCCGCGCCCTTTCACGCACTGTCTACATCAACGCCAGCAAAGACCGCGCCCAGCGCTGAGCAGGCAGGCCGGTGCGGGACTCGACCCGCGCAGCCCGATCCAGCAAATCGGCGGCCGAGCCGTCCAGCGCGTGCCCCTTGAAGGCCAGCGCCACGGTGTTGCCTTCGTCGATTTCGGGCAGGCACAGCACCCGGCCGTTGAAGGCATCGCGAATACGCTGCAGGTTGCGGCCGAAACTGTCGTGCTCGCCAAAGAGATTGACGGCCATGACGCCGGGTTCATCCAGGATGCGGTAGCAATCCCGGTAAAACGACACCTCGTCGCAGACCGGCCCCTGGGCCTGGCTGTCATACAGATCCACCATCAGGGCGCGATAGCGCCCTGCCCGATGGGGTTCTGCCGCCCAGTCGCGGGCATCGGCATGATCAATGACGGACCGCTCGCTGCCCGGCAGGCGGAAATACGCCCGGCATATGGCAGTGACAGCCGGGTTGCGCTCGACCGTGTCCACCTGGGATCGCGTATGGCGCAAGGTGAAGCGCAGCAGCGACCCGGCCCCCAGGCCCAGGATGCCCAAGCGGTCGCGCTCGCCCGGCTGCACGAACAGCAGCCAGGCCATCATCTGCTGGGTATAGGCCAGCACCAGTTCCGACGGGCGGGCCACTCGCATGGCGCCCTGGATCCATTCGGAATTGAAATGAAGATACCGGATGCCGTCCTGCTCGGACAGGGTGGGCAGGTCCGCATCGATGGCGGCCTGCCGCGCAGCCGCTTGGCTGTGGCTTCGAGACATGAAAGAGATTCCTGCGGCCGGCAGCGCCCATCGGGGCGCCGCCGGTGGATGACACCCTGATTTACAGGCGTTCAAAAATGGCGGCGATCCCCTGCCCGCCGCCGATGCACATCGTGACCAGGGCGTGACGGCCCTGGATGCGCTGCAGTTCGTGCAAGGCCTTGACGGTGATGAGCGCCCCAGTGGCGCCGATCGGGTGGCCCAGGCTGATGCCGCTGCCGTTGGGGTTGACCTTGGCCGGATCGAAACCCAGTTCGCGGGACACCGCGCAGGCCTGCGCCGCAAAGGCTTCGTTGGCCTCGATCACATCGATCTGATCCAGTGTCAGGCCCGCGCGCTGCAGCGCCTGGCGCGTGGCCGGCACCGGACCAATCCCCATGTACTGGGGGTCCACACCGGCATGGCCATAGGACACCAATCGCGCCATGGGCTTCAGACCCCGGGCCTGTGCAGCGCTGGCCGTCATCAGCAGCACGGCAGCGGCGCCGTCGTTCAGCCCCGAAGCATTGCCGGCCGTGACCGTGCCGTTTTCCTTGGCAAAGACGGGCTTGAGTTTGTTGAAGCTGTCCGGAGTGGCGTCGAAGCGCACATGCTCGTCCTGATCGAAGACGACTTCGCCCTTGCGGGTCTTGTGTGTGACGGGCACGATCTGGGACTTGAAATAGCCCTGCTCGATGGCATGGGCGGCCCGGCGGTGCGATTCCAGGGCCAGGGCGTCCTGGTCCTCGCGGCTGATGCCGTATTTCTGCGCAACGTTCTCGGCAGTCACGCCCATATGATATTTTTCAAACGGACACGACAAGGCGCCCGTCATCATGTCCACCAGGCGGGAATCCCCCATGCGCGAGCCCCAGCGCTGGCCGACCGCGACGTAAGGCGCGCGGCTCATGCTTTCGGCACCCGCGCCGATGGCGACTTCGGCATCGCCCAGCATCAGGACCTGAGCAGCCGACACGATGGCCTGCAGGCCGGACCCGCACAGCCGGTTGACATTGAAAGCCGGTGTTGCCTGCGGGATGCCGGCATTGATGGTGGCGACCCGCGACAGATACATGTCGCGCGGTTCCGTGTTGATGACATGGCCGAACACCACGTGGCCGACATCGGCAGGCGCCACACCGGCGCGCTCCAGGACCTGGCCCACCACCAGCGTTCCCAGTTCACAAGGCGCGATGTCCTTGAGGCCTCCACCGAAATCCCCGACCGCCGTGCGGCACGCTTGTACGACTACGATATCCTGCATGATGATGTCTCCGTGAGCAGTGCTGCACCGCAGCAAATGAGAATATGGTAGCGCATCGGCAGCCTCAGCGGGTAGAGGCGGACCGGAATTCTCCGGCCCGGAACACACAGCTTATTTCAACCGGGACAGCGCCTTGCGCAGGGCGTCGGCCAGTTCCTCGGCCGAGAACTTCGCCACATAGCCGTCAGCGCCGACGCTGCGCACGTGGTCCTCGTTGGCCGAACCCGACAAGGATGAATGGATCACCACCGGCAGCACCCGCAGGCGGGTGTCCTGCTTGATGTTGCGCGTCAGGGTGAAGCCGTCCATCTCGGGCATTTCCAGGTCGGTCAGCATCAGGCTGACCTTGTCCAGGATGGTCTTGCCCTCGGCCTCGGCGGCGGCCTTGAGCACGTTCAGGCGGTCCCAGGCCTCGCGCCCGGATTTCACCATTTCATACGGCACGCCCATGGCCTTGAGCGCCTGTTCCAGCAGGGAACGGGCGACGAAGGAATCGTCGGCGACCAGGACGACGGCCCCGGGTTTCAGGCTGATCTTTTCGCCCACGTCTTTCTGGTCGACCTGATGGCGGTCCTTTTCGGGTGTGACCATCTGCAAGATGGCCTCGACGTCCAGCACCTGAGCCAGGCGAGTATTGTCGGCGGTGTCGTCCAGCCGCGCCATGCTGCTGACCAGGCTTTGCGAAGTGCCGCTGGATTCGGCCGAGATCACCTGATTCCAGTCCAGACGCACGATGTCGTCCACGGATTCGACGGTGAAGGCCTGCGTGGTGCGGCCGAACTCAGTGACCAGCATCAAGGACGGCGCGGCAGGCAGTTTGCAACCCACGATGGCCGGCAGATCGAAGACAGGGATGACCTGGTCGCGCAGCTGCACCACCCCCAGGGAATACTTGGGCGCCCCCGCCACGGCGGTGACCGTGGGCATGGTGACGATTTCACGCACCTTCAGCACGTTGATGCCGTAGAGTTCCGATTGACCGGATTCGTTGTTGGCACCCAGGCGGAAAAGCAGGAGTTCAAACCGGTTGGTACCGGCCAGGTTGGCGCGGTCATCCACGACGTTCTGGGTGGGGCTCATGGGAACCTCTTCCTATCAATAGGCTGAAAAGGCAAGTGTAAAGGAAAGTTGCGCCGGTCAATCGGGGCAATACCCCAGGTCCCCACAGCCTATTCGGGGCCAAGCGCGCAGGGCTTGTCCAGGCCTGCACCTATCCCTTACAGTTTCAGGATACCGAGCAGGACACACGCACCATGAACACATTCGACATCGACACGCAGGCGCTGGCGCCCACCGGAACCTTGCGGGCTGCCATCAACATCGGCAACCCCATTCTTGCAGGGCTGGATCCCGCCACCGGACAAGCCCGGGGCGTTTCCGTCGACCTTGCGCAGCGGCTGGCCGGGCTGCTGGGGCTGGACCTGCGCCTGGTGACCTACGACACGGCGGGCAAATCCGTGGAAGGAGTCACCCGGGATGAAGCCGACTTCGGCTTTTTTGCCATCGACCCGAAACGCGGCGAGCAGATCGCCTTCACGACCCCGTACGTGCTGATCGAAGGCAGCTACCTGGTGCGCCAGGATTCCCCGCTGACGGACAACGCACAAGTCGACCAGGCGGGGCGCACCGTGGTGGTCGGGCGGGCCAGCGCCTACGACCTGTTCCTGTCGCGCGACCTGAAACACGCCAGCATCGTGCGCGCACCGACCTCGCCCGCAGTGGTCAGCACATTTCTGGAAATGGGCGCGGACGTCGCGGCGGGCGTGCGCCAGCAACTGGAAATGGGCGCCCTGGAATTCGGGGGCCTGCGCCTGCTGGACGGCCACTTCATGCTCATCCGCCAGGCCCTGGGAATATCGCGCAGCCGCGACCCAGGCCTGGCCGAAGGGCTGACACGCTTCGTGGAAGACGCCAAGGCCTCGGGCTTCGTGGCCCACGCCCTGGCCCGACACGGCATCCAGGGCGCAGAGGTCGCGCCGACTGAGTAAAAACGCTTGACAGCTTTTTCTCAATCCTTCATTTTATATAGATTGATCGGGGCGTTCCTTGGGGCGCCCCCGATTCCTGCTTTGATCAGCGCGCATCCAGATCGCCGGGCGAATATGTCCGAGCAGCCTGGAACGGGGGCAATCCCCATCGATGCAGTCGTTGCTGCGATTGCCGGTGCCCACGCGGGTGCCATGCGCTGATCCCGGGATCACCTGATCCCGTCGGACCGGGCCGGCACCATGCCAGCCTGGCGCTTTCCGCACATGCCGGAAAGCCGCGTCCGGTATCAACATCCGGTGTATCGAATGCACCCACGGGGCAAAGGCCGCGACGGCTCGTGCCCGTTGGATGCTTTCGTCCCGACAGAAGGAGATTCTATGCAAAACGCCGACTCGACCCTCGACACCCAACTGGCGCAGCGGCTGAAACTTGCCAGTCAGCGCCAGAACATGGGCGAAGATCTCCGGCGCCAGGACTATGCCTGGTTGCTGGCTGTGACCGTCCTCGCGCCCGCCCTGATGATGGTCGCGGGGTGGTATCTATGATTGGCACGGACACGCCGACCTTCTCCGGCAAAGTGGGACAGGACGCGTGGCCCGCCCTGCCCCACGAACGCAACTGGGGCGTCATGGCCCTGTTCGGCAATGCCGCCGCCACCGGGGTGGCCACCTGGGTCTACATCATCGGCGGGTTCGTGTCCTTTTATCTGTCGGCCGGACCAGGCATTCTGGTGATTCTGGCCGGCGGCCTGGCCGGCATGCTGCTGATTGCCCTGGCGCTGCTACCGGTCACCGGCCGCCACGGCGTGGACTCGGCCACCAGCACGATCCCACAACTGGGGACACGCGGCTCCTACTACGCTGTCTTCCTGATGTTCATCACCATGGCAGGCTGGAACTGCCTGCTGCTGATCTTCCTGGGCCGCGCCGTAGCGGAAATTGTGATTTCCCTGGGGTGGATGGACCCCGGTGCCCGCGATACGCTGGTGATCGGCTTCTCGCTGCTGGGTGCCCTCGCCGTCTGGTTCCTGCTATGGCGCGGTCCCAGCGCGCTGCAAAGCGCCGGACCAGTCATTTCCATCACGGTGGTCATCCTGGGCCTGTACATCCTGTACCTGTTGGTCGAGCACGTCGGCTGGACGCATCTGCTGCAGGCCTCGCCGTCCGAGCCCTCGCCTGACCGCGCCTGGAACTACGCCACTGGCTTTGAAGTGCTGGTCGTGGCGAGCATCGGCTGGTGGCCCTACGTGGGCGGCCTGGTGCGCCTGGTTCCCAGCGCCCGCAAGGCGCTGTGGCCGACAGTGGCAGGCCTGGGCCTGCCACTGTCGGTGATCTCCATTGTCGGTTTCTTTTCCGGCCTGGCCTTTCCTCGATCGGGTGGCGACCCCACGGCATTCCTGATCAACCTGGGCGGCTATTGGGGCGGCATCACGGCGCTGCTGTTCATCGTGCTGGCCAATGTCGGCACCGTACTGGTGGGCGCCTATGTCAGTTCCGTCGGACTGAAGCGCATCCCCTGGGTGCAGCAACGCTGCGGCTGGCGGACGACAACAGGGTTGTCACTGGCGCCAGTCTTTGCCATCGTCATCCTGATGCCCAATTTGTTCTTCGACAATTTCGGCACCTTCCTGGCCTTCGTGGGCGTCTCGTTCGCTCCTCTGTGCGGTATCCAGATCGCGGATTACTACGGCCTGCGGCGCCAACGCGGCGGCGTGGACGTCAAGGCAATGTTCCTGACCGGACCCGGCACGAAATACCACTTTTGGGGCGGCATCAATCCGGCCGGATTCCTGGGAATCGCAGCAGGATTCGCCGCCTACCTGTATCTGCTGAACCCGCTGACCTATCAGTCGCACTTTCCCTATCAGTACGTGTCGGCGAGCTTCCCCTCCGCATTGGTGGCTGCGGTCGTCTACCTGCTGGTCACCCGTTGGCTGGTGCTGCCCTCCGGGCGCGGCGGATACCAGCACCAAAGCTAGCAGGAGCAGGCCCTAGGGCGCTTCCTCGCCCTGGACCTGCCAGGTGCCCTGCCCCCGGGTCAGATCCACGTACAGGGATTCCAGGGCCGGCGCCTCGGCCTTGGGCACGCTCAGGTCCCAGACGACACCATCGGCACCGAACTGCGCCGCCTCGATCCGCGATCCGGCGGCCAGCAGCCGGGCCTGAATGCGATCTATCTCGGCATACGGGCAACTGCAGCGCACACGACATTCTTCCCGGATCAGAATCTTTTCAGCCGTCCGCAGACATTCGGCGGCCGTGCCGCCGTAGGCGCGCGCCAGGCCGCCGGTGCCAAGTTTGATGCCGCCGAACCAGCGGATGAGCAGCACGGCCACCCGGTCGCAATCCTGGGACTGGATGGCCTGCAGGATGGGCCGGCCCGCTGTGCCGCCGGGCTCGCCATCGTCGCTGAAGCGGTATTGGCCTCCCAACTGCCAGGCCCAGCAGTTGTGCGTGGCCTGGGGGTCACGATGCGCATCCAGAAAGGTTTGGGCCGCCTGGGGTGAATCGATGGGCGCGGCCAGCGCCAGGAAGCGGCTTTTGCGGATGTCCGCCTCATGGCGGACCAGGCCGGCCAGCGTATGCGGCAATCAGGCCTCGATACCCTGCGAGGCCAGATATTCCTCGTAGGTGCCGGGATAGTCGTTCAAACGGCCGTCGGGCAGGATCTCGATCACGCGGGTCGCCACGCCGGACACGAACTGCCGGTCGTGCGACACGAACACCAGCGTGCCTTGGTACTGTTCCAGCGCGTACTGCAGCGATTCGATGGATTCCATGTCCAGGTGGTTGGTGGGCTCGTCCATCAGCATGACGTTGTGCCGGCCCAGCATCAGGCGGCCGAAGCTCATGCGGTTTTTCTCGCCCCCGGACAGCACCCGTACGGCCTTGGTGATCTCGTCGCCCGAAAACAGCAGGCGCCCCAGCACGGACCGGATGGACTGATCCTCGTCACCGGCCTGGCGGTAGTCGGTCATCCAGTCGAACAGGTCGCGATCGGAATCGAACTGATCAGAGACGTCCTGCGCCATATAGCCGATGTCGGCATTTTCCGACCAGCGGACATGGCCGTCATCAGGCGCCAGGTTGCTCGCCAGCAGGCGCAGCAGCGTGGTCTTCCCCACCCCGTTGGCGCCAATGATGGCGACTTTCTGGCCGGCCTCGATCATGGTGCTCAGGCCCTGGATGATGGGCCGGTCGTAGGCCTTTGACAGGTCTTCGATATGGGCGGCCTGGCGGTGCAGGACCTTATTGACCTCGAAGCGGATGTAGGGGTTCTGGCGCGAGGACGGCTTGACCTGCACGGTCTCGGACTTGATGCGGTCGATCTGCTTCAGGCGCGACGTGGCCTGACGGGACTTGGATTTGTTGGCTGCGAAGCGGCGCACGAAATCCTGCAGCTCGCTGACGCGTTCTTTCGCCCGGGCGTTGGCGGCCACCTGGCGCTCGCGAGCCTGGGTCGATGCCAGCATGTAGTCGTCGTAGTTGCCCGGATAGACGCGCAGTTCACCGTAATCCAGGTCGGCCATGTGGGTGCAGACTTCGTTCAGGAAGTGGCGGTCGTGGCTGATGATGATCATGGTGCTGTCGTAGCCGTTCAGCACATTTTCCAACCAGCGTATGGTATTGATGTCCAGGTTGTTGGTGGGTTCGTCCAGCAGCAGCACGTCGGGGTTGGAGAACAGCGCCTGAGCCAGCAGCACCCGCAGCTTCCAGCCCGGTGCGATCTCGCGCATGGGCAGCTCGTGCTGCTCAACCGGGATTTCCAGACCCAGCAACAGTTCGCCGGCGCGCGATTCGGCCGTGTAGCCGTCGTACTCGGCGAATTTTCCTTCCAGTTCGGCGGCCCGCATGTAGTCGTCTTCGCTGGCGTCCGGGTTGGCGTAGATGGCATCGCGGTCAGTCATGGCCTGCCACATTTCCACGTGTCCCATCATCACTACGTCCAGCACCCGCACATCTTCGAAGGCAAACTGGTCCTGGCGCAATTTCCCCAGGCGCACACCCGGGTCCAGCGCCACATTGCCGGAAGACGGTTCCAGGTCGCCGCCGATGATCTTCATCAGGGTGGACTTGCCCGAGCCGTTGGCGCCGATCAGGCCGTAGCGGTTGCCGTCGCCGAACTTGACGCTGACGTTCTCGAACAAAGGTTTGGCGCCGAACTGGATAGTGAGATTATTGGTGGAGATCACGGTGGGTGGCTTGGAAAATAAGGGTCAAAACAACCTGGCATTCTAACAGCGGGCCGACGACAGGTCCTCTGCCGTCGAGCAAATCGGTGCGCGCGCCCGTTCCAACCCCGCCTACGCGCGGCCGCTGCGGATCGGCCGGGGTTCGCCGGCAAAGACCATCGATCGGCATTGCAGATGGATCATCTCCAGGCCGTCCATCAGAAAGAAATCGGCCTCCCAGGGGTTCTTGAGCACGAAGGCTGTCCGGACCTGCTCGTACAAGGGCAGCGACGCCGGCACCTGGCAGGCCTGCATTTCCAGAATGGTGTAGTTCCAGTCGATCGCCTGTTCGAAGGTGAACTTGGCGCGCTCGTCAATGATGAAAAAACAATGCGGATTCCGGTCCAGCTGATGCTGCTTGAAGGTGCCTGGCACGGAAACCAGAAACACGTCATCAGCCTCGGTATTCAAAAAGGCCAGGACGGTCGTGTGGGGCTGATCGACCGCCAACGTAGTCAGAATACCGACCTTGTTGTGGTGCTCTTTTTCCTGAACGGGCCCCAGATGCCGCAGGGGCGTGATGGGCAGATCGGATTCCGTTCGGTCATCCGCAGGAAAGTCATAGCCCGGCTCGCGAAACTGCTCGACGACCCGCAGACCATGAACCAGCATGAATTCAACGGGCTGCAACGTCACCCAGCTTTCGTCAATTCCCAGCACCCGGCCTTTGTAGGAGGTGCGATACACGCGCAATTCGGCATCCAGCTCATCCACCCCGGTGCGATTATCCAGATGCAGGGTGACCAGCGACCCGACCGCCAGCGCATGACCTTTGGGGATGAACACCCGCAGTTCATTGTTCGCACGCGGATACACCACGCCCACATGATGCACGATGCCCTGATGCTGGTAGGACGCCAGCACGCCCAGCAGCTGTTCGCCCAGGTAGTCTTTCAACGCCATGTCTCAACCCTCTCGGTACGCTCTGGAATATGTGACGATTCTACAAGCCCCGGCGGCGATCAGTGTTCGTGTTCCTGCAGCACCAGATGCGCCATGCCGTCTTCCGTGGCCATGCCCACGCGCGCGCCGATCGGCAGCGTGGCCTTGACCTTGACGTGGCCAAACGGCAGGCCGGTGACGACCGGGATCTTGACGGTCTTGCGCAACCAGGCGACCACCGACGGCAGATCGTAGCCATTGTCGTGCGGCGCCAGGCGATAGTCGGTGAAATGCCCCAGGACGATGGCGCGTTGTTTTTGCAGCACGCCGGCATGCCACAGCTGCGTCAGCATGCGTTCGACACGGAACGGATGTTCGGCGATGTCTTCCAGGAACAGGATGCCGCCCTGGACGTCCGGCAGGTACGGGGTCCCCACCAGGGACGCCACCATGGCCAGGTTGCCGCCCCACAGGATACCCCGCGCATCCACAGGATCCGCATCCGGGGATTCGAAGCTGAGGATCTCCAGTTCGCCGGACAGGGTTTCCTGGAACAGCGCCTGGGTCAGGTCGTCCACTTTCTTGCCGCCAAAGTCAAACAGGGCGGTGGGGCCGGCCAGGCTGACCGCGCCGGTTTGCGCCAGCAGGGCCAGGTTGAAGACCGTGAAGTCGCTCTGGCCGATAAAGGTCTTGCCGCTGTCGGCTACGGCCCGCCAGTCGATAAAGGGCAGCAGACGGCTGAGCCCGTAGCCGCCACGCGTAGCCATGACCACCGGGTGCTTCTGCTTCAGGGCGCGCTGAATGCCGGCCAGGCGCTGTTTGTCCGTGCCCGCGAACCGTTCGTGCACGGCGCGCGCGGTGCGATCGACCGTGACGCGATAGCCCATGGCCTTCAGGCGCTGGACCGACAGATCCAGCACGGCGGGATCGGGGACGGCGCCCGAAGGGGAAATCAGATAGATGCCCGAGGGCGCTTCATGGTGGTGGTGATGGGCGTCGTCGTCGGGGCAGGCCCAGTGCGTGTGCGTGGCGTGATGGGTGCTCTCGTCTTCCGGGCGCGACGCACGCTGCGGGGCCTGGCTGTGTTCAGAGGGTGCCAATGCGGAAGAGGCTTTTTTCATGGTCGATGAGCTGGAATGAATGGAAGCGGTTGACGAGAATGCGGGGTCTGCATGAGCGGCGGCACCGGCCGCTGCGCGGCCCTGGCGGGCATCGCGCGCGGCCTGGCGCCGCGTACGGAAAAACGCGCGCAACAGTTCGCCACAGGTGTCGGCGCACAGGCCGCCACGCACCGTGGCGTGGTGATTCAGGCGGGCCTGCCGGGTCAGGTCCACCACCCCGCCGCAGGCGCCGGTCTTGGGGTCGGCCGCACCATAGACGATATCCGCCAGCCGGGCGTGGAACATGGCGCCCAGGCACATGGCGCAGGGTTCCAGCGTCACGAACAGCCGCGCGCCGCCGAGGCGGTAATTATCCAGGCGGCGGGCAGCGGCGCGCAAGGCGACGATCTCGGCATGCGCCGTGGGGTCGCGATCCAGGATGGTGCGGTTGTGGCCCGCAGCCAGCAGGCGGCCATCCTCGTCCAGCACGACGGCGCCGACCGGAACCTCGCCCAGGCCTGCCGCCTGCCGGGCCTGGTCCAGCGCCAGGGCCATGGCGGCGGCATCGTCCAGCACCGGCCCGTCTGCGTGGGACCCGGCGCCTGCGGCCACGTCGGTCTGTGGCGAACCCTGCCCGGATCGAGGACGACTAGCCACGATAGGTTCGCGCCTTGAGCACGATCTTGGACGCCAGGCTTTCGACGGCGGCTTCCAGCCACTGATAGAGTTCGGCGTCTTCGCCAAACCGCGCCTGGTTCAGATTGGACACCCGCCCGTCTTCGATGAAGCCCCAGGCCCGGCTGCGTTTTTCCTTGTGGCGCGGATCCCAGACGCCGAACGCCACCCCGCCTGATCGGCGGATCAGGGAAAAGCAGGGAATATCGGTATAACCGTCGCCCACGAAGATCATCTGATCGAAAGGCACGCGCAGCTTGTCCGCATCGACCTTGCGATTGACCTCGAAAGGTTTGTTGCGCGACTCCGGCCCGATCATGCCCTTCTGGATATGGAACAGGTAGCGGGTCTTGTCCGTGAAACTGACGATCCGGCGCGGGAAATCGATGGCGCCAGACTCGTCGTAATGGAATTCGGACGCCCAGATGTCGGCGAACTGGTCCGCAATCGGCGTGCTGCGCAACACGTCGCCGATACCGCTGGAAATCAGGTAGAACTCCAGCTGCACGGTGGGATGCGCCTGATGCAGGCGCGTGCGCAGGCGCTTGAACAATGTATTGACGCCCTCGTGCAGGGGCAATTGTCGTCCCCAGGCCTGCAGGCCTTCGCGGGTGATGCGGCTGCGGGGGCCGCTGCGGGACAATTCCAGCATGCGGTACAGATAGGCCGGCACCGGATCCCAGTCCTGCTCGTTCAGCAGGGGGTCAACCCGGTCGTGCCAGAAGGCGTCGACGTCCACCCCCAGGTGTTGCAGAAAACCGGAGGTGCTGTCCGGCGCCAGCGTGTCGTCGAAATCGAAAACCAGGGCAATCACGTCAGCCATTGTCTATTCCATCCGATGTTCGGCCAGTTGCGCCAGCGAGGCCAGCGCGCCCGGCAGGGCGCCGGGCAGATCTTCGGCCAATAACCCCCAACCCAGCCGGTCGGCGGCCAGACCGTGCAGCCAGACGGCGGCACAGGCGGCGTGCCAGGCCGGCATGCCGGCGGCCAGCAGGCCTGCAATGCAACCGGCCAGCACGTCCCCCGCACCGGCTGTGGCCAGCGTGGGCGGCGCATTGTCGTTGATGGCGCAGCGCCCGTCGGCTGCTGCGATCACGGTGTCCGCGCCCTTGAGCACCAGCACGGCGCCGCTGCGCTGCGCGGCTGCGCGCGTTCGCTGCAGTTTGTCGCCGGACAGCGAGAACAGACGGGCGAACTCGCCTTCATGCGGGGTCAGGACGCACCGGGGATGCAGGGCGTCGAGCAGCGTATCGGGCCGGTCGGCGAAGACGCTGAGCGCATCCGCATCCAGCACGCACGGCCGCTCGGTGGCCAGCATATCCAGCACCTGGTGCCCAGCCGCATCGGATCGACCCAGGCCCGGGCCGATCAGCAGCGCATTACGTCGAGGATCCGCCAGCGCCGGTTGCAGGTCCCCGTCTCCAGGCAGGGATTCGACCATCACGGAAGTCAGCGCCCCCGCCTGGACGGCCCAGGCCTCAGGCGGCACTGCCAGCGTCACCAGGCCGGCTCCGATGCGGCCAGCCGCCAGGCAGGCCAGACGGCTGGCCCCCAGCATGCGGGCGCCGCCGACCACCAGCACGTGTCCGCGCCGGTACTTGTGGTCGCCGGAACCCGGCCAGGGAAAGTGCGACAGCCACAGATCGGGCTCATTGGCCCAGACCTGTGCTGCAATCGGCCCCAGCACGGCGGGCGGGATGCCGATGTCGGTGCAGCGCAGTTCGCCGCAAAGCGCCCGGCCGGGCAGCAGCAGATGCCCCGGCTTGCGGCGAAAGAAGGTGACGGTAAGATCAGCCTGGACGACGGCCCCCGGGCACTGGCCGGTCGCGCCGTCCAGGCCAGTGGGCACATCGACCGCGCACACCGGCACGCCAGCCGCATTCACGGCCCGGATCAGTGCATCCAGCGCCGCATCGGGGGCGCGGCTGAAACCCGCGCCCAGGAGAGCATCGACGATCAGGCCGGACCCTGCCAGAGACGCCGGATCGGCGGATTCGACCGCCCCCGTCCAGCCTCGGGCTGCCCAGGCGGCATCGCCACGCAGGGCAGCGACATCACCCATCAGGGCAACCCGCACCGGCCACCCTGCTGCTCGCAGCCGTTGGGCGACGATGAAGCCATCGCCGCCATTGTTGCCGGGGCCGCACAGCACCAGCACCGACGTCGGTGCCCAGCGGCTCTGGATCGCCTGGGCGACGGCCTCGCCCGCCGCCGCCATCAGGCGCTGGCCGCTGATGCCCGCGTCCATGGCCGCCCGGTCGGCTGCCGCCATCTGAGCAGGGCTGAGCAGAACGCCGTCGTCGGCGCACCGGTCGTTCATACGGCCTTGAGCGCCCGCTGGCGCAGTTCGAATTTCTGGATCTTGCCGGTGGAAGTCTTGGGCAGTTCGCCGAAGATGACCAGGCGCGGCACCTTGTAGCCCGCCAGATGGGCCTTGCAATGCGCCACGATGTCTTCGGCGCTGACTTGCACATCGGCCTTGAGTTCGACGAAGGCGCAGGGCGTCTCCCCCCAGCGCTCGTCGGGCCGCGCCACGACAGCCGCAGCCAGCACGGCCGGGTGGCGGTACAGCACGTCCTCGACCTCGATCGAGGAGATGTTCTCGCCGCCCGAAATGATGATGTCCTTGGAGCGGTCCTTGATCTTGATGTAGCCGTCCGGGTCCATGACAGCCAGATCGCCGCTGTGGAACCAGCCGCCGGCAAATGCCTCCTGGGTGGCCTGGGGGTTCTTCAGATAACCCTTCATGCAGATGTTGCCCTGGAACATGATCTCACCCATGGTCTCGCCATCCGCCGCGACCGGCTGCAGCGTGACCGGATCCAGGACCCTGGCGGCCTTCTCCAGATGGTAGCGCACCCCTTGCCGGGCATTCAGGCGCGCCCGCTCGCCGATGTCGAGCGCATTCCAGTCCTCGCGCTTGGCGCAGACGGTCGCCGGCCCGTAGACTTCGGTCAGGCCATAGACGTGTGTCAGGTCGATGCCCAGGGATTCCATGCCCTCGATCATCGACGCCGGCGGCGCGGCGCCGGCCACCATGGCGCTGATGCCGGCGGGAATCCGTTCTCGCAGCGCCTGCGGGGCATTGACCAGCATGCTCTGCACGATGGGCGCGCCGCAATAGTGCGTGACGCCGTGTTCCACCATGCGGTCGATCATGGCTGCCGCCTCCACCCGCCGCAGGCAGACGTTGACCCCGGCGCGGGCGGCCACCGTCCAGGGGAAGCACCAGCCGTTGCAATGGAACATGGGCAACGTCCACAGATAGACGGCGTGCTTGGGCATGTCCCATTCCAGAATGTTCGACACGGCATTGATGGCCGCACCCCGATGGTGGTAGACGACGCCCTTGGGGTTGCCGGTCGTGCCGCTGGTGTAGTTCAGCGAAATCGCATCCCACTCGGATACCGGCATCCGCCAGGCATATTCAGGATTGCCCTCGGCCAGCAGGGCCTCGTAATCCAGGGATCCAATGGCCTGGCCCGGGCCGTCGTATTGCGGATCGTCGGCATCGATGACCAGGATGGGCTCGGTGCGTGTGCGCAGGGCCAGCGCCTGGCTCATGATGCGGGAAAATTCCCGGTCCACGATGACGGCGCGGGCTTCCGCATGATCCAGCATGAAGGCCAGCGTCTGAGCATCCAGACGAGTATTCAGGGTATTGAGGATCGCGCCGCTCATGGGAATGCCGAAATGGGCCTCGACCATGGCCGGCACGTTGGGCAGCATGACGGCCACCGTCTGACCGGGGCCGATGCCCCGGGCCTGCAGCGCGCCGGCCAGGCGGCGGCAGCGCCGATACAGATCGGCCCAGGTGCGCCGAATGGCCGAGTCGCCCAGACCGTGCACGACGGCCAGGCGATGCGGGTAGACGTCGGCAGCACGCTCCAGGTACAGCAGTGGCGTCAGAGGTGCGAAATTGGCGGAGGTCTGGGGCAAATCCTGATCGTATATCGAAACCATGAATGTCTCCTTCGGAGGTCACTGTCATTTTAACGGCCCGGCGCGGACGGATTCTCTGCGTCGGCGCAAACAATCAGGGATTCCAGACCCCGCCGGCGCGCCGAGTCGGGTGCTGCACGGCATGCCGGACGATGGACGCGCCCTGCGGCAACACCAGCGTCAGCGACCGGCGCGCGCGGGTCGCACCGGTATAGAGCAATTCACGCGTCACGAGCGGCCCTGGACGATCCGGCAAGACCAGCACGACCCGATCGAATTCGGAACCCTGAGATTTATGCACTGTCAGGGCGTAGGCGGTTTCCGTATCCGCCAGGCGGGCCGGAGAAACCCAGCGCACCGTGCCCTGTCGGGCGCCGGAAAAGGCCACCCGCAAGCGCCCCTCCGGCCTGCCGGGGGCTGGCACTGGCAGCACCAGGCCCATGTCCCCATTGGCCAGGCCCAGAGCGGGCAAATTGCGGCGCACCAGCACGGGTTGGCCCGGATACCAAAGGCCGTAAGCAGCAGAGATCAGGCCGGCGGACCGCAGGCGCGATTCGATCAGTTGATTCAGGCCCTGAACCCCCCAGGGCCCCTGCCGGACGGCGCACAGCACCTGGAAACGCGCCTGGATGCGCAGCAGGTCCAGCGCCCACTGGCCCCAGTCCGCCAGCGGCGCACCTGCGCCCGGCCGACAGGCCTGCAAATGGGCGAAGATCGCCGGATAGGCGGTCTCGGCCAGGACTCCGGCAGCGCGCAGCCAGCTGTCGGCTGCATCCCGGTCTGCAGGATCGCCGGCCGCCGCCACACCAGCCAGTGTCACGCAGTCCAGATCCGCCAGCCCCGCCTGCAGCAGCGCGTCTGCCTGGGCGGCCTGATTCCGGTTGACGGCCTCGGCAAAGCGTCCGATACCGCTGCCTGCACCGAAACGCATGCTGCGTCGCAGCATCACCACTGCCTGATCCAGAGGCGTGCCGGCCGGGTCCGGGCACTGCAGGACTCCCGCCTCTACCCCAGCCAGAGCAGGCTTGCCGGCCGCAGCCAGCAGATCCTGGCCGCACAGGGCTGCCAGTCGTTCGCAGGTGGCCTGTGTGTAGTGCCCGCTCTCGGCACGAGCGCAGAGTTCCCCCAGCACCGCGCCGGCCTCGACCGAGGCCAGCTGGTCTTTGTCCCCCAGCAGCACCAGTTGCGCAGCGGGCGGCAGAGCCGACAGCACGGCATCCGCCATCTCGATGTCCATCATCGAGGCTTCATCGATCACCAGCACGTCCAGGTCCAGGGGGTTGCCGGCATGATGGCTCATGCGCCGCGTGCCTGGCCGGCTGCCCAGCAGGCGATGCAGCGTCACGACCTGGGACGGCACGCAGCCCAGCGCGGCGCGCAGTTCCTGATCGCCATCCCTGCCCAGATCCTGCAGCTTGCCAGCGATGGATTCGTTGAGGCGGGCAGCGGCCTTGCCCGTGGGCGCAGCCAGACGGATGCGCAGCCCCTGCGCCAGGCCCCGAGCCTGGGCCAGGCCCTGGAGCACGGCCAGCAGACGGACCACGGTGGTGGTCTTGCCGGTGCCCGGCCCCCCGGTGATGATGCCAAAGCGCTGCCCCAGCATCACCGCGCAGGCCAGCTTCTGCCAATCCAACGCAGCGCCGGCAGCAGGCGGAAACAGGCGATCCAGCCATTGCCGCGCCAGCACGGGATCCGCCAGCGCGTCCGTGGCTGACCGCAGGCGCCCTTCGATCGCCTGCCGGATGCGCTCGCCGGCCCGCCAGTAGCGGGCCAGATACAGGCGGGAACCATGCAGCACCACCGGTTCATCGCCGCTGCCGTCGCCGACGAAGGAAGCAGCAGCAAGCTGAGCCAGACCAGCATCCAGTGCCAGGCCGTCCGGCTCGGCGCGCAGGTCCAGGCAGGGATGGCCCTGGGCCAGTTGAGCGCAACACCGCATGGCCAGGCGAACCGCCGCTTCGGGCGCGTCCGGACACTGCTCGACCAGCAGGCGGGCAAAGGCGACCTCCAGATCCTGGACGGCATCGGCCTGTCCATAGGACAGCCATGCCGGCCACGCGGGAGATTGTTTACTCGTGCTCATTGGTTTCCGACCCCGCGAACAGGGCATCCAGGGATTCAATCAATTCCTGCGGCGGGCACAGCGACAACAACCCCTGCCCCGGCGCATCCTGGCCGCGCAGGAACATGTAGACCGCCCCGCCCATATGACGCTGGTAGTCATAGTCGGGCAGGCGCGCACGCAATTGCCGGTGCAGGGCCAGCACGTACATCAGCATCTGCACATCGTAGCGGCTGGCCCGCATGGCCTGACGCAGGGCCGGAGCAGCATAATCGGCCAGACGCGGCCCCAGATGGTTGGACTTGTAGTCGATCAGGTAATAGCGGTCGCCAGACTGCAGCGTCAGGTCGATGAAACCCTTGAAAAGCCCGCCCAGGGTTTGCTCCGCCAGTGCCGGGCGCGGCGCCGCATCGAACGTGCCCACCGTGATCCGGCGGTCCAGTTCAGCCACTGCAAGCCGCTGCACAGGCAGCCAGAACTCCATTTCAGGCAGGCAGGCAGGCACGCTGTCCAGCCGGATGACCGGATCGCCCGGCAGTTGCGGGCGCCACTCGGTCTGCGCAAAGCGCGACAGCCAGGCATGCAGTTCATCGATATGCGCCTCCCAGCCGCGCACCGCGCAGCGGCGCGCGACCATGTCGCGCATGCCGTCCAGATGCCGGAAGCGCCGTTGCGCCGCCCATTCGAGCAGACCATGCAAAAAGGTACCGGCCTCGCTGCCTCGGGGGAAACCGGACAGGCCGGTCTGCGGCAGCATCGCGCCCGACACAGCATCATCCGCGCCAGCCGACGGTGCGCGCGGCAACACCGTCGCCGGTTGGCGCACGCCCTGCTCTTCCCGCAGCACGTCCTCGAGCGCCGTGTCAGGCGATGCATCCGGCCGTTCGGCGCCACGCGCGGACCGATCCGCCAATTGCAGCGAGGAATAGCTGGCGACCCACCAGGGCTCTCCCACAGCGAATCCGCTCAGGCGCCTGGCCGGCCCTAGATCTTCAGTACGCAACGCCTGCGGCCCGGCATCCAAGACCCTGTGCGCGGCATCATCCGCAGCCGGATCCCAGGCAAACTGGTCTGGATAATCCTGGCAGCGCCGATCCCAGGCTTGCCGCACATCGCCGCCCAGCACGTGCGCCATGCCGCTGTCGCGTCCTGTATCCCCCAGCGCCATCCAGACCGCATGCCGGGCGCGGGTCAGGGCCACATAGAGCTTGCGGGTCTCCTCACCCAGTTGTTCGCGCAGCACCTGCTGCACCTGTTCGGCATTGAGCTCCAGCAGCCATTGCCGCCGCCCTTCCCAGTGCAGGGCGTGCGGCCCGGCCTTCAGCTGCGCCGAACGGCCACGGCAGACAAAGGGCAGGAAGACCAGGGGATATTCCAGGCCCTTGGATTTGTGCACGGTCACGATACGCACCAGCGCCTCGTCGCTTTCCAGGCGCAGGCGGCGGGCACCTTCGGCATCGGCGTCGGCATCGAGGAATTCGCGCTGGCGCTGCAGGTAGTGCAGCAGCGCCTCTTCCCCGTCCAGCTGGACGCTGGCCTGCTGCAGCAATTCGGCCAGGTGCAGGCAGTCCGTCAGCTGGCGCTCGCCTTCCGCGCCTTGCGCCAACAGACGCGACGGGACGCCGAAATCCTGCAGCACCCAGCGCAGCATCGGCAGCACGCCGCGCTGCCGCCAGCGTCCGTGATAAGACTGGAAGCGTTCCACCTGCTCGTCCCAGGCCCACTCGTCTTCGACCAGCTTCGCCAACTGATATATTTCCAGCCCCAACAAGGAAGTGGCCAGGGCCGCGCGGATGGCCCGTTCATCGTCCGGATGCGCGCACGCGTTCAGGATGAAACCCAGTTCCAGGGCCGTCCCGGATTCATAAACGGACCGCCGATCGGACAGGTAGACGCTGCGCAAACCGAGTTCCGCCAAAGCGTCCCGAACCAGTCCGGCCTCATCGCGGCTGTTCACCAGAATGGCCATATCCGAGGGCTGGACGGCTTGCAGACCCTGCGCCGAACGGAAACCGGCGCGGCCTTCTCGCCCCATCTGCAAGCAGACGGCCACCTGCCGGGCGCAGGCTCGGGCCGCCTGATCGCAATAAACGCCAACCCCCAAAGGCCCCTCGCCTTCGGTCTCGATCCAGCAGGCCTGCAAGGCGGGCGGCAGGTGGCCGGATATCGTCCAGATCTCGTCCCTGCCCTGTGCCTGCACCGGATGAAAGGCGATGCTTTCCCCCGGCAGCCCCGTCGGGAACACAGGTTCGCCGTCCTGTCGGTCGAAGCAATGATTGACGGCCTGCACCAACGATCGCGCGGAGCGGTAGTTGCAATCCAGAGTCTGCACCCGGTCGCCGCAGGCCTGGGCCGCCCGCAGGTAGGTTTGCACGTCGGCGCCCCGAAAACTGTAGATGGCCTGCTTGGGATCGCCGATGAAGATCAGCGTCGTCTGGGGCTGCGGCGACGCCACGCAATAGATCCGGTCGAAGATCCGATACTGGACGGGATCCGTATCCTGGAACTCATCGATCAGCACCACAGGAAACTGCTGGCGCAGAGTGTGCGCCAGGGGATCGCCACGCGTGCCCTGCAAGGCGGCATCCAGGCCGGTCAGCAGGCCGTCGAAACCCATGGCTGCGCGACGGCTCAGCATCTGCCGCAGCCGATCGGCCATCCAGGCCAGCGCATGCCTGCGCGCCGGCAGTTGCAGGGCTGGCAGGCGCCGCAGATCCTGCTGCAGCCGCTGCAGGGCCAGGCTGGCGGCCGGAGGTTCCGGCGCGGGGCCATCCCCCTGCCAGCGGCCCAGCAGCCCCTCGGGCGAGAGCGCATCCCAGGCCGTCTTGCTGAGCGCAGGCTCGATCTGATCCGGTTGGGCGGCCCAGTCCCGCAGGCTCTGCAGCCAATTGCCGCGATCGTTGGGCCGGATCTTGATCTGCTTGCCTTGGGATTCCAGCCAGGCCAGGAAGGCATCTGCCTGCACGCCCCAGGGTTCCTTGAGCGCCTGCAAGGCGGCCATGCGGCCGGCCAGCGTCTCTGCGCAGACCTGCGCCAGGGTGCCGCCCTCAGGCGATGGCAGGCCCTCCTGTGTCAACAGATGGGCCAGCGCCTGATGCAGCGCGTCGGGCGTGGCCCAGACCGCCAGCACTTCAGCCAGCGCCCGGTCGTCCAGCGCGGCAACGCAGGCCCGCCAGTAATCCCAGGCGACCTGGCGCTTGAGCTCGTTCAGATCGGTCAGCAATTCCTGTTCGAACTGGCTGGCGCTGTCGAACGCGTGTTCCTGCAGTATCCGGGCACACCAGGCATGGATGGTGGAAATGGCGGCCTCGTCCATGGACTGGGCGGCCAGGTCCAGGGTCCGGGCGCAGGCGGACCACTGATCCTGCGGATACTCGGCCCGCAAAGCTTCCAGGAACGGATCGTCCAGCGGCGGCGCGTCGAGAGAATCGCCATCATTGGCAAAACCGGCGGCCGCCTCGGACAGGCGGCTGCGGATGCGGTCGCGCAGTTCCTGGGCGGCCGCATCAGTGAAGGTCAGGACCAGGATCTGCCCGGGCAGCCTGGCCGCCTGTCCGCCATGCCCCAGCACCAGCCGCACGTACAGCGCGGCAATCGTCCAGGTCTTGCCGGTGCCGGCGCTGGCCTCGATCAGATGGCTGCCCTGCAGCACGAAGCGCAGCGGATCCACCTGAGGCGGTTGACGGGGGATCGGAGCCATATCAGCCATCATGCCGAGCCCGCCCGCGCGGCACGCCGACGTGCATCCGCCGGCAGCTCGTCCGATAGCGCGCCATACAGGGACCGGGCCAGGACAAAGAACTGCCCATTCTCGGCCAGGGCTGCGAAATCAGGGTAGCAGCGGCGCAGGTACAGATCCCGTTCGATGGTCCGGTCGTAGGCTTCGCGAGCGGCTTGCCAGGCCCCGCCGTCTTCCCGAGGATCAGATCCGGAGCGCAGCCAGGCGCCTGCGGCGTTGACGTCCACCGGCAGGGCCGCCTGCATGCCGGTGCGCCAGCAGGCCCACCAATCCTGCCAGATCGCCTGGGCCGCCTCCGGCGACAAGGGTTCGAAGGTGACTTGCCCCTTGGGGCTGATCAGCAGCGTCGTCAGGGAACGGCCCTGCACGTGCGCCGCGACGTGTTCCACCCAGGCCCCCAACAGGGCCTTGAAACGGTACCGGTTCCTGTCGCTGACCAGATGCCCGGCCTGCAACAGCACGCGGCACCAGCCGCCCTGATCGTCGCGCCGCCAGCCGTTCAGGACATCCTCGAAGCGCCAGTCCTCGCTCTGCGCCACTGGCGCCGCCGTGCACAGGCGCAGGGGCTCCGCCACCTGGACAGGCCACTCTTCGCAAGCCTTCACATAGGCCGTCAGCGCCGGATCCAGCGCTCGGCGCAGGGCACCGGCAGCCGCCCGGCCCAAAGCGCCGTCGACCAGAGCGCCGCGCCGCTGCAGGCGCTGCAGGCCCTGGTCGAGCGCCTGATCGATCAGGGGCCCCACGCCTTCCTGGCTGTCCCTTTTCGACGTTCCTCGCTCTGCCGCGACAGCGGCATCCAGGAGTTCCTGGTTCAGGCGCCAGCGTTCGAGCTGATCAAGCACGTAGGGCTCATCCTCGTCGAGCGCCGCATCGGCATCCCGGAAGCTGACCTGCAAGCGCTGCTGGAAGAAATTCCGGACAGGATGCGCCAGGAAGGCGCCCAGCCGCCCCAGGGTGAGGGGTGCGTCGGACGGCGCCAGCGGCAGCAGGCCAGCCATGGCGGCTGTCGTATCGGGCGCCTGTCGGGCAGCCAACTGCGCGATGCGCCATTCGACGGCATAGGTGAACAGGCCCTGCTGGCCGTCGTCCGGCCGCAGGGAAAAGTATCGCCGACTGAACGGCTGCAAGGGATGGTGGCAGGTCAGGGATTCGGCTAGGGACGACTTCGCATCCACGCCGCGCCACCCCCGATCCAGATGTTCCCGCAGCTGGGCCACCAGCACCGACGGCGGCTGCTCGGCATTGTCCTGGATGCTGTGGCCGATCCAGGAGATGCTCAGTTGCTCGCGCGCCGACAGCAGGGCTTCCAGAAACAGGTAGCGGTCGTCTTCCCGCCGCGAGCGGTCCCCCGAACGCGGGTGCGTGGCCATGAGATCCATGTCCGACGGCGGCCGGATTCGAGGAAAAGCGCCATCCTGCATGCCCAGCAGGCAGACCCGCCGAAATGGAATGGCCCGCATCGGCATCAGCGTGGCAAAGGTCACGGCGCCCGCAAAAAACCGCTGGGACAGCCCCCCCTGATCCAGCCCCCCCAGACAATGCTCGACCACGATGGCCGAGGGCAAGGGTTCGTCCAGGCCGGCGGCCTGGCACTGCTGCAGCCACGTCTGCAGACTCTCGCGAAAACGGCTCAGGACCAAGGCATCGGCATCCTGATCCGGCGCAAAGCAATCATCCAGCAGGGCCTGCAGGCAACTGCCCCAGGCCGACGGGCTGGCGGGCTCGCTGAGCAGCCGCCAGTAGTGATCCAGGGTATCCAGGAAATGGGCCAGCCCGCCCAGGACGGCAGCCTGCAAGCCGGCAGGTTCGTCGTAAGGTTCGATCCCTTGCCAGGCGGGGGCGTCGTCGCCGGACGCATAGCCCAGCAGCATGCGTCGCAGGCCGAAATCCCAGGTATGGCGATGCGCCGCCTGGGGGCTTTGATCCAGATCGAACACTGCCCGATGATCTGCATGCAACCCCCAGCGGACCTGGGATTCCCGAGCCCAGGTCTGCAGCAACGGCAGATCCTCGGCGGCGATCCCGAAGCGCTGCCGCAAGGCCGGAACTTCCAGCCATTCCAGGACTTCGTTGATCCCCAGACGCAGGCGCGGCAGCGACAGCAGCTGTTCCAGCACGATCACCAGTGGATCGGCGCGGCGCGAACTGCGGTCTGCCAGGGCATACGGGATGTGGCGCCAGTCGCGCGAACCGTACAGGCCGAACACGGCCTGGATGTGCGGCGCATAGGCCTCGATGTCGGGCACCATGACGATGATGTCACGCGGCTGCAAGGTGGGATCCGCCTGAAAGGCCGCCAGCAGCTGGTCCTGAAGGATCTCGACTTCGCGCTGAGCGCTGTGGGCCACCTGGAAGCGGATGGACATATCGCGTGCCGGGTCCACGTCGGGCCAAAGCGTCCGGGTCTCCGACAGCGGCCGCAGATCGCGGATGTCGTCCTGCAACTGGGCCAGCAGGCTGGCGCCGGGCAGTTCTTCGAAGGCGTCGATGCGTCGGTGCAGGACGGCGAATTGCGGATCCCAGCGGGCTCGCTGGGCAGGGTCGTCGAAATCGTCGAGCATGCCGATATAGTCGCGCCCCTGGCGTCCCCAGGACGCCAACAGCGGATGCGTCTGCTGATGCAGGGCCGCGTCGTCCAGGACGTCGGGCATGCCCGGCCGGCGGGCCTGTCGGCGAAACCGTGCTCGCAGCAAGTCCCGGTCGCCCTGGATGTCCGCCCAGTAATGGGCGCAAGGATTATGGACACAGACCAGGATCTGCACCCAGCGCGACAGGCCGGCCAAGGCCTCGAAGGTCTGACGCGGCATGGCGGAAATGCCGAACACCAGGATGCGGCGCGGCAGGCCGGCAGGGCGATCCGCCGCATCGGCCGACAGCACCCGGGACATGAAGGCTTCGTGGATGGCGGCGCGGCCGGCCCGGTCCCCCTGTGCGGCCGGGATATCTGGCCGGGCAATCAGGTCATCGAGCAAGGCTCGCCACAAATGCGCCTGCCAGGCCTGGGTCGCGGGCAAGTCCTGATCTTGCCCCCGGCCATCGGGGAGCACCATGCGGCCTTCGGACCAGGCCTGCAGCCAGTCGGCCCGATAGACCTGATACTGATCGAACAGGTCTGCCAGGCGGCCGGCCAACTGATAACGTTTGCGCACGTCGGCATCATCGGCCAGGAACTGCTGCAGCACGGTGTATTCGGGCCGATCCAGCACTGCGGGCAGCAGGCGCATCAGGCGCCAGACCAGGGCGTCCTTGTCCAGCGGCGAGTCTTCCGGCACGGCGCCGGCCCCCAGCACGCTGCGATAGGCCTGCCACATGAACCGCGAGGGCAGCAGGAAATCCAGGGCTGCCGCGATGCCGCCATGGGCATCCTGAGCCAGCGCCAGGCGCAGCCACTGGGCAATGCCGTTGCTGTGTACCAGCAGGCATTCGTTTTCGAGCGGGGCCAGCGGGTTGTGCCGCATCCAGGCCACCAGGACGTCGCGCAGCTGTTCGGCCCGGTTGCCGTGCACCAGCACCAGGCCTGGCATCAGATCCGTCGCCGGTTCCCGCATTCGCACCTCCTGTCCTCAACAGCAGCATGATACGGGATCCGGCCCGCAAAGCCAGCTGCCGACCCGGATCCCAGCCGGCAATTGAGGGTATCCTTAATGGGTTTCGTACCGCATGACCCGAGGCTGTCCATGAGCGCTGTTTCCCCGATCCGTCCGGCCTACCAGACGGCGTCTTCCCAGGAAGAAATCCAGGCCAATCTGGCCGACATCCGGCACCGGATCGACAGTGCCTGCGCCCGCGCCGGCCGCGACCCGGCCGAGGTACGCCTGCTGCCGGTCAGCAAGACCGTGGATGAGTCCCGGATCCGCATGGCCTATGCGGCGGGCTGCCGCTTGCTGGGCGAAAACAAGGTCCAGGAAGCCTACGGCAAATGGGAAACCATGAGCGACCTGGACGACCTGCACTGGGCGGTCATCGGACACCTGCAGACCAACAAGGCGAAGTTCGTGGCCCGCTTCGCGCAGGAATTCCAGGCCCTGGACAACCTGCGCGTGGCCGAAGCCCTGGACCGCCGGCTGCAGGAAGAAGGCCGCAGCCTGGACGTATTCGTGCAGGTCAATACCTCGAACGAAGACAGCAAATTCGGTTTGCCGCCCGACCAGGTCCTGGATTTCGTCCGCGCCCTGCCGGCTTATGGCAGCCTGCGGGTGCGCGGTCTGATGACGCTGGCGCTGTTCTCGTCCGACGAAAGCCATGTACGGCCTTGTTTCGTGCTGCTGCGTTCCCTGCGCGACCAACTGCGCCAGGACGCCCCCCAGGGCGAGGCCTTCGCCGAGCTGTCGATGGGCATGTCGGGAGACTTCGAATGGGCCATCGAAGAAGGCGCCACTACCGTGCGCGTGGGCCAGGCGATCTTCGGTTCGCGGGCGCTGCCAGACAGCTACTACTGGCCCGAAGGCGCCGCCAAGCCGCAGTGACCAATCGCAGTGGCCAGCCGCCGCGTCCGGCTACCGTCGGTGCCGGCGCTCCGGCGGCCTGCTTCACGGCCAATGCGGGATTCATATTTTTTTCACATTTCGTCCACGGTTGCGCCGCAGTCGGTCCGTAATCTGTCTCCATCGCCGCACCACCCTGGCGCGGTCAAATCAGAAGGACACCGACCATGACGATCCACGCTTCCCGCACTCTTTCCGTTTTGGCCCTGGCAACTGCCATCGTCGCCGCGCCCCTGGCCGCCAGCGCGGCCCCCGGCCCGCAATCCGAAGGCATGCGCACCCATCAGCGGGCAGACCATCACGCACGATCCATGCACGGCGACCGCTGGCTGCGTGGCCTGGACCTGACCCAGGACCAGCAAGACCAGATCTTCAAGATCCGCCATGATCAGGAACAGGCCGTCTACGATCAGAAAAAAGCCGTGAAGGCCGCTGCCGGCACGCTGCGCGAACTGGGCCGCGCAGACTCGTTCGATCAGGCGAAGGCCAAACAGGCCGCCGACGCCCTGGGTCAGGCCCAGGGGCAGCTGGCCCTGCTGCGGGCGCAATCCATGGCACAGATCCGCGCCGTGCTGACACCCGAACAGCGCCAGACACTGGCGGAACACCATCAACGCAAGGACAAGGGCACAGCCAAGACGACGAAATCCTGATCCTGGCGCATTCTCCCTGATCACTTCCAAGGCCCCTGCGGGGGCCTTTCTGTTGGACAACGATCAGCTGCCGAACAAGGTCCCGACCGACTGGAAGTGCTTGCGGTAATACGGGTTGTCCAGGGAATCGATACGCACCTGCCCGCCCGAGGACGGCGCGTTGATGAAACGCCCATCCCCGACATAAATCCCCATATGGGAATTGGGCTGGCCCAGCGTATTGAAAAACACCAGGTCGCCCGGCTGCAGCCTGCTGCGGGCGATCGGCCGGCTGAGCTGCGCGATCTGATCGGTGTTGTGCGGCAGTGCCGTGCGCGTTGCCGTGGCAAATACGTATTTGACCAGGCCACTGCAGTCGAAGCCCCGCGCCGGACGGGCGCTGCCGTAGCGGTACTGGGTATCCAACAGGCTGAGCGCCGTCATCACGACCTCTGTCCGCTCGGCGGGATTGATCGGCGACAGCGCCCGGCTGGTGTGCCCGGTACCCGCAGGCCCGGCACAGCCCACCAGAATGGCCGCTGCCCCCATCATCAGCCACAGCTGCGCCATGCGCCGGCCAACACGAGCAATACAGCCCTGCCGCCCCTTAATGACCAAAATGTCCATGTTTATAATATTGAGGCATATAGACCCCATGCCATACCGAGGAAGAAGCATGAATACACGCCACGGTCTCAGGCCAAGCCTGAGATGGAAATCTATTTTGGCAGGTTGCCTGACTTTGTCGGCCCTGTCCACTGTCCAGGCCGACGCGCTGCTGGACCAGGGCAAGCAGATCTACACCCAGGGGGTGGCAGGCGCCCCCGCCTGTCTGGCCTGTCACGGCGCCCAGGGCGAAGGCTCCGCCGCCGCCAATTTTCCGTACCTGGCAGGCCAGGGCGCCGTCTACCTGCAGGAACAATTGCAGGCACTGGCCGACGGCAGCCGCCAGAACGCCATCATGAAACCGATTGCCTCGGCGCTGTCGGTCCCGCAACGACAAGCCGTAGCAGCCTATGTCGCATCCCTGCCCCACCCCTGGGATCCCGCCAGGGTGGCCGATCAGGCGCAGACCTACCCGGACGTCAAGGATGCCGGCGCATGGCTGGCCAATCGCGGCGACTGGTCCAAGCAGGTGCCGGCCTGTACCCAATGCCATGCCGCAGGAGGCATCGGCGTGGGCGAAGATTTCCCGGCCATTGCCGGTCTGAGCAAGGCCTACATCGTTGAGCAGTTCAAGCTCTGGCGCCAAGGCCAGCGCGCCAGCGGCCCGGGCGAGCTGATGGGCGACATCGCCAAACGGCTGGACGACACGCAGATCGACGCCGTCGCCACGTACTTTGCCGGCCTGCCCCAGGCGGCAGCCCCCGCTACCGGAGCCAAACAATGACGCTGAAACCATTTTGCACGCAACTTGCGGGCACGCTGATCGGCGCTGCCATCTTCGCCCTGCAGCCCGCTCAGGCGGCGGCCCCCGCGCCGCAATTCACGCCTCCGCCCGCAGACACGATCCCCGACGGGCCTTTCGGCGATGCCGTGCGGCGCGGCCAGGATATCTTCCTGCATACCGAGAAATTCGCCGGAAACTACACGGGCAATTCCCTGAACTGTTCCAGTTGCCACATGGATGCAGGCCGCCAGGCGGGCGCGTCCCCCCTGTGGGCAGCCTATGTGCTGTATCCCGCCTACCGTTCGAAGAACGGTCACGTCAATACCCTGGCAGAACGCCTGCAGGGTTGCTTCCAGTTCAGCATGAACGGCAAGATGCCGCCCGCCGACAGCGACGCCATCGTCGATCTCGAAAGTTATATGTACTGGATGGCGCAGGGCGCGCCCACCGGCGTCAAACTGGCCGGTCAAGGCTTCCCGAAACTGGCCGAGCCCGCACAGCCGGCCGACTATGTGCGCGGCCAGAAAGTCTTCGAACAGCAATGCGCCCTGTGCCACGGAGCGCAAGGCCAAGGCCAGCACGATGCCACAGGCCGCATGGTGTTTCCCGCCCTCTGGGGAGACGATTCCTTCAACTGGGGCGCCGGCATGCACTCCATCAGCACGGCGGCCGCCTTCATCCACGCCAACATGCCCCTGAGTCGCGGCGGCAGCCTCAGCGAACAACAAGCCTGGGACGTGGCGTATTTCATGAACGCCCATGAACGCCCCCAGGACCCACGCTACACGGGCGACCTGCAGGCCACGACCAAGGACCACCACGGTGGCAAACACGATCTGTACGGCCAGAAGATCAACGGCATCGTGCTGGGCGCCGGATCCACGCCATCAGGCGGACGCCTGAGCGGGCACGACCCCAAGCCCATGTAAGGCAACGTGCTGTCCGGCTCCTCTCCAGGGCCGGACAGCGTCACGAGGCATCGGCAGGCAGGTCCAGCCGGTACCCGACCCCGTACACAGAGCGGATCAGATCGTCGCCGGGCCGCACCTCGGCCAGCTTGCGGCGCAGGTTCTTCACGTGGCTGTCCACTGTGCGGTCGGTCACGATCCGGTGGTCGTCGTACAGGCCGTCCAGCACCTGGTCGCGGGTGAAGATCCGCCCGGGCTGACTGGCCAGCAGGGCGAGCAGGCGAAATTCCACCGGCGTCAGATCCAGCACCACACCGTCCAGACGCGCCTGCCAGGCATCGGCCTGGACCAACAGTCCGGCCGCCTCGAGTTGCGCCGTCGGAGGAACCGTCTCGAAGCGCCGCAACACGGCCCGCACCCGAGCCACGACTTCACGAGGACTGTAGGGCTTGCAGATGTAGTCGTCGGCCCCCAGTTCCAGGCCCAGCAGGCGGTCGATCTCTTCGGTACGAGCAGTCACCATGATCACCGGGATGCGGGTCCTGGCGCGGATGTCGCGGCAGACGTCCAGACCGTCGCGCCCTGGCAGCATCAGGTCCAGCAGCACCAGGTCGGGCGCCCATTGCGCCACCACGTCCATGACCTCCAGGCCATTGTCCACCCAACGGACGGCATAGCCGGCAGCTTCCAGGTAGGTGCGCAGGACGTCAGCGAGCTTGGGTTCGTCTTCGACGACAAGAATGTTCATGCGGTTTCCTCGTTCGTGTCATTGGCCGGCCAGCGGATCTGGATGGCCAGCCCTCCCAGATCGGACGCGGACGCGTTGATCTGCCCGTCATGGGCCTGCACGATATGGCGGCAGATCGCCAGCCCCAGGCCGGCGCCGCCATGCTGGCGGCTGCGGGATGCCTCGGCCCGGTACAGGCGTTCGAACAGCCTGGGCAGATGTTCGGCAGCGACGCCGGGGGCCGTGTCGGCGACTTCCAGCAGCAGGTCCTGCCCCTGGCGGCCGGCTCGCACGCGCACCCGCCCCGGGCTGTCGGTGTAGCGCAGACTGTTCTCCAGCAGATTGCCCACCAGTTGGGACAAGCGCCGCACATCGCCTTGCATGACCAAGCCAGGGGCCACCTGCAAGTCCAGCGCCAGGCCATGGCGATCAAAGCGATCCCGCACGGCATCTGCCGCCTGCGACACCACGGCTCCGAGATCGACGGGCTCCATGTGGTAAGTCAGGGCTCCGGCATCGGCCAGCGACAATTCGTAGAGATCATTGATCAGTTCGCTGAGCTGGCCGACTTCATGCGCCAGCGAGGACAGTGCTGTCTGGTCCAGCGGACGCAGTCCGTCCTGCAAGGCCTCGATCTCGCCACGCAGGACCGACAGCGGCGTGCGCAATTCGTGCGAAACGTCGGCCATCAGCTCGCGCCGCCATTGTTCATGGCGTTCGAGACTGTGAGCCAGGCGGTTGAAATCCCGGGCCAGGCGACCCAGTTCATCCAGCGCCCCTACCCGTACTCGCGTCCGATAGTCCCCACCGGCCAGCCGGTGCGTAGCCTGAGCCAGGCGCCGCACCGGCACCAGCAGGACCCTGGCCAGCAGGAGACTGACCAGCGCCGCCAGCAGCACCGACAGCCCTACGATCACCCAGGTCGCCCGCAACTGCCGGGACTGGAACTGCTGATCGATATCGTCATTGACCACGCGCGGCACGAATGGCGGCGTCAGCAACCACCCCACGGTTCGCCCCTGGGACACGATCGGGACCCGGCGCATGCCGGCATCCGCCCGCACCCGGGGCCCCGCCAGCCAGTCGCCCTGGCCATCCACCAGCGTCACCCGCAGCGGAGGGCCGTCATGGCCTCGATCATCGGACAGGTCGCGCCGCGACAACCGCAGACTGCGCCACCAGCGGTCGCGCCGATCCGACAGGAATTCCCAGCTGCCGGCTTCGGCGTAGTCCGTCGCCAGCAGTTGCGCCAGCGCATCCAGACGCTGATGTTCGCGTTCCTGCACGTAATCGTCAAAGCCGCTGTCGAAACTGACACGCACCGCGACACCCATGGCCAGCGCCACGAGGATGCAGCTTGCCAGAATCGCCAGAAACAGCTTGAAGGTGATGCTGGATCGCACTGATTTCTCCGTTCATCCGGGTTACGCTAAGGGGTTTTCGGGAATCCTTCGCACCATGCCAGAGACTACAGCCCTACCTACGCGCGCGCGCCTGGCCGACCCGGTCATCGCCATCCGGAACCTGAGCAAGACCTATGCCTCGGGACACCAGGCCCTGAAACAGATCGACCTGGACATCCGGGCGGGCGAGATCTTCGCCCTGCTGGGCCCCAACGGCGCTGGCAAGACCACGCTGATCAGCATCGTCTGCGGCCTGGTCAACCCCAGCACGGGCACGGTTCAGGTGGCCGGCCACGATATCGTACGCGACTATCGGGCGGCCCGCTCCGCCATCGGGCTCGTGCCCCAGGAATTGACCACCGATGCCTTCGAGACCGTCTGGGACACCGTCTGTTTCACGCGCGGACTGTTCGGCATGGCGCCGGACCCCGTCGGCCTGGAACGCATCCTGCGGTCCCTGTCGCTCTGGGAAAAGCGCGACAGTCAGTTGATGGCGCTTTCCGGCGGCATGAAGCGGCGCGTGATGATCGCAAAGGCCCTGTCGCACGAACCCGCCATCCTGTTCCTCGATGAACCGACGGCAGGTGTGGACGTGGCCCTGCGCAAGGACATGTGGAACCTGGTGCGTTCCCTGCGAGCGACCGGGGTGACGATCATCCTCACGACTCACTACATCGAGGAAGCCGAGGAAATGGCCGATCGGGTGGGCATCATCAACCAGGGCCGGCTGCTTCTGGTCGAGCAGAAATCCAGCCTGATGCGCCAGCTGGGCCAGAAGGGCCTGACCCTGCACCTGCAAGACCCCCTGCCCCGCATCCCGGACGGCCTGAAGTCCTGGCCGCTGGATCTGACGGAGGACGGACGCGCGCTGCGCTATCGCTACGAATCGCCGCAGGCCGGCGCCGAGGTTCCCGCCCTGATGGCCGCGCTGCAGGCCGAGGGGCTGCTGCTCGCCGACCTCGATACCGAACAACGTTCCCTGGAAGACATTTTCGTCGACCTCATCAGGAGTCCGGCATGAACTGGCCCGCCATCTATGCCATCTACCGTTTCGAGATGGCCCGCACCCGGCGCACCCTGATGCAGAGCATCATCGCACCGGTGATTTCGACGTCGCTGTATTTCGTGGTGTTCGGCACGGCCATCGGCTCGCGCATCCAGCAGGTGGGCGACGTCAGCTATGGGGCCTTCATCGTGCCAGGCCTCATCATGCTGTCGCTGCTGACCCACAGCATCTCGAATGCGGCCTTCGGCATCTATTTCCCGAAGTTCACGGGCACCGTCTACGAAATCCTGTCAGCACCGCTGTCCTACCTGGACATCCTGCTGGGCTACGTCGGGGCGGCCGCCACGAAATCCATCATTCTGGGCGTCATCATTCTGGCCACGGCCACGCTGTTCGTGCCGCTGCGCATCGACCACCCCCTGGCGATGATCGCCTTCATGGTGCTCACGGCCTTCACGTTCAGCCTGCTGGGCTTCATCATCGGCATCTGGGCCGACAATTTCGAAAAGCTGCAGTTCGTGCCGCTGCTGATCGTCACCCCCCTGACATTCCTGGGGGGCAGCTTCTATTCCATCGACATGCTGCCGCCCTTCTGGCAGCAGGTCACGCTGCTGAACCCGGTGGTGTACCTGGTCAGCGGCTTTCGCTGGAGCTTCTTCGGCCTGGCCGACGTCAACATCTGGCTCAGCCTGGGCATGACGTCGTTGTTCCTGGCGGCATGCCTGGCCATCGTCGCCTGGATCTTCCGCACCGGCTACCGGCTGCGCCCCTAGGGGTGGGGTGTTGTGCCCCCACGCTGCGCAGGCTGACGCCCGCTTGCTGCCCCCCGAGGGGGCGTTTTTACCTTGGGGCGGCCCGGCGGTAAAAAAGCCCCCACGCTGCGCAGGCGCAGGCCAGGGCAGGTCTATTGCATGCGGTCCAGCGCCTGCGCCAGGGTGCCGACGGTGCGTTCGATGTTGTGCAGCTTGTCCAGGCCGAACAGGCCGATGCGAAAGGTCTTGAAGTCCGCCGGCTCATCGCAGGCCAGGGGCACGCCGGCGGCCGCCTGCAGGCCGGCCTCGGCGAACTTGCGCGTGGACTGGATGCCGTCGTCGGTGGTGTAGCTGACCACCACGCCGGGGGCTTCGAAGCCTGGCGCCGCGACGCTCTTGAAGCCGCGTTCGCGCAACAGGGCCCGAACGGCATTGCCCAGCTGCTGCTGTTCGGCCTTGACGCGGTCGTAGCCGTAGGACCCGGTTTCCGCCATGACGTCGCGCAGCACGGTCAGGGAATCCGTGGGCAGCGTCGTGTAGTAGGCGTGGCTGCCCTTTTCGTAGGCCTCCATGATGCCCAGCCATTTGCGTAGGTCGCAGGCAAAGCTGGTGCTCTGCGTGGATTCGATGCTCTGGCGGGCAGCCTCGCCCAGCATGACCAGACCGCAGCAGGCCGACGAGGTCCAGCCCTTTTGCGGGGCCGAAATCAGGATGTCCACGCGCACATCCCGCATATCGACCCAGATCGTGCCCGATGCGATGCAATCCAGCACGAACAGGCCGCCTTCGGCGTGCACGGCATCGGCTACCCGGCGGATGTAATCGTCCGGCAGCATGATGCCGGACGCCGTTTCCACATGGGCCGCGAAGACGACGTCGGGCTTGAATTCCCGAATCGCCGCAATGACTTCGTCCGCAGGCGGCGGCGCGAAATGCGGCTGGGCGCCGGATTCGACCGGGCGGGCCTTGAGCACGCGCGATTCGGACGGGATGTCGCCGGCTTCGAAGATCTGCGTCCAGCGATAGCTGAACCAGCCATTACGGATCACCAGGCAGCGCTTGCCGGTGCCGAACTGGCGGGCCACGGCTTCCATGCCGAATGTGCCGCTGCCGGGTATCACGATGGCGGAATGAGCGCCGTACACGCTCTTCAGCGTGCTGGAAATATCGCGCATGACCGCCTGAAACGATTGGGACATGTGATTCAGGGCGCGATCGGTATAGACCACGGAATATTCCAGCAAACCATCCGGGTCGACCTGGGGTAGCAATCCTGGCATGGGTTTCTCCAGTTAAAGGACCTTCCGATTGTAGACTTCCATATAATGTCATGCGCTAAGAGCTGGGCAGCCACCAAAAGCTGCCCCTGCACCAAGACGAGCAACCATGGAGACAACCCTGATGGCCGAGCCAGACGCAGCCGCACCACACCACGAGGCCCCCGCCATCGTCCCCCCCCACCTGATCCGCCGGGAACCCATCCTGGACCAGAACCGAGGCCTGAGCGGCTATCGGCTGCGTATTCTATGGACAGACGCCGAATCAGCCGACATCGACCCGGGCGCCGCCCTGATAAAAGAGGCCAGTGAACACGGCGCCGGCAGTTTCCTGGCCTATGCGCCGCACTGGATCGATGCGACTCCGGCGCTGCTGCATAATGCCTTCACCCTGACGTTGCCGCGCAACCGCTGTTATCTGGAATTTCCCGAATCGCTGGAAATCACGCCCGAACTGATCCAGTCCCTGCAGGGGCTGGCCCACACAGGCCTGAAATTTTCCCTGCGCGGCGACCTGGCGGCGCAAGCCGAACGCGCAGCCTTGCTGCCCTTCGTCAAGGTCGTGGGTTTCGACCCCGCGCGCAGCACCAAGGCCGAGATCTTCCGCCAAAGCTTCCAGCACAAGCAAGCCAGCCGCCTGCTGATGGCGATCAACACCCCCGACAAGGCCACCCTGGACAACTTCCAGTTGCTGGGCTTCACGGTGTTCCAAGGGCATTGGCCCACGGACCTGGTGGCTGCAGCTTCACTGACGCCGCGCCAGAAAACCCTGCTGCGCCTGATCACTCTGATCATGGGCGAGGGCGAAGCCCCCGAAATCGAAGCCTGCCTGAAGCAGGACGCCGAGCTGGTCAAGACCCTGCTGGACATGGTCAACACTCCGGCCTATGGGCTCAGCCAGGAAATCGAATCCCTGAGCCAGGCCATCATGCTGCTGGGACGCCGCCAGCTGCAACGCTGGATCCAGGTCCTGATGTACACCGAGGCCGGCCGGCCAGCGGGGTACCTGTCCCCCATCCTGATCCAGGCCAGCGCCCGGGCCCACCTGATGGAATCCATGTCCACGCTGCGCTACCCTGACCAGCCGGTCCGGGCGGAATCGGCCTTCACCACCGGCATCCTGTCCATCATGGACCAGCTCTTCCAGGGCACCATGAAGGATCTGCTGGCTCAGGTGAACGTCGACGTCCCCATCCGCGACGCCCTGCTGCGACACGAAGGCGCCCTGGGCACCGATCTGCGCCTGGCCACCCTGATCTTCCCCTCGGACCGCGACATAGCCGAAGATCCAGCGCCTCTGCTGCAGACCATGGGTATCCAGGCCGAGCAGGTCAACCCCTTGATTCAGCAGGCCTTCATCTGGGCGCACGGCATCACCCGCGCCGCCCCATGACCACACCGTCCGACCCAGCGTCATCTTCCGGCCAGCCCGTGTCACGCGGGCTGGCCGGATGGTTGCGGATCTCGCACGTTGCCTCGGGATTCATCGCCGTGCTGGTGGGATACACCAGTTCGGTGGCCATCGTCTTTCAGGCGGCCAGCGCGGCCGGAGCGCAGGACGCGCAACTGGCATCCTGGATGTGGGCGCTTGGCATCGGCATGGGCATCACCTGCATCGGCCTGTCCCTGGCCTGGCGGGCACCCGTCCTGACTGCCTGGTCCACCCCAGGCGCCGCCCTGCTGGCCACCAGCCTGGGCGATATCGGACTGGCCCAGGCGATCGGGGTCTTCATCGCCAGTTCCCTGCTGATCACGCTCTGCGGCCTGACCGGCTGGTTCCAGAAAATCATGGATTGGGTGCCACGCCATCTGGCATCGGCCATGCTGGCCGGCATCCTGCTGCGCTTCGGCATGGATCTCTTCACCTCCATGCAAGGCCAGCCGACGCTGGTCATCGCCATGTTTGCGACCTTCGTCGCCGCACGGCGCCTGCTGCCACGCTACAGCGTGCCGCTGGCCCTGCTGGCGGGCATGGTCTGCGCGATCCTGCAAGGCACGCTGTCCCTGGGTGGGCTGGACTGGACTCCCGCCCACCCGGTCTGGATGGCGCCCGCATTTTCCGTATCCGCCCTGGTTGGCGTGGCGCTGCCCCTGTTCATCGTGACGATGACTTCTCAGAACGTGCCGGGCCTGGCCGTGCTGCGGGCCAACGGCTATGCCAGGGTGCCCGCTTCGCCGCTGATTTCCTGGACTGGCCTGACCGGCATCGTCCTGGCGCCGTTCGGCGGGTTCGCCTACAACCTGGCGGCCATCACGGCGGCCATCTGCATGAGCCCCGACGCCGATCCGGATACCCGCGAACGCTACAAGGCTTCCGTCTGGGCCGGCGCGTTCTACCTGCTGACAGGTATTTTCGGGGCTACCGTCGTCGCGCTGTTCGCAGCCTTCCCCCACGAACTGGTGGCTGCCATCGCCGGCCTGGCCCTGCTGGGCACTCTGGGCAACAGCATCCACGAATCGCTGCAAACCCCGGAATACCGGGAGTCCGCGCTGGTGACCTTCCTGGCGACGGCCTCGGGCATGAGCCTGCTGGGAATCGGCAGCGCCTTCTGGGGCCTGGTGCTGGGCATCATCTGCCACGCCATCCAGCAGCGGCGTGCCTGAGGTTATAGGGCGGTCGGCGCCCTGGCGACCAGGACCGCGAAGGCCTGGCCGCCGGCCTCAGAAGGGATACGCGCGCGGTGTGGTCTGGATGGTGATCCAGCGCAGATCGGTGAAGGCCTCGATCCCGGCCTTGCCCCCGAAGCGCCCGTAGCCGCTGTCCTTGACGCCGCCAAACGGCATCTGCGGTTCGTCGTGGACGGTAGGCCCATTGACGTGGCAGATGCCCGATTGCACCCGCCCCGCCACCCGCATCGCACGAGCCACGTCGGCGCCGATGACGGCGGCCGACAGGCCGTAGGCGCTGTCGTTGGCGCAGGCCACAGCGGCTTCCTCGCCCTGGACGCGCACGATGGCCTTGACCGGACCGAAGGTTTCCTCGGCGTAGATGCGCATGGCCGGTGTCACGTGATCGAGCAGCGTGGCCGGCATCAGCGTGTTGTCGGTCTTGCCGCCGCACAGCAACGTGGCGCCCTTGGCCAGGGCGTCGTCGATCATGGCGTTGCAGCGCTGTACGGTGGACATGTCCACGACGGATCCCAGCACCACCGGCCCCTGGCGTGGGTCGCCCACCGGCAGGCCCTGGACCTTTGCCGTCAGGCGCTGCACGAAGGCATCCGCGATCCGCTCGTCGACGATGATGCGTTCAGTGGACATGCAGATCTGCCCTGAATTAGCGAAGGCGCCAAAGGCAGCCGCGTTGACGGCGCAGTCCAGATCAGCGTCATCGAGGATCAGCAGCGGGGCCTTGCCGCCCAATTCCAGCACGACGGGCTTGAGGTACTGGGCGCACAGGCCGGCGATGATGCGGCCGACCTTGGTCGAACCGGTGAAGTTCACGCGTCGGGTTTGCGGATGCGCCACCAGGGCCTCGACCACGGCAGGCGCGTCCTGAGGAGCATTGGTGATGAAGTTCACCACACCGGCCGGCAGGCCGGCCTCTTGCAAGGATTCAATGATCAGGCCGTGCGTCGCCGGACACATTTCCGAGCCCTTCAGCACCACAGTGTTGCCGCAGGCCAGCGGCGTAGCCACTGCCCGCACCCCCAGAATGACCGGCGCATTCCAGGGCGCCATGCCGACCACCACGCCGGCCGGCACCCGCTGGCCCATGGCCAGATTGCCCGGCACATCCGAAGGAATGACCTCGCCGCCGATCTGCGAGGTCAAGGCGGCGGCCTCGCGCAGCATGCCGGCGGCCAGATGCACATTGAATTCCGCCCAGAGGGCCGAGGCGCCGGTTTCAGCCGCCATGGCAGCGACGAAATCCGCCTGGCGCGCCTCCAGGGCATCGGCGGCGCGACTGAGCAGGGCGCGGCGCTGGCTGGGGCCCGTCTGCGACCAGGCGGCGAACGCATCGGCAGCCGCCTGCACGGCAGCCCGGGCGTCATCGGGGCTGGCCGCAGGCGCGACCGTCGCCACCTGGTCATCCAGGGGATTGCGGCGCTCGAAGGTCCTGCCCTGGCCGGCCGGCTGGCGCCGGCCCCCGATCAACAGAGAAATGGGGCTCATGGTGTCCTCCTGTGCATGGCAAACAATGGGGTGTCCCGACGGCGTCCTGCCGTCAGGCCGCTTTGTGTTCAAGGCCTGGCGCAGCCGGCGGAGCGACGCCCACGCACCAGGCTGGCCGAGATCAGTCCCCGCCCTGCCCCGACCCACCGACGCCGACCGGCGCCGGCGCCAGATTGGCGATGCGCTTGAACAGCTCGGCATAGCGATTGTCCTGACCGGACCACGGGTCGCCATTGCGCACGAAATCGGCGTTGATGTCCTGCCATTCCTCGGGGCTGAACAGACGGCGCGCCGCCGGCAGGACGTGGGTTTCCTCGGTGTTCAGATGGACCCATTCGTTTGCAATGTAGGTGCGCACCGCATCCCGAAACCCATCGAAGGCCGGCGCGCCGCCCTGGATGTAGGCCACCAGGGCCCGATCCAGCCGGCTGGTGGCCGGGACGCTGTCGCGGTGCTCGGCCTCCAGCTGGTCCAGCTGCGCATCGAGTTCGTGCGTCCTGGCGCGCAGCAAGGCGAAGATCCGGTCTTCCTTGGGGTGATGCAGTTTGTCGGGCATCTCCACGATGTATTCGACCAGGCTGGCCAGCAGATTGAAATCCGGCTGCAGGCGGCCTGATTCGATACCATCCACGATATGCGACATGGCGTTCAGAATGGCGGCAATGGCGCGGTGTTCCTCGCGGATCGCCTCGATGGCCGGGATTCGGGTCTCCGGGGCCGGCGTCGCGGAAGCGGACGGCGCCGATTCCTGCTCGGTCGAACCCGCCCCCAGCCAGCGATCCAGCAGAGCGCCGTCCTGCAACAGCGTGGCGCTATCGCCCGCGTATACGACCTTGCCGCGCTCCAGGATCAGCGCCTGGCGCGTGATCGGCAGAATCTGCCGCGCGTGTTGCTCGACCAGGATGACGGCCATGCGCCCTTCAGTGACCATGCGGTCGATGATGTGCAGCAGTTCCTGCGCGATCAGGGGCGCCAGGCCCTCCAGGGGCTCGTCCAGCAGCAGCACCTTGGGGTTGAGCATCAGCGCGCGGCCCATGGCCAGCATCTGCTGCTCTCCCCCGGACAGCTGATTGCCCAGGTTGGCGCGACGTTCACGCAGGCGCGGGAACAGGTCGTAGACACGGTCCACCGTCCATTCCCCCGGCCGCGCGACGACGGTCAGGTTCTCCTCGACGGTCAGGGAACGGAAGATGTCGCGTTCCTGGGGCACCCAGCCAAAACCGGCCCGGGCCCGCAAGTGGCTGGGCACCCGGGCGATGTCGCGCCCTTCGAAAAAGATGCCGCCCTTGCGCAGGCGGGTCGCGCCCATCAGTGTGGCCAACAGCGTGGTCTTGCCCATGCCGTTGCGCCCCAGCAAGGCCAGGCTGTCGCCCGCCGCCAGGGAAAAGGACAGGTCTTCCAGGATGATGGCATCGCCGTACCCGGCCCAGACCTTGTCCATGCGTAGGAGCTCAGCCATGGGATTCTCCGAGATAGACTTCCTTGACCTTGGGATGATGGGCGATGACGTCGGGCGTGTCTTCCAGCAGCAAGGCGCCGGACACCAGTACCGAGATCCGTTCGGCGAATCGGAAGACCAGGTTCATGTCGTGTTCAATCAGCAAGATGGTGACATCGCGCGGCAGCTGCGCGATGGTATCGAACAATTCGCGCGATTCGCCCGTGGGCACGCCCGCCGCCGGTTCGTCCAGCAGCAGGACCTTCGGGCGCAGGGCCAGGGCCAGGGCGATTTCGATCAGGCGCTGGCGGCCATAGGCCAGGTCGCGCGTGGTTTCATAGGCATCGGGCAGCAGTTTCAGCTGGTCGAGGATGGCGGCGGCCTCGTCCAGGACTTCCGCATGAGACGCCAGGGGCTTCCACCAGCGGGTGCCCAGCCCCTGGCGCTCGCTGACGGCCAGGGCCACGGATTCCAGCACCGTCATGCCCATGAAGAGCTGATTGATCTGGAAGGTGCGCACCAGCCCCTGACGGCAGCGCTCGTGCTGCGGCATCCGGGTGACGTCCTGCCCCAGCAGGCTGACCCGCCCCGAGGTGGGTTCCAGGTAGCCGGTCAGCAGATTGATCAGGGTGGTCTTGCCCGCCCCATTGGGGCCGATCAAGGCATGGCGCGCCCCTGCGGGGATACTCAGGCTCACTTGGTCGGTGGCGGTAAAGCCGCCGAAACGCCGAACCAGATCGTGGGTTTGCAGAACCGCATTCATGAAGAGGACTCCGTGCGGGCAGTAGCCTGGGCCCGGTGCCGGGCGGATCGTATCCATTGCTGTGCCGTGCCCAGGATGCCGCCGCGTGCGAACAGCACGACCAGCACCAGGATCAGGCCCAGCCAGAACTGCCAGTACTGCGGGTTCATGTCGGACAGGAAATAATTGATCATGACGAACACCACGGCCCCGACCAGGCCGCCGTACAGGTGACCGGCGCCGCCCAGGATCAGGATCAGCAGCAGGTCGGCCGAACGCTGGAAGCTGAGCACATCCAGGGACACGAATTGATTGGTCTGGGCCAACAATGCGCCCGCCACCCCGGCATAAGCCGCGCCGATGGTGTAGATCTTGACCAGGCGGCTATTGACCGGCACGCCCAGCGCCGGCATGCGCAGCACGTTCATGTGAATGCCGCGCAGGCTTTGCCCGAAGGGCGAATACACCAGACGGCGCGCCACCCAGAACAGCACGAACAGCACGATCGTCGAATAGATGAAGCCTACCCGACCGAACATGTCGAAATCGAACACGCCCAGGATGGGTTTGATCTCCACGCCGGGCATGCCGTCGACGCCACCGGTGATGCTGGTGAACTTATTGGCCAGTTCGTAGAGCATCAGCGCCACGCCCAGCGTCACCATCAGGCGCGACAGGTCGCTGCCGCGCAGCAGCAGGAAGCTGCTGAAAAAGCCCACCACGCCGGCAAAGAACGCCGCCAGCACCAGACCCAGCAAAGGATCACCCAGCCCATGGGAGCCCAGCAGGCCCACGGTATAGGCGCCGATGCCGAAAAAGGCAGCATGGCCCAGGGAAATCACGCCGGCATAGCCGAAGATGAGGTCCAGCGACAGGGCGAACAGGCCCGTGATGGCGATCTGGCTGAGCAGCAGGTAATTGCCCGGGAAGGCGAAGTACGCCAGCACCGGCAGGCACCAGAACAGGTATTCCAGGGGCTTCCAGTGCGCCGTGCGGCGGTAGGCGGCCAGTATTTCAGTCCGCTGCGCGCCCCGGTCGGCGCCCGCCCCGGACAAAGAAGAAGTCGTCATGTCGGCATCCTATTTGTGAGAACGGCCAAACAGGCCATGCGGACGGTAGATCAGCGTCACCACCATGACGGCATAGATGATGAAGGCGCCCACCTGGGGGATGTAGTATTTGCCGGCTACGTCGGCCACCCCCAACAGGATGGCGGCATACAGGGAACCGAGAATGTTGCCGCTGCCGCCCACCGACACCACGATAAGGAAATACACCAGATACTTCACCGGGAATTCGGGGTCCAGGCCCAGCATTTCCACCCCCAGGGCGCCGCCCAGGCCCGCCAGGGCCGAGCCCAGCGCGAAGGTCAGGCTGAAGACCCGATTGACGTCCACGCCCATGCCGCGCGCCACGCGTTGATTGTCCACGGCGGCTCGCAGGCGGGCGCCAAACGAGGTACGGATCACGGACCACTGCAGCAGCACCGCCACCAGCAGGCCGGCAATGACCAGGAACAGGCGATAGACGCCCACATCCAGTCCCGGCATGACGTGGATCTGGCCGGACAGGAATTCAGGCAGGTGCAGGGGCTGCTGTTGGGCGCCGAAGAAATAATGCGCCGCCGCGACCGCCATGAACACCAGGCCGATGGAAAACAGCACCTGATCCAGATCGGACGCCGCATACAGGCGCCGGTACAGCAGGCGTTCCAGGATGATGCCGACGATGGCCGGCACAATGGCCGCCACTGGCAGCGTGGCCAGGAAAGGCACCCCGTAGCTGTTGAGCAGGATCACACAGGCGTAGCCGCCCAGCATGGCGAAAGCGCCATGGGCCAGATTGACGAAGTTCATCAGGCCCAAGGTCACGGACAGCCCGACGCTGATCAGAAACAGCAGCATGCCGTAGGCAAGGCCGTCGAATAATATAGTCATGATTCATCCTGGAGGGTAAGACAGGCGGCACGCCATCGGGGAGCCGCCTCCACAGGAACCCGGACGGCGGCGGGGCATCGGATCACCGCCGCCGCCCGCACGGATCAGCCTTGCTTGCCGGGATCCTTCACCGCTTTGATGGTGTCGAATTCCACGTTCTGCAACACGCCGTCCACTCGTTCGACCTTGCGGATATAGACGTTCTGGATGATGTCACGCGTCTGCGGGTCGATTTCCACCGGGCCGCGCGGGCTGGTCCACTTCATGCCCTTGACGGCGTCCATGAAGGCCGCAGCGCTGGCGTCACCCTTGGTCTTTTCCAGGGCGGCATAGATCAGATGCATGCCGTCGTAGCCGGCCACCGACACGAAGTTCGGACGGTCGTTCGGGAAGGCCTTGTGGTAGGCCGCGACATAGGCCTTGTTTTCCGGCGAATCATGCGCCGCCGAGTAGTGGAAGGAGGTGATCATGCCGATGGCCGCATCGCCCATGGCGTTCAGCACGTCTTCGTCGGTCACGTCACCCGTGGCCAGTTCCTTGATGCCGGCCTGATCCAGACCGCGTTCCTTGAAGCCCTTGGCCAGCGCCACGCCCTGTTCGCCGTTGGGCACGAACAGGAACACCGCGTCAGGCTTGGCGTCCTTGATGCGCTGCAGATACGGCGCATAGTCGGGCGTGGCGACCGGCGTGCGAACTTCGCCGATGATCTTGCCACCCAGTTCGGTGAAGGTCTTCTGGAATTGCTTCTCGGCATCGTGTCCGGGGCCGTAGTCGGCGACCAGGGTATAGACCGAACGGATGCCGTTGGCGTACGCCCACTGCGCCATCGGAGCCGTGTCCTGCGGCAAGGTCATGGACACCCGGACGATGTTGGGGGACTTTTCGGTGATCGACGAGGTTGCGGCGTTCAGCACGACCATCGGGACCTTGGCCTCGGTGGCCAGCGGCGCGACGGAAAAGGCGTTCGGCGTCAGGGTAAAGCCGGCCAGAATGTCGACCTTGTCCTTGATCAGCAGTTCCTGGGCCTGGCGCTTGGCCACGGCGGGAGAGATGCCGGTGTCGTCCTTGATGATGATCTTGACCTTGCGGCCAGCCACTTCGTCGCCATGCTGGGCCATGTACAGATCGACGCCATGCTGGATCTGTTTGCCGTGAGCGGCAAACGGCCCCGACATCGGCATGACGATGCCGATCTTCAGGTCCTTGGCCTGGGCAGGCGTGAACGCAGCGGCCGTGCTGAAGGCCAGCGCCATCGCCCCGAGGGTCTTGATGAATTTCATGGTCTCACTCCTGGAAAGTAATAAAAACACCAGCCTTTCAGCCGGCCAACTGCTGCTCTAGGTTATGCAGAACCTGATAACACGGCAGGACCTGCGCCACGCTGGCGTTCGGTTCCCGCCCCTCGCGGATCGCCGCGAAGAACTCGCGATCCTGCAATTCGATGCCGTTCATGGAGACATCGACCTGGCTGACGTCGATGACTTCGTCGCGCCCGGTGACCAGATCGTCGTAGCGGGCAATGTAGGTGGCGGTATCGCCGATGTAGCGGAAGAACGTGCCCAGGGGCCCGTCGTTGTTGAAGCTGAGCGACAGGGTGCAGATGGCTCCGTTGGCCGCCTGCAGCTGGATGGACATGTCCATGGCGATCCCCAGCGTCGGGTGGACCGGCCCCTGTAAGGCGTTCGCCTTCACCACCGGGCTGCCGCACTGGTAGGCGAACAGGTCCACGGTGTGGGCGGCATGGTGCCACAACAGGTGATCGGTCCAGCTGCGCGGCTCGCCCAGGGCATTCATGTTGGTGCGACGAAAGAAATACGTCTGCACGTCCATCTGCTGGATATGGAATTCGCCCTTCTGGATACGCTGATGCACATACTGATGGCTGGGGTTGAAGCGGCGCGTGTGGCCGCACATGGCGACCTTGCCGCTCTGCCCCGCCAGGGCCGCCAGGGCCTGCGCGTCCTGCAGGCTGTCAGCCATGGGGATTTCCACCTGCACGTGCTTGCCTGCCCGCAGGCAGGCCATGGCCTGCGCCGCATGCATCTGGGTGGGGGTGCACAGGATGACGGCATCGACGTCCGATCGCGTGAGCACTTCGTCCAGGTCGGTGGCGGATTGCTCGATGCCGTATTTCTGCGCGACGGCCCGGGTCTTGTCCAGATCGCGGCTGACCAGGGCGACGACATCCACGCCGTCGATGCGCGCGATGCCGTCCAGATGCTTGATGCCAAAGGCGCCGGCTCCGGCCAGGGCGACTTTCAAGTGCTGGTGCGCCATTACTGTTCCTCCAGGATCAGGTGTCCCACGGCCGTGTTCGATGCGGGCACATGGTAGAAGCGGTGCACGACGCGCGGCGCCGGCCCGCCCGCCACATCGGCCATCGCCCCGCGGGCGATCAGCCACATGACCAGCTCGATACCTTCGGAACCGGCTTCGCGCACGTAATCGATGTGCGGCACCGACGCTTGTCCTGCAGGGTCGGCGATCAGGCGGTCCAGGAAGGCATTGTCGAATTCGCTGTTGATCAGCCCGGCGCGCGGCCCCTGCAGCTGATGGCTCATGCCGCCCGTGCCCCAGATCTGCACGTTCAGGGGCCGGTCGAAGCTCTCGATGGCACGGCGGATCGCCTGCCCCAGCTGGAAGCAGCGCTGGCCCGAAGGCACGGGGTACTGGACCACGTTGACCGCGAACGGGATGACCGGGCACGGCCAGGCCTGGGGCTGGCCGCACATCAGCGACAGCGGCACCGTCAGGCCGTGGTCCACGTCCATCTTGTTGACGATGGTCAGATCGAAATCCTGCTGGATTACCGACTGGGCGATATGCGCCGCCAGTTCGGGGTGGCCGATGACGGGCGGCACGGGGCGCGCGCCCCAGCCTTCGTCGGCAGGCTGGTATTGTTCAGCGCAGCCGATGGCGAAGGTGGGGATCATGTCCAGGCTGAAGGCCGTGGCATGATCGTTGTAGACCAGGAAGATCACGTCGGGCGTATTGTCCTTCAGCCACTGTTTCGACGGCTCGTAGCCCTGGAACAGCGGCGCCCAGTAGTCGGTACCCGTCTTGCCCAGATCGAGGGCCGCGCCGATGGCCGGCACATGGGACGTATACACGCTGGCGGTGATGCGGGCGTGGGTGGGACTCATGAGTGCTCTCCGATTTTGCGGTTGCCTTTGACGGATCGGCCGCCGGCCAACATCATGGCGGCGTAGTCTTCCTGGGACATGCCGGTCATGCTCGCGGCCATGTACTGGAAGGACCGGCCGTCGGTAGCGCCCAATTTGGCCAGGAAATAGATGTTGCCGCCCAGTGCCAGGCAGCGATTCAGGTCGCGTGCAAGCACGGCCTGTTTCTGGTCTTCCGACATGGGCCATTCATCGAGATAGGCGCGTTCATCAGCCAGAAAGCGCTTGCGATTGTCGGCCTTCATCAGCGACATGCAGAACTGATTCAGGTGATACCCCAGGCGGGACTGATCGGCATCGAAGACCGTGGTGCCGGGAATGTCGGTATAGGGCTTGTTCAAGGACATGGCTCAACTCCAGTACAAGCGGTTTGGATTGTCCACCAGCAGCTTGTGCTGCAAAGCTGCGGTCGGGGCAATCTGCGGGATATAGTCCACCAGCAGCCCGTCGTCGGGCATGTGGGACTTCAGGTTCGGATGCGGCCAATCCGTGCCCCACAGGACACGATCGGGGAAGGTTTCCACCAGGTGGCGGGCGAACGGCACCACATCCTGGTAGGCCCGTTGTTCGCCACCAAGGGCGTAGGGCCCGGTCTGGCTGAGGCGCTCGGGGCAGCTGACCTTGCTCCAGATGTTGGGATGCTCGCGCATCATTGCGACGAAACGCTGGAATTCCGGCCCGCTGACGGGCTGGGTAACGTCGGGGCGACCCATGTGGTCGACCACCACGGTCGTCGGCAGCGCGGTGAAGAAATCGATCAGTTCAGGCAGGTCCTTGGCCTCGAAGTAGACGACCACGTGCCAGCCCAGCGGAGCGATGCGGGCGGCAATGTCGGCCAGGACCTCGCGCGGGGTGAAATCCGCCAGACGCTTGACGAAATTGAAGCGCGTGCCGCGCACCCCCGCCGCATGCAGATCCCGCAGTTCGGCGTCCGTGATGTCCTGCGACACCGTCGCAACCCCCCGCGCCCTGCCGCCTGAAGCCTTCAGGGCGTCGACCAGGGCGCGGTTGTCCGTACCGTGGCAGGTCGCCTGCACGATCACGTTCTTCGCAAACCCCAGGTGGTCGCGCAGGGCGAACAGGGTTTCTTTGGGCGCATCGCAGGGCGTGTACTTGCGCTGCGGAGCGTAGGGGAAGACAGATCCCGGGCCGAAGACATGGCAATGCGCATCCACGGCGTCGGGCGGCAGGCGGAAACGCGGGCGGCTGGGGCCGTCGTAGTAATCCAGCCAGCCCGGGGTCTTGGCGAAGGTGTCGGAGGTATTCATGGCGCAATCCTTAATCCAGGTACTTCAAGCCAGCCTTTTCCAAGCCTTCGCGCATCTTGTAGTAGTCCAGGCCCAGTACGCCGGAGGCGAAGATCTCGCGCTTGTTGCCTTCGTTGTCTTCGCGGGCCTGGGCCTTGGCGGCCACTTCGCCGGCAATGGCCGCCGGCACCACCACGACCCCATCGGTATCGGCCACGACCACGTCGCCCGGCATCACGGCGGCGCCGGCGCACACCACCGGAATATTGACCGAGCCCAGCGTGGCCTTGATCGTGCCCCGGGAACTGATGGCCCGGGAGAACACGGGGAAATCCATGGATTCCAGGGTGTCGACGTCACGCACGCCGCCGTCGATGATCAGGCCGCGCGCGCCGCGCGCCTTGAAGGACGTGGCCAGCAGGTCGCCGAAAAAGCCGTCCATGCTGTCGGCCGTGCAAGCCGCCACTACCACGTCGCCCGGGCGGATCTGTTCTGCCGCCACGTGCAGCATCCAGTTGTCGCCCGGCTGCAGCAGCACAGTGACGGCAGTGCCGCACATGCGCGCGCCATGCCAGACCGGCCGCATATAGGTTTTCATCAGGCCCACGCGCCCCATGGCCTCGTGGATGGTGGCCACGCCAAAATGCGACAGGTGTTCGACGGCTGCGGCGTCGGCGCGTTGAATCGTGCGATGCACGACACCCAGCTGATTCAAGGGAGTGCTCATATTCATCATCCTCTATATCAAAGGCCCTTGGCCTTCAGGGCGGCATCCAGGCGCGGAAAGACGCGCCGGGCATTGCCCTCGTAAATCTGGAAGCGATCAGCGTCGGACAGCGTGGTGGCCGCCTCGATGTAGCGCTTGGTGTCGTCGAAATAATGGCCGGTCTCGGGGTCGATGCCCCGCACCGCGCCGATCATTTCCGAAGCGAACAGCACGTTTTTCACGGGGATGACCCGTGTCAGCAGATCGATGCCCGGCTGATGGTAGACGCAGGTATCGAAGAACACATTATTCAGCAGATGCTCGTCCAGCAGCGGTTTTTTCAAAGCCTGGGCCAGCCCCCGGAAGCGGCCCCAGTGATACGGCGCCGCACCGCCCCCATGGGGAATGACGAAGCGCAGCGTGGGGAAGTCCTTGAACAGGTCCGAAGTCAGGCACTGCATGAAGGCCGTGGTGTCGGCATTCAAGTAGTGAGCCCCCGTGGTGTGGAAACACGGGTTGCAACTGGTGGACACGTGGATCATGGCCGGAATGTCGTATTCCACCATCTTCTCGTAGATCGGATACCAGGAATGATCGGACAGCGGCGGCGCCGTCCAGTGCCCGCCGGACGGATCCGGGTTCAGGTTGATGCCGACCGCGCCGTATTCCTTGACGCACTTTTCCAGTTCGGGGATGCAGGTGGCCGGATCGACTCCGGGTGATTGCGGCAGCATGGCGGCCATGGCGAAATGGTCCGGGAACAGCGTGGCGACCCGGTGGCACAGTTCGTTGCAGATCGCCGACCAGGTGCTGGACACCTGGAAATCGCCGATGTGGTGCGCCATGAAGCTGGCCCGAGGCGAAAAGATCGTCAGGTCGGAGCCGCGCTCGAGCATGAGGCGCAGCTGGTTGGATTCGATGCTTTCGCGCAGATCATCGTCGCTGATGCGCAGATCGGCGGCTTTGGGGCTTTGCGCCGGATCCTTGATTCCGGCGATCTGGCGCTCGCGCCAATCGGCCAGCGCCTGCGGGGCGGTGGTGTAGTGCCCGTGGCAATCAATGATCAGGGGTTGTCGGTTCATGTTGACGAATTCCTTTTGATAAACCGGATCAGCGAACGTGTTCGCCATCCACCCCCGCCGCCTGCCAGGCGGATTCGGGGACCATGACTTCACCGCGCATGATGAGACGCGCCGTGCGCAACAGGGCGGCCCGCACGACCTTTTGGGCGTCATGCGGATCCAATTCGAGTTCAACGGTGAATTCACCGCTGGGATGTTCGATCGACACGGCCTTGCGGGCGCCGTCCGGCAGCTGTGCCAGGGCGTTCGACACCGAGCCTTCCAGCACGCAGGCCGTGCCCACCGTCACGGCCGCCAGCACGCCGATGGCCTCGTGGCAGACGTGCGGGATGAAGCACCGTGTATTGATGGCGCCGCCGGCCTGCGGGGCCGACACCAGGGTCATCTTGGGATAATTGCGCCCGCTGACGTCTCCCAGCCCCATGAGTTCGCCGGTTTGCAGGCGCAGAGCCTCGATACGGGCCTTCAGATCCGTATCGGCATTGAGTTCCGCCGGTTTTTCCTGGCCGGTGCAACCCAGGTCCCGGGCCCGGAACAGGACCAGCGGCATGCCGTTGTCGATGCAGGTGACATCGATGTCGAACGGCTGAAAGGACGCGCCGGCGGGCGGTTCGACGCGCACCCGATCCAGCACCCGGCCGGTGGGCAGCAGACCGGAACACACGGAGCCCGCCGTATCCAGGAAATTGATGGTGATGGGCGCCGAGGTATTGGGGACCCCGTCGATGCGGGCCTCGCCCTCGTAGCTGACCTGTCGGCCGGCGGGCGTGAGCGGCGTCTGCACGGTGATGTCGCACAGCATGCCGGTGTTGCGGGTCAGGACGCGCACGGTGGTCTGATCGCCCTGGGCCTGGATCACGCCGCGTTCCAGGGCGAACGGCACCACGGCCGCGAGCATATTGCCGCAATTGGCCGTGGTATCCACCGTATCCCGATCAGGCTGCAGCTGGGCGAACAGGAATTCCAGGTCGACCCCCGGCGTAGTGCCTGTACGGACGATGCCGACCTTGCTGGTCAGGGGATGCGCCCCGCCCAGGCCGTCAATCTGTCGTCGGTCGGGCGAACCCATCACGGCCAGCAGGACCCGGTCGCGAGCCGCCGTGTCGGCCGGCAGGTCGGATTCCAGGAAAAATGGCCCGCGCGATGTGCCTCCGCGCATGAACAAGGCTGGAACAGGCTTTTGCATCTCGTCACCACCGCTACTATGTTGCAATCATTATGGGCGCAAGCTGCCTGATTAATAAGGGCATACATACACTAGCTGCTATATCAAATTGGTATAATCATATCGACGTCATGCTAAATTTAAGGGTAAACCCTGACATGGATCTCAAGCAGCTTGAATACTTCACCCGCGTGGCCGAACTGGGTAGCTTCACCCAGGCATCCCACGCTCTGGACATCGCGCAACCGGCGCTCAGCCGACAGGTGCGGCTGCTCGAGGTCGAACTGCGCCAGAACCTGCTGAACCGCAATGGCCGGGGCGTGACAACGACCGAGGCTGGCAAGGTACTGCTGGAGCACTGCCGGGGGATCCTGCACCAGGTCGAACGCGCCAAGGAAGACATGGGCCGCGTCCAGGGCGCCCTGGCCGGCCGGGTGGTCCTGGGCATCGTGCCCAGCGCCTCGAAGATGCTGACAGTGCCCCTGACCCGAAAGTTCCGCAAGCGGCTGCCCAACGCCACGCTGTCCATCAGCGAAGGGCTGTCGGTGATGATGCAGGAATCCCTGCTGGCGGGCCGCCTGGACATCGCCCTGCTCTACAACCCCAGCGCGTCGGCGGAACTGGATCTCAGCCCCTTGACCAGCGAACTGCTGTATCTGGTCGGCCCCAAGGGCCCGCATCCGTCGTCGCAAGCCATGCCGTTGCGATCGCTGGCGGGCATCCCGTTGGTGATCCCCAACCGGCCGCATACCATCCGCATGCTGCTGGAATCGCAGATGGCGCTGATCGGCTGCCGCCCCAACATCCGGCTGGAAATCGACGGCGTGCCGGCCATCCTGGACCTGGTGGCCGACGGCGCCGGCTACGCGGTGCTGACCGAACACGCCGTGCTGACCTCGGCGCAACCGGACCGCTATCACATCCGCCCGATCAGTCAGCCCGAACTGCCCAGCCGGCTGTACCTGGCGACGGCGTCGGGACGCATCACGACGCTGACGCAGCAGGCCATGCTGGACCTGATCCGCAGCACCGTGCTCGAGACCTACCCCACGTCACTGATCCAGCCGGACTGAACGCGGCTGATCAGCCCTTGGCGTGCTTGATCAGGCGATCGGCATACGCCTGCCAGCCGCCGGCCTGCTGAACGCCTTCGAACAGGCCCTGTGCGGCCAAGCCGGCCACCCAGTCCTGCTTTTCCGCCGTGGCAGCCGCCATCCAGGGCTCGAAGCCTGCTTCGCGCACGGTATTGGCGACCTCCCGCATTTCCTCGGCACGACGTCGCCCGTGCTGCACCACCCGGCTGTAGAAATAACGGCCCTGCTCCGTCCAGTCGATGGAGGGGAAGGTTTCCTGCAGGGTCGGCAGCACGTAGTCCTCGACCCCGTAGGCGCGGGCGGCGGTGTAGCTTTCGATCACCAGGGCCTCCAGGCCCTTGATCATGACGCTGCGGCACATCTTGATGGCGGACGCGACGCCGAGTTCCGGCGACACGACCCTGGCATCCATGCCCCAGGCCACCAGTCGGCTGGCCAGGGCGTCCGCATGCGCGCCGCCCAGCAGCATGGGAACGCGAATGCCATAGGGGGGCACCGAGGTCATCACCCCAGCCTCGACATAGTGCCCACCCGCAGCCTCGACCAGGGCTGCGGCCTCGCGCTTGGCCCCCGGCGAAGCGGAATTCAGGTCCAGAAAGACAGTGCCCGGCTGCAGGTGCGCCGCCGCCTCGCGGGCCACCGCCACGGTGTTGGACGCCGTCACCGCCGAAATCACCAGATTGCTGGCGGCGCAGAGCTCGGCGGCAGAAGCGCACAGGACCACGCCGTCGTGGGCCGCCTTGTCGCGCAGCGGCTGCGCCGCCGCTGGATCGGCCAGCTTCAGGTCCCAGGCGTGCACGCCTTCCACCTGCGGCCCCAGGCCGGCGCAGAAAATCCCGCCGACTTCGCCATAACCGATCAAGCCCAACCGTGTCGTCTGCATGACTGCTCCCAAAAACTGAATGAAGTGTCCGGCCCGGGCGCCGGGCCGATCGATATCCGCGCTTCAGGCGGACGGAAACTGCTCTGTGTCGACTTCCAGCTGCGTGGCGGGCCCATAGCGGTCGCCTGCCACCCGATCATGGTGGAAATGGGCGGCCAACTCGGCGCACAGCGCATCGTCGGGGACGAAGTCCGCGGCAGCCAGGTTTTCCCGCAGATGATCCAGGCGTGTGGTGCCCGGAATCGGGATGATGTGCGGCCCCTGGCGCAGCAGCCAGGCCAGTGCGAGCTGGCCGGGGGTGCATCCCAGGCCTTCGGCCCGGTCGCGCAGCAGGCCAAGCAAGGCCTGATTGCGTCCGAACGTGTCAGGCTGGAAGCGCGGCATGCGGCGGCGCATGTCGGTGTCCGCCAGCGGCGCCATGGACGGCAGGCCGTCGGCCAGGAAAGCCCGTCCCAGCGGACTGAAGGCCACGAAGGCAGCGCCCAGGTCGCGGCAGGCCTGCAGCACGGCGATTTCCACGTTGCGCGACCACAGGGAATATTCGCTCTGCACGGCGGCGATGGGATGCACCGCATGCGCGCGGCGCAAAGTATCGGCCGAGACTTCGGACAGGCCGATGTGACGGATCTTGCCCGCCTGCGCCAGATCGGCCAAAGCGCCGACGCTGTCCTCGATGGGCACGGACTTGTCCCAGCGATGCAGATAGTACAGGTCGATGACGTCGGTGCGCAGGCGGCGCAGGGAGTCTTCGCAGGTGCGGCGCAGGGTTTCCGGGCGGCCGTCGATGCGGCGCTGCCCGTTTTCCCGGAAGATGCCGCATTTGCTGGCCAGGAAGAAGCGGCTGCGATGGGGCGACAGCACCCGGCCCACCAGTTCTTCGTTGTGCCCGAAGCCATAGAGCGCCGCCGTGTCGAACAGCGTCACACCCTGGTCCAGGGCGCCCAGCAGCAGGGCCTGCGCCTGTTCGGGCGGCACGGCCGGGCCGTAACCGTGACTGAGGCCCATGCATCCCAGGCCGATGGGAAAGACCGGCATCCCGGCAATCGTACGAGTCTGTGTCATAGTGCTTTGATTATCTCCAGAACATCGGACCATGATAAGCCCGCATCGGCGACTAGCAGCTATAACTGATTGCTATGGGATGCCGGGGGCCATCATTGCTTGCCGGGGTCCTTCACCGCCTCAATGGTGTCGAATTCCACATTCTGCAGCAGGCCGTCGACTTTTTCGACCTTGCGGATGTAGACATTCTGGATGATGTCGCGCGTCTGCGGGTCGATTTTCACCGGGCCGCGCGGACTGTTCCACTGCATGCCCTTGGCCGCCGCCACGAAAGCGTCACCCTGAACATTGCCGGCGTCCTTCTTCAGAACCTCGTCGATCAGGCGCATGCCGTCATAGGCGGCCACGGCCACCATGTTCGGGCGCGTATTGGGGTAGGCCTTGGCATATGCCGCCACGAATTTTTTGTTTTCCGGCGAATCATGGGCCGTGGAATAGTGGAACGAGGTGATCATCCCCAGGGCATTGTCCCCCATCGCCCCCAGCACGTCCTCGGTCACCACGTCGCCCGTGGCCAGGAGACGGATGCCGCTCTTGTCCAGGCCGCGTTCCTTGTAGCCCTTGGCCAGCGCGACGCCTTGTTCACCGTTGGGCACGAAGGAGAAAATCGCATCCGGCTTGGCATCCTTGATCTTCTGCAGGAACGGGGCGAAGTCCGGACTGGTCAGCGGGGTGTTGATCTCGCCGGCAATGCTGCCGCCGGCTGCCGTGAACGTTTTTTTGAATTGGGCGGCGGCATCGTGGCCCGGCCCATAATCCGCCACCAGCAGGTACACGGAATGGATGCCGTTTTTCGCTGCCCAGCTGGCCATGGGGGCGGCCACCTGAGGCAGAGTCATGGACGTGCGGACGATGTAGGGGGATTTTTCCGTGATGGATGAAGTCGCCGCATTCAGCACGATCATGGGGATCTTCGCCTCGGTCGCCAACGGCGCCACCGCGAACGCGGCGGGCGTCAGGCCGAACCCGGCCAGCAGGTCGACCTTGTCCTGGATCAGCAGATTCTGCGCCTGGCGCTTGCTGATCGCGGGCGAGATCCCGGTATCGTCCTTTTCCAGCAGGACGGCGGTGCGTCCGCCCAGCATGCCGCCATGCTCGCTCAGGTAGAGATTGGCGCCGTTCATGATCTGCTGCCCCGTCGATGCGAAAGGCCCCGAAGACGGGACCACCATCCCGATCTTCAGATCCTGCGCCTGGGCCAGACCCAGCGCACCCGCGCCCAAGGCGGCGGCGACCAGCAGCTTGCCGATGGAATGTTTCACGTTTGTCTCCTTGGTTTTTAAGTGTGCTTCAGGTGAAAGCAGTTACGGCTATAGATCCAATATCAGCAAAGGCGTGCGCGAACGCGAACAACACGGGGTGAACTGATCGTTTGCAGCGTGTTCATCGTCGGTCAGGTAGCTGTCGCGGTGATCGGGAGTGCCCGATTTCACGCCGGTCAGGCAGGTACCGCAGATGCCTTCCTCGCAGGACACGGGAATGAAGACGCCCTGGCGATCCAGCGCGTGCGTAATGGTTTCGTCCGCCGGGATGTCGAAGATTTCCCCAGTGCTGGCCAACTGCACCTGAAACGCCCAGTCCTGATCGCTCGGGCGCGGCTTGTCGGCCTCGTCCAGCGCGAACAGTTCGAAATGCACTCGGGCATCGGGGATGCCGGCTGACCGGGCCTGGGCGCGCACGAATTCGATGTAGCCCGCAGGCCCGCAGACATAGACTTGCGCCCGATCCGCCGCAGCCTGGGCCAGCAGCACCGCCGCATCCAGCGCGGTGTCCGGCTCGTCGTCGAAATGCAGGTGGGCATGGCCCGCCTGGACGATTGGCGCGATGTCCTGCAGGAACGCTGCCCGCGCGCGGCTGCGGCAGCTGTAATGCAAGGTGAAATCCGCCCCCTGGGCATTCAGTTCGGTGGCCATGCACAGGATGGGCGTAATGCCGATCCCACCGCCCAACAGCACGCTGTGCGCGGCAGGCACCAGTTCAAAACGGTTGCGCGGCGCGCTGATCTGCAGCAGGTCGCCATCACGGACCTGATCATGCAGCGCGACGGAGCCGCCCCTGGACTGCGGCTCGCGCAGGATGCCGATGCGAAACCGGGTGCGCTCCCGGCAATCGTTCATCAGCGAATACTGGCGGATCAGGCCACCGGGCAGATGCACGTCGATGTGGGCGCCCGGCGTAAAGGCCGGCAACAGGCCGCCAGCAGGATCTTCCAGATCCAGGCTGACGATGTCCTGGGCTGCCTCATGTCTGGCGGACACCCGGACGGACAACAAAGTATCGGTCATGATTCTCTCTCGCGAGCCCGGTCGCGGGTCGGCCCATGTGCCGTGTGCCAAGACCGGGACAAGCTGCACTTTAGCCCACTGCGGCCTCGGGGGACACCGCGCGTTCGGCTGCAACCAGGTCATCCAGAATGCGATTGGCCCGCACGCCACCCGTATCGATGTTCAGCGCCAGCAGGCGGCGCCCGCTGAAGGCCTCGCGGTTGTGCTGCTGGGCTTCCAGAACCGCCAGGTCCTGATTGAAGATCTTGCTCTGTCCTTCGCGGATGGATTCGGTCAGCGCCGCATCATCAGGCTTGAAGTGCCGCGCCATGCCCCAGAAGTACCAATGAGAGGATTCGGTTTCCGGCGTCATGAAGTCGACCACGATGGCCGACACCCGCTTGGAGGGATCCGCCTGGATGCCCCCCTGACCCGCCAGGGCCACGCCCACGTCGATCATCACGCTGCCGGGCGCCGTGAAACGCGAATACTGCCAGCGGTCGACCCGAGCCTGATCGTCCAGGCCGCTGGCCCGCATGCCCAGTTGCCAGAACGGAGGCGCGATGATGTCGTTCATTTCACGGCTGGTGACGACCTGATCGCCTTCCAGGTGCGTCTTGACCGGCGACTGGTCGATTTCCTCCTGGCCGATGCTGCCGGCATGCACATAGGCTTCGTGGGTCAGGTCCATGAGATTGTCGATCATCAGCCGGTAACTGCACCGGATGTGATACAGGCCGCCGCCAAAGGCCCATTCCGGATTGTCCGCCCAGGGCAGATCGGGAATGGCAGCGGCATCGGCCTGCGCCGCGTCACCGGGCCAGATCCAGATGAAACCATGACGTTCTTCGACCGGATAGCTGCGGATGCAGGGAAAGCCACCCACCCTCTGCATGGGCATGGACACAGCCTTGCCGTGGCAATCCATGACCAGGCCGTGATAGCCGCACATCAGATTGCCGTCCACGACCGAGCCCAGGGACAGTGCCGCGCCCCGGTGCGGACAGAAGTCTTCCAGAGCGGCGACCCGGCCTTCCTGGCCTCGGTACAGCACGATCGGCAGGCCGCAGATCGTGCGACCCAGGGGTTTGTCGACGAGTTCGTCCGGTGTACAGGCCACATACCAGGCATTCATGGGAAACATGATGGTCCTCCCGGCGCGCGGGAACGATATTCCGCACGCCATTTCCACAGAGATATTTGAATCCTAAGTGTTCAGCACACTATTATTCAGAACACTGAACATTTACCCATTCTACAAATATGGATTTAAAGGATGAACTGGTACTAACCCTCTGGAGGTTTACCCTGGATCGAGAGGTGACGGCCAGGCGCCCCACCCCGGCCGATCCGAACGGAACAGGAAATTAACGGCCGTCCGGCATCGCCGTCAGCGGGGCCCGGCTCTGATGATTGTTCAAGTGGACCAGCTTTTCCAGCAGGTTCATGAACTGGGCTTCTTCCTGTGCCGAGAACTTCTCGAAGATGCGCTGATGCAAGCGGGCAATGCCATCGTTGACCTCGACCAGCAGATCGCGTCCGGCCTGCGTCAGGGACAATCGGCGCTGGCGCCGATCGGCCGAGTCGACTTCGCGCCGCAGCAGCCCTTTTTCTTCCAGCCGCGTGGCAACGCTGGCCGCCGTCGACGTATCCACCGCCGCCAGTCCCGCCATGGACACCTGGTCTACATGGGGGTTGTCCAGCACCACGCACAACACCGCATATTGCATCGGGGTGACCCGGTTGCCGATCTCGTCGTGGAAGATGGACGCCGAGATCTGCTGCGCGCGCCGCAGCAGATGCCCCGGCTGGACATAAAGGGGCTCGTACAGAATAGAATCCGTCATGCGCGATCTCGTGAAAACCCGCCGGGCACGCGGATCGGAATACTCAAACAACCCCCCGGGGCGCCGCCCCTGCGCCGAGCCAAGATTATCATGCCTGCTTCGACTTCGAACGCCGAGTCCCCCGCCTGGGTCCTGCTGCACGGCCTGCTGTGCGACGCAGACACCTGGGCCGATTTCATCGGACCGCTCTCGCGCACCGGGTCTGTCCTGGCGGCACGTCTCAGCGGCATCACCTCGCTGGCCCAGGCAGCGGAAGACGTCCTGCGGCAGATCGACGGGCCGGTGATCATCGTGGGGCATTCCATGGGCGGACGCGTTGCCCTCGAAATGGCCCGACAGGCCCCCAGCCGGATACGAGGGCTGGTCCTGATGAATACCGGCTACAAGGGCCTGGGGGAAGGCGAACTCGACAAGCGCCATGCCATCGTTCGTGCAGCCCGGGCCGGTGGCATCGCCGCCATTGCCGAAGACTGGCTGGCCGGCATGATCACCGCAGACACCGGTCGCAACGCCGATCTCATGCAGCGCATGCGGGATATGGTACTGCGATCCACGGTGGATTCCTTCGCAGGCCAGATCCAGGCCCTGATCGAGCGGCCCGATGCCAGCAGCCTGCTGCCGGAAATCGCCTGCCCGACGCTGCTCATGAGTGGCGCACTGGACCGCTGGAGCCCCCTGTCGCGGCACGAGGACATGGCTGGCCGAATCGCCGGCGCCGAACTGCGCGCCATTCCGGATGCGGGCCACATGGCGCCCTTCGAAGCGCCCGAAGCCTGCCTGGAACACATCCTGGACTGGGCCGCGCGGCACCGCCCGACGGCCTGAAGCCGTCTGGCGACGCGCCCCGGCCCCGGAATCAGGCGGGTTCCAGCACCAGCAGGCCGGTGGCGGTATTGGAGATCGGCACGTGATAGTGCGCATGGCGTTTGCGCACCGGCGTGTCGTCCAGCACGCCTCGCGCGGCCACCCACATCAACAGCTCGATCCCCTGGGTGCCGGTGAGTTCCACCAGTTCCTCGTTGGAGTACTGCGTGATCCAGGTCGGGTCGTCTACCAGGCTGTCCATGAACTGCAGGTCGAAGGGCTTGTTGATGAAGCCCGCGCGCTCTCCATCCAACTGGTGAGACAGGCCGCCACTGGCGATCACCAGCACCCGCCGGTCGTCTTCCCAGGACTCGATGGCGCGGCGCAGCGACTGCCCCAGACGGTAGCAGCGGGATGCCGAGGGATACGGCGCCAGCACCGTGTTGATGCAGACCGGCACGATTTCCACCGGCCAGGCCCCGGACTGCTGGCCTTCAGGCCACAACAGGGCCAGAGGCAGGGACACCGCGTGGTCGATCAGGGCTTCCTGGCACGTGGTGATGTCGAATTCATCGGCCACCAGGGTCTCGACGATCTGCCAGGACAGGTCCACGCAGCCGCGCGGCTCGACCAGGGCGGGAATGCCCCAGCCCTCGTCCGCCGTCTGATAGGACGGCGCCGCGCCCACCGAAAAAGTCGGCATCTTGTCCAGGAAGAAATTCAGTCCGTGATCGTTGTGCAGGATGACGACCACGTCGGGACGTGTCTGCGCCAGCCAGTCGCGGGCCTGGCCGTACGCATCGAAAAAGGGCTTCCAGTAGGGGTCCTGCTGTTTCTGGCGCGCGAGCGCGCCGCCGATGGCCGGAACGTGGGATGTGCTGATGCTGCCGATGAGATATGCCATGGTCATGCTCCTGCCGCGACGAGTTTCGCCTGGAATGCCTGTTTGCTCATGCCGGTCTGCTGAGCGCCGATGTCCTGCATGTCCAGGCCGAAGATGCCGGCCAGCTTGGCCAGATAGTAGGGGTGGCCGCCAGCCGCCATCATGCGCAGGACCTCGCGGCTGCGCACGGCCGCCTTCTGGGTTTCGCTCAGGCGGTAGCGCGTCATGTAGGCTTCCTCGTCCTGCAGGAAGGCGGCGCGACACTGCGCGGCATTGAAGCTGTAGCACATGCGGTTCAGTGCGTAGCCGATGCGCGCCAGGTCGCCGTCAAAGATCACGGTGCCGGGGATATCGCGCCGGCGCGCGCGGGTCTGGGCCGTCGTCATGAGAGGTCTCCTTGAAAAACGCCCCGCCCGGATGCCGGGATCAGAGGCTCGGAACAAGCCTCGGGGCCACTTCATGTCAGACAGGACCCATCATGCGGCCGGGCGGCAAGACGGAGAATGGATTTTTACGGCTTAAAAATGTACATTTCGTGGATAGCCACCGAGGCCGATCCGCCATGACCGACTTGATCCCAGCCCCGCCCGCCCACGACCACACCGCAGTGCCGATCTATAAGCTGTACGGCTACGGCAATGTCTGGACCCAGCCGGACCCGCTGTACTGCGAGACCATCGCGGCACAGGAAAAATTGCACAATTGGCATGTCACGGCCCACAAGCACGCAGATCTGTTCCAGATCCTGTTCCTGCAATCGGGCAACGCGACCGTCGTGCTCGATGGCCAGGCCCAGGCCCTGAGCGCGGAGCCGGCCGGGCACGTGGTGGTGATTCCCCAGCACGTCGTCCATGAATTCATTTTTCAGCCCGGCGCAGGCGGCTATATCCTGACGCTGACCTACGCTCTGCTGCAGCCGCTATGCCAGCGCCACGGCCTGAGCCTGCATGCCCTGGCAGATCCGGCCCTGCTGACACTGGGTGCGCAGGACGGCTACACGAGCCTTACCTTCGATCAGCTGGACCGGGAATATCACCATCCCCACCACCCGCAGCGCGGCCCCCTGCTGGAGGCCCTGCTGGGCAGCCTGCTGGTATGGGTCCACCGCCATCATGCGCCCCGCCCCGACAGCCCTGCGGAAACCTCGTCGGGCAGCCTGCATCTGGCGCGCTACGCGCAGATGATCGAAACGCATTTTTCCCGCCAGCACCAGGTAGGCTGGTACGCCGGGCGCCTGGGAGTGACGGCCGCGCACCTGAACAGCATCGTCCAGGCGCTGGCGGGCAAGACGGCCCTGCAACTGATCCATGAACGCCTGCTGCTGGAAGCCCGCCGCGAACTGATCTACACCGCCCGACCGATCAGCGCCATCGCCGACTCGCTGGGTTTTTCCGACCCCGGCTATTTCACGCGCTTTTTCAAGCGCCTGGCCGGCCTGTCGCCCAAGGACTTCCGGCGCCGGACGCTGGGCAGCGATCAGACCACCGGCTCGTAGGGCAGGCCCACGTAATTTTCCGCAATGGTGGTCAGACCTGCGTGTGTGCTGGTGTAGTAGTCCTGTTCGGCCTGCTGGATGCGCTGGCTGAATGCATCCCCATCGAAGGCATGCAGCAACGAAGTCATCCACCAGGAGAAGCGTTCTGCCTTCCAGATGCGGCGCAGGCAGATCTCCGAATAGCGGTCCAGCAGTTCGGGACGATTGTCCAGGCAGGCGCCGCGCAAGGCGTGATACAGGGTATAGACGTCGCTGGAAGCCAGGTTCAGGCCCTTGGCGCCGGTGGGCGGCACGATGTGCGCGGCGTCACCCACCAGGAACAGCTGGCCGAAGCGCATGGGTTCCGCCACGAAACTGCGCAGCGGCGCAATGCTTTTCTCGAACGACGGCCCGGTCTGCAGCTTGGCCGCCACGTCCTCGGGCAGGCGGGCCGAAAGCTCGGTCCAGAAGCGATCATCGGACCATTCCTCGACGTGCTCGGCCAGGCTGCATTGCAGGTAGTAGCGACTGCGCGTATGCGAACGCATGCTGCACAGGGCAAAGCCGCGCGGATTGTGGACATAGATCAGTTCATCTTCGACAGGCGGCGTTTCAGTCAGCAATCCCAGCCAGCCAAAGGGGTAGACACGCTCGAAGTGTTTGATGCGGTCCTGCGGCACGGACTGGCGCGACACGCCATGAAAGCCGTCGCAGCCTGCGATGTAGTCGCAATCCAGCGTCTTGCGCTGCCCTTCGTGCATGAAGGTGACGCGCGGCTTGCCGTCCAGAAAGTCGTGCAGCTGCACGTCGGTGGCCTCGTAGTAGATCGGCGCGCCGCTGGCTCGGCGGGCATCCATCAGGTCGTGCGTCAATTCGGTCTGCCCGTAGACCAGCACGGACTTGCCCGTCAGGGCCATCATGTCGACCCGCTGCCGGTGCCCCTGGAAGGCCAGCGTGAAGCCATCGTGCTCCAGCCCTTCTGCGTCCATGCGCGCCGATACGCCGGCCTCTCGCATCAGGTTGACGAAACCGTATTCCAGCACCCCCGCCCGTACCCGCCCCAGGACATAATCCGGGGTATGGCGTTCCAGGATGACGTTGTCGATGCCACAGCGATGCAGCAACTGACCCAGCAGCAGCCCCGAAGGCCCCGCGCCGATGATGGCGACCTGTGTTTTCATGATTCTGATTCTCCTCCGCCCGGATTCGGCGCCCCCTGGCGCTCAGTCATCCGGCACAGGCCTCATGGTGAATGCCAAACGCTGATTTGGGAATGGACTTTTCAAGCATAAAATTGCCCATATGAACTATTTCCAGACTGCCCCCCTCTTTCAGCTGTACGGCGAACAAGCCGGATGGCCCCTGGCGGAGATGCTGCACTGCGAAACGATTGCATCCCGCAGCCGCTTGCACAATTGGCATATCCGGCCGCACCGTCATGCCGGTTTGTATCAGATTCTGTACCTGCATCGGGGGCGGGCCATTGTCAGCCTGGATCAGGATCGGCCGATCATCGAAGGGCCGGCAGCGGTCGAGGTGCCCCAGGCCTACGTGCATGGTTTCGAGTTCGACGCCGATTGCACCGGCCACGTGATCACGATCACCAACGTGCTGTTGACGCAGCTGGCGCAGCGCCTGGGCACGGCAGCGACGCCGCCGCCGCACCCCGTGCTGCATCAATTTCTATCCGGCGAGCACAGCGCCGGCCTGCACGAGGCCTGCGCCCACCTGAATGCCCAGTATGCTGCGCGGCAGCCGTTCCGGGAAGCCCAGATCGAGGCCTGGCTGACCCTGCTCTACACCCGCCTGCGCAGCCGCACAGCCGACGGGACGCAGCCGCCCCAGGCCGCCCGGGGCCTGCAGCACTATGCCCGGTTCGGCGAACTGCTGGAACGGGCTCACAGCCGCCAGCACACGGTCGCCTGGTATGCCCGGCAGCTGGGCCTGAGCACCACTCACCTGAACCTGGTCACCCGAACCCACGCCGGCAAGACCCCGCTGCAGCTGATCCACGAACGCCTGGCCCTGGAAGCCAGCCGCAGCCTGGTCTATACCTCGATGACGGTCAGCGAGATCTCCGACGCGCTGGGGTTCTCGGAACCGGCGCACTTCACACGATTCTTTCGCAAGGCAGCCGGACAATCCCCCCGGGATTTCCGGCTGCGGGTCTCGGCTTAGAAGAAGCCCAGTGCGTTGGGGCTGTAGCTGACCAGCAGACATTTGGTCTGCTGGTACGCGGCGAGCGCCATCTTGTGGGTTTCACGCCCGATGCCGGACTGCTTATAGCCGCCGAAAGCGGCATGCGCAGGGTACAGGTGAAAGCAGTTCGTCCACACCCGGCCAGCCTGGACCTGCCGACCCACGCGGTAGGCCTGGGACCCGTCGCGCGTCCACACCCCGGCCCCCAGGCCATAATCGGTATCGTTGGCGATCGCGATGGCTTCCTCTTCATCCTTGAAGGTCGTCACCGCTGCCACAGGGCCGAAGATTTCCTCCTGGAACACCCGCATGCTGTTCTCGCCGAACAGCAGCGTCGGCTTGACGTAGAAGCCCTCGTCCAGGCCGGCACCCGGCGCATTGCGCGCACCACCGGTCAGGCAGCGAGCGCCTTCGCCGCGACCGATATCGATGTAGCCCAGGATCTTGTCCATCTGTGCCCGCGAGACCTGGGCGCCCAGCATGGTGCCCGCATCCAGGGGATTGCCGGCCTTCATGGATTCCACACGCTTGACCGCACGTTCGATGAAGCGATCGTAGATGGATTCCTGGACCAGGACACGCGACGGGCAGGTGCAGATCTCGCCCTGGTTCAGTGCGAACATGCTCAGGCCTTCCAGCGCCTTGTCGAAAAATGCGTCATCCTGATCCATGACATTGGCGAAGAAGATGTTCGGGCTCTTGCCGCCCAATTCCACCGTGCTGGGGATCAGGTTGTCGGCGGCAGCATGCAGAATGTGCTTGCCGGTCGGCGTGGACCCGGTGAAGGCGATCTTGGCGATGCGCTTGCTGGACGCCAGGGCAGCCCCCGCTTCCCTGCCAAAGCCGTTGACGATGTTCAGCACGCCCGGAGGCAGCAGGTCGCCGATCAGTTCCATCAGCACCAGAATCGAGGCCGGGGTCTGCTCCGCCGGTTTCATGACCACGCAGTTGCCTGCGGCCAGCGCGGGGCCCAGCTTCCAGGCGGCCATCAGCAGCGGAAAGTTCCAGGGAATGATCTGGCCGACCACGCCCATGGGCTCGTGGAAATGATAGGCGACCGTCGTGTTGTCGATCTCGGAAATGCCGCCTTCCTGGGCGCGGATGCAGCCGGCGAAATAGCGCATGTGGTCGATGGCCAGGGGCAGGTCGGCCGCCATGGTCTCGCGCAACGGCTTGCCGTTGTCGATGGTCTCGGCCACCGCCAGCAGACGCAGATTCTGTTCCATGCGGTCGGCAACGCGCAGCAGCACACCGGCGCGCTCGGCCACCGAAGTCTCGCCCCAGGCCCTGCGGGCGGCGTGTGCCGCATCCAGGGCGGCCTCGACGTCGGCGGCATCGGATCGCGGCACTTCGCAGAACACCTGGCCGGTGATGGGCGACAGATTGTCAAAGTAATTGCCGGCGGCCGGCGCCACCCAGCGCCCGCCGATGTAGTTCTCGTAGTGTTTCTTGTAGGGAAAGCCGATGTCGATCCCAAAGTGCTTCAGGTCGGTCATGTCCATGTCTGTCTCCTTGATTCGGGGGCGCTTGTCCCGTTGCCGGGGCGCCGTTTGTCCGGGGCACCATGCACCGGCACCTGATGAAGATCAAGCAAAGTCCATGCCAAGTACGATCCCACCCTGTGCGCGAAGCCATTGCCAAGAGGCCGGAGCCCCCTGAGACACTGGGCTTTCCTTACGTCCGCAGCAGTGGCATACTGAACCAGAACCTGCTTTAAAAACAGGGGCTTGTCGCATTTTGCGACACTTGTCCCTGCATTTTGCGACAGCGATGCATCAGATTGCGTCACCCGCATCGCGATCCGGACGGAGACGCCCATGCAGCACTCATCGCCACTGGTCATCACACCTGACACCCGCGCTCAGGCCTCGACCCGCATCCACCAGTCGTGGGCGCGCTGCGCCGACCTCGACCCGCAGCTGCTGGCCGATGCAGCGCCCCTGCCCCGCGCCGATCTCGGCATACGCATCGAAGCCCATCGCCTGCTGCTGCGCCACGCGGAACCCAGTCTCTGCGCCCTGGGAGCCCTGGCAGGTTCCACCAACGGCATCGCCTTGCTGGCCGACCCCAGCGGCCTGATTCTGCACGAACGCGGCAACCCCGGCTTCCTGAACAAAGCTCAGCGCGTCGCACTGCTGCCCGGGGTCAGCTGGGCCGAAACCCAGCGCGGCACCAACGCCATCGGCACCGCACTGCACGACGGGCGCGCCGTCCGCGTTCACGGAGCAGAACACTTCCTGGCCCGCAACAGCATCCTCAGCTGCCACGCGGCCCCGATCCTGTCTGCCTCGGGCGGCATCCTGGGGGTGCTGGACCTTTCCGGGCCGGCCGACGCACTCCACCACTATGTCCTGTCCTTGGTCCAGCGGCTGGCCCAGGGCATCAGCAACCAGATCCTGATCGACAGCCCGCTGCGCCGCCTGGACTTCTATCCAGGCGAACAGTCTGCTCCGGACGCCTGGCCGGCCATCCTGCTGCTGGACGACGACGCCCGGATCGCAGGGGCCAACGAGGCCGCCCTGCGCGCGTTGAACACTGATTGGCAACTGATCGGCACCCCCTGCTCGCAATGGATAGATGGCGCCCTGCAAGCCCGCAGCAGCCGGCTGCGCCGTCGCGATGGCCAGATCCTGACAGGCAGCCTGCACACGCCCACCCGGGCGCTGGTGTCATTCGACGTCCCCAAACCCCGCAGCGCCCCCAGCCCCGCTCCAGACACCCTGCCGCAACCCGACACCATCCACCGTCCGCTGCTGGAACAGGGCATCCGGGCAGTCGACAACGGTCTGGCCGTCCTGCTGCAAGGCGAAACCGGCACCGGCAAGGAAGTCCTGGCGCGCCATATCCACGCCAGCAGCGGCCGCCGCCAGGGCGCATTCATCGCCATCAACTGCGCCGCCCTGCCCGAACACCTGATCGAATCTGAATTGTTCGGCTACGAGGCCGGCGCCTTCACGGGGGCCCGGCGCGAAGGCGCGCGCGGGCTGCTGCGCCAGGCGCATCAGGGCGTGCTCTTCCTGGACGAAATCGGCGACATGCCGCTGGGCCTGCAGACCCGGCTGCTGCGAGTGCTGCAGGAACGCGAAGTCCAGCCCCTGGGATCGGAAAAACGGCTGCCCCTGGATTTCGGGCTGATCAGCGCCAGTCACCAGGACCTCAAGGCCCTGGTGGCCCGGGGCCTGTTTCGCGCGGACTTGTACTACAGGCTGCAGGACATGCCCCTGGCGCTGCCTCCGCTGCGCAACCATCCCGACCTGGCGGGGTTCATCATCGCGCAATACCAGGCCCTGGGCGGGCGGCTCACCCCCGAGGCCGCCGGCGTGCTGGCCCGCCACGTCTGGCCAGGCAACTACCGCGAACTGCGCAGCGTCCTGCGACGGCTGCAGTGCCAATATCCAGGGCCGGACGCCATCCGGCCCGGCCAACTGCCGGCAGATCTGGGCATCGACCACCCCGGCGCCCCGATTGCCGCCCATCCCGCCGAGCCGGCCCCGACATACGCGACACCCCCTTCGGCCGCCATGGACGCCCCCCTGCGCGAAGTCGAACAGGCCACCATCCGGCGCGTCCTTCAGGAATGCGCCGGCAATATGGCCCTGGCCGCCCGCCGCCTGGGCATCCATCGCAGCACCTTGTATCGCCGGCTGAAATGACACAGGCCGCCCCAAGGGGCGGCCTGTCGTGTCCTGCGATATCCGCAGACGGCGTGTTTACTGACCTTCCAGGAAGGACTTCAGTTTGTCCGCCCGGCTGGGGTGGCGCAATTTGCGCAGGGCCTTGGCCTCGATCTGGCGGATGCGCTCGCGGGTGACGTCGAACTGCTTGCCGACCTCTTCCAGGGTCTGGTCGGTGCTCATTTCGATACCAAAGCGCATGCGCAGGACTTTCGCCTCGCGCGGGGTGAGCGAATCCAGGACCTCCTTGACGACATCCTGCATGGAGCCATGCAGGGCCGACTCCGACGGCGACAGCGTACCGGTGTCCTCGATGAAGTCGCCCAGGTGGGAATCGTCATCGTCGCCGATGGGCGTTTCCATGGAGATGGGTTCCTTGGCGATCTTCAGGATCTTGCGGACCTTGTCTTCCGGCATGTCCATTTTCTGCGCCAGGGTGGCGGGATCGGGCTCGGCCCCGGTCTCCTGCAGGATCTGGCGGTTGATCCGGTTCATCTTGTTGATCGTCTCGATCATGTGGACCGGAATCCGGATCGTACGGGCCTGGTCGGCGATGGAACGCGTGATGGCCTGACGAATCCACCAAGTGGCATAGGTGGAAAACTTGTAGCCGCGACGGTACTCGAATTTGTCCACGGCCTTCATCAGGCCGATGTTGCCTTCCTGGATCAGGTCCAGGAACTGCAGCCCGCGATTGGTGTATTTCTTGGCGATGGAAATCACCAGGCGCAGGTTGGCCTCGGTCATTTCGCGTTTGGCCTTGCGGGCCTTGGCTTCGCCCGTGGCCATGCGCTTGTTGACGTCCTTCAGGTCCTTCAGCGGCAGCACGACGCTGCGTTGCAGCTCGATCAGCTTCTGCTGGATTTCCAGCACGGCAGGCGCATGGCGTTCCAGGGTGTCGGAATAATCGTGGCCGGCGGCGATTTCCTCGGTCACCCAGTCAAGGTTGGTCTCGTTGCCGGGGAAGGCCTTGATGAAATGCGTGCGAGGCATGCCGGCCCGGGTCACGCAGATCGCCATGGCGGCGCGTTCGTGGGTGCGAACCTCGGCGACCTGGGCGCGCAGGGCATCGGCCAGTCGTTCGACCATTTTCGCCGTAAAGCGCACACCCAGCAATTCGGCGTGAATGGCCTCGCGGGCCTCGATGTAGGCCGGGGATTTGTAGCCCTCGCCCTCGAAGGCCAGGCGCATCTTTTCGAACCAGGACTCGACCAGGTCGAATTTCTTGAGGGATTTGGTGCGCAGGTATTCCAGCTGCTTGCTGCTCATGCCGCCGGCCGGGCCGTCGTCGTCATCCGACGTGACCCCGGAACCGGCGTAGTCCTCGCCTTCGTCGTCGATCAGGCCGTCCACGACCTCGTCGATCTGGGCGGTACCCTCGCGGACCTTGCGGATGTGTTCCAGGATCTCATTGACCGTCGTCGGGCAGGCGGCGATCGCCATGACCATGTGCTTCAGGCCATCCTCGATGCGCTTGGCGATTTCGATTTCGCCCTCGCGCGTGAGCAGTTCGACCGTGCCCATTTCGCGCATGTACATGCGCACCGGGTCCGTCGTGCGGCCGAAATCGGAGTCCACCGTGGTCAGCGCGGCCTCGGCCTCGTCCTCGACGTCGTCGTCGCTGGTGGCCGAGGGCACGTTATCGCTCATCAGCAGGGTTTCGGCGTCGGGGGCCTGGTCGTAGACCGAGATCCCCATGTCGCTGAAGGTGCTGATGATGCCGTCGATGGCTTCGGCATCGACCAGATCGTCGGGCAGGTGGTCGTTGATTTCGCCATAGGTCAGGTAGCCACGATCCTTGCCCAGCTTGATCAGGATCTTCAGGCGATTGCGCCGGGCTTCCTGTTCCTCGGGGGTCATCTGGCTGCGCGAGGGGCTTTCCTTCTCGCCCTTGGCGCGCTTGCCGCCGCGCTTGGGCAGGGGCTTCAGATCGGGGATGACTTCACCACCGTCCGCATCGTCGTCCACGTAGTCGGCGCCGTCGTTGTTGGCGTTCTTTGCCGGACGCCCGGGTTTGCGCCCACTGGGAACTTTCGGCGCACGAGGTTCGGCCGCCGCTTTTTTAGTGGTTTTCTTGGCTGCGGGCTTGCTGGCCTTTTTCGCCACGGGCGCCGTCACACTGGCCGCCTTGACCACGGATTCGAGCTCGGCGCTCTGGGCCTTGGTTTTCTTGGCAGCCGTTTTTTTGGCAGCCGCAGGGGTTTTGCCAGTTGCTTGGGTCATGTGCTCTTTCCGTTCTCAGTTTCGTTGCCGCTCGGCCCTAAAGCCGATTGAGGCAACATTCCGGGTCGACAATTCTGTTGAAGGCGCTCAACTTATTGAAAACCATGTAGTTTACTGCACTTGACAGGAAGATTCATCCCGTCGGCGTCTTCAGCCGGGCCAAGCGGCGGCTGAGATCCTGATATCGCCGGCGCTGCGCCTCATCCGCCAGCCCCGCCGCGATCAGACGGTCGCATTGTTCCTGCACGGCCTGCAATTCGATATGCCGCAAGGCATCTCGCCATTCCGCCTGCGGATCGGGCAGTTCCTGCGTCAGGACTTCCGTGGACAGATCCTGGATGGCGGCAGCCAGATCCGAATCCGGATCGGCGGCCTCCAGCAGCGCGCCGGCATGCCGGCCGCCGCAGGAGCTGGCCAGACCGATCAATTCCCGCACCAACTGCAGATGGGGATGGTGGGCCAACAATTCAAGCTGTTGGTCCCCCAGGCCATCCACCAAGGCGGGATGCGCCAGCAACAGGCGCAGCAAACGCCGCGCCAGGGGCGTGACGGTCCGGGCCTGGCCCGTGCGGCCGCGCCGCGCCCGGCCAGTCGCCGGCCGGCCAGGCGAAACGCCGCCTCCCTGGCCGAATGCGGCACTCATCCAAGGGGGCTCATCCTGCGGCATGCCGGGGACTTGCCAGTCGTCCGGCGCCGTATCCGGTGCCCGCCGATCCGACACAGCCGGCATTGGGCTGTCCGGACGCCGAAAATCGGCGGCGGGCGCAGCCCCGGCAGGCCCCGCCGGCCCGCTGGCCAGCATCAGGCTGAGTTCGTCCGGCGTCAGACGCACCTGCTGGGCGAACTCGCGCTCGACCTGCAGGCGATATCCGCCCTCGGGCATCTGCGCGAACAGAGGCCGCGCCTCGTGCACGCAGGCGGCGCGGCCTTCGGCCTCGCGCAGATCATGGCGCGCCGCCAGCTCTTCGAGCATGAATCGCGACAGCGGCAGAGCCTCGTCCAGGCAGGCCCGCAATGCCTGCACCCCATAGGCCCGCACGTAGGAATCGGGATCCTGGCCGTCCGGCAGAAACAAAAAGCGCATGGCGACGTCTTCGGCCACCCACGGCAGACACGCCTGCAAGGCCCGCCAGGCCGCCTTGCGCCCCGCCCCATCGCCGTCAAAGCTGAAGATGATGCGGTCGCTGGCCCGACACAGCTTTTGCAGATGGTTGCTGGTCGTAGACGTGCCCAGCGTCGCCACGGCGTTGTTCAAGCCGAACTGCGCCAGCGCCACCACGTCCATGTAGCCCTCGACGACCAGCACACAGCCTTCGCTGCGGATGCCGGCGCGCGCCTCGTGCAGGCCATAGAGCTCGTGCCCCTTCGAAAACAGGCTGGTCTCGGGCGAATTCAGGTATTTGGGCTCGCCCGCCTCGATCAGCCGACCGCCAAAGCCGATCAGTTGCCCCCGACCATTCAGGATGGGGAACATCACCCGCCCCCGGAAGCGGTCGTGACGGCGGCCGTCCTCGGCCTCGATCACCAAGCCGGACTCGAGCAGCGCAGGGTCTTCGTAGTGCTCGAATACCGCAGCCAGGCCGCGACGGTCGGCACTCGCCCATCCCAGGCCATAGCGGGCCGCGATCTCACCGCTGAGCCCGCGCTTTTTCAGGTAGGCGATCGCCTGGGGCGTCTGCTTCAGGGCGGCCCGGTAGTGGGCCTGTGCCTGCTGCAGCACGTCGCGCTGGCGGGACCCTTCCTCGCGGCGTTCGCGCTCGGCAGCCCGCTGGCGCGGAGTGCGAGGTTCCTCGGGAACAGTCAGACCGACGCTGGCAGCCAGCGTGCGCACGGCTTCCGGAAATGGCGCTCCGGTGTGCTCGGTCAGGAAATGAATGGCGCTGCCATGGGCGCCGCAGCCAAAGCAGTGATAGAACTGCTTCGTGGGACTGACCGTGAACGACGGCGATTTTTCAGTGTGAAAAGGGCACAAACCCAGCAGGTTTGCGCCCCCTTTGCGCAGCTGCACATACCGGCCGACAACATCGACGATATCTACGCGCGCCAGCAGTTCCTGGATGAAGGATTCAGGAATCAATCAATAGAGTCGCGGCGGCAGTTGTTGGCTGCGAATGCGTTTGTAGTGGCGCTTGACGGCAGCGGCCAGCTTGCGCTTACGTTCGGCGGTGGGCTTCTCGTAGAATTCGCGCGAACGCAGTTCGGTCAGCAGGCCGGTCTTTTCGATGGTGCGCTTAAAGCGCCGCAGGGCAGCCTCGAAGGGCTCGTTTTCTTTGAGGCGGACAATCGGCATGTAAATCCTTGATAGCCTGTAAAAAGCATGAATGTCGGAAACCGTTAAAGATCCGGTGCATCCACGGTTGGGTTAAAGGAAAATATCCATATAAGACAGCAGAAGATTCTAGCACGAATCAGGCTGGGAATCTACGCCTTTGCATCGGGATATGCGGAACGCACGCCCTTGCGGATCCAGGACTCCAGCTGATGAGGCCGCAGGCTGTCATAGTCTTCGAAGGGCTGGTGGATCCAGGGATTGGTGGGCAGCTGATCCACGTAGTAATCCGGCTGGACCTGGGCATGGCCCTTTTGCCAGAGTACTGCAGTGCGCATTTCCGTAATGCCGGGGAATTGCTTGAGCAGATGATCGTGCACCCGGCTGAAGGTCAGGCCGGTGTCCACCATGTCGTCGACCAGCAGGACCTTGCCGTCCAGCGTGCCGCGCGTGATGGTGATGAACTGGGCGATGTCCAGTTGCCCCTGCACCGTGCCGGCAGCCTCGCGATAGCTGCTGGTGGCCAGAATGCCCAGCGGCACGTCGAAGATGCGCGACAGCACGTCGCCCACCCGCACGCCGCCGCGCGCCAGGCACAGGATCTTGTCGAATGCCCATCCCGATTCATGCACCTGCAGGGCCAGGCGCTCGATCAACGCGTGATACTGTTCCCAGCTGACCCAGAGGTCGCGGTCGGTGCTCGGCGGAATGCTCATGTTTCTATCCTTGTCCTTTTAGCCTTGGAAGGGATGACGCAGCACGATGGTTTCCAGCCGGTCCGGACCGGTCGAGACCATGTCGATCGGGACGTCGCAGACTTCGGCAATGCGTTCCAGGTAGCGCCGGGCGTTGATCGGCAGCTTGTCGTATTCGGTGATGCCCACCGTGGATTCCGACCAGCCGGCCATTTCTTCCAGTACGGGTTCGGCTTCGGCCGCAGCATGCGCGCCATAGGGCAGCACGTCCAGGAACTGACCCTTGTAGCGATAGCCCACCCCGATCTTGATCTGCTCGACACCGTCGAGCACGTCCAGTTTCGTGATGCACAGGCCCGTCAGGCCATTGATCATGACCGAACGCTTCATGGCGGCACCATCGAACCAGCCGCAGCGGCGGGGACGCCCGGTGACGGAGCCGAATTCCTTGCCGACCGTGGCCAGCCGCAAGCCAGTATCGTCCAGCAGCTCGGTGGGGAACGGACCGGACCCGACCCGCGTGGTGTAGGCCTTGGCAATGCCCAGCACGTAGTCCAGCGCCTGCGGACCGACCCCCGTACCGGCGGCGGCGGCGCCCGCCACGCAATTGCTGCTGGTGACAAAAGGATAGGTGCCGTGATCGATATCCAGCAAGGTGCCCTGGGCGCCCTCGAACAGCAGGTTGTGGCCTGCCTTGCGAGCGATATGGATGTTGCTGGAGACGTCGGCCACCATGGGTTCGAGCTGGGGCGCCAGCGCCATCACCTGATCGCGCACCTGGCTGGCCTCGACGGCCTTGGCGCCCAGATACTGGGTCAGGACGAAGTTGTGATAATCCAGGACTTCAGCCAGTTTTTCATCGAACACGACCGGATCGTAGAGATCCTGAACGCGCAAGGCGCGGCGGGCGACCTTGTCCTCGTAGGCGGGACCGATGCCGCGCCCCGTGGTGCCAATCTTGCCCTCGCCCTTGCGGGCTTCCCGGGCCTGGTCCAGCGCCACGTGATACGGCAGGATCAGCGGGCAGGCAGCGGAAATCTGCAGGCGCGAACGCACGTCCAGGCCAGCGGCTTCCAGCTCGCCGATCTCGGCCAGCAAGGCCTCGGGCGACAGCACCACGCCATTGCCCACATAGCAGGTGACGTGGGGATGCATGATGCCCGATGGGATCAGGCGCAGGATGGTCTTTCGGCCATTGATCCACAGCGTATGGCCGGCGTTGTGCCCGCCCTGAAAGCGCACGACCCCCTGGGCGGACTCGGCGAGCCAATCCACGATCTTGCCCTTGCCTTCGTCACCCCACTGGGTGCCAATCACGACGATGTTCTTGCTCATATGCCTTGCTTGTGGCGGCACCATGCCGCCTTGGGAAACGAATAAGTTTATACCATCAGACGCCAAGCGTCCGAAGTCTCCAGCCATCATCGATCAGGACCAGCTCCTGATCGATCCGGAATTCATCGTACTGCTGCGGTTCTCCCGGCAGGCTCTGGATGACGATGTGGCCTTGCGCGCGCAGCGTCCCGACCGCCTGCGCCAGAGCCGGATCATCGGACCAGGGCGCACGGATCGCCCGGGCGCGCTGCGCATCGGGCAGGCCGGCCGAGAGTTTGCGCAGATCCAGGCTGAAGCCTGTCGCCGGGCGCGCCCGCCCGAACTTGCGACCGATGCCGTCGTAGCGCCCGCCACGCACCAGCGCGTCATGCCAGCCTGCAGCGTAGATCGCGAACACGGCGCCGGAGTGATAGCCGTAGCTGCCTCCCATATCGGCCAGATCGATGGCGATGGGCGCATCGGGCAGCGCCGCGCACAAGGTGCTCAGGGCATCCAGGGCCGCATGCACGGCAGGAAGGTCCGGCAGGCATTGCCGGGCGCGATCGACGACCGACAGATCCCCGTACAGGGTCGCCAGGACCCGCAGTGCCTGGCGCGTATCGGCACGGGCCTGGGTGTCCGCGCACAGCGCATCCAGCCCCGGAACGTCCTTGGCGCTGAGCAGGTCGTAGACCGCATTGGCGACTTCGGCCAGGGCGGGGTCCGCATCAACCAGCGCCCGCCCTACTCCGGGATGATTCAGGTCCAGGCGCGGCTGCAGCACCCCCGCGCGCCGCACGGACTCGAGCGCCAGGCGCACGCATTCGATGTCTGCCTGCACGCCCGCATGGCCAAAGATTTCCGCCCCGATCTGCAGCAGTTCACGATCCGAGGTCAGACCGGCCGGCCGGGTATGGACGACCGGGCCGCAGTAGCACAGCCGCGTGACCCCGGGACGATTGAGCAAATGGGCATCGATGCGCGAAACCTGCACCGTCATGTCGGCCCGTACACCCATGGTCAGCCCCGAGAGCTGATCGACGAGCTTGCAGGTGCGCAGACGCAGCGCCTCATCGTCGGCCAGCATCAGGGAATCGAGATATTCCACCATGGGCGGCGCGACCAGTTCGAAACCGTAGGTACGATACAGATCCAGCAGTTCGCGGCGCAGTTCTTCGATGCGTCGTGCTTCGGCGGGCAGGATGTCCGACAGGTTTTCCGGCAAGAGCCAGTTCGACATCATGGGTGGTTCATTCCAAAATCACAGCCAAAAGAAAGCGGCCCGGCACCCGGCCAGGCCGCCCATCGGTACTGCCTAACGCGTCGCGGGCTTGTCGCCGGGGGCGCGATCCCAATAGCGGAAGAAGTCCGAATCGGGGCTGAGCACCAAGGTGCTGCCGGTTCCCGAGAAAGAGGAACGATAGGCATCCAGGCTCTTGTAGAAGCTATAGAACTCAGGGTCCTTGCCATAGGACTTCGCGTAGATGGCGGCGGCCGTGGCATCGCCCTCGCCTCGTTTGGCCTGGGACTCCGCATAGGCCTTGGCCAGGATCTCCTGGCGCTTGCGATCGGCTTCGGCGCGAATGCGCTCGCTGTCGGCGGCGCCACTGGCCCGCAGGCGGTTGGCTTCTTGCTTGCGTTCGGCTTCCATGCGGCGATAGACCGACTCGGAAATTTCCGGCGCGAAGTCGATGCGGCGCAGCCGCACGTCCACCACATCCACCCCCAGGGGTTTCGCCCGCTGGGCAACCGAGGACTGGATTTCCTTCATGATGGTGTCACGGTCGCTGGAGACGACCTGCTTGACCGTGCGCACGTTCACTGCCGCGTTCAGTGCATCGCGGATCTGGGCCTGCAGACGCTCGACGGCCGCGCCGCTGTTGGCGCCGAAGGTGACGTAATACAGACGCGGATCGGCGATACGCCATTTGACGAAGGAGTCGATCAGCAGGTTCTTCTTTTCGGCCGTCTGGATGCGTTCCGGATCGCGGGTTTCAATGGTCTGCAGGCGCTTGTCCAGATAGACCACGTTTTCAAATGGTGGCGGATACTTGAAGTACAGGCCGGGCTCGGTAATGGTTTCACGCACTTCGCCCAGGGCAAACAGCAGTGCCGAATCCCGTTCCCGCACCACGAACAGGCACGAGGACAGGGCAGCCACCAGCAGGACCAGACCGACCAGGGCGGGGAAAAAACGTTGCATCATGGGCTCCTAGTTCGAGTACGGGCTGCGCATCAGCGAATCCAGCCCCGAGGGCACGCCTCGGGCGGCCGGGCCGCTGGGGGACGGAGCACGCTGGGACGCCGCCTGGGCGCCGGCGGCACCGGCCGTACTGACGGTGGAGCTGCTGGACGAACCCGAGGCTGACGAAGGCGATCCGCCCGCAGCCGCGCTGGTGTCCGCAGATGAGCCATGTGCGGCCTGCTGCATGATCTTGTCCAGCGGCAGATACAGCATGTTGTTGCCCACCGGGGCATCGATCATGACCTTGGCCGTGTCGCTGAAAATGTCCTGCATGGTTTCCAGATACATGCGTTCGCGGGTGATGCCCGGCGCCTTGGCGTATTCGGCCGCCACGCTGTCAAAGCGCGAGGTATTGCCTTGCGCCTGACCGATGACCTGGGCGCTGTAGCCCTCGGCTTCCTGGATCATGCGTGCAGACTGGCCTTCGGCCTCTGGCACGACCTTGCTGGCGTAGGCGTTACCTTCGTTGATCTGGCGTTCGCGATCCTGACCGGCCTTGACTGCATCGTCGAACGCGGCCTGCACCTGTTCGGGCGGCTGCACGTTCTGGATGGCGACCGTGGAGATCTGGATGCCGGTCTGATAGCGATCCAGAATGCTTTGGGCCAGCGCCTGGACCTCGGAGGCGACTTCGGTACGCCCCGAATACAGGACGAAGTCCATCGGTTTGCGACCGACGATTTCGCGCATGCCGGTTTCCGCCGCCTGGCGCACGGACTCGTCCGGCTGGTTGGTATTGAACAGATAGGACGGCGCCCCGTCGGCACGCAGGCGATACTGCACCACGAACTGCACGTCGACGATATTTTCGTCGTTGGTCAGCATCAGGGATTCGGACAGGACCTTATTGCGTGACGACCCCCGAAAACCGACCTCGAAGGTGCGCAATTGGGAAATATTGACGTCCTGGGAATTTTCGATGGGGTACGGCAGGCGCCACTGCAGACCCGGATTCAGCGTGTGGGTGTATTTCCCGAAACGCGTGACCACGGCGACCTGACCTTCCTGGACGATCATGAAACCGCTGGCCAGCCACAGCAGAACGGCGACAATGATCAGCAGCAGGATGAATCGCGGCGAAGGCCCGGGCAGCGACGGCAGCCCGCCCCCCGAAGGCATGCGCGGACCGCGCCCCCCGCCCCGCTTGCCAAACAGGCCCGACAGGCGTTTGTTGAAATCGCGCCAGACCTCGTCCAGGTCGGGCGGGCCGCCTGCGGGATTGGGCTTGTTATTGGAAGGCTCGTTGTCCTGATTTTGCTGACCGCGCCCCCAGCCCGGATCATTCAGGTTGAACAGTTTCATTCCACGCATTGTTTCCCGTAGGCCCCCCAAATTCTGCAATCGACTGCCGTAAGCCGTCCAGACCGCTGCGTTGCAGCGCACTGACAAAGACTCGCGCAATCGTACCATGTTCGTTTCGCTCGACCCGGGGATCATATCCGGCCGTGTCGATTTTGTTATAGACCCGGATCTGCGGAATTTCGTCCGCGCCGATGTCCTTCAGGACTTTGTTGACCTCGGCCGCCTGCTCGTCGCGCTGCGGGCTGGCGGCATCGATGACATGCAGCAACAGATCCGCATGCACGGTTTCTTCCAGGGTGGCCCGGAAGGCGGCGATCAGGGTAGGCGGCAGAGAGCGGATAAAACCCACCGTATCGGACACCACCACCTGCCCTGCCCCGTCGATCCAGACCCGGCGCGTGGTCGTGTCCAGCGTGGCAAAGAGCTGGTCGGCAGCATAGGCGCCGGCCCGAGTCAGAGCATTGAACAGCGTTGATTTGCCAGCGTTGGTGTATCCCACCAGAGACACCGACAGGGTCTGGCCACGCGCCCTGGCCCGCCGCTGAGTCAAGCGCTGGCGCTGGGCGCGATCCAGGCGGTCGCGCAGAGCCCGCACCCGCACGCCGATCAGGCGGCGGTCGGTTTCCAGCTGGGATTCGCCCGGACCCCGCACGCCGATCCCGCCTCGCTGACGCTCCAGGTGGGTCCACAAACGGGTCAGACGGGTGGACAGGTGCTGCAACTGCGCCAGCTCGACCTGCAGCTTGCCCTCGTGGCTTTGTGCCCGCAAGGCGAAGATATCCAGGATCAGTGCGACGCGATCGACGACCCGGACCTCGAAGTGGCGTTCGAGGTTGCGCTGCTGAGCCGGACTGAGGGGCTGATCGAAGAGCACGACCTCGGCGGCGGTGGCCTTGACCAGGGCAGCGGCTTCCTCGATCTTGCCCGAGCCGATGAAGCCGGCCGCATCCGGCCGACTGCGCCGCGCCACCATGACCTCGGCAATGTCCGCCCCCGCACCGCGCGCAAGCATCAGGAATTCTTCGGCATGCGCGGCGTAATCTGGTTCGCCCAGATCAACGCTGATAACCAGCGATTTCATGCTGGCCCCCACGCTGCGCAGGCTATCGCCTGCTTGCTGCCCCCCAAGGGGGCGCTTTGGGGCCTGGGGCGGCCCGGCGCCCCAAAGGCCCCCCTCGCGGCCGGTATGCCGCTCGGGCCAAAAGCAATGCCCGCTGGCGCGGGACGCGCGGCGGGCGATGGCGACAGCGGAACAGCGCGGGGATTATTCAGCAGAGTCATCCACCTGGAAGGAAACCGGGCGGGCCGGAACGACGGTGGAAATCGCGTGTTTGTACACCATCTGCGTGACGGTGTTGCGCAGCAACACGACGTATTGATCGAAGGACTCGACTTGGCCCTGCAATTTGATCCCGTTGACCAGATAGATCGAGACTGGCACGTGGTCCTTGCGCAAGGCGTTGAGAAACGGGTCTTGAAGAATTTGCCCTTTATTGCTCATGGACGAGGCTCCGGTTATTGAAGTTATAGTACTTAGGCTATTGGCTATTTTAATGCGATTCATGCGCCGCAGCACGACCAGCGTCGTGCGGCGGCGCATGAATTCATCAAATGGATAGAACGCTCTTCAGCGTATCACACAAGCGGGTGCACTGTTCCGGCGTGCCCACGGTGATGCGCAGATATTGTTCAATGCGCGGCGCCTGAAAATGGCGCACCAGAATGCCCTGGTCGCGCAGCCCCCGGGCGATGACGCTGGCTTCCTGGGTGCGATGACGTGCAAAGACGAAGTTCGCCTGCGACGGCAGCACATCAAAGCCCAGCGACCGCAGGGCGCCCACCAGGGATTCACGCGCATCCATGACAGCATGGCGGGTGCGGTCGAACCAGCCTTCGTCTTCGATCGAGGCCAAAGCGCCGGCCTGTGCCACCCGATCCAGGGGATAGGAATTGAAGCTGTCCTTGACCCGCAACAGGCCAGCCACCAGATCGGGCGATGCCAGGGCGTACCCGACCCTGAGCCCTGCCAGCGAACGGGACTTGGACAGGGTATGGATGACCATCAGGTTGGGGAAGTCCCGCAACAGGGTGGCGGCTGATTCCGCGCCGAAATCCACGTAGGCCTCGTCTACCACCACGGCGCTGTCCGGACGGGCCTGGGCGATGGCGGCGATGGCATCCAGGCCCAGGGCACGCCCCGTCGGCGCGTTGGGATTGGCAAAGATGATGCCGGCGGGTTCCTGTTCGACGGCTTCCGTGTAGTCCGACACCCGCAGGGTGAAGTCATCCGCCAGAGGAATCAGGCGATGCGGCACGTCGTAGAAGCGGCAATAAGTGCGGTAGAAGCTGTAGGTGACGTCGGGCAGCCACAGGGCACGCCCGCCACGCAGGAACAGGCCATTGAACACATGCGCCAGGATCTCGTCCGAGCCATTGCCCAGAAACACCTGATCCGCATCCAGGCGATAGCGCCGCGCGATGGCACGGCGCAGATCCAGGGCCTGGTAGTCCGGATACAGGCGCATGTCGTCGGTCAGCGCGGCCCGCATGGCCTCGATCGCCTTGGGCGAAGGCCCATAGGGATTCTCGTTGGTGTTGAGCTTGAGCAGGTTCGGAATCCGGGCCTGCTCGCCAGGCGTGTAGGGAATCAGGCCCGCGATGTGATCGCTCCAGAGCGTGCTCACGACTGCTTGTCCTTCAGGTAGGGGTTATGCGAGGATTTGAACTCGACGCTCAGGGGCGTTCCGGCGAGTTTGAAGGCATCGCGGAACTGGCCTTCCAGGTAGCGCCGGTAGGAATCCGGCACGGCATCCAGGGCGTTGCCGTGGATGATGATGCGCGGCGGATTCTGCCCCCCCTGGTGCGCATACCGCATCTTGGGCCGGAAGATGCCCTTGCGCGGCGGCGGCTGCTGCTCGATGGCCGCCTGCAGCGTGCGTGTGAGTTTCGGGGTGGACAATTTGGCGAAGGCTGCCGCATGGGCGGCTTCGACGGCCTTGATTACCGGCCCCACCCCCTGCCCCTTCAAGGCGGACAGATGCAGGACCCGGGCAAAGGACAGAAACCGCAGTTTGCGCTCGTATTCGCGCTGCACCCATTCTCGTTGTTCGCTGTCGATGGCGTCCCATTTGTTCAGGCCGACCACCAGGGCGCGACCAGCCTCCACGGCGAAACCGGCGATGTGGGCGTCCTGGTCGGAGACCCCATCCTGCGCGTCGATCAGCAGCAGCACGACGTTGGAGGCCTCGATGGCCTGCAGGGTCTTGATGACGGAAAATTTCTCGACGGTTTCGAAGACCTTGCCCCTGCGACGCAGGCCTGCCGTATCGATCAGGGTATAGCGTCGACCGGCCCGCTCGAATTCGATCTCGATGGCATCGCGCGTGGTGCCCGGCAGGTCGTAGGCGATCACTCGCTCTTCGCCCACCAGCGTGTTGATCAGCGTGGATTTGCCCACGTTCGGGCGCCCGGCGATCGCCAGCTTGATCCGGTGATCGGGTTCGGCGCCGGGTTCCTGCGCGGATTCGCTCTCGGGGCTGTCGGCGGCATCCTGACGCGCCTGGGCCAGCAACGCGGCCAGGGCCTCGTCCACCAGAGCGGAGACCCCGTCGCCATGGGCGGCAGAAATGGCATAGGGCTCGCCCAGACCCAATTCGTGGAACTGGGCCAGATCGGCATGATCGCGCATGCCTTCGGCCTTGTTCACCGCCAAGAGCACCCGCTGCCCGGTCTTGCGCAACAGGCGGGCGATCTCGTGATCGTGGGCATTGATCCCTTCGCGGCCATCCACCAGGAACAGCACGACGTCGGATTCTGCGATCGCCTGTTCGGTCTGGCGGGCCATTTCAACCAGAATGCCCCGGGTAGCGACCGGTTCGAAACCACCGGTATCCACCACGATGAATGGAAAATCGCCTACCCGACCTTCGCCGTAATGCCGATCGCGGGTCAGCCCCGAAATATTCGCGACCAACGCTGCGCGAGATCGCGTCAGGCGATTGAACAGGGTCGACTTGCCGACATTGGTGCGCCCGACCAGGGCCACCACCGGTTTGAAATGCAGATCAGTCACCGACACCCACCAGCATCAGATTGCCACCGCCCGTCTGCACCACGATGCCACGGGGCGTCGTCAACGGAGGAGAGGTGATTGGGCCGCCGCCGATCTGCACCCGCGCCATCGGGCTGCCATCGGCACGCGACAGAAAATGCAGGTAGCCTTCGTAGTCGCCCACCGCCACTGCTCGCCCAGCCAGCGCCGGAGAAGTCAGGCGACGGTTCAGCAGCGCTGGCTGCTTCCATTGTTCATGGCCGTCCTTCAGGTCCAGCGCATGCACGACATCGCGCATGTCGGGCAGATAGAGGTGCTGGCCGTCCGTCGTCATGCCGGTAGCCGAGGCGATATCCTGCGACCAGACGGCGCGCCCGCCCTGCGACACGTCAAAGCAGGTGATGCGGCCCTGATAGCTGACACCGCACAGCAGCGGCCCGACCATCAGCGGTTCGCCGACCACGTCGTTGATGCGTTCCAGGTCGGACGCTCCGCGCGAAGCGGACACGGAACCTTCCCAGCGCACGGTGCCCGAGGCTGCATCGATGACCAGCAGACGACCATTGGGCATGCCGGCGATCAGCAAATTGGGAGCCATCGCCATGCGGATACTGGTGCGCAGCGCCAGGGCGGGCCCGGGTCGCTGGACGTTCCAGCGCAATTTGCCCGTCGATTCGTCGAACGCCTGGATGCGGTAGTCCGTGGTGCGCACGGCGACAATGCCGTTGCCCACGGCCGGCGGCACATTGACCGCGCTGGCCGCCTGGCTGCGCCAGAGTTCCTTGCCTTGCGCGTCGTACGCGACCACGACCCCTTCGCGGGTGACCACCGCCGTCGTGCGGCCATCGCTGCCCACACCGGCCTGCAGGGCCTCGTCGCCAGCGCGCCAGCGCAAGGCCCCCGAGGCCAGATCCACGGCGGCCACCGTCCCGGACGGGGTGGCGGCGTAGACCGTATCGCCCACAAGCTGCGGCGCAAAGCCGTAATCCCCCCCGCTGCCGATGGATGTCGACCAGCGGGTCGCCACCGACAGCGTCGGCGCGTAATCCGTCAGCGGGGCCGGATCGAAGCGCGCATCCGTACTGGAGAACAGGCCGCAGCCCGACAGGCCCGCGACCGCCAGCCCGAGAACGGCGGCACGAATGAGACGAACAGGGATACGCATGGGGCTCAGGCTCCGTTCAAGGCGTCGATTTTCAGCTGGACGATCTGTGCGGCCGGATCGGTCCCGAAGGCCTTGAGCGCATCACGCCAGGCCTGGACTGCCTGATCGGCATGTCCCTGGGCGGCCAACACGTCGCCGCGCCGGTCAGCATACAGACCGGCAAAGCCGTCTGGGGCAGTCCCCTGCAACTGGGCCAGCGCAGGATCATATTGTTTCTGGGCCAGCAGCACCCCCGCCAGGCGCAGACGGGCCACCGCCTGCACGGCCGACGCGGAACTGTCGCGCACCAGCCATTCCAGCTGTTCGCGGGCGCCGTCCAGATCGTGGCGCTCCTGCAGGGCCCAGGCCGCAACCAGGACCCCCCGGGCCGCATAGCCGGAACTGGCATAGTCGCTGCGCAGCGCGGTGCTGGCTGCCTTGATACGGGCCACGGCATCGTCGCCCGACTGGCTGGCGGCAGTGCCCAGGGCCTCGTAGTAACCCATGGCCTGCCCCGCCTGATGCGAGGCATACCATTGCCAGCCACGCCAGCCCGCGAAGGCCGCTGCCACGGCCAGCACCAGCACCAAGCTGAACGTGCCATAGCGTTCCCACCAGGCTTTCAGCGCGTCAATTTTTTCCTGTTCTTCGAGATCGTATGCCATGCCTGTAATCAGATCCTTTGTTTGAGGTGGTGCGCCAGCTGGTCGAAGGCGACTGATTCCTGCTGTGCGTCGTCCGGGGAATCCACGCGCAGCCACTTCACCGTGGCGGATCCGGCGGCCAGCTCGTCTCCGCCTACGATCACGGCAACCTTGGCTCCGCTGGCGTCCGCGCGGCGAAATTGTGATTTAAACCCAGTCGAGCCGGCATGGACAAGTGCCCGCAGCCCCGCATCCCGCAGGGACTCTGCCAGGCGCGCGGCCTGACGCTGACCGTCGTCGCCCTGATGCACCAGATACACCTGGCATTCGTCGGGCGTCAGTTCGGGGGCATTCTGCAGCCAGAGATCCAGCAGGCGTTCCATGCCGATGGCGAACCCGACGGCTGGGGCCGGCTTGCCGCCCAACAATTCGATCAAGCCATCATAGCGCCCGCCACCACACACGGTGCCCTGAGCGCCCAGGCGATCGGTGACCCATTCAAAGACCGTCAGGTTGTAATAATCCAGCCCCCGCACCAGGCGGGGATTCAATGTGTAAGCGACGCCGGCATCATCCAGGCGGGCACACAGGCCCTGATAATGGGCCAGGGATTCGGCGCCCAGGAAATCGAACAGGCGCGGCGCGGCATTGGCCATGTCCTGCATCGCCGGGTTCTTCGTGTCCAGAACGCGCAGCGGATTGCTGTGCATGCGGCGCCGGGCTTCTTCGTCGAGCACGTCCACGTGCTTTTCCAGATGGGCGATCAGCGCCGCGCGATGTGCGGCGCGTTCGGCCGGCTGCCCCAGGGAATTGAGCTCCAGGCGGATGTCATCCAGACCCAGCAGGCGCCACAGGCGCGCCAACATGAGAATCAGCTCGGCATCCACGTCGGGCCCCGGAAAGCCCAGAGCCTCGACATCGATCTGATGGAACTGGCGATAGCGCCCGCGCTGCGGCCGTTCGTGCCGGAACACCGGCCCCATGGAGTAGATGCGCCGTGGCCGGTCGTAGAGGAAATTGTGCTCGATGGAAGAGCGCACGATCCCGGCGGTGAATTCCGGACGCATGGTCAGGCGTTCGTCGTTCAGGGGATCGACAAAGGAATACATTTCCTTTTCGACAATGTCGGTGACTTCGCCGATGCCCCGGGTGAACAGGCGCGTGTGTTCCAGCACAGGCGTGCGCATGTTCTGATAGCCGTAGCCGGCCAGCCAGTCGCGCACCAGGGATTCCAGCTGTTCCCAACGCGCCGATTCAGGCGGCAGGGTGTCTTTCATGCCGGTCAGGCCGGCGACTTTCTTGAATTCGGACATGCATCAACCTGCTTGGCGCGGCACGACACCTGGGCGATGGGCGGGCTGCTCGCCCGTGCCCTGCCCATAGCGCCGCGCCACGTAATCTTCGACAATCTGCTTGAACTCGTCGGCAATGCCGTCGCCCTTCAGGGTGACGGTGCGCTCTCCATCGACGTACACGGGCGCCGCCGGGACCTCACCGGTCCCCGGCAGACTGATGCCGATGTCGGCATGCCGGCTCTCGCCCGGCCCGTTGACCACGCACCCCATGACGGCGACATGCATGTTCTCGACACCGGGATAGCGGTTCTTCCAGGCCGGCATCTGTGTGCGCAGATAGGTCTGGATGCTGGCAGCGAGTTCCTGGAACACAGTGCTGCTGGTGCGCCCGCAGCCGGGGCAGGCCACGACCATGGGTGTGAAGGCGCGCAGACCCATGGTCTGCAGGATCTCCTGGGCCACGACGACCTCGCGGCTGCGATCGCCGCCGGGTTCCGGAGTCAGGGAAATGCGGATCGTGTCGCCGATGCCCTGCTGCAGCAGCACGGCCAAAGCGGCTGTGGATGCCACGATGCCCTTGGAGCCCATCCCGGCCTCGGTCAACCCGAGGTGCAGCGGATAATCGCAACGATGTGACAGGTCCTGGTAGACCGCGATCAGATCCTGCACATGGCTGACCTTGCAGGACAGCACGATGGCATTTCCCGGCAGACCCAGTTCCTGGGCACGTTCCGCATTGCTGATGGCCGAGACCACCAGCGCATCGCGCATCACGGCATTGGCTGTGCGCGGCGCGGACTGCGCCGCATTGTCGTCCATCATGCGCGCCAGCAGTTCGTGGTCCAGGCTGCCCCAGTTCACGCCGATGCGAATGGGTTTTTCATACCGGCAGGCGACCTCGATCATCTGGGCGAAATTGTCGTCGCGGCGCTTGCCGCCGCCCATATTGCCCGGATTGATGCGATATTTGGACAAGGCCTGGGCGCAATCAGGAAACTGCGTCAACAGCTTGTGGCCGTTGTAGTGGAAATCGCCCACCAGAGGCACGGGCACGCCCATGCGGTCCAGCGCATTGCGCAGCGCCGCCACCTGCGCGGCGGCCTCGGGCGTGTTGACCGTCACCCGCACCAGTTCGGATCCAGCCTGCCACAGCTCGCGCACCTGGCGGGCGGTGGACTCGGGGTCGGCCGTATCGGTATTGGTCATGGACTGCACCACGACCGGAGCATCTCCCCCGACCTGCACCACGTGATCGCCCCAGCGCACGGCAACGGCACGCGTAGGACGGCGGGCAGCCGCCGAGGGTTCGGTATTCACAGAAGAAGTCATGGGCGCAAGGCCTTCAGCCAATCAAAAATCAACCACTGTTCGGGGACCCAGCCCCGATTGACCGCATACACGCCCACCACGCCAAACAGCACCAGGATCAGCAATAGCCAAGCCCAGGTCCGATGCGCGGGTTCGCCTTTGGGGGTCATGTCCGCCTGCTGCAGGGCACGGCGCGTGCCCAGGGCCACGACAGTCGGTTGTGGCCGGGTGGGCCCCACGGCCTGGTCCAGCAGGCGCAGGATGGAATCCACGTCGCCCCCCAGGAACCGGACGTAGTTGCGCACCAGGCCGCGCAGCGGCACGCCATCGGGCAGCCGGGCCCATTCGCAGGATTCCAGGTAGCCCAGCTGCACGGCGGAATACTTGATCCGCGCGGAGACCTCGGGCAGCGTCAGGCCGCGCGCCTCGCGCAGCTGCTTCAATGCGTCTCCGATGGACAGCGTCCCCGTATCGGGTGATTCCCGCTGCATCAGGCTATCCCTCAGGGATTCGCTCATCCATGCTCCTTTTTGCGTATGACGATCCGGGCGCGATCCGGCAAGCGTTCATCGATGCGGGTACGGTCGCGGACTTCCCCCGCCAATTGGCCGCAGGCGGCGTCGATGTCGTCGCCCCGGGTCTTGCGTACCGTCACCACCAGGCCTGCGTCCGTCAGCTGCTGAGCAAACAGGCGGATACGCGCCGTCGGCGAGCGCCGCAGGCCGGACTGGGGAAACGGATTGAAAGGAATCAGATTGAACTTGCAACGCACCTGCCGGGCGATATCGACCAGTTCCCGCGCCTGTTCGTCCGCATCGTTGACTCCGTCGAGCATAATGTACTCGAATGTAATGAAGTCGCGGGGCGCATGGTCCAGATAGCGGTTGCAGGCAGCCAGCAACTCGGCCAGCGGATATTTGCGATTCAGGGGCACCAACCGATCGCGCAGCGCATCGTTGGGCGCATGCAGGGATACCGCCAGCGCAACCGGGCAATCCTGTGCCAGCCGATCGATCATCGGCACCACCCCCGAGGTGGACACCGTCACCCGGCGGCGCGACAGGCCGTAGGCATGGTCGCTGACCATCAGACGCAAGGCGCCCAGCACCTGGTCGTAATTCAGCAGGGGCTCGCCCATGCCCATCATGACCACATTGCTGACGGCGCGCTGCGCGTCTTCGGCCGGGCCATTCAAGCGGGCCGCCTGGGGGTCGTCGCGCAAGGCGCGGTTGGCATACCAGAGCTGCCCGATGATCTCGGCCGTCGTCAGGTTGCGGCTGAATCCCTGATAGCCGGTCGAACAGAAGGGACAGGCCACCGTGCAGCCAGCCTGGCTGGAAATGCACAGCGTGCCGCGATCATCTTCGGGAATGAAGACGGTTTCGATGGCATTGCCCGCCCCCATGTCGAACAGCCATTTGCGCGTCCCGTCGGACGAGCGCTTTTCGATGTTCAGGGGCGGCGCCTGGACGACGCAGTGCGCATCCAGCTGCGCGCGGAAGTCCTTGGCGAGGTCGCTCATGTCGGCGAACTGGTCAATGCCCCGCTGATGCACCCACTGGGACAGCTGGCGCGCGCGAAAGGGCTTGCCCCCCCATTGCGCAACCAGCGATTCCAGGGCGGCTGGGTCCAGACCCAGGACATTGACGGATTCAGTGCCAGACATGAGCATTCAACCAATAAAAACCAATGCCCTGCCGGCAGGGCACCCGGGCCCCGGACGCCCGGGGCCCGCCAGCCGGGATCAGCGGCCGAAAATGTTGCTTTCGGGGAAGAAGAAGGCGATTTCCACAGCCGCCGTTTCAGGCGCGTCGGAACCGTGCACGGCATTGGCGTCGATGCTGTCGGCGAAGTCCGCGCGAATCGTGCCCGGAGCCGCCTTTTTCGGGTCGGTGGCGCCCATCAGGTCGCGGTTCTTGGCAATGGCGGATTCGCCTTCCAGCACCTGGACGAACACCGGACCGGACACCATGAAATCCACCAGGTCCTTGAAGAAGGGACGCGCCTGGTGCACGGCGTAGAAGCGCTCGGCCTCGCCGCGCGACAGGTGCTGCAGGCGGGCAGCCACGACCTTCAGGCCGGCCTGTTCAAAGCGGGCGACGATCTGGCCGATGGCGTTCTTCGCGACGGCGTCGGGCTTGATGATGGAAAGGGTACGTTCGATAGCCATGAAAGGATTTCCGGTGAAGAAACGGGAAAAGGGACTTTCCCGATGAAAAGGTAGAATGAATCCCGCACGACGCGCAGCCTGCCGAAAATCGGGCGCCACGGACACGAGCGGTCAACCGCGCATTTTACCATGCACGGTCTGCCCCACATCCGCCTACAATAATCGTTTTTTCGCCGTCTGAACCCAGCCTGATTCCATGAGCGACTCCCATTCTCTTCCCAAAAGCTTCGAACCCCAAGATATCGAGTCCCGCTGGTATGACGAATGGAATCGACAAGGCTTGTTTGCCGGGGGCCAGCACGTCCAGCCGCCCGCCGGGCGCGCCGCAGCCCCCTTCGCCATCCAGTTTCCCCCGCCCAACGTCACGGGCACCTTGCACATGGGCCACGCCTTCAACCAGACCATCATGGATGGCCTGGTCCGCTACCACCGGATGAATGGCGACGACACGGTGTTCATCCCCGGCACCGACCACGCCGGCATCGCCACGCAGATCGTGGTGGAACGCCAGCTGGATGCCGAAGGCGTCTCGCGCCACGACCTGGGCCGCGAAAAATTCCTTGAACGGGTCTGGGCCTGGAAAGAACAGTCCGGCAGCACTATCACAGGGCAGTTCCGCCGCCTGGGTTCTTCGTGCGACTGGTCGCGGGAATACTTCACCATGGACGACCGCCTGTCGCGCGGCGTCGTCGAAGTCTTCGTCCGCCTGCACGAACAAGGCCTGATCTACCGGGGCAAGCGCCTGGTGAACTGGGACCCGGTTCTGGGCACGGCCGTGTCCGATCTGGAGGTCGTCAGCGCCGAGGAAGACGGCCACATGTGGGAAATCCGCTACCCGCTGACCACGCCGACGGCCGGACTGACCCATCTGGTCGTCGCCACTACCCGTCCGGAAACCATGCTGGGCGACGTGGCAGTCATGGTGCACCCCGACGACGAGCGCTACGCCCACTTGATCGGCCAGACCGTCACCCTGCCCCTGGTCGGGCGCACCATCCCCGTGATCGCCGACGACTACGTGGATCGCGAATTTGGCACCGGGGTGGTCAAGGTCACGCCCGCGCACGACTTCAACGACTACGCCGTGGGCCAGCGCCACAGCCTGCCCATGATCAGCATCCTGACCCTGGATGCCAAGATCAGCGACGAAGCCCCCACAGCCTATCGCGGCCTGGACCGCTACGAGGCCCGCAAGCGCGTCGTCGCCGATCTGGAATCGCAAGGCCTGCTGCAGCAGGTGCGCGACCATAAACTCATGGTTCCTCGCGGCGACCGCACCAATAGCGTCATCGAACCCATGCTGACGGACCAGTGGTTCGTCGCCATGAGCCAGCCCGCCCCGGCCGACAGCCTGCACCCCGGCAAGAGCATCACCCAGGTCGCCATGGAAGTGGTGGCTGATGGCCGCGTGCAGTTCGTCCCCGAAAACTGGACCACCACGTACAACCAGTGGCTGGAGAAAATCCAGGACTGGTGCATTTCCCGGCAACTTTGGTGGGGTCACCAGATTCCTGCCTGGCACGCGGAAGACGGCCGCATCTTCGTCGCCCGCTCGGCCGACGACGCCGAACGCCAGGCCCGAGCGGCCGGCGTCACCGGCCCGCTGACCCGCGACCCGGATGTGCTGGATACCTGGTTCTCGTCCGCACTGGTGCCGTTCACCGACCTGGGCTGGCCGGAGCAGACCCCCGACCTGGCCCGCTACCTGCCCTCCGGCGTGCTGGTCACGGGCTTTGACATCATCTTCTTCTGGGTCGCGCGCATGATCATGATGAGCATGCACCACACCGGCCAGGTACCGTTTCGCACCGTCTACGTGCACGGGCTGGTCTGCGACATGGAAGGCAAGAAAATGTCCAAGTCCAAGGGCAACACCATCGATCCGGTCGACCTGATCGATGGCATCGCTCTGGACCCGCTGCTGGCCAAGCGCACCGCCGGCCTGATGAATCCCAAGCAGGCCGATTCGATCCGCAAACGCACCCGCAAGGACTACCCCGACGGGATCCCCGCCTACGGCACCGACGCCCTGCGCTTTACCATGGCCGCGTACGCGACACTGGGGCGCAACATCAATTTCGACCTGAAGCGCTGCGAGGGCTACCGCAACTTCTGCAACAAGCTCTGGAACGCCACGCGCTTCGTGCTGATGAACGTGGAAGGCCAGAGCCTGGGCCAACCCCAGGCAGGCGACCTGTCCTTTGCCGACCGCTGGATCATCGACGGACTGCAGCGGCTGACCGGCGACGTGCATGCCGGCTTCGCGCAATACCGCTTCGACCAGGTGGCCGACCGCCTGTATCACTTCATCTGGGACGAATACTGCGACTGGTATCTGGAACTGGCCAAGGTCCGCCTGAACACCGGCGACGACATACAGCAGGCCGCTACGCGCCGCACCCTGATCCACGTGCTGGAAACCCTGCTGCGGCTGATCCACCCGATCATGCCCTTCATCACGGAAGAACTCTGGCAGAAGGTATCCCTGGCCGCTGGGGTGCGCTCTGAAAACACGCCTGCCAGCATCAGTGTCCAGGCCTACCCGCAGACCCGCGACTCGCTGCTGGATGCCGCTGCGACGGAACGCATGGGGACCTTCAAGTCCCTCACGGATGCGATCCGCGCCCTGCGCGGGGAAATGAACCTGGCGCCAAGCCAACGCGTACCCCTGCTGGTCCAGGGGGCCGAATCCGACCTGGACGAACTGGCACCCTACCTGATGGCGCTGGCCCGGCTGGACAGCGTCCAGGCCGTGGACCACCTGCCCGATCTGGGCGCCCCCGTGCAGGTCGTCGGCACCGTACAGCTGATGCTGCACGTGGAAATCGACGTCGCCGCCGAACGCACTCGCCTGGACAAGGAAATCGACCGCCTGGAAAAGGAAATCGCCAAGGCCCAGGGCAAATTGTCCAACGCCAGCTTTGTCGAACGCGCCCCGGCTGCCGTGGTGGAACAGGAAAAAGCGCGCATGATCCAGTTCGGCGATACCCTGGAACGCGTCCGCGCCCAGCGCGAACGCCTGAAGGACTGACCCGGCGCTACAGGTTTTCGCGCATGGCGCGCTTGTTGAGTTTGCCCACGCTGGTGCGCGGCAGGCTGTCCACGAAGCGCACCAATTCGGGCACGGCATAGCGCGACAACCGGCCGGCATCGACCTCGGCCTGCACCTGCGCCTGGATCTGCGAGACGTCTGCCGCCTGGCCGGGCTTGAGCACCACCAGGACCAGCGGGCGCTCACCCCAGCGCTCGTCGGGCGCCGCCACCACCGCGACTTCACTGACTGCTGGATGACGGGATATGACGTCTTCCAGCGCCAGGGAAGACACCCATTCGCCGCCCGTCTTGATGACGTCCTTGAGCCGGTCGGTCACCGTCAGCATGCCCCGCGCATCCAGGGTGCCGATATCCCCCGTATGCAGCCAACCGCCGCGCCACAGATTTTCCGAGGCATCGGCGTCATGCAGGTATCCCTGAGTCAACCAGGGGGCCCGGACCACGACTTCTCCGACGCTGCGGCCATCGTGGGCGACGTCCTGCAGCTGTTCATCCACCACCCGCAGCGACACCAGGGGAATCGCATATCCGGTGCGCGTGCGATCGCGCAGGCGGGCCTGGGCATCGGCGCCCGAATCCCGGAGATGGGCCAAAGTCAGGATCGGGCAGGTTTCGGACATGCCATAACCCGTGAACACGTCAATGCCGCGATCCAGGGCCGCCTGAGCCAGGCCCTGGGGCAACGCCGACCCCCCGATGATCATCTTGAGGGCGGAAAAGTCCGTGTCCACCGCATCGGCATGGCTCAGCAGCATGTGCAGGATGGTGGGCACCGAATGGGAAAATGTGACGCCCTCGTCCCGGATCAGGCGCAACAGGACGTCGGGCTGATAGCGCCCCGGATAGACCTGCCGCACCCCCATCAGGGTGGCGATGTAGGGAAAGCCCCAGGCATGGACATGGAACATCGGCGTCATGGGCATGTAGACGTCTGCCTGATGCAGCCGCCCCTGAGCCAGAGGGCTGCCTAGTGCGGCCATCGTGGCCAGGGTATGCAGGACCAGTTGACGATGGCTGAAATACACGCCCTTTGGTCGGCCGGTGGTCCCGGTGGTGTAGAAGGTGGTGGCCCGCGTCTGTTCGTCCAGCTCGGGAAACTCAAAATCGGGTGCCGATCGAGACAGCAAGGCCTCGTATTCCCCGACTGACCCCGATCGGCCGCCATCCGGCTGATCGGTCAGCGACAGATAATGGCGCACCGTCTGCAGTTGATCTCGAATGGCGCCCAGAATGGGAACGAAGTCATCGTGCACCAGCAGCACGCCCGCTCCCGTATCGTTCAGGGTATAGGCGATTTGCTCGGGCGACAGGCGGACGTTGACGGTCTGCAGCACGGCCCCCATCATGGGCACGGCAAAAAAGGCTTCCAGGTAGCGGTGACTATCCCAGTCCATGACCGCCACAGTGTCGCCCTGGCGCACTCCCAGGCCGGCCAGCACGCTGGCCAGGCGGCCCACCCGATCAAAGAAATCGGCATACTGCAGGCGCCTGCCCTGATACACGATTTCATGCGGGCTGGCCGCCGCCCGGGCAGATTCAAAGAGCTGCCTGATCAGCAAGGGGTAACCATAGGCAGACGGTGCGGCCATCAGGGATTCAGCAGTCATGGGGCGAGCCTCCAGGAAAATAATCACTTGTCACTGGTTTTATACCGCAGGCCTGCGTTTGAAATCCGCTAAGATGGGTCCGGTTCCGACATTTCTGATTTCTCCAATGCCCTTTTCGCATTCCGCTGCCTTCCAGCCCATCATCACATCGCTGCTGGACACCGATCTGTATAAATTCACGATGTGGCAGGCCATGCTGCACCGCCACCCTGCCGCCCAGGCGGAATATCGTTTCATCTGCCGCAGCCAGCCCGAACACTCACTGGCGGATCTGGCCCCGGCCATCGAATCCCAGATCGACCATCTCTGCAGCCTGCGCTTCACCCAGGACGAGCTCGATTATCTGAGTCAGCTGCGCTATATAAAATCGGATTTCGTCGATTTCCTGTCGCTGTTTCATTTTCAGCGCCGCTTCATTCAGGTCGGCACGGATGGCGATGCCTTGAATATCGTCGCCCGGGGCCCTCAGGTCCACGTGATGGCCTTTGAAGTCTTCGTGCTGGCCATCGTCAACGAACTGTATTTTCGCCGTTACCAGACACCCGCCGTGCTGGCAGAAGGTCGCCGCCGGCTGCAGGACAAAATCACACTGCTGCAGGATTTTTCCAGAGCATCCACCCGCCGTTTCCCATTGCAGATTTCCGATTTTGGCCTGCGACGGAGATTTTCCCGGGCCTGGCAAACCGAAGTCGTGGAACAACTGCGGGCCGCCGTCCCCCAGGTCATCACAGGCACATCCAACGTAGCGCTGGCAAAATCCCACGGCCTGATACCGGTAGGCACGATGGCGCACGAATACCTGCAGTCGTATCAGGCCTTTGGGAAAGTCCGGCTGCGTGATTTCCAGCGTAGCGCCCTGGAAGACTGGGTACAGGAATATCGTGGCGATCTGGGCATCGCCCTGACCGACGTGGTTGGCATGGATGCCTTTCTAGCCGATTTCGACCTGTACTTCGCCAAGCTGTTCGACGGCCTGCGCCACGATTCGGGCGATCCCATCGTCTGGGGTGAAAAGGCCCTGGCCCATTACCGGGCATTGCGCATCGACCCTGCCAGCAAACGTTTCGTATTTTCCGACGGACTGGACCTGCCTCGCGCCCTGAATATCTACCGGCATTTTGCCGATCAGGTCCAGCTGGCTTTTGGCATCGGCACGAATCTGACCAACGACCTGGGGCCGCAGCCCCTAAATATCGTCATGAAGCTGTTCGAATGCAATGGCATGCCCACGGCCAAACTGCCCGACAGCCCTGGCAAGGAACATTGCACCGATGCAACGTTTCTGGCGTATCTGCGGCAGGTGTTCGGCCGGACCGCAGATACCGGTATCGTCAACAGCCCCGCCAGTTGACGCGCGGGGCCGCCGGCCCCATCAAGAAGCCGTGCCGCCCACCGTCAGCCCGTCGATGCGCAGGGTGGGCATCCCGACACCGACAGGCACGCTCTGGCCTTCCTTGCCGCAGGTGCCCACGCCGGAATCCAGGGCCAGGTCATGACCGATCATGCCGATGCGGCGCATGGCGTCTGGGCCGCTGCCGATCAAGGTGGCACCTTTGACCGGATGAGTGACCTTGCCTTTTTCGATCAGGTAGGCCTCGGAAGCCGAGAACACGAATTTCCCGCTGGTGATATCCACCTGCCCACCACCGAAATTCACGGCGTACAGGCCGCGATCGACGGAAGCGATGATCTCCTGCGGATCGGCCTTGCCCGCCAGCATGTAGGTATTGGTCATGCGCGGCATGGGCAGGTGCGCGTAGGATTCACGCCGCCCGTTGCCGGTGGGCGCCTGCTTCATCAACCGTGCATTCAGAGAGTCCTGCATATAGCCGCGCAAGATGCCGTCCTCGATCAGCACATTGTGCTGGGTAGGATGGCCTTCGTCATCGACGTTCAAGGAACCGCGCCGATCCTGCAGGGTGCCGTCGTCGACCACTGTCACGCCGCGCGAGGCGACCCGTTCGCCGATGCGCCCGGAAAAGACGCTGGATCCCTTGCGGTTGAAGTCGCCTTCCAGGCCGTGGCCGACAGCCTCGTGCAGCAGAATGCCGGGCCAGCCCGACCCCAGCACGACGGTCATCTGGCCGGCCGGGGCCGGCCGGGCCTGCAGATTGACCCGAGCCTCGTGCACGGCGCGATCCACGTAGCCACGCAGGATATCGTCGGTGAAATAGGCCAGGCCGGTACGTCCGCCCCCGCCGCCATGCCCCATTTCGCGCCGGCCTTTGCGTTCGGCAATCACCGTCACCGACAGGCGCACCAGCGGGCGTACGTCGGCCACCAGACGCCCGTCGCTGCCGGCCACCAGGATGACGTCATATTCAGCGGCCAGCCCTGCCATGACCTGGATGATCTCCGGGTCCGCAGCGCGCGCCATGGCTTCGACGCGTTCCAGCAGGGCGACTTTGTCCGGCGCCGACAGGGAGTCCACAGGGTTCACGGCAGGATACAGATGATGGGGCGTATCCAGCCCCCCATCCACCCGCCGCCGCCCCGCCCCCTGGCGGGCAATCGTGCGCACGGCCTGGGCGGACGACAACAGCGCGGCCGGCGACAGGCTGTCGGAATAGGCGAAAGCGGTCTTTTCCCCGCTGACGGCCCGCACGCCAACCCCCTGGTCGATGGAAAAGCTGCCGGTCTTGACGATGCCTTCTTCCAGGCTCCAGCCCTCGGAGCAGCTGTACTGGAAATACAGATCTGCATAATCGACCCGGTGGGTATGGATTTCGGACAAGGCCCGCGCCAAGTGGGATTCATCCAGCCCCCAGGGATCCAGCAGCAGGGAACGCGCGGTATTCAGGGCATCCAGGCCCGGTTCAATCACTTTCATCGGCTACAACCTATAGACAACATCACATGACCCGGTGCCGCAGGGCCGGCAGCGATTGCCGCACGGACGCCAAGCGGCCGGCATCCAGCACCCCTGCCGCGAAACCGGGTCCCTCGGGCAGGCAGTCCAGCACATCGCCCCAGGGATCGATCAGCATCGAATGCCCCCAGGTGCGGCGGCCGTTTTCATGAACACCCCCTTGGGCGCTGGCCAGCACGTAGCACTGGTTCTCGATCGCGCGAGCGCGCAGCAGGACTTCCCAGTGTACCGAACCCGTGGTGTAGGTGAAAGCCGCCGGCAGCACCATCAGGCGCACATCCCCCTGGGCCCGGAAGAATTCCGGAAAACGCAGGTCGTAGCATATCCCCAGCGCCACTCGCCCGAACGGCAATTCGAATACCTGCGGCGGGGCGTCGCCCGGCTGGATGGCGATGGATTCATCATACGTTTCGGCGCCTTTCTGGAAACCGAATAAATGAATCTTGTCGTAGCGGGCGCACAGTTCGCCGCTTGGGCCATAGACCAGGCAGGCATTGTAAATACGCTGCACATCCGGACTGCGCAACGGCAATGTCCCGCCCACCAGCCAGATGCCGTGCTGTTTCGCCTGCTGCGACAAAAATCCCTGAATGGGCCCTTCGCCCGGAGTTTCCGCCAATGCCAGCTTATCCCGGTCCTGACGTCCCATGAAACAGAAATATTCAGGCAATGCAACCAGCCGTGCGCCGCCCTGGGCCGCCCGCGCAATCCAGTGCGCCGCCTGCTGCAGATTATCCTGAACCGACAAACCGGCCACCATCTGCACAGCCGCTACTGAAAGAAAATCATCCTGCATATTCAAGCATCCCTGCCCCGGCGGGGCCCACGATTCAATATCTGATACAAATGTCATTACGGCATAAACTGCACAAAAGAGTCAAAATCCGATTAAAATCCGAAACTACCCTGGATCGGGATCGCTTAACTCGAAAAATCAGCGTTCCTGAATATCAGCCAGGCTCATATCCCTACTTTCGGAGCACCGAATGGCTCGTACCAGTTACGCCTCGCAAAAAACCCGGCTGGAAAAAGAAAAAGCCAAAATCG
>NZ_JAUCDS010000010.1:0-96860 GCF_034674885.1 Castellaniella sp.
TCCTGGGCATGGGCGCCCAGCCGCCGACCCCGGAATGGGGCACGATGCTGGCCAACGTGTTGCAGTTCGCCCAGAGCGCCTGGTGGGTCGTGACCTTTCCCGGCCTGGCCATCCTGCTGGCGGTGCTGGCGTTCAATCTGATGGGTGACGGGCTGCGCGACGCGCTGGACCCGCGCCTGAAAGTCTAGGGGACGGATCATGCTGGAAGTTCACAATCTGTCCGTGCATTTCGGCGACGCATCGGCGCCCTTCAAGGCCGTCGACCGCATCAGCTATCACGTCAATGCCGGCGAAGTCGTCGGCCTGGTGGGGGAATCGGGTTCGGGCAAATCGGTCAGTTCCCTGGCGCTGATGGGCCTGATCGATTTCCCGGGCCGCGTGCAGGCCGACGCCCTGCGGTTCGAGGGCCAGGACCTGCTGTCGCTGCCCGACAGGCAACGCCGCGCCATCGTCGGGTCGAAGGTCTCCATGATCTTCCAGGACCCGATGACCAGCCTGAACCCCTGCTACACGGTCGAATACCAGATCGCCGAGGCCCTGCGGGTCCACCAGGGCGGATCGCGGCACGTACTGCGAGCCCGCGTGCTGGAACTGCTGGAACAGGTCGGCATCCCCGACCCGGCATCGCGCCTGAAGGCCTACCCGCACCAGCTGTCGGGCGGCATGAGCCAGCGGGTGATGATCGCCATGGCGATCGCCTGCAACCCCCGCCTGCTGATCGCCGACGAACCGACCACAGCGCTGGACGTCACCATCCAGGCGCAGATCATGGACCTGCTGCTGTCGCTGCAGCGCCAGCAGGGCCTGGGGCTGGTGCTGATCACCCACGACCTGGCGCTGGTCGCCCAGGCCGCCGACCGCATCCTGGTGATGTACGCGGGACAGATCGTGGAATCGGGCCCGGCCGCCGAGATCTTCAAGCGCCCGCGCCACCCCTATACCCAGGCGCTGCTGCGGGCCCTGCCGGAATTTTCCAAGGACGCGGACCGGCTGGTCTCGCTGCCCGGCGTGGTGCCGGGGCGCTACGACCGCCCACAGGGCTGCCTGCTCAGCCCGCGCTGCCCCTACGCCACTGAACATTGCCGCGCCGTGGAACCTGAACTGAGCGGGCCGGAAGGCCGCCAGGTGAAATGCCACACGCCGCTGGACGACCAGGGCCTGCCGACGGTACGGCCCACCGAGATTTCCGCATGAACACACCCCCCCTATCGACTGCAGCCGCAGCCGGACGATCCCCTGCCAACGGCGACGACGTCGTCCTGCAGGCCATCGACCTGAAACGCCACTATCCGGTCGAGACCGGCTTCCTGAAACCGAAGCGGTCCGTCAAGGCGCTGGATGGCGTGTCCTTTTCACTGCATGCCGGCAAGACGCTGGCGGTCGTCGGCGAATCGGGCTGCGGCAAATCGACGCTGGCCCGGGTGCTGACCATGATCGAACCGCCCACCGCCGGGCAATTGCTGTATCGCGGCCAGGACGTGTCCCACACCAGCGCCGAACTGACCCGTCTGCGCCGCAAGAAGATCCAGATCATTTTCCAGAACCCCTATGCCTCGCTGAACCCGCGCAAGCGCATCAGCGCCATCCTGGAAGAACCGCTGCTGATCAACACCGACATGGATGCCGCCCAGCGCCGGGCGCGTGGCCAGTCCATGATGGAACGCGTCGGCCTGCGCCCGGAACACTACAGCCGCTATCCGCACATGTTCTCCGGCGGCCAGCGCCAGCGCATCGCCATCGCGCGCGGCCTGATGCTGGAACCGGAAATCCTGGTGGCCGACGAGGCCGTGTCGGCCCTGGACGTGTCCGTGCGGGCGCAGGTGCTGAACCTGATGAAGGACCTGCAGCACGACCTGGGCCTGTCCTACGTCTTCATTTCCCACGACCTGTCGGTGGTGGAACACCTGGCCGACGAGGTCATGGTGATGTACCTGGGCCGAGTGGTGGAACAAGGCGCCAAGGCGGCGATCTTCGGCCAGCCCCTGCATCCCTACACCCAGGCGCTGCTGTCGGCCACGCCTCGGCTGAATGCCGAAGGCCACGGCGAACGCATCCGCATTTCCGGCGAACTGCCCAGCCCGCTGAACCCGCCGCCCGGCTGTCCGTTCAGCAGCCGCTGCCCGCGCGTCATGCCGATCTGCCGCGAACGGATGCCCGACCTGAAGACGCAGGGTGGGCGGCTGGTGGCCTGCCATGCGGTGGAACAGGACCTGGGATGAGTCGGGGGCTTGGGCCGTGCGGGGCGCCCGGCGCCTAGCGCCCCGGCCGGATTTCCTTGAAGCCGCGCGCGGTGTACAGCCAGAGCACCGCCATCATGGCGCTGACCCAGAACACCATGGACGGCCCGCCGCTGCGCACCAGGATGCCGCCCAGCACGCCGCCGGCGAACACCCCCAGGGACTGCGCAGTGTTGTAGAAGCCCAGGGCCAGGCCTTTATAGGCAGGGGGCGCCACGCGCGACACCAGGGACGGCTGCAGGGCTTCCAGGATGTTGAAGCAGACGAAAAAGCCGATCAGGGCCGCCACCACCAGGGCGAAGGAGTCCATCAGCCAGGGCAACGCCCCCAGCACGACGGCCAGGCCCAGCACGGCCCATTCCAGGGCGGGCTTATGGGCCTTGCGGGTTTCGGTGTAGAACACCGCCGGCACCATCAGCACGAAGGACGCCAGGATCACCGGCAGGTACACCTGCCACAGGGTGGCGGAATCAAAGCCGCCCAGGCGGCCCAGCAGGCCGGGCGCCACCATGAACAGCGCCATCAGGATGAAATGCAGGCAGAACACGCCGAAATTCAGGCGCAGCAGGTCGCGGTGAGCCAGAACGTCGTGCGGCGTGGCCTGGATGATGTCGGCCTCGGATTTGGGGACGTCGGGCACGAAGAACATGGCGATCAGCAGGCAGACGAAACCCAGCAGGCTGATGGCCCAGAACAGCCCCGACAGGCCGAACTCGCCCACCAGCAGGGGGGACAGCACCAGCGACAGGGCGAAGGACACGCCGATGGACCCGCCCACCATGGCCATGGCGCGGGTGCGGACTTCTGGCCGGGTTGCATCCGCGATCCAGGCCGTGATGGCGGCCGACACCGCGCCCAGGCCCTGCACCACGCGCCCGACCGTGACCCAGTCCACGTCATTGGTCAGGGCGCAGATGATGCCGCCCACGACGAACAGCAGCATGCCGAACACGATGATGGGCCGCCGGCCGTAGCGATCGGACGCCATGCCCAGCGGAATCTGCATCACGGCCTGCGTCAGGCCGTAGGCCCCCAGCGCCAGCCCCACCCGCACCGGGTCGTCGCCGCCCACCAGGGTGCGGGCCGCCACGGCAAAAATCGGGGTCAGCAGGAACAGGCCCAGCATGCGGGCGGCGAACAGGGTGGCCAGCGCCACGCTGCTGCGCCGCTCGAGGGCGGTCAGCTTCAAGCCCGGGGAAGAGGAACGAGACGACATAATCAGGGCATACCGCAATAAGGATGAGGAAAGGCTGCGCGTTATAGTAGCAAGTTGGCCTTTGAAAAACCTGAACTCCCCTATCGGCATGGACGCCATCTGCATACGCGGTGCTCGCACGCACAATCTGAAGAACATTTCGGTCGACCTGCCGCGCCGTCAGCTGGTGGTCATCACCGGCCTGTCGGGCTCGGGCAAATCGTCGCTGGCCTTTGATACGTTATACGCCGAAGGCCAGAGGCGCTACGTCGAAAGCCTGTCGGCCTACGCGCGCCAGTTCCTGCAGATGATGGACAAGCCCGACGTGGACGTGATCACGGGCCTGTCGCCAGCCATCGCCATCGAGCAGAAGACCGCCGGCCACAACCCGCGTTCCACGGTCGGCACGATCACCGAAATCCACGACTACCTGCGCCTGCTGTACGCCCGCGTGGGCACGCCCTACTGCCCGGACCACGACCTGCCGCTGCGGGCGCAAAGCGTCAGCCAGATGGTGGACCAGGTGCTGACCCGCCCCGAAGGCAGCCGCCTGGCCATCCTGGCCCCGCTGGCCCGCCACCGCCAGGACGACCTGGCCGCCGAATGCCGGCGGCTGCAGGCCCTGGGTTTCGTGCGCGCCCGCATCGACGGCGTCATCCACCCCATCGACGGCAGCGCTCCGCTGCCCGCACCCGACGGCCCCTGGAACCTGGACGTGGTGGTCGACCGCCTGCGCGCGCGCGCCGACAGCCGCCAGCGGCTGGCCGAGAGCTTCGAGACGGCCCTGGACCTGGCCCAGGGCCGCGCGGGGGTGCTGGACCTGGATACACAGGAAGAATGGGCGTTTTCCGCTGCCTACGCCTGCCCGGTCTGCGCCCGGGGCATGGGCAATCTGGAACCGCGCCTGTTCAGCTTCAACAACCCGGTGGGCGCCTGTACCACCTGCAATGGCCTGGGCCAGGTGGATTCCTTCGACCCGTCCCGCGTGGTGGCCTTTCCGGAACTCAGCCTGGCGGCCGGCGCCATCCACGGCTGGGACCGGCGCAATGCCTTCAGCTACGCCATGATGGCCAGCCTTGCGCAGCACTATCACTTCAGCCTGGATGCGCCGTTCCAGGACCTGGATGCCGCCACTCGCGACCATATCCTGCACGGTTCGGGCACGGAGGAGATCGCCTTTCAGTACCTGGGCGAAGGCGGCATCCCGGCGATCCGCCGCCACGCCTTCGAGGGCGTGATCCCCAATCTGGAACGGCGCTGGCGCGAAACCCATTCCAACGCCGTGCGCGAGGAACTGAGCCGGCTGCGCCACACCACGAACTGCCCGGACTGCCACGGGGCGCGACTGTGCACCGAGGCCCGTCACGTGCTGATCGGATCGGATCCGGGCCCCGGCCAGCGGCGCGGCCGAGCCATTTTCGAACTCGAGGCCCTGTCGCTGGCCGACTGCCGGCGCTGGTTCCAGGACTCGGATCTGGGCGGCGCGCGGCGCGAAGTCGCCGAGCGCATCGTCCACGAGATCCGCGCCCGCCTGGATTTTCTGGACAACGTCGGCCTGGGCTATCTGTCGCTGGATCGCAGCGCCGACACGCTGTCGGGCGGCGAGGCCCAGCGCATCCGCCTGGCCAGCCAGATCGGATCGGGTCTGACGGGGGTGATGTACGTACTGGACGAACCATCCATCGGGCTGCACCAGCGCGACAATCGGCGCCTGATCGACACCTTGCAGCAGCTGCGCGACCTGGGCAACAGCGTGATCGTGGTGGAACACGACGAGGACATGATCCGCGCCGCCGATCACGTGCTGGACATGGGGCCGGGCGCCGGCGAACAGGGCGGCTATGTGGTCGCCCAGGGCACGCCGCAGGACATCGCCGCCCAGCCGCAGTCGCTGACCGGTCAGTACCTGGCAGGCACGCAGCGCATCGCCATCCCGCAGCGCCGTCCCGTCGCGCCCGATGATCCGGACCAGCACTGGCTGCGGGCGCTGGGCTGTCGCGGCCACAATCTGCAGGGCGTGGACCTGGCCATTCCGACCGGGCGCTTCACCTGCGTGACCGGGGTGTCGGGGTCGGGCAAATCGACGTTGATCAACGACACGCTGGTGGCGGCCATGAGCCAGCGCCTGCACCGCGCCCAGACCACACCGGCGCCCTTCGACCGCCTGGAAGGCCTGGAGCACTTCGACAAGATCATCAGCATCGACCAGAACCCCATCGGCCGCACACCGCGCAGCAACCCGGCCACCTACACGGGCCTGTTCACGCCGATCCGCGAGCTGTTCGCGGGCGTGCCCGAAGCCCGCCTGCGCGGCTACGACGCCGGACGCTTTTCCTTCAACGTCAAGGGCGGGCGCTGCGAGGCCTGCCAGGGCGACGGCATGGTGCGGGTGGAAATGCATTTCCTGCCCGACATGTATGTCCCCTGCGAGGTCTGCGAGGGGCTGCGCTACAACCGTGAAACCCTGGACATCCGCTACCGGGGCCACACCATCAGCGACATCCTGGACCTGACCGTGGCCCAGGCGCTGGACCTGTTCGCGGCCGTGCCCGTGGTGGCCCGCAAGCTGCAGACCCTGATGGACGTGGGCCTGTCCTACATCCGCCTGGGACAAAGCGCGACCACCTTGTCGGGCGGCGAGGCGCAGCGCATCAAACTGTCCCAGGAACTGTCGCGGCGCGGCTCGGACCGCACGCTGTATGTGCTGGACGAGCCCACCACCGGCCTGCATTTCCACGATATCTCGGTCCTGCTGGACGTGCTGCAGCAACTGGCGCAGGCCGGCAGCACGGTGCTGGTGATCGAACACAACCTGGACGTGATCAAGACCGCCGACTGGGTGGTGGACCTGGGGCCGGAAGGCGGCGCGGGGGGTGGACGGATCGTGGCCCAGGGCACGCCCGAAACCGTCGCCGCGACCCCCGGCAGCCACACGGGGGCCTGGCTGAAGCACGCGCTGGAATCTCGCTAGGCAAAGCCGCCGTCGCGCCCTATCATCGACATCATGCGCATCCTGCTGATCGAAGACGAATCGGAACTGGCCAACTGGCTGTCGCGCAGCCTGGCGCGGCACGGCGGCTTCATGGTCGATTGGGCCGACGATGCCGAACTGGCCGAGCGCCGCCTGGCAGTCGAGGAATTCGACGCCATCGTGCTGGATCTGGGCCTGCCGGGCATGAACGGCCACGAATTCCTGCGCCGCCTGCGCAGCCGCGACGACCGCTGTCCCGTGCTGGTGCTGACGGCGCGCGACGCCATGGCCGAGCGCATCGGATCCCTGCACGAAGGCGCCGACGATTTCATGCAGAAACCCTTCGCCATCGAGGAACTGGAAGCCCGGCTGAACGCCCTGATCCGCCGCAGCCGGGGCCGCGAACACCCGCGCTGGACCCTGGGCGATCTGGCGCTGGACATCGGCAGCCAGCGATTCCTGTTCCGGGATGCCCCCCTGGCCCTGTCGCCACGCGAATATGCGGCCCTGAAAGTCCTGATGCAAAAGGCCGGTGAACCCGTGACCAAGCAGCAGATTCTGGACCGCATCATCCCGGACGACACCAGCATCAACCTGGAAGCCATCGAAGTCCTGGTGCATCGGCTGCGCAAGAAACTGGGCGACACCGGGGTGCAGATCGTCACCCTGCGCGGCATGGGCTACTGTCTGGAACCCGTCCATCATGACAGAGGCTGACCGGTCGCCGCCCGGCAGGACGGCCGAACGCAGTTCGCGCAGCCTGCGGGCGCTGCTGCTGTGGATCCTGATCCCGGCCCAGGTGGCCGTGCTGAGCATCGCGCTGTGGTATTCCAGCCGCCAGCTGCACACGCAGATCGACCTGGCCTACGACCGTTCGCTGATCGGCGCCCTGCGGGCCATCGACCACAACATTTCCACGGCCAGTGGCGGCCTGGCGGTGGAACTGCCCTACCTGATGCTGGAATTCTTCGAGCTGACGTCCAACAACACGGTGTACTACCGCATCCTGACCGAGGACGGCCTGGCGGACATCGGCAACCAGGCGCTGCCCCTGCCCGACCAGCGCCTGCAGTCGGACGTGCCGGTGTTCTATGACCGCGACTACCTGGGCACGCCCATCCGTATCGCCGCGCTGGCGAGGCGCATGAACCCACCCCTGTACGGCCAGGAGAAAGGCCGCGTGATCGTCATGGTCGGCGAAGACCGCAGCGGCCGCGACAGCGTGATCCGCGACATGATGCTGCGCAGCATCGCCCGCGATGCGATCGAAGTGCTGGCGTCGTCCGGCCTGATCTTCCTGGGGGTGCTGATCGGGCTGCGGCCGCTGACGCGCCTGTACCGCAGGCTGAAGGACCGCAAGGCCGACGACCTGAGCCCCATCCTGGCCCCCGAACTGCCCCGCGAAGTCCAGCCGCTGGTGCGCGCCGTAAACCAGCACGTGGCCCGCCACGCCCGACAGGCCCGGCGACAGCGCCAGTTCCTGGACGACGCCTCGCACCAGCTGCGCACGCCGCTGGCCGTGCTGAACACCCAGCTGGACTATGCCCTGCGAGAATCCGACCCCGCCGAGGCCCGTACCGCCCTGCTGGCCATGCGCCTGGGCCTGACCCAGGCCCAGCGCACCGCCGCCCAGCTGCTGGCGCTGGCGCGCGCGCGCGAAGCCGATGAACACAGCGAGACCCTGCAGCCCGTGGCCCTGACGCCGCTGGCCCAGGACGTCATCCGCCAGCTCTATAGCCTGGCCCGGCAGAAGCAGCAGTCCATCGCCCTGGAGGGCGCGGAACTGGACGCGGTCGTGCCGGGCATCGAATGGCTGCTGCGCGAGGCCGTGGTCAACCTGATGGACAACGCCATCAAATACACCCCGGCGGGCGGCGCCATCATCCTGCGCATCCTGCGGACGCCCGATCAGACCATCCTGAGCGTCCAGGATACGGGCCCGGGCATGTCGGATGCCGATATCCGCAAGGCCGGCCGACGCTTCCGGCGCGGGCAGGCCGGCAAGCACAGCCACGGGGCCGGGCTGGGACTGGCCATCGTGCACACCATCATGCAACGCCACCAGGGGTCACTGGGCATCCGGTCCCCCGGGCAGGGTTGCGAGGTGTCCCTGGTCTTCCCCACGGTTTGAGTCCGGCCCGACCCACACAGCCGGGCCATGACAGGCCCGGCATTCGACCCGGTTGCGACCGGCCGCCTTGGCGCGATACAGGGCGCCGTCCGCCTGGCCGACCAGCCATTTGGCGGCTTGTTCACCACCGCCATCCTGGGTCGCCACCCCGATGCTGACCGTCACGCGGCCATCCAGTCCGTGCACATGGGGCAGGCCCAGCTGCGCGATGTGATCGCAGACCTGATGGGCCAGCCTGCAGGCGGCATCCTCGCCGGTTTCCGCCAGGATCACGGCGAATTCCTCGCCGCCGTAACGTGCCACCAGATCGCCGGGACGGCGAAAGGCCTGTCGCAGCACCTGCGCAACCTGCTGCAGGATGGCGTCCCCGGCCTGGTGCCCGTAGGCGTCGTTGTAGAGCTTGAACCAGTCCACGTCGATCATCAGCAGGCTGATGGGCAAACCACCGCGCCGCGCGCGCTGCCATTCCTGGGCCAGCACGTCGTCGAGATGGCGCCGGTTGGCCACCCCGGTCAAGCCATCCGTGACGGACAGTTCCGTCAGCTGCTGATTGACCAGCACCAGCGCCCGGGTGCGTTCGGCCACCTGCTGTTCCAGAGCCTGGTGATTGCTGCGCAGGCGGTCGGCCATGCTGCCCAACGCCCGCACCAGCATCACGACTTCCCGGACGGGGCTGCGGACCTGCGGCGGAGCCTGCCACTGGCCATCAGCCAGGCAGCGGGCCCAGCGCATCAGCGACTGCAGGGGCCGCGACAGCCACCAGGCCGCCAGCGATGCGGCCATCAGCCCCAGCACCCAAAAGCCCAGGATCAACAGCCCGATGCGCTGGATGGAGTGTTCCATCGGCACGGCATAACGGCTTTCCGGCAAGGCCAGCGCCAGGATCAGCACCGGCCCGTCGGGCAGCTGAATCGATTGCCAGTGGGCCTGGTAGCGCCGATCCCGCACGACGAGCCGCTGGTGGCCGAACGGCCGGCCGGTCGCCTTGATCAAGGCGCCCAGCTGCTGGATCATGGGCTGCCGACTGTCGACAGCCTGCATCTGCCGCGCCTGGCCGGCCCGCCGGGTGTAGACCGGTTCGCCATCGGATCTGGCCAGCAGGCGGCCGTCGGGCTCCATCAGGAACGACACGCCGCCCAGGCCGTCCATTTCAGCCGCCAGGAAGCGGCCGACCTGCGTCAGGGCGATGTCGGCGGTCAACACGCCCAGCAACTGCCGCCGGGCGTCGTACAGGGGTACGGCCATGCCCAGACCCATATCGTCGTAGCCGCCGTCTTGCGCCTGCACGTCGTACTGATAGGCCATATACCAGTGCAGGGCGCCGGCCTCGACGGCGGCCTTGAACCAGGGCCGCGCGCGGGGATCGAAATGGGCGTTGCCCGCCGGCAGGCGGGTGCTGCGGCGATTGGCGTCGTCCACCCGGAAGAGATGCAGGACACCACCGTCTTTCTGGCCGGCTTCCAGGATCTGCAGGCTTTGGCCGGGCTCGCGCGGCGGGCGGCTGGCCGCCAGATAATCGCCATCGACGGTGCCCACGGACAGGTACGTCAGCAAGGGCTGCTGGCGCAGCTGCAGCAGGAAGCTGCGCAGCAGGGGGCCTCGCGCATCCAGCGACAACAGGCCGTCCTGCAGCTGCCGGACATTGAAGGTGGCTGCGGCGCGGGGCACCTCGAAGAACGCCGCGACCTTGCCCCGCAACTGGCCGGCCAGTTCGTCCACCCGCTGCTGTTCCATGCGCTGCACGGTCTGGATGGACGCGGTGAAGACCAGCCAGCCGGCCAGCCCCACGATCAGCGGCAGGGGGATCAGCGTCGCCAGCAGCAGCAGGGTGCGCAGCGACATCATCCCGGCCTCCGGCCTGCGGCCCCGGGACCGATAGGCCCACACGCTGCTGCGATACAGGAACAGCAGCACGCCCGCCATGGTCAGGCCGCCGCCCACCCCCCGGATGAGCCAGAGCCGCGCCCCGTCGTACGCCAGATCCGGCCGGGGGACGGCGGCCAGCGTCCAGTCGCCGTCGGGCAGGGAAATCCGTTGCTGGGCGTGCGCCTGATCGAACAGGGCGGCATCGCCATACAGGACATAGGGGGCCTGATCCACCGCCGGGCGGCTACGGATGGCCAGGTCGAACAGGACATCGGGCCCCTGCAGGCCCACCTGCTGCAAGGTCCTGTCCAGATCGACCGTCAGGGCCGCCATGCCCCGGTAGCGGGGCGGGCTGTCTGCGGCGCTATCCAGAAAGAGCGGCGTGCGCACGATCAGGCCCGGTCGGCCGGTCTGCACCAGGCGCGCGCTGCCGTCGATGACCGGCACCCGCTGCTGGATCATCTGTTTGATCTTGGCCATGAATTCGGGATGCAGGCTGTAATCCATGCCGATCACGTTTTCATTGCCGGCGATGGGATAGACCTGGGTGATCTTCAGCCCATCGACATAGACGACGCTGCGGATATCGGCTCTTTGCCGCACCATCTGCGTGGCCAGCGCGGCAAAGGGCCGGGCTTCCTGCCCCGGTTCCACCGCATCCAGGGTCTCGGCCAACTGCTGATTCAAGGCCAGCAGGCCGTACAGATCATCGGACAGGCGGCGCGCATGCAGATCAAGCTGCTGGCGCACCTGCGTCATGACGGCGGCGTCATGGCGTGAACGATCCCAGGACTCCAGCCCCAGCGTGGCTCCCAGCCCTGCCAACACCAGCAACATCACGACGGACAGGATCCTGTTCAATCGATTTCTCTACTGAGGCAGCTTTGTATGAAAGTGTGTCACCAACCGCCCGGCCTGACCAGCCAAAAATAGCGGACATGACGGCGAATCGCAGATTTTTGCCTAGGGTTATCCCGAATTCGTGTTCTTTTGAAAGCATTCGGAAAGCCTGGGCTGCTTAAGGTGCGAAGGTACCTGGCCGATGCGGACACACGCACGCCAGGCCCTTCCATCATCAGGAGACTCCGATCATGACCCCTCGCTCCCTGTCGCTGCTGCTGGGCGGCGCCTTGCTGTCACTGGGCCTGGCCGCCTCGGCCGCCCCGACCAAACCCGAATGCATCGCCCCGGCCAATCCCGGCGGCGGCTTCGACCTGACCTGCCGCCTGGCCCAGGAAGGCCTGAAGGCCTCGGGCGCCCTGACCGACCCGATGCGCATCGTCTACATGCCCGGCGGCATCGGCGCCGTAGCCTACAACCACGTGATCGCGCAAAAGCCCGACGACCCCAATTCCATCGTGGCGTTTTCCGGCGGTTCGCTGCTGAACCTGGCACAGAAGAAATTCGGCCGCTACAACGTCAATGACGTGCGCTGGCTGGCTGCCGTCGGTTCGGACTACGGCGTGGCCGTGGTGCGCAACGATTCGCCCTACAAGAACCTGAAGGACCTGATGGCCGCCTTCAAGCAGGATCCCACCAAGATCGTGCTGGGCGCCGGCGGCACCGTGGGCAGCCAGGACTGGATGAAAGCCGCCCTGACCGCCCGCGCGGCCGGCGTGGACTACCGCAAAATGCGTTTCGTGGCCTTCGAAGGCGGCGGTGATGCCCTGACGGCCCTGCGCGGCGGCCACATTCAGGCCTACATGGGCGATGCGGCCGAGGCCTTCACCATGCTGGAAGGCGGCGCGCCGATCCGCGTGCTGGCCGTCTTCAACGACGAACGCCTGCCGGGCAAGCTCGCCTCCGTGCCCACGGCCCAGGAAGAAGGCTTCGACATCCAGTGGCCCATCATCCGCGGCTTCTACGTCGGCCCGAAGGTCTCGGACGCCGATTACCAGTGGTGGGTGGAAGCCTTCAACAAGACCCAGGCTGATCCGTCGTTTGCCGCCATCCGCGACAAACAGGGCCTGTTCCCCTTCAACAAGTCGGGCGCCGAACTGGACAAATACATCAAGGAACGCGTCGCCGACTACACCAAGCTGGCCAATGAATTTGGCCTGATTCGTCAATAAGCACCGACCGGACCTCGCCATGAGTGATCGCACCCTGGGCTTTTGCGCCCTGATCTTTGCCGGCCTGATGGCGTGGTTCGGCCACGACCTGCAGGCCCCCTTTTCCTACGAACCGGTGGGCCCGCGGGCATTCCCCATGCTGATCGCCCTGATCATCGCCCTGTGCGGTATCTGGCTGATGGTCAAGCACTGGCACGAGCACCGCAAGGGCGAGCCCATCGACTGGCCGCGCCTGCTGCTGATGGTGGTCTACATCTTCGGCTACGCGCTGCTGTTCGAATCCCTGGGCTTCATCATCGCCACCGCCGTCGTCACCGTGCTGATCGGCCGCCTGTTCGGCGGCGGCTGGGGCAAGATGATCATCGGCGGCGTCGTGATGGGCGTACTGTTCTTCCTGCTGTTTGACGTCGCGCTGGACGTCGTGCTGCCCATGGGCCCCCTGGAGTTCCTGTCATGAACGAAATCCTTAGCCATCTGAGCATCGGTTTCGATGTGGCGTTTTCCTGGATGAACCTGCTGGTCGCGGCCCTGGGCGCCTTCCTGGGCACCATGGTGGGCGTGCTGCCCGGGCTGGGGCCCATCAACGGCGTGGCCATGCTCATCCCCATCGCCTACGCCCTGAACCTGCCTCCGGAAACCGCGCTGATCCTGCTGGCGGCCGTGTATGTGGGCGCCGAATACGGCGGGCGCATCAGCGCCATCCTGATCAACGTGCCGGGCGAAGCCAGCGCCATCATGACCACGCTGGACGGCTATCCGCTGTCGCGCAAGGGCCTGTCCAACGTGGCCCTGTCGCTGTCGGGCTGGTCGGCGTTCTGCGGCTCGCTGGTGGCCACCATCGGCGTGATCATGCTGGCTCCCTTGCTGGCCCGCTGGGCGCTGGCCTTCGGCCCGGCCGAATACTTCGTGCTGATCGTCTTCGCCTTCTGCTGCCTGACCAGCCTGCTGGGCCGCCAGCCGGTCAAGGGCACGCTGTCGGCCATGCTGGGCCTGGCAATCGCCACGGTGGGCGTGGACGCCAATTCCGGGGTCTACCGCTACACCTTCGATTCCGTCCACCTGTTCGACGGCATCGACTTCGTGGTCGTGGTGATCGCTCTGTTCGCCATCGCCGAACTGCTGGAACTGCTGGAATCCGCCATTCGCGGCGAATCCCCCGAAGTCCCGCCCAACCAGCGCAAACTATTCAATCTGCAGGAACTGCTCTACACCAAATGGACGGTGCTGCGCAGTTCGATTCTGGGCTTTTTCATCGGCGTGCTGCCGGGCGCAGGCGCCAGCGTGGCATCGGCCGTGGCGTATTCGAACGAAAAGCGCTACCAGGAAGGCCGCGACCCCAACGCCTGCTTCGGCGAAGGCGACCTGCGCGGCGTGACCGCGCCGGAAGCCGCCTCGACCGCGTCGGCCGTGGGCTCCTTCGTGCCCATGCTGACCCTGGGCGTGCCCGGCTCCGGGACCACGGCCGTGATGATGGGCGCGCTGACCCTGTACAACATCACCCCCGGCCCGGTGCTGTTCGACACCAAGCCGGAACTGGTCTGGGGCCTGGTCGCCTCGCTGTTCATCGCCAACGTGCTGCTGTTCCTGATGAACATCCCCATGGTGCGGGTGTTCTCCAAGGTGCTGTCGCTGCCCAACTGGCTGCTGGTCCCCGGCATCCTGTGCATCAGCTACATCGGCGTCTACGCCATCAATGCCGGGACCTTCGACCTGACGATGGCGGCGTTCCTGGGCCTGATCGGCTATCTGCTGCGCAAGGGCGGCGTGCCCATGGCGCCCATGGTGCTGGGCGTGGTGCTGGGCGACATGATGGAACAGAACCTGCGCCGGGCGCTGTCGATCACCGACGGCGACCTGGGCATCCTGTGGAGCAGCCCGATCGCCATGGGGCTGTGGATCGTGTCCCTGGCCATCGTGATCATCCCGCCGATCCTGCGCCGCCGGTCCCGCAACAAGCTCTCGGCCACGGCTGCTGCCGCGTTGGAAGGCGAGGAATAATCAATTCCCAGGTGCTGCCCCTCTCGTGGGGCGGCACCCTTTTCGACACCCCCGCCGCACGCCGCCCTTTCCGGGCGGCGTTGCTATTCCCAGACCGGCGGGCTGCTGCGCAAGTCGCCCGACGGCCGGTCCCAGGCCCAATCGGCCGGCCCGACCCGGCAGGGCGCCCGCATGCGGCGCGCCGGCCCCCAGGCGGTGGCTTCGATGGCGGCAGCGTATGCATCCGGCGCCGCCGGTCCCAGGATCGGTTCGGACGGCCCGGAGGCCGCAGCGCCCAGGGCCTCGGCGCCCTGCGCCAGGAGGGCCGCCGTGCGGGCCAGCGACACGCGCCACGCGCTGCCGCAGCGCCGCTCGCGGCGCTGGATCAGGCCCTTCAACACGCACGCCGCCATCCAATAACCGGTGGCCTGGTCCAGCGCCTGCACCGGCAGCGGATCGGGCGCCCGGTCCGGGCTGCCCGGCCAGGCGATGCCCGCGCTCATCTGCACCAGGCTGTCGAAGCCCCGGCGCAGCCGCCAGGGCCCCGTCCAGCCCCAGGCATCCAGGCACACGTCCACCAGGCCGGGACGCATCTGCTGGCGAACATCGGCCCCCAGGCCCAATCGGTCGAGCGCATCGGGCCGGTAGCCGTGCACCAGCACATCGGCCTGCGCCAGCAGGCGTTCGAACTGCGCGCGCCCGGCAGGCTCATGCAGATCCAGCAGGGCACACCGCTTACCCACCGCGACTTCCGGCACCATGCCGGGCTCGTCCCAGTCAGCCGGGTCCAGCCGCAGCACCTGGGCGCCGTAGGCAGCGAGGAAGCGGGTAGCTGCCGGGCCGGCCAGCACCCGGGTCAGGTCCAGCACCCGCAGGCCGGCCAACGGGCGGGCAGGATCGACGGGATGATCGCTGTCTTCACCCGCCGGGCCTGCGGCGCCGCTGCCTGGAGACGTCCAGGCGCGGGCTCCGTCGGCGCTGCGGCCTGCACGGTGAATGCCCGCGCAGGACAGGCCGTCCCCCCGATGCAGCAGCGGTTCGGCCGCCACGGCCTCGCCCTGTGGATGCTGCCGCCATTGCGCCGGCGTGCGCAGGGCGGCGGCGCACGCCGCCTGATCCACCAGCGCGTCTTCCAGCGCCCCGGCCGACCAGGCCTGCACCCGCGCCTGAACGGCTTCGCGGGTGGCATCGGCGGGCAGATCCATCACCCGCAAGGCGCGTTGCCGGTGATGGGCGGCATTGGCGTGGATGCGGATCCAGCCGTCGCGGGCGGCGTAGTCGCCGGTGACGGCATCGCGCACCTTGGGCACCACCCAGCCCAGCGGCTGCAGGCTGGTGCCGAACCACCAGGACGCCAGGGGCCGGTCCAGCTGCACGAGCGGCGGATGATCGGGATCGACCCAGCGGGCCAGCAGCATGGCCGCCGCGCCGATGCTGGCGCAGGCCAGGTCGGTGACGGGATAGCGCGCGGCCCAGGCGCCCCTGCCCTCGATGCGGATGCGGCCGGCGGCCCAGGGTTCGTCCAGCGCAGTCAGGAAGGCGTGGAGGAAGAAGTGAGGGGCGGAATTACCGGGGTTCATGGAGGCACCTCCTGGTTACCGGGCGTTGCAGGGGTCTGTCTCTTGCCCAGATCCCTCCACCTCGCGGCCTGCATGCCGCTCGGATTCATCAGGCACGCAGCAGTCCGCAGGGACTGCTGCGTGTCCAGCCTCATCCACCTCGCCGCTTGCAGGCGGCTCGGATTAATCAGGCGCGGGGCAGTCCGCAGGGGACTGCTATATGTCCGGCCTCATCCACCTCGCCGCTTGCAGGCGGCTCGGATTAATCAGGCACACAGCAGTCCGCAGGGACTGCTGCGTGTCCAGATTAATCCATGCGGAAGATTGCGTGGTGCTCGCGGATGGCGTAGCGGTCGGTCATGCCTGCGATGTAGTCGGCGATGGCGCGCGCCTGCCCGACGGGATCGTCGCGCCGGTATTCATCGGCCAGCAGGCGGGGATCGTCCAGGAAGGCGCAGAACAGGTCCCGCACGATGCGCCGCGCCTTGTGCGTCATGCGCATGACCTGGGCATGACGGTACAGATTGTTCAGCAGGAACTGCTTCAGGGCATCGGCCTGGGCCCGCAGCGCCTCGGAAAATGCCGCCAGCGGCGGCCCCGCCCGCACGGCTTCGACGCTGTCGGGCCGCAGCCGTGCGATGTTGTCGGCCGTGGTCTGCGTCAGGTCCAGCACCAGCGTGTTGATCATGGCGCGGATGATCTCGGACACTACGCGCTTGGCGTCCACGTCGGGATAGCGACGGCGCACCTGCTCGTGGTGCGCGGCGAAGATGTCCAGATCCAGCAGCTGCGGCACGGTGATCAGGCCCGAACGCAGGCCGTCGTCGATATCGTGATTGTTGTAGGCGATTTCGTCGGCCAGGTTGGTCAGCTGGGCTTCCAGGGACGGCTGGCTGCCGTCCAGGAATCGGGCCGCCACCGGCCCCAGCTGGCGGGCATGCCGGCGCGAGCAGTGCTTCAGGATGCCTTCGCGGGTCTCGAAACACAGGTTCAGGCCGTTGAAGGCCGCGTATCGTTCCTCGAGTTCGTCCACCACCCGCAGGCTTTGCAGGTTGTGCTCAAAACCGCCGGCCGCCGGCGCGAGTTCGCGCAGACAGGCGTTCAGTTCGTCCTGGCCCGCATGGCCAAACGGCGTGTGCCCCAGATCGTGCGCCAGGGCAATGGCCTCGATCAGGTCTTCCTGCACGCCCAGGTTGCGCGCCAACGTGCGGGCGATCTGCGCGACCTCGATGCTGTGGGTCAGGCGGGTACGAAACAGGTCGCCTTCGTGATTCAGGAAGACCTGGGTCTTGTATTCCAGGCGCCGGAAGGCGGAGCAATGCACGATGCGGTCGCGATCGCGCTGAAAATCGCTGCGCCCCTGGGGCGTGGGTTCCGGGTGCAGGCGCCCGCGCGTGGCTTCCGGATGGCAGGCATACGGGGCCAGGGTCGCCATGATCAGGCCCTCGCCCCGGCGGGCAGCACGGGGCGGACCCGATCGTCGTCCACGGCCTGTACGCTGGCGCGGCCCAGTTCCGGCAGCAGCACGTAGCGGATGTGCCGCCCTTCGGTTTTCTTGTCTACCCGCATCAGGTCCAGCCAGCGGTCCGGCCCCAGATCGGGCGCCTGGACGGGGCAGCCGATCGCCTGGACCAGGGCGCGGATACGGTCCACTGCCGCTCGGTCCAGGCCACAGACCCGGGCGGAGAGTTCCGCTGCCAGCACCATGCCGCAGCCCACGGCCTCGCCGTGCAGCCAATTGCCATAGCCCAGCCCGGACTCGATGGCATGTCCGAAGGTATGGCCGAAGTTCAGGATGGCCCGCAGGCCGGATTCTCGTTCGTCCTGAGACACGACCCAGGCCTTCAGTTCGCAGGCGCGACGCACTGCGTACTGGATGGCGTCGTCGTCCAGGTCCCGCAAGGCCTGCACATGGGTTTCGCACCAGTCGAAGAACGGTGCATCGGCGATCATGCCGTATTTGATCAGTTCGGCCAGGCCGGCGGAAATCTCGCGGGCGGGCAGCGTGGCCAGCACCCGGGTGTCGATCTCGACGGCCTGAGGCTGGTAGAAGGCGCCGATCATGTTCTTGCCCAGCGGGTGATTGATGGCGGTCTTGCCCCCGACCGACGAATCGACCTGCGCCAGCAGCGTGGTCGGCACCTGGATGAAGCGCACGCCACGCATGTAGCAGGCGGCGGCAAAACCGCACATGTCGCCCACCACGCCGCCGCCCAGGGCGACCAGCACGGCCTTGCGGTCCAGCCCTGCGCCCAGCAGCGCATCGAAAATCCGGTTCAGCGATTCCCAGGTCTTGAATTGCTCGCCATCGGGCAGTTCAACCCAGCACAGCGGGGCGTCGGTGCCGGCCAGCGCAGCGCGCACCCGATCGCCATACAGACCAGCCACCGTGGTGTTGGTGACGACGGCCAGCGCTGTGGCATCGGCCGGCAGACTGGCGGCCAGGGCATCCAGCCGACCGGGCCCGATGTGGATGGGATAGTGCCCGCCAGGGGTTGCGACTTGAACGGTATGCATGGGGTCCTAATGGGGAAGATGGGCCGGCAGCAGGGGCAGCAGGCTGCGCACGACATGGGCGACAGGCTGGTCCGCCGTGTCCTGGCGGATGTTGGCCACGCTGTCATACAGGGGTTCGCGCTGGGCCAGCAGGTCGGCGATGCGCTGACGGGGATTGTCGGTGCGCAGCAAGGGCCGATTGCGGTCCCGCGCCACGCGCCGATACAGTTCATCCACGCTGGCGCACAGATAGACCACGCAGCCGCGCTCGCTGAGCATGCGGCGGTTTTCCTCGGCCAGCACGGCGCCGCCGCCAGTGGCCAGCACCAGCCCCGGCACCTGGGTGTATTCATCCAGCAGGGCGGTTTCACGCCGGCGGAAACCGGCCTCGCCCTCGATGTCGAAGATAGTGGCCACCCGCACCCCGCAACGGGCCTCGATGGCATGGTCCAGATCGACGAATTCCCGGCCCAGAGCGGCAGCCAGCTGGCGACCGATGGTCGTCTTGCCCACCCCCATCATGCCGACCAGGAAGATCGGCGCAGCGGCGTCCCGTTCTGGGCATGAGGCAATGGCGGCGGTGGGGACTGATTCCATCGACATGTGGGTGCGGTGCAAGGTTGGTTTGCGTGTATTATCGCATTGGCTGATTGGCCACACCGGCCCCCTGTCAACGACGCCCCGGCAGCCGCTTCATGGCGCGCATTCGCAGCATCCAGTTACATAGACTCCGCCTCTGATCTCTGGTCTGCCCGCGCCAGGCCTTACAATCGCCTCTGATGAGAACCACCAAAACTCCCACCAAGCCCAAGGCGCCTGCCCGTTCCTGGCTCACGCGCCTGGTCGTGAAGGCGCTCGTCCTGTGCGCCGGCCTGGGCGTCTGCGCAGCCCTGCTGCTTTCTCTGGCGCTGGCGTTGGCGTGGCCCAACCTGCCCGATCTGCACGCCATGACCGATTACCGGCCACGCGTGCCGCTGCGCATCTACACCGCTGACAATGTGCTGATCGGCGAATTCGGCGAGGAACGCCGCAACGTGATGCGTTTCGACGAAATCCCGGACATCATGAAGTCCGCGATTCTGGCCGCCGAAGACGACCGTTTCTACCAGCACGGCGGCATCGACTGGACTGGCGTGCTGCGCGCGGCCATCGCCAACATGGTGCACATGTCCAAGACCCAGGGCGCCAGCACCATCACCATGCAGGTCGCGCGCAACTTCTATCTATCGTCCGAAAAGACCTACACGCGCAAATTCTACGAACTGCTGCTGACCTTCAAGATCGAGGCCACCCTGACCAAGGATCAGATCCTCGATCTCTACATGAACCAGATCTTCCTGGGCCACCGGGCCTACGGCTTCGCCGCCGCCAGCCGCACCTACTTCGGCAAGCCGCTGTCCGAGATCACCCCGGCCGAGGCCGCCATGCTGGCCGGCATCCCCAAGGCCCCGTCGCGCTTCAACCCGATCGCGAACTTCGACCGCGCGAAGTCCCGGCAGGCCTACGTCCTGGGCCGCATGCACAGCCTGGGCTACCTGAACGACGCCGAATACCAGAAGGCCAAAGACCAGCCCATCGTCATCCGATCGGCCGCCGGCACGCCCACCGGGCGCTACGCCGTGCACGGCGAATACCCCGCCGAACTGGCCCGCCAGCTGCTGTACGGCGTCTACCAGGACGACATCTACTCGCGCGGCTTCAACATCTACACCACCATCGACTCCAAGGACCAGGAAGCCGCCTACGAATCGCTGCGCGCCGGGGTGCTGGACTACACGCGCCGCGCACCCTACCCCGGGCCCGAGGAAACCATCGACCTGCCCGCCGGCATCGAGAGCCAGCCCGAGGCCTTCAACGACATCCTGGACACTGTCCAGGAAAAATACCCGGACAACGGCGACCTGCTGACCGGCATCGTGCTGTCGGCCAGTCCGACCGAGGTCAAGGTCGCCCGCAGCCCCACCGACATCGTCACCATTTCCGACAAGCGCGCCCTGCGGGTCGTGGCGCGCGGCCTGGTGGCCAATGCCAAGGCCGCCGTGCGCATCCAGCGCGGCTCCGTGGTGTATATCCACCAGCAGGACGACTACTGGGAACTGCTGAACAAGCCCAGCATCCAGGCGGCCCTGGTGTCGCTGCGCGCCCAGGACGGCGGCGTCGTCGCCATGGTGGGCGGGTTCGACTTCGAGGAAGGCAAGTTCAACCGGGTGACACAGGCCTGGCGCCAGCCGGGCTCTTCGTTCAAGCCCTTCATCTACGCATCGGCCCTGGAGCGCGGCCTGACGCCGGCCACGCAGATTTCCGACGAACCCTTTTCCCTGACGGCCGAACAGACAGGCTCCAAGGCCTGGAACCCGAAAAACTACGGCCGATCCTACGAACCCATGCTGACCATGCGCCAGGGTTTGTACAAATCCAAGAACATGGTGTCCATTCGCATCATGCAGGCCGTCGGCCCGCAGTACGTGCAGGACTACATCACGCGATTCGGCTTCGACCGGTCCCGCCAGCCGGCCGTGCTGCCGCTGGCCCTGGGGGCCGGCAGCGTCACCCCCCTGCAGCTGGCCGGCGGCTACGCCGTATTCGCCAACGGCGGCTACCGCGTGCCGCCCTACCTGATCGATCACGTGACCGACAGCAGCGGCAAGGTCATCATGCGCGCCCGGCCGACCATCGCCGGCGACACGCTGGCCCGGGTGATCGACCCGCGCACCGCCTATGTCATGGACGACATGCTGCGCGGCGTGGCCACCGTGGGCACAGGCGCCCGCGCACACCGCGAATTGAAACGCAACGACATCGGCGGCAAGACCGGCACCACAAACGACTCCCAGGACGCCTGGTTCGCGGGCTTCACGCCAAAACTGGTGGCCGTGGCCTGGATGGGCTTCGACCAGCCCAAATCCATGGGCCAGGGGGAAACCGGGGGCGGCGCCGCGCTGCCGATCTGGGTAGGCTACATGCGCACGGCGCTGGCCGGCCAGCCGGAAATCCCGCCCGGCCCCATGCCCAGCGGCCTGGCCCGCACCGACGGCGACTTCTATTTCTCCGAATTTCCGCCCGGCACCGCCATCGCGCGCGTCGGCCTGCCCGCTCCGGGCGACTCCGACCCCGGCGCCCCGGCGTCCGGCCAGGACGGGATCGGCGCCTTGCTCGACCAGCTGCACGGGCGAAACGACAACGAGGCCGCCGTCCCTCAACCCGTGCGCGTCCCCTTCTGATGATGACCCGAACTCATAACCGTTTTTCCACGAGCCTGGCGGGCGTCTGCCTGGCGCTGCTGTTGGCCGGCTGCGGCATGAAGGGCCCGCTCAAGCCGGCCACGCCGCCTCCGCCCGCCGACGCAGCCCTGGCGGCACCTCCCTCCATCGCCCCCGCCACCACCAAGCCCTGACCGAGCCCATGACCGCTGCCCCTCATTTCCCGATCCGGGACGGTATCCTGCACGCCGAAAACCTGCCGCTGACCGATCTTGCCGACCGCTACGGCAGCCCGCTCTACGTCTATTCCCGCGCCGCGCTGCACGAGGCCTGGCACCGCTACGAGACGGCCATTGCCGGGCGCGACGCGCTGATCTGCTACGGCGTCAAGGCCAATTCCAATCTGGCAGTGCTGCACGAATTCCGGCAACTGGGGTCCGGTTTCGACATCGTCTCGGGCGGCGAGCTGGCCCGCGTGCTGGCGGCGGGCGCCGCCCCCAACCGCATCGTGTTTTCCGGGGTGGGCAAGCAGGGCTGGGAAATCCGCAAAGCGCTGTCCGCCGGCATCAAGTGCTTCAACGTCGAATCGGCCGCCGAACTCGAGCGCCTGGCCGACATCGCCCAGGAAATGGGCGTGCGCGCCCCGGTGTCGCTGCGCGTGAACCCGGACGTGGACGCCAAGACCCACCCCTACATCTCTACCGGCCTGAAAGAAAACAAGTTCGGCATCGACATCCTGAAGGCACCTGCCCTGTACCGCCAGGCCCGGCAGATGCAAGGGCTGGAGATCGTCGGCGTGGATTGCCACATCGGCTCGCAGATCACAGAGATCAGTCCATATCTGGACGCCCTGGACAAGCTGCTGGCCCTGATCGACATCCTGGCCGCTGAAGGCATCACATTGCGCCACCTGGACCTGGGCGGTGGCCTGGGCATCCGCTACACCGACGAAACCCCGCCACACCCGGCCGAACTGCTCGACCCGGTATTCGCTGCCCTGCAGGCGCGCGGCCTGGATCATCTGCAGGTCATCCTGGAACCTGGCCGGTCCCTGGTGGGCAACGCCGGGGTGCTGCTGACGCGCGTGGAATACCTGAAGCACGGCGACGTGCGCAATTTCGCCATCGTGGATGCCGCCATGAACGACCTGATGCGGCCGGCGCTGTACGAGGCCTGGCACGACGTCGTTCCGGTGCAGCCGCGCAGCGGCACCCGCACCGATACCTACGACGTCGTCGGCCCGATCTGCGAGAGCGGCGACTGGCTGGCCAGGGGGCGCAAGCTGCCCCTGGAACAAGGCGACCTGCTGGCCATCCTGTCGGCCGGCGCCTACGGGTTTTCCATGTCGAGCCAATACAACACCCGCCCCCGGGCTGCCGAGGTGCTGGTCGACGGTTCGCAGCACTGGCTGATCCGCCCGCGCGAATCGATAGAAGACCTCTACGCTCACGAACGCATCCCGCCGCGCAACTGATCGGCGGACCACGGGTCGGGTTAAAGTCCGCAGGCGCTTTGTCGTAAACCGTATATCGCTGTAACCTACCGGGAAACTGACACACTTGCGGTTTCCCGTCCTTATCGACCCGCTGCATGTCTCCACCGAAGGTTTTCGCCTCCACGCCCCCCACATCGCTGGTCCCGCAGCCCGGCGGTCCCCGCGTCTTCCTGATGTTTTTCCTGGCGCCGCTGTTGCTGGGGCTGGGTCTGCTCGCCAGCGCCTTGTTATTCCCCACGTACCACACCAGCCAGCCGGGCCAGGGCATGACCACGCATTTCCTGGCGGGGTCCTTCGACGACCCCCATGCTGCCATTGCGGCCCTGGGCGCCGGCCCGACGCGCCTGGCCCAGCAGATGCCGGCCGGCCCGACATGGCTGCTGGCTGACCTGGCGCCCGCCACCGGATCCGCCGGCGCACCGCCGATTGCATTGCTCCTGCGCAGCCCCCTGGCGGACATGCCCCATTGCTGGCTACTGGACAGCCGCAATCCCGGCCCGTTGACCGCCCTGAGCTTCCAGACCAACATCCTGGGCCAGGCTGCCGTCATCCCTCCGGACACGAAAAACCTGGATCAAATCGTCTGCCAGCTGAATCAGACGATCCCCGGCCTGCTGTCCATCGAACAATGGCACGCCCAGGACCTGGCCGCGACCCGTGCCCATCACACGCATGCGCTGGGCCTGCTGGAAGGCGGGCTGCTGATGCTGGCCGCCTTCATCGCCGCCATCGCCCTGACGACTCGCGATCACCTGTACGTGCTGCTGACCTGCTGGATCCTGTGTAACCTGCGCCTGGGCGCCTGGGCACTGGGCTGGGACCACCTGTGGCTGGGCCACCTGCTGTCGCCGCGTGAACTGATCTGGTCGCGCCAGCTGACCTTGCTGCTGTCCTTCACCACGACCTGGCTGCTGTTCACCCGCCTGTTCCGGCAAAGCCTGGGCGCCGTCATGCACCGCCGGCTGCAGATGATTGGCGTGGGCCTGTCCGTTCTGCTGCTGCTCCCCCTGGCGATCCCCTACTACGAGGCCTTCCAGGCTGCCAGCTTCCTGGCGGCGTGGGCCGGCACGGCGCTGGCGGCCACCATCCTGATCCACGCGCTGTTCCGCTACACGACTCGTTCCCTGTTCTGGCACACCCTGGGCGTCTGTCTGGCCGCCGGCATCCTGGTCACAGGGCTGCTGCTGATCGCCCTGGACCGACAGGCCGTGCTGGGAACCTGGCTGGCCGTGGCGCTGTTCCTGGCCTGCAACCTGCTGGTGGCGCTGGCCACCGCCAACCGCACCCGCGAAGACCGGCAAATGCGGCTGCGCCAGCGCAACGAACTGATCGCCCATGATTCACTGTCTCCGCTGGGGCTGTTCACGCTGGGCGCCACGCGCCACTTCGAACACCTGAACCCCAATGCGCGCGCCATGCTGCAGGTGCGCAACGACATCGAGATCCCTGCGCTGGGCTGGAGCGCCTTTTTCCCCGACGTCGATTGGGTGGCGGTCTCGCTGGCCACGGAACAGGGGCGCGACACCGAGATCCACCAACACGGCACCGACCCCACGGTACCCACCCGCAGCTTCCTGTTGCGCGCCACCCTGGCGGGCAGCCGCATCGAGGGTTCCTTGCAGGACGTCACCGCGCGCACCGAAACGCTGCGCAATCTGCGGCTGATGACCGATCATGACGCGCTGACCAACACCCTGAACCGGCGCGGAATCGAAGACGCCATGCAGACCGCGATCCAGGAACTGCAGACATCCGGCACGCCCTGCGCCCTGGCCTTCCTGAGCCTGGACCACCTGAAGCGGGTCAACGACCTGTTCGGCCACTCGGCCGGCGACCAATTGCTGCAACTGGCCTGTGACCGCCTGAGATACGCGCTGTCCGAGCAGCACAGACTGGGCCGCATCGGCAGTGATGAATTCATCCTCCTGTTTCCTCAGATCCGCGCCCGGGAGGCCAGGCGCATCGCCCAGGACATGATCGAAAGCCTGAACAGTTCGCCCTTCTACGTGGGCGACCGGGCCTTCCAGATCAAGAGCGCGATGGGCCTGATCGACCTGGATGCCCGCATGCGCCCGAAAGACGCCATCGCCGCAGCGACCCGCGCCTGTCGCGATGCCCGGAAACAGCACCAGGACATCGTGCTGTACGAGGAAAACGCCCACGAACTGTTCGACCACATCAGTGAATTGCGGGTCTTCGAACAACTGGAACAGGGCTCGCCCCCGGACGACATCTACCTGGCCATGCAGCCCATCATGTCGCTGCGCCATCCCTTGCAGACCTTGAATTTCGAGGTGCTGTTGCGCGCGCGCAGCGACGGCGAGCACCCGTTGCAGACGCACAAGATCATCCAGGCCGCCGAAGACAGCGGCATGATCACCATGATCGACAAATGGGTGTTCTCGACCACGCTGGAATGGATGGCGAAGCACCACCTGAAGCTGGGCCAGACCCACCAGGTGAACGTCAATCTCAGCGGCGTGTCGCTGAACGACGACCGCTTCATCGATACGCTGTTCGGCATCCTGAACCTGCAGCCGCAGTTCACGCGCCGCCTGTGCGTGGAAATCACCGAAGGCGTGGCGTTGCAGGACCTGGAACGCACCCGCCAGTTCATGCGCCGACTGCAGCGCATGGGCGCCCGCGTGGCGCTGGACGATTTCGGTGCGGGTTACACCTCGTTTTCCTACCTGAAGGAACTGCCCGCCGATACGATCAAGATCGACGGCACCCTGATCCGCGACATGCTGAGCAGCGAGGCCAACATCGCCATCGTCAACAGCATCGTGGATCTGGCCCACAACCTGGGGATGGAGTGCATCGCCGAATGGGTGGAAGACGTAGCTACGCTACGCACCCTGGCCGAGATGGGGGTCGACTACGTGCAGGGCTATGTGATTTCAGCCGCCCGGATGCCGGCGGACATCCTGGCCCACGACAACATCATGCCGCTGATCAGCAACCCGGCCGCCCAGACCTACATCGAGGAAATCAGCGGCCGGCGGGTCTGATCTACATCACAGTTCGCCGTAGGAATGCAGGCCGGACAGGAACATGTTCACGCCCAGGAAGGCGAAACTCGTGACCAGCAGGCCGCTGAGCGCCCAGTACGCCGCCATAGACCCGCGCAGCCCTTTCATCAGGCGCATGTGCAGCCAGGCGGCATAGTTCAGCCAGACGATCAGCGCCCAGGTTTCCTTCGGGTCCCATTGCCAGTACGTGCCCCAGGCATCGGCCGCCCACAGGGCGCCCAGGATGGTCGCTACCGTGAAAAAAGCAAAGCCCACCGCAATGGCCCGATACATGATGTCGTCGAGCAGTTCCAGCGATGGCAGGCGCTGGGCGATCGGCGCCCGGAATGCCAGGATGGCGCCGACGATCAACGCGCCGATGCCGAAATACAGCATCCAGGTGGCTGACAGTTCCCGTGAACCAAAGACAAAGGGCTCGGCGCACAGCACCGCACCCAGCAGGAACACCGGGATCAGGGGTTTCCAGTTGCGAGTCTCGCCATGCGATTTGACCAGGTAGGCAAAGCCCACCATGGCCGCCAGGCTGAAGGTGCCGTAGCCGATGAAGTTGGCCGGCACGTGCAGTTTCATCCACCAGCTTTTCAGGGCCGGGACCAGGGGCTGGATCTGGTAGGCGTCGCGGGTGAAGGAATACCACAGCAGGAACACCACCAGGGAACTGATGACCAGCAGCACGAAGCCGCCCAGCGCCCGGGTAGCGTAGCGGCGTTCGTAGTACAGGTAGAACAGGGCCGTGATCAGCGACATCAGGACGAAGACCTCGTACAGGTTGCTGACGGGGATGTGGCCGATGTCCGGCCCCATCAGGTGGCCTTCGCGCCAGCGCACCAGCAGCCCTGTCAGACCGGCGTAGACCGCGCTCCAGGTCAGGACCGTACCCAGCCAGGCGGCGGTATTGCTGGCGAAGCCGATCCAATAGCAGACCGTGGCCAGCACGAACAGGGCGCACATCCACAGGATGGCCGACTGCGAGGACAGCAGGTATTTCAGCAGGAAGCTGGATTCCGCCCGCGACAGATCGCCCTGCAACAGGGCACCCGTGGGGCTGTAGAGCCAGATGGCCAGCAGGGCGCTGGCGCCTGCCGCGATCATCAGCACGCGCAGGGGGCGCCACAGCCAACCCATCCAGCTGAACAGGCCCACGGCGCCGATCAGGATCAGCTTCTCGTAGTAGTCCATGAACTGGCCGTAGCTGGTCAGCACATGGCCTGCCCCCACCGCCAACAGCAGGAAGAAGGCAAAATCCGTCCAGTCGGGCCGGCCGCGCCGGCCCCGGCGATCGCCGCTGGTGTTCATATCCCGGGCCCAGAGGGCCGTCGCATCAGGCGTCAGGATGTCAGTTGTCATGGGATCCTCCGAGACGGCGCAGCGCATCGCGCAGGCGCTCAAATTCGTGATTGAAATCCAGGTTGCGGCGTTGAGTGGTCATGGCCGCCAGCCAGCTGCTGCCGCCGGCATCCGTTGGACGGATCCAGACCCATATCCGCCTTTCCCGAATATAGAACATCGAGAACACTCCCAGCACCAGCAGCAGGCAACCAAGATAGACCGTGTTCTTGCCGGGGCTGCGGGCCACCTGGAATACGCTGGCCTGGACTTGGTGAAAATTGGACAGCTGCAGGGCGACCGGGGCCGGATAGTCCGGCAGCGAGGCCAGCGCCAGCACCGACAGGCGCAGCCACTGGGCATCGCGTTCGGCCTGCGGCCCGCTGTCGGGCAGCGCCGGCAGATGCTGCTGTTCGCGCATCAGGGTGCGCAATTCGCGCAGGCTGAGCTGAATCATGGGCACGGCGAAGTTCAGGATCTTTTCCCGCTGGTCCGGCGGAGCGGAATCGATGATGCCGTTGAAGCCCCGTTGCGAGAACGTGCGCAGCGCCCCCTGGGCCGCCTGGAACATCAGATCGCGCTGCTCGCCGGCCGGCGCATTGCCGTCGGCAAAACGTCGGGCCGCCTGATCGCGCAGATTCGGGTCCGCCAGGGCGGCGCGCAGCTGCATGAATTCCTGCATCGTCCCCTGGTCGTCGGCCGGGATGCGCAGGTAACGGTAGGGTTCGGCGGCGGTATTGCGCGTCCCCAGCAGGAACATCGGGAAATCGTCGATGCTCACCGGCAGCATGTATTGGGTAAATTCATGGGCCTGCCCATCGGACCCGACCAGACGGTACTGGACGCTGGGGCCGACGTTGCGCAGGCTGTCGCTGCGCGGACGCACCGCACTGCCGGTCACGGCCGCAACGTCGCGCATCAGGTCGACGGGCTGCGGGTCGCCCGCCCCCCCCATATTTTCGACGTTGATGACGCGCAGGCCGGTGTAGTCGACGGTCTGTGCGCCCAGGCCGGCCGGCAGCTGCGCATTGCCGCCGACCGTGCCGGACAGGTCCACCGGCTGCGATGCCGAGCCCGACAGCGGCCAGGCCTTTAACTGCAAGGTGCTGCCGCCATCGTCGAAGCTGGACTGATAGACGGTCACGCCCTGATAGCGCAGGGGCTCGTTGACCTTGATGGTGCGGTCGAAGGATTTGCCGGTGGCCAGGTCCGTCACGACCACATCGCTGCGAAAATCGCTGGGCATGCCGGTGTCGTAGTATTCAACGTAGAATTTCTTCAGCCGGACCGAAAACGGCAGCGGCTGCAGCAGCACGCCCTGGCCGACCGAAACAATGCCCATGCTGCTTTGCTTGCCATCGGGAATCAGCATGTTGGCGCGGAAACTGGGGTTGCGCGCTGACAATCGCCCCGATTCGGGCACATCGGAAATCAGCATGTTGCCCACGACCGGCTGTTTGTCGAACAGCCAGGTCTGGATCCGCACGGGCAGTTCGCTGTCCAGCAGCCCGCCCAGGCAGATCACGACGATGGCCACGTGCGCGAAAATGTACCCCAGGCGGTTGGCCGCGCCCTTTTTCGCCGCCACCATGCGGCTGTCGCCGTCGGCCCGCACCCGGTAGCGGAATCCCTGGCTGCGCAACAGCGCCCCGACCTGCTCCACGGCCTGATCGGGGTTCAGCGCGCTATCCACATCTACCTTGTGGTGGAAGGCCTTCAGGCTGGACCCGCGCACATATTCCCGGAAAGTACGCATGTCGCGCAGCATCTTGGGCGTATTGCGCATGACGCACAGGGTCGTGGACACGACCAGAAACGCCATGATCAGCAGGAACCACGGGCTGTTGTAGATATGCCAGATGGAAAACTGATCGAACACCGCATACCAGAACGGACCGAACTGATCGATATAGGTGTTGGTGGCCTGGTTCTGCGGCAAAACGGTGCCGATCAGGCTGGCCACGCAGATGAACACCAGCAAGCTGATGGCGAAACGCATCGAACCCAGAAGTTCGACGATGTCTGCGCCCCGCACACGGGAACTGGAAGAAGACGTCACGGCTGCCCGACTCAAGAAAAAAAGGGAGGCGCGCCAGCGCGTCCCCCCTGTATATTTTTTAAAGTTCAACCTTACACCGACTGCGCCAGGATCCTTCCCAAAACCCCAGACGCAACCGGGAAATGCCCCGGCAGGCAAAGAATCGCGCGGCCATCCATGCAGCCTGCGCGCCCCGCCCGCCGGTTACCGATCAGCGCAGCCCGGCCGCGAAATCCGCCACGGCGGCCAGATCGGGATCCGTCATGCGACTGGTGATGTCATACATGATGCTGTTGGCCCGGTCGCCCGAACGGAACAGCTTGAGCTGTTCCAGGATGTATTCCGGATGCTGGCCCGCCAGGCGCGGGAATTCACCCGGCAACCCGGCGCCATTGGCCGAGTGGCAGGCCGCACAGGCCGGCACCTGGCGATCCGCGATACCCGCGCGCCAGATATGCTGGCCGCGTTCCATCGAGGCTTCGCTGGTGGCGGTGCCTGCCTTGTCCCAATCCATTTTCTGATGCGACAGGTACAGCGTGACGTTCTGGATGTCCTGCGGAGTCAGCGACGGCGCGATGGTGGACATGATGGACGGCGCGCCATCGGCCCCGGTGCGCACGGCGCGCTTGTCGCCCTGCGGCACGAAATCGCGCAGCTGTTTGGCGAGATATTCATGCGGCATGGCGGCCAGGTTCGGGTTGGCCGGGATGGTGCTGTTGCCAGCATCGCCGTGACAGGTCACACAGGCCAGCACGCCGCGCGACATGTCGCCGTTGACGTACAGCTGTTCGCCGGCCTTGGCATCGGGTTTGACGGCGTCTTGAGCGTGGGTCAAACCAGGCAGGGCGCCGACGAGCACCAGGCTGCCGGCCATGAACATACTGGAAAGCGCACGCTTCATGAGGTCCTCGGATGTGGGTACTGGCGCCGCGAGGCACCATCAGGTCATGAGGCCAGACCACCTGCGGAAAAAAGCCCGAGACAGCCGGCGTAACAAATACAAGCGAAGATTATACAATAGGCCCCAGATGCTTTTGCCGCCCGATGCGGCCGACGCCGCCACCGCAGGCCGACACCCGATGCGCCTGCCCCTTGTCCTTCGCGCCATCCGCGCCTTCATCGATCCGCCGTGTCCCTTCTCCATCGCGCCCGTTTCACGGTCTCCGCCGCCCGCCTGGACCAGCTGCCCGCTCCGACCACCGCAGAGGTCTGTTTCGCGGGCCGGTCCAATTCCGGCAAATCATCCGCCATCAACGTGCTGACCAATCAGCGCCGCCTGGCCTTTTCCAGCAAGACTCCCGGGCGCACGCGCCTGATCAATCTGTTCGGCATCCCCGATCCGATCACGACTGACGCATGGCTGGGGTTCCTGGTCGACCTGCCGGGCTACGGATACGCCGCAGTGGACCGCGCCGCACGCGACGAGTGGGCGGAAGTCCTGGGCGGCTATCTGCACGAACGCAGCAGCCTGGCCGGCGTGGTGCTGCTGATCGACATCCGTCGGGGCGTCACCGACCTGGACCGACGCCTGGCCCACTGGATCGGCCTGCGCGGCCTGCCCACGCTGGCCCTGCTGACCAAAGCCGACAAACTGCCCTACGGACAACGAATCCGCGCCGTCGCCCAGGTCCGAAAGGAACTGGCAGAGATCGGCACGCTGACCGCGCTGCCCTTCTCGGCCACCCACCGCATCGGCCTGGAAGAGGCCGCCGCCCACATCGAGAACTGGATCTCGCCGCAGGTCGTGCCCTGATCCAGCCTGGCCCGTGGCGGGCCACCGCATTCCCATCCGACTCCTTTCCAGGGTTCCGACATGACTGATTTTCTGCCTCCCGTCGACTTTCCCACCGCTCGCCTGCGCCGCAACCGGCGCGACGATTTCTCGCGCCGCCTGGTGCGCGAGAACCGCCTGTCCGTCGACGATCTGATCTATCCCGTCTTCGTCCAGGAAGGCCACAACGTGCGCGTGCCGGTGGCCTCCATGCCCGAAGTCGTGCGCCATTCCCCCGACACGCTGCTGCAGACGGCCGAAGAATGCCTGAAGCTGGGCATCCCGGTGCTGGCCCTGTTTCCGCACATCGATCCGGCGCTGAAGACGCCGGACGGCGCCGAAGCCGCCAATCCGGACGGCCTGATCCCGCGCACGGTGGCGCTGCTGAAACAGCATTTCCCCGAACTGGGCGTGCTGACCGACGTGGCGCTGGACCCCTATACCAGCCACGGCCAGGACGGGCTGATCGACGCCGACGGCCAGCTGCTGAACGAGCCGACCGTGTCGATGCTGGTGCGCCAGGCGCTGACCCACGCAGGCGCCGGCGTGGACATCGTCGCCCCCAGCGACATGATGGACGGGCGCATCGGCGCCGTGCGCCAGGCCCTGGACACCCACGAACTCATCCACACCCGCATCATGGCGTATTCGGCGAAATACGCCAGCGCCTTCTACGGCCCCTTCCGCGACGCGGTGGGCTCGGCCGCCAATCTGGGCGCGTCCAACAAGGCCACCTACCAGATGGACCCGGCCAACCGCCTGGAGGCCCTGCGCGAGGTCGCCGCCGATATCCGCGAAGGCGCCGACATGGTGATGGTGAAGCCGGGCCTGCCTTATCTGGACGTGCTGCGCGAAGTCAAGAACGCCTTCGGCATGCCGACCTACGCCTACCAGGTCAGCGGCGAATACGCCATGATCAAGGCCGCAGCGGCCAACGGCTGGCTGGACCACGACAAGGTCATGATGGAATCGCTGCTGGCCTTCAAGCGGGCGGGCGGCGACGGCATCCTGACGTACTTCGCCGTCGCAGCGGCCAAGCTGCTGAAACTGCAGGACTAGGTCCCGGCCCGCCCCGGCATCCGGGGTGCTGCCGTGCGACGCCCCGAGACGCTCAATGCGCGGGTCGTCGCACGGCCGGCCGCGTTCCGACCGTGACGTCCAGCGACCGGCTCCTGCCGCCGCGCAATACCTTCAGATGCGCCGTGCTGCCGGCTTTCATGGGCGCCAGGCGGTTCAGCAGATCAAAGGTATCGCGCACCGGCTGATCATCCAGCGACTGCAGGATATCGCCCACCTGGACGCCCGCCCGGGCGGCCGGCCCGCGTGGAATCACCCGGGCCACGATCACCCCCTGGTCATCCCGCAACTGAAATGCCTGGGCCAGGTCGGGGGTGATGTCCTGTGGTTCCAGCCCCAGCCAGCCGCGCTGCACGCGGCCATGTTCGATGATCTGGTCCAGGATCTGGTGCGCAGGTCCCGAGGGAATCGCAAAGCCGATGCCCAGGGATCCGCCGGTTTCGGAATAGATGGCGGTATTGATCCCCACCAGGCGCCCCTGGGAGTCGATCAACGCTCCGCCGGAATTGCCCGGATTGATGGCTGCGTCGGTCTGGATGAAGTCCTCGTAGGTATTGATGCCCAGGCGGTTGCGCCCCAGGGCGGACACGATGCCCTGGGTGGTGGTCTGGCCCACGCCAAAGGGGTTGCCGATGGCCAGCACCACGTCCCCCACCTTCACGGACTGTTCGGGGTCAAAGACGATGGTGGGCAGTTTGTCGAGGTCGACCTTCAGCACCGCCAGGTCGCTTTCGGGGTCCGCGCCCACCAGCCTGGCCGTGGCCTGGCGGCCGTCCTTCAGGCTGACTTCAATGGCGTCGGCGGATTCGATCACGTGGTTGTTGGTCAGGATGTAGCCGTCGGCGCGCACGATCACGCCGGACCCCAGGCTGGTGGAATTGCGCCGCTGGGTGAAGCCAGGCATGCTGCGCAACAGCTGCTGCAGGCCAGGGTCAGACGGCAGGGGGATCAGCGGGACGTCGACGTGCTTGCGGGTGTAGACGTTGACCACGGACGGCGCGGCCCGGGCTACGGCCGGGGCGTAACTGAGGATCGCCGTCCCTGCCGCAGCGCCTGCACCCGAGGTCGGCAGGACGGTCGAACCGGCAGATGGAACGTCCTGGCCAGACAGCCAGCCCGGCCGCAGCGTGGACACCAGAAACAGGGCGCCCAGGCACACCGTGACGGTCTGGGTGAAAATCAGCCACAATCGTCTCATTGATACAGACTCCGGGCGATACCGCCGCAAAATGGACATACCCGCAATGAAACCACAGATTTCCCGCCAGGAATTGGAAAGTTGGCTGAGCAGCACGCTGCATCCCGAACGCTTCAAGGACTACTGTCCCAATGGGCTGCAGGTCGAGGGCCGCGCCGAGATCCGCCATATCGTCACGGGCGTGACGGCGTCCCAGGCGCTGATCGAGGCGGCAGTGGCGCGCGGCGCCGATGCGATCCTGGTGCACCACGGCTGGTTCTGGAAGAACGAGGACCCCTGCATTCGCGGCCCGAAGCACCGGCGGCTGTCGGCGCTATTGGCCCAGGGCATCAATCTGTTCGCCTACCACCTGCCGCTGGACGCGCACCCGGAATGGGGCAATAACGCGCAGTTGGCGCGGGTGATGGATTGGACACCCGAAATTCAACCGGATGGCACGCCACGCCGCTGCGGGCCGGAAAATCTGGTCTGGCTGGGGACGCCGGCCTGGGACTGCACGGTGGGCGAGCTGGCGACCGATATTGCGCAACGGCTGGGCCGCAAGCCGATGGTGATCGGCGAACTGGGCCATATGGTGCGTCGGCTGGCGTGGTGCACGGGAGCGGCCCAGGGGATGATGGACGCGGCGCTGGCGGCGGGGGCGGACTGTTATGTCAGCGGGGAGATCTCCGAGCCGACGGTGCATCTGGCGCGGGAGACGGGCAGTGCCTACATCAGCGCGGGGCATCATGCTACGGAGCGCTATGGGGTGCAGGCGTTGGGGGCGGCGATCGAGGCGCAGTTCGGGGTTCGCTGCACGTTCGTGGATATTGATAATCCGGTTTGAGGGTGCTTGCGGGAGGGTGCTTGCGGGAGATCGTTTGTGTGAGATCTCATCGTCGCGCCCAGGGGCTTGCCGGCCCCGGTCGCGATTTGGCGGCTGCGCCGGACGTGGACGAGTAAGCTCCAACAGGGCCGGCAAGCCCCTGGGCACGACGATTGACGCACATTGGGGCGCTGCTGGTGCTGGTTGGGGGCAGCGAGAAGCAGAGGGCGGAAGATGAGTTCCTTCCGGCCCCTGCCGGCGTGTGGATTGGTGCCAACCGGCGGGGGCAGCGGTGTGCGCCTGCCAGCGCGCCCATCATGGAGACGCTGGCTGCACGGGTCGCTATTTCTTCAAGGAATCGCGGATTTCGCGCAGCAGGGCGATGTCTTCGGGGGTGGCGGGGGCCTCGGCGGGCGGGGGGGGTGCTTCCAGGCGGCGGCGGGCGTTGTTCACCATTTTCACCAGGATGAAGACCACCAGGGCCAGCAGGATGAAGTTGACGAAGATGGTCAGGAAATGGCCCCAGGCGAAGACGACGGCGCCGGCCTTGGTGAGTTCGGCGGCGGTCATGGCGCCGGCGTAGCCGGCGGGCAGGCGCAGGACCCAGAACAGGTTGTCGAAATTGACCTGGCCGCCCAGGATGAAGTTGATGACCGGCATGACCAGGTCATTGACGATGGAATCGATGATCTTGCCGAAGGCGCCACCGATGATGACCCCGATCGCCAGGTCCATCATGTTGCCTTTGACGGCAAATTCCTGGAATTCCTTGATGAAACCACGTGCTCCGGCCATGTTGCGTGTCTCCTTGGCATTTACCCCATTGGTCGTAACGCTATAATACGCGGTTGAAGACCTCCGTGGAATGCGTCGGCAGGGCCTGGTTGGCCGCCGTAGCCCACGCGTACGCAGATTATTGTCAAACCGCTCCGCCCGCTGGGCGGCTATCAGGGATAACAAATGAGTCAGAATCCGACACAGTCCGACGAGCAGGGCGCAGTCGACCCGAACCTGCCCCCCGATCCTTCTCGACGCTTCTGGGTGGCTTCGGCCTGTACCCTGGGCGGGGTGGCTGGCGTTGCGGCGGCGGTTCCGTTGGTCGGATCGTTTGCCCCGTCGGAAAAGGCAAAGGCGGCTGGCGCGCCGGTCGAGGCCGACATCTCGGCTCTGCCTGAAGGCCAGATGATGGTCGTCGAATGGCGCGGCAAGCCGATCTGGATCGTGCGCCGCACAAAGGCCGAACTCGAAGCCCTGCCCAAACACGACGCTGAACTCGCCGACCCCCAGTCCAAGCGCCCCGGTTTCACACCGGCGTTCGCCGAAAACGAATGGCGCTCGCGCAAGCCCGAATATTTCATCTGCATCGGTATCTGCACCCATCTGGGCTGCTCGCCGACCGCCCATCTTCAGCCAGGCGCCCAGCCGGGCCTGCCCAACGATTGGCCAGGCGGCTGGCTGTGCCCCTGCCACGGCTCCACTTTCGACCTGGCCGGCCGCGTGTTCAAGAACAAACCCGCGCCGGACAATCTCGAAGTCCCGCCCTACGCGTTTTCTCCCGACGGGTCACACGTCATGATCGGGGTAGACGAATACCCCAACAAGGCCTGATGAACGCGCTGTTCATCTTTTCGTGATACTGATAGGAGCCGTTCATGGCCGAAAATAATGTCGAGACGACCGGGTTGCTGGGCTGGGTAGACCGCCGCTTCCCCCTGAGCAAAATGTTCAAAGAGCATATGTCCGAATACTATGCTCCGAAAAACTTCAATTTCTGGTATTTCTTCGGGTCGCTGGCGCTGCTGGTGCTGGTGATCCAGGTCGTCACCGGGATCTTCCTGGTGATGAACTACAAGCCCGACGCGCGCTTCGCCTTCGAGTCCGTCGAATACATCATGCGCGAAGTGCCGGGCGGCTGGTTCATCCGCTACATGCACTCCACCGGCGCCTCGATGTTCTTCATCGTGGTCTATCTGCACATGCTGCGCGGCCTGTTCTACGGCTCCTACCGCAAGCCGCGCGAACTGGTCTGGATCTTCGGCGTGGGCATCTTCCTGTGCCTGATGGGCGAGGCCTTCTTCGGCTACCTGCTGCCCTGGGGCCAGATGTCCTACTGGGGCGCCCAGGTGATCGTGAACCTGTTCTCCGCCATCCCGTTCATCGGTCCCGACCTGTCCCTGTGGATCCGCGGCGACTACGTCGTGTCCGATGCCACGCTGAACCGCTTCTTCTCGTTCCACGTGATCGCGATCCCGCTGGTGCTGATCGGCCTGGTCGTGGCGCACATCATCGCCTTGCACGAGGTGGGCTCCAACAATCCCGACGGCGTGGAAATCAAACAGGGTCCCAAAGACAAATACGGGCGTCCTGTCGACGGCATCCCCTTCCACCCCTACTATTCCGTGCATGACATCGTGGGCGTGGCGGGCTTCCTGATCGTCTTCGCGGCCATCATCTTCTTCGGCCCCGAAATGGGCGGCTACTTCCTGGAATACAACAACTTCATCCCGGCCGACCCGCTGAAGACCCCGCCGCACATCGCGCCGGTCTGGTATTTCACGCCGTTCTACACCATGCTGCGCGCCACCACCAGCGACTTCACCTGGGTCCTGTCGGCTGCTGCCGCCGTGGCTGCCGTGGCGCTGTTCGCAAAGGGCAAACTCTCGGGTATCTGGCGCCTGGCCATCCCGGCCATCCTGATCGTCGTGGCCATCCTGATGAAGACCCTGGATGCGAAGTTCTGGGGCGTGGTGTCCATGGGCGGCGCCGTGGTCATCCTGTTCTTCCTGCCCTGGCTGGATCATTCCCCGGTGAAATCGATCCGCTACCGTCCGTCGTGGCATAAGTTCCTGTATGGCGTCTTCATCGTCAACTTCCTGATCCTGGGCTGGCTGGGCACGCAACCTGTGACCCCGACCTTCACCCTGATGGGTCAGATCTGCACGGTGATCTACCTGGCGTTCTTCCTGCTGATGCCTGTCTGGAGCCGCCTTGGCACGTTCAAGCCGGTCCCCGACCGCGTTACGTTCCGCGCTCACTAATGGCCCATCACTGACTGCTACGGAAAGATCATGATCAAAAAACTGCTCGGTGCCCTGGCCCTTTCCCTGACCTGCACGCTGACCTTCGCCGCCGAAGGCGGTGTGCACCTGGATCGCGCCCCCGACCGCATCACCGACCTGGCTGCCCTGCAAAACGGCGCCAAACTGTTCGTCAACTACTGCCTGAACTGTCACAGCGCCAGCTCCATGCGCTACAACAAACTCATGGACCTGGGCCTGACGGAAGCCGAAATCAAGAAAAACCTGCTGTTCTCGCGCGACAAGGTCGGCGATCTGATGACGATCTCCATGACCCCCGAAGACGGCAAGAAATGGTTTGGCGCCGCGCCTCCGGACCTGTCCGTGATCGCCCGCGCGAAAAACAGCAACTTCGGCCCCTCGGGCGTAGACTACATCTACACGTACCTGCGCAGCTTCTACCGCGACTCCACGAAGAAGACCGGCTGGGACAACACCGTGTTCCCCAGCGTCGCCATGCCCAACGTGCTCTGGCAACTCGAAGGCCCGCGCAGCTACACCCGCGTCCAGGTCCACGAAGTGTCCGACGACAAGGGCGCCGCCCACTGGACGCGCACCACCACGGTGTTCGACGACTCCGGCATCCCCACCGTCAAGAACGAAGCCATGCCCGGCTACGAGGGCGAATCCTCCGTGTCCGGACGCTTTGATTCGGCCGACGCCAAGACCTTCAGCCAGTTCGAAAGCAACGTGGCCGACCTCAGCAACTTCCTGGGCTGGATGGCGGAACCCGGCCAGCTGATACGCAAGCAGATCGGCGTCTGGGTGATGCTGTTCCTGTTCCTGTTCCTGTTCGTGGCCATCCGCATGAACCACGCCTACTGGAAGCATGTCCGGTAAACCGTGCGCCCTTCGGGGCGCATCCCCTGCTTTTTCTGTATTGGAATCCACGACATGATGGTGCTCTATTCCGGGACGACCTGCCCCTTTTCGCAACGCTGCCGCTTCGTGCTGTTCGAAAAAGGCATGGACTTCGAAATCCGCGATATCGACCTGTACAACAAACCGGAAGACATCGCGGTCATGAACCCCTACGGCCAGGTGCCGATCCTGGTGGAACGCGACCTGGTCCTGTACGAGTCGAACATCATCAACGAGTACATCGACGAGCGCTTCCCGCATCCCCAGCTGATGCCGGCCGACCCGATCATGCGCGCCCGCACGCGCCTGTTCCTGTACAACTTCGAGAAAGAACTGTTCGTCCACGTGTCGACGCTGGAAAACCGCAACATCACGGATGAAAAAACCCGTGACGTCGCCCGCGCCAACATCCGCGACCGGCTGGCTCAGCTGGCCCCGCTGCTGGTGAAGAACAAGTTCATGCTGGGCGACGAGTTCTCGATGCTGGACGTGGCCGTGGCCCCCTTGCTATGGCGCCTGGCCCACTACGGCATCGAACTGCCGAAAAGCGCAGCCCCGATCCAGAAGTACGCCGAGCGCCTGTTCTCCCGCCCCGCCTACATCGAAGCCCTGACGCCTTCCGAAAAGGTCATGCGCCGCTGATATGCAGGAAACCTCGACCAAACCGTACCTGATCCGTGCACTGCACGAATGGTGCACGGACAACGGCTACACGCCCTATCTGGTCGTCACGGTGGATGCCAACACGGTCGTGCCCGCCGCGCATGTGCACGACGGGCAGATCACGCTGAACGTCAGCCACCTGGCCACCAACCGACTGACGCTGGGCAACGAATACATCGAATTCGAATCCCGATTCAACGGCGCAGTCGAGCATCTGTTCATCCCGGTGGCGGCGGTTTCGGCGGTCTACGCCCGGGAAACCGGCGCCGGCATGGGCTTCGAGGTCGTAGCCTCCCAGCCCTACCCGGGTGGCGGCGATGCAGCCCCCGAGACTGCCTCTACGGCCTTGGCACCGGACGACACTCCCCCCTCCGGGGGCCCCAAGCCGTCCCATCTGAAGATCGTCAAATAAGACCGCCGTTCCTGTAGAATGGCGGTCTTTCGCCGGCTTAGCTCAGTTGGTAGAGCAGCTCACTTGTAATGAGAAGGTCGAGGGTTCGATTCCTTTAGCCGGCACCAAAAATTCAACTGCCCACCATCCCCCCGTCCTGCTTCCAGATCACCACGGTCGCAGGACGCGGGCGTGTCGCCCGGTCGCCATCCGGCCAACGGGATGCGGACAGCGGCCTGGCCTGGGCCTCGTCCAGATCCGGACCTTCCCCGGGATGCTGGATGTTGATGAAGACGAAGCGCTGATCGGGCGTCCAGGTGATGCCGGTCACTTCACAGCCCCTGGGGCCTGTCAGAAAGCGGCGCAGTTCGCCGGACGCCGGATCGGCGACCAGCATCTGGTTGTTGCCCTGGCCGGCATAATCCCCATCGTTGCCGTATTTTCCGTCCGTCTGGATCCACAGCCGACCCTGCGGATCGAACCCCAGGCCGTCGGGGCTGTTGAAGGTGTTCTCCGGCGTGATGTTCCGGGAACCGTGGCGGGGATCGCCCTGCCCATACACGCCCGGATTGCCCGCCAGCAGGAAGATGTCCCAGGTGAATGCCCGGCTGGATGCATTCTCGCCCGTCTCGCGCCAGCGCACGATCTGGCCGTAGATGTTCTTCTCGCGCGGATTGGCCGCATCAGCGCCGGGGTGCAGCGGGCCTCCCGGCCAGCGCGGCTTGCCGCTGCCGCGCGCACTGTTGTTGGTCAGCGTGACATAGGCTTCGCGCCGGTCCGGATGCACGGCCACCCATTCGGGCCGGTCCATGGGCGTCGCACCCACCGCATCGGCCGCCTGGCGGGTCTTGATCAGCAATTCACCCATGTCCTCGTTGAACAGGGCGCCCAGCCGGCTGCCGTCAGGCGTGGCGGTATCCAGCGCCAAGGGAATCCAGCGGCCAACACCCTGGCCATCCGCGCCGGCATCGAAACGCGCCACGTACAGGACGCCCCGTTCCAGCAATTGTCGGTTATGGGACGCATCGCCGGAGCGAAAGGTCTGCTCCGACACGAACTTATAGAGATATTCGCTTTGCTGGTCGTCTCCCATATAGACGACCACGTGGCCGTCGGGGGCGATCGACAGGGCGGCATTCTCGTGCTTGAAGCGACCCAGGGCAGTCAGTTTGCGCGGCGCGGCCTTGGGATCGAAAGGATCGATCTCGACGATCCAGCCGTGGCGATTGTATTCGTTGGGTTCCTGCGTCCAATCGAAGCGCTTGTCGTGCAGATCCCAGGCATAGTCCGGGTCGGAGGCCTTGGCGCCGCCTTTGTAGCGCTGCATGTGTCCGCGATACGCTTCATCCGGGTAGTCGACTGCCTGCGCATCCCGGTGCCCGACGCCAAAGTAATCGGTGAAGTTTTCCTCGCAGGTCAGGTAGGTGTTCCAGGGCGTCCAGCCATTGCCGCAATTGCCGAAAGTGCCGCGCACACGCCGGCCGGTAGCATCCGCCTGGGTGCGCAGCAGCGCATGCCCGGCGGCCGGGCCGGCCATGTCGATGGGGGAATTGGCGTGGATACTGCGGTTGTAGGGCGAATCCTCGACCAGTTGCCACCGGCCCTGCGTATCCAGACGGATGTGGGTGACGGACACGCCCTGCGCATGCTGAGCCTTGCGAACCCAGTCCAGCGTCCAGCCGGGACCGCCGGGCTGCACCCCGGCAGGAAAGAAATAGTGGGGCGTGACGTATTCATGGTTGGTGACCAGCAGGCCTTCCGTGCTGCTGCCGGAGGCCCCGTTCTTGCCATCGATGGGAAAGAAATGCATGCCGTCGTGGTTGTAGCCGACCTGCTGTTCCTGGGCGGCGCCGTTGTCACTGGCATCGCCCAGAAACGCCGGCGCGCCAGCATGCAGGGGATCCCCCCAGCGCTTGATCACGGCATGGGCATACTCCGGGGGCACGACCACGGTATCAGCCGTGCTCATGGGCACGGGACTGAAACCCAGCACGGGCGCGGCAGGCACCGAGCCGGCAGCGGCCAGCGCCTGCGTGACCGGCAGCATGCCGCCCAGGAAACCGACGGCCCCCATGCCCAGACCGCCCGCCAGGAAGCGGCGACGGCTGAGACGCGCCTGCAGCTGCGTCAGGGATTCCCGACTCGAAGGGTTGACGGGGATATCGTCCAGGTCCAGTTTTTTCATGGTCATCACCGGCTGTTCAGCAGTTGTTCGACGCGCAGCAGCACCAGCTCGTTGTCATCCTGGCGGTTGGGCTCTCGGCTGGACGAGAAGGGAAAATTGTTGTCATTGCCGACGACGATGTGCGCGGCGTCCACGACATCGACGTTCTCGATGGTGAAGAACGGGAACTGCAGGACGCCGTCGGTCAGGGGCTTGCGGGCGACGCCCTTGGGGTCCTGGATCTTCAGCAGATCGATATACGCGATCTTGCGCATTGCCTGGCCGGCATCCCCATCCGGGAACACGACCTTGTAGACGCGCTTGAAAGCCGGCAGGTTCGAAAAGCAGACCGTCGTGTCCTTCGCCGCAGGCGCGCAGGCCTTGTCGGGCGTGCCCTCGCCGTTGTCGCGCTCGATCACCAGAGCGGTCTTCGCGTCAATCATGTTGAAGTCGCCAATGGCATGGTTCTTGCCTTCCAGGGGATAGAACCAGGAACGGCCCGTCCATTTTTCGTCGGCCACACTGAATTCCAGGACGCGCAGCACCGTCTTGCCGTCCTTCATTTCCCAGCCTCCGGCGCCTTCGTCCCACACAGGACCTTTCAGCAGGGGATACAAAAACTTCCCGTCCGGCGAAGCGGCCATGCCTTCGAAGCCCTTGGAGCGCTTCAGGTTCACGCCCTTGTACGACTGCCCTGGCTCACCGGGTGTCGCCACGCGGTAGTGATCCGGCGACCGGATTGCCTTGCCGTCAACCTCCGTTTCAAAGAACGCCAGCACCTTGCCGCTGCGGTCGGTCTTGATCAGGTACGGCCCGAACTCGTCCCCGATCCAGAAATGATCGCCGATGGGCTGGAAGCTTTCCGTGTCCAGGTCCGAGCCGGTCAGATAGCGCTGCTTCGTGTCTTCGTGCACGATGCGAAACGGAATTTTCTTGTCGGGATCACTCAGGAAGACCGTCTGCAATGGAGCCAGGGTGCCGGCAGCCCAATCGATGCGATACCGGTTCAGGTACAGCATCGAATCCATGGAATTGGCCTTGGCGCCGAAACCATTGTCGGTCAGAATCCAGGCCGTTCCGTCGTCCAGCACCCGGATGCCGGAATGCCCCTGGCGGGGCTGGCCCTGGATCGGCAAGGCCATGCCGGTCGCCCGGTCGGCCGAACGCCCCATCACGGTCTCGGGCTTCTCGACGTGGACCGCAGTCGTGTATTTACCGGACGATTTCAGGTCATCCGGCGCATCCGCCGGGGCCGACACCACACTTTTGGCGGGCAGCACGGCATGCCCCTGTAGTTCGGCAGGGGTTTCCTGCTGGGCGGCAGCGACAAATGGAAGGGCGCCGATGATTGCGGCAATGATCGGCAAATGGCGAAACTGCATGGGCTCGTCCTTGACATGACTGAGAGAGGAGCATGCAGTCTAGCGAGCGCATATGACGCGCATGTGACAGGCTGACCGGGTAAATCACCCACAAATATTAGGGTTAACACTAGTCAAACCCACCAACAAACGGTATACTAAATACAAGTCAATCGGGACGAACCCGCACAGGAGAACCATCATGGCATCCCCTAAATCCTACCCCTCCACGCCCGTGGGCGAACTGCTGGGCCGCTTCTACAATCACCGCTCGGTTCTCAGGCGCACCATTCCGCTATTTGCCATCACACCAAAAGACGTGGTCAAGGCCTTGCGAGGCGAAGCGGCCATGAAACCCGGCCAATCCACCCCCGCTACTCCCGGCAGCACGCCGCACCAGCGGACCGTGGCACCGCACAGCAGTCGCCGGCCCGCGCATGCCTCTTCGTAATTGCAAACGGGGCGGGGCAGCCCGCCTGCCTGCCCTTCTCTCGGTGGGGGCCATCAGGCCTCCACTGAATCCTCGCGGTGATGGAAGGTGAAGCTGTCTGAATAGATGTAGTCCAGCTCGGCCCCCAAGCCCAGCAGCAGCCGCTTGGTATCCGTCACCATTCCGGGCGATCCGCACAGGTAGAAGGCAAATTCGGACACATCCTCGAAGTCCTGGGCAATGGCCTGCTGCACATGTCCGCACCGGCCTTGCCAGGTATCGGCAGCCCGGGACAGGACCGGCACGAAATTGAATTCATACAGCCGGTCCGCCCACGAATCGAGTTCCTCGCGCGCATATAGATCGTCTTCAGTGCGCATCCCCCAATACAGCGATACCGGCGGACAATCCTCGTCGTCCAGCAGCGATTCCAGGATGGCGCGAATCGGTGCCAGGCCGGTGCCTGTCGCGACGAAAATCATGGGCCGGTAGTCCTCGGCATGGTAGCAGAACGTCCCGCGAGGGATTTCGACGTCCAACATGCTGCCTGCGGCGAGCGAGCCCAGAAGACCCTGAGTGAAATGCCCCCCCGGCACGCGCCGGATGTGGAACTCGACCTCGTTGCCAAACGGATACGCGCCAGCCATCGAAAAACTGCGCTCGCCGATGCCTTCGAGCAGTACATTCATGTGCTGGCCGGGCCGGTAATCACAATCCAGATCTTCCGGGAGCTGAAGCACCAGGCGCGAAATATCGGCAGTCAGCGGTTCCACCGCCCTGACCTCGGCTTGCGTACGGATAGGTTCCGGCAATTCCGGCCCCTTGCTGGCAGGCGTGATCACCATATCGCAATCGGGGTGGGCCTGGCAGGCCAGGGCATAGCCCTGGGCCGCTTCTTCCTCGGTGAGCGCCATCGGGAACTCATCGTAGTGGGCAGATCCCTCCTGGACCTTGATCCTGCACGTGCCGCAGCTCCCGAAGGTGCACTCGTGCGGCAGCCTGACGCCGGCCCGCAGGGCTGCATCCAGAATGGTTTCCTGACCCGCAACTTCGAATGCCTCTTGGGTATCCGATACCACTATCCGATGACTCATGGCGACTCTCCAGACTGTTCTCGCCGATTGACGGGCTTATTTCTTGATGTCGGCTTCCACCAGCACGGCCATGCCCTTGGCCTTCAGGGCGTCAGCCAGTGCCCGCAGGCCGGCCAGCCCGGCCTCTGTATCCTGCTTGCCATTGCCGCCGCTCAACCCGAGGCCACCGACGACCTCGTCATCCACCACAATCGGGAAGCCGCCCACGAACGCCGCAAAGCGCCCTTCGAAGCTGAGCTGAATGCCAAAGGCCTCGTTGCCCGGCAGTGCCGGCCCGTTGGGCGGAGTGGTGAACAAATGCGTCGAGCGCTTGTGTCCTGCGGCTGTGAATGCCTTGTTCATGGCGATCTGCGGCCCGGTGATCCGAGCGCCATTCATGCGCTCCAGCACAATCGGAAAGCCACCGGCATCCACCACGCATACGGTCTCCAGGACTCCGATTTCCTTGGATCTCGCGATGGCCGCATCCACCATCAGTCGGGCTTCTTCCAGTTCCAGTTGCAGGGTCTTTTTCATCTCTGTCCTCCAATGACATAAGTGCTGCGATGGCTCCGATGCGAAGCCGTCGTCAAAATGAATGCTCAAACGCCGCGATACACGGTCTTGATCTGGGTGAAGAACTCCAGACCAGCGCGCCCGGACTCTCTGAACGTTGCCGTGCTGGATCGCTTGATGCCGCCAAACGGCGCATTCACCAGATTCCCGGTCGTCGTGCGGTTGATCTTGACGGTCCCGGCCTGAATGTCGTGCGCGAACCGATGAGCCAGCCGCGCGTCGCGCGTCACGATGCCGGCCGACAGACCGTATTCGGTGTCGTTGGCGATTTCCAGCGCCTGCTCGTAACCGTCCACCACGAGAATCGCGATGACGGGACCGAAGATCTCCTCGCGCGCGATCCGCATGTCGGGCTTCACGTCGGTGAAGATCGCCGGCGTCACGAAGTAGCCCTTGTCATACGCGGCGCCACTCAGACGATCCCCTCCCACCAGATGGGTGGCTTCCGCCTTGCCGATTGCGACGTACTCCAGGACGGTCTTCATCTGACTGGCGGTCGCCAAAGGCCCCAGGTCGTTGCCGGCCTGCATGCCGGAGCCCACCTTCAGCAGGGCGACCCGCTGCAGCAGCTTGTCGGTGAACGACTGGCTGACCGCCCGGTCGACCAGCACCCGGCTGGTGCCGGTACAGGCCTGCCCCGTCAGCGACAGGCCGCCCTTGATGGTCAGATCCACCGCCAGATCGATATCGGCATCCGCCATCACGATCAAGGGGTTCTTGCCGCCCAGCTCCATCTGCAGGCGCGTCGTCATCGATGCGCCGCGATGAATGGCCTCGCCCGCCTGCGTCGAACCGGTGAAGGTGATGGCGCGGACCTCGGCCGACTGCGTCAGGACGCCGCCGACCCTGGACGCCCGCCCCGTCAGGAAATTCAGGACGCCGGCCGGTATGCCGGCATCGACCAGGGCTTCTGCCAGCCTATAGCCTGACAGGGGTGTGTCCGTCGATGGCTTGAAGACCACGGTGTTCCCCATGATCAGCGCCGGAGCGATCTTGCGAGATGGGATGGAGATGGGGAAATTCCAGGGCGAGATCACAGTCACGACGCCCAGCGGCTCACGCTGGGTATAGACCACCATGTCAGGATCGTCCTGGGGGAAAGTCTCACCGGAATAAGTCTGGCCCTCGATCGCATAGAACTGCAATGTGCTGGCGGACCTGAGCACTTCGGCCTTGGCCTGGGACAGCTGTTTGCCTTCTTCCCGGGTGAGCTCTTCGGCAATCTGGTCGACTCGTTCGCGCAGCAATTCAGCCGCCCGGATCAGGATGGCCGCGCGCCTGGAAATCGGCGTGGCGAACCAGGCCGGGAATGCTGCATGGGCCGCCTCGATCGCAGCCCGGGCATCCTGTTGGTCAGAATCCTGGAAGTGACCGACGATATCCGACGTGTCGGCCGGGTTAGGGTTGGGGTAGGTGTCGCCCGAGGCCGCCGCCTGCCACTTCCCACCGATGTAGTTCTTGAAAACCTGCGTATTGATATTGCCCACAGCCAATCATCCTGTTGCCGGACCAAGCGACATCCATGGATGTCGCGGAATCCGGATCGATTCCATGAGGAATGAACTTGTCGGCGGCGCACGGCCCCACTGAATCCAGGCCGGCCGCGCACCATCCGATTTACGCCGCCATTTCCAGTTCTTCGAGAGAGATCTCGTCCTTCACGTAATCGTTGTACAGGGCCGTGGTATACAGATACCGCATCTTTGCGCCAATTTCGCAGATGTGCAGGCATTTCTGCTGCAGCTCGACGGTATTGGCATGCTCCAGGACGATCTGGTAGCCGCGCTCGCCGTGGATTTCATCGGACACGATGTGCAGATCGAAGAATTCCGCTTCTTCGTCGGTGAAGCCGTATTTATCCTTCAGGATTGGCGATTGCTTGCGGTAGATCGACGGCACCTGGGATTCCAGCCCGACCACCAGACCAGCCACCGCGACGATGGGGTCCTCCCGCATCGCCACGCAATAACACCAGGACTGCAGCGCGCGCGTCGTCGGCGACATATTGTCCGGGCTTTCCACGCGTTCACGCGTCGTGCCGCAGGCCTCGGCAAATCGGATCAGCAGATCGGTATGACGATCGCCGCCGATTTCCTCTTCGTACATATTGGCCAGCAGGAAGTCCTTTGCTTCGGTGAAATTGTCGGGCATGCGTGCATAGACATAGGCCAGGTAGTCTGCGAACGGTCCGACATAGTGGTAGTGGTTCTCGGCCCAGCGTGCCATATGGGCCCGGCTCAGTTTACCGGTCGCCCAAGCCACGCTGAAGGGAGCCTTATTCGCGCTATTGCCCTTGATCGCCAATTCCAGGGCGGTGCGGAATTCATCTTGGTTCATCAATGTAGCCATTTCCATTCCTGTATCAAAACACAACATAAAAGTAGATGGTCTCAAGACCTCGCCCAGGAAGATCCGCATGTCCAGCGGGTCGATTGAGCAGCATGTACGGACTATTGTATACCGTATACTGTTATAGAAAATAAGGGTTATCCCGAGAATTTCGAACCCTGAATCATTGAAGCCTGAAGGCTCTCAGCCACTGGCCGTCCTTCCTCGGATCCGCCGCCCCCTGCAGCTCTCCGCTCTGCAAGCGAAGGATCGCGTGCGCGCCCCCGAAATCGCTGCGGCCCGCCAATTCACCGGCGGCGGCATGGGGTTCTGCGTAGCCTGCGGACCGCAGCACGCGTGCCAGATCATCGGGAAAGCCCTTCTCGATTGCGAGGGCGTCGCCCGCCTCCAGCCGCCAGCGCGGAGCATCCAGGGCCTTCTGGATATCCCAGCCCCACGCCAGGACTCGCGTCAGTATCTGGATCTGGCCCTGGGGCTGCATCAGGCCGCCGACGACCCCCATGCCCAGGAAGAACTCGCCATCCCGGGTCGTCAGTCCCGGAACCACGGTATGGTAGGGGCGCTTGCCCGGCGCCGGACCATTGACATGGCCTGGTCCGGAAAACCCGAAACCTCGGTTCTGCATGCAAAACCCTCCACCGGGCACGGCAATGCCGGATCCAAAGCGCTTGAAGACACTGGACATGAGCGTGATCGCCAGGCCCTGCGCATCCACCACGACAGTGCAGACGGTGTTGCCTGCCGGGTCCGCGACCGTGCGCTTGGCCTTCTCCATTGCTGCTGCGGTGGCCTGGACCATCCGCACCCAGGTTCCTGGATCATCCGGGGCGCCGCCCTGATCCTGAATGGCCGACAGCGCATCCAGAATCGCAATGCCATGCGTGTTGGGTGGACATTCGTGAATCCGGGCTCCGTGGAAATCCAGGGACAACGGCGTCGCGAAATCACCACTATGCCGCTGGAAATCCTCGGCTGCCAGAACCCCCCCCATCCGCTGGACGGCCTGCGCAGCCGCTTCGGCCAGAGGTCCATGATAGAAATAGTCGGGGCCGTCCATCGCGATGCGTTCCAGCGAGTCGGCCAGTTCAGGATTCTGGAAGCGGTCCCCCGGCGCCGGAGGCCGCCCGGCATGGAACATCCGGGCGCACACGGGATCCGCGCGCAGGACGAAGTCGAAGATCGCCCATTCGTGCGCGGCCACGCTGGCCACGGCAAACCCGTCACGTGCATGACGAATCGCCGGGGCGAACAGGCGACGCCATTCCAGGCGACCAAAGCGCTGGTGCAAGTCCCGCCAGCCCATGACGGCACCCGGCGTGGTGACCGACAAGGGGTGGCGCTCGGGAATCCGGGCGCCTGGCAGCGCGCTCACCATGCCGGCATCCAGCGCAAGAGGCGCGCGACCGGTCCCGTTATAGCTCAGCACAGGTTGTCCGGCCTGATGAATCATCGCCAGCAGGTCGCCACCAATGCTCGTCGCCATGGGCTCGACGACCCCCATGACGGCATCGGCCGCAATGGCGGCATCCACGGCAGAACCGCCGGCCTCCAGGATTTCCCGGGCTGCCTGCGCCGCCAGGGGGTTGCCAGTGGACACCATGGCGCCCGGCTTGCTTTGACTTCCGTTCATGACTTCACTCCCATGCCGTGCAGGCGAGCTGCGCACCTGCCAGATCGTCAGAAACTATGGTTCAGGCCCAGGCCTGCCTCGGTCGCCTTCAGGCTGTCGATATAGGCGATGTTCGTACCGTAGGAGCCATAGACGTACACGCTGGTGCGCTTGGACAATGGATACACGTACCGGGCGCTGTATATGGTCTGGTCACCCGCGAAATCCCCCAGCTTGTCCGCGTCATCCAGATTGGATGCCGTGCGCGCCCAGGCGAAACCGGCGGTCCCGCCGCCGAACGGCACGGACAGACCAACGTAGTAGTTGCTGGCCTTGAAGTCATGCGCCATCAGGAATTCATCATAATCGGCGATGGGCGACCCCGCCTTTGCAAAGACCTGGGCGAACAGGGCTCTGTCACCAAAGGCCCCCACGCCGTTGATCTTCGCATATCGATCCTGCCCGTACCCCAGGGCCAGCTTCGCAACTGCAAAGTCGTACGAGCCCACCAAAGCCCAGCTGGTCGCCGCGTGTTCAAATTTCCCCGTACCGGCCCGATCATAGGTCGCCACCGCGTGGATCGTCTGGTCCGTATACTGCACCCCCAAGGACAGATAGCTGTCGCGGTCTTTGTTGGTGTCGGGATCCTGGTCGTTGCGCACGATCACCCCATTGGCGGCATAGCCGATGCCTGCCTGGAACCCCGAGAAATTGGGCGTCGTATACCGGAACATATTGTCCACACGCACGGATGCCGCCCCGAAGGTCTTGTCGATATCGCCCATCGACGAGGTGCTGTTGATACCGAAGAACGGATCGGCAAGATTGTATTGGCGCCCCATCATGAACGTCCCCCAGTCATCGCTGGACAGACCGACATTGGATTCCCGGTGGAACATCCGCGGGGTCACCGTCGTCCCATCGCTGGGGTTGATGCCGGATTCCAGCACGAATACGGCGCGCAAGCCATCCCCCAGGTCTTCCACCCCCTGGAAGCCGAACCGGCTGCCCGACAAATAGCTGTCGTGCAAGCCAGAGGACTTGCTGGAATAGTCGATGCCCGATTTGTTGAGTGTCCGCTGGCTGTAACCATAGCCGGTATCGACGACGCCATACAGGGTCACGGACGTTTCCGCTTGTGCGACGCCGATGGCCGCGAAACTGCCGATCAGCGACAGGATAAGAGTTTCCCTCTTCATGATATTTCGAGTCTCCATCTTATTTATAAATTGCTGTTCGCCCGATTCCCGTGAACCGGAGCACCAGTCCAACAATGAATGACATGCAGCGCTGCTGCACTCCTTTGCTCAAGACTGCGTCGGCATCACCTCCCTTTGGCTTTTGATTGAAAACACCCGTCCCGCACGCAGGCAGAAGCCCTGCACGCAAGAAAATCGCGACTGGATAATCAGTGAAGGACGGCGTGGATCAGGGGCGCGTCGTCACGGGTCCCTGACGGAAACCACCAGGGATATCTCGACCGGCGCGCCGCCCGGCAGGGAATGCACGCCCACGGCGGTCCGGCTGCTGATGCCTGAGTCGCCCAGAACGGAAAACAGATGATCGGATGCGAAATCGGCTATTTTCGAATGCGCTTCGTATCCGTCTTCCGCAGCGACATACACCACCATATTGATGACTCGGGAGATCGTTTCTCCCTGGCGCAATTGACTGGCCGCAGCCCGCAATGCATTTCCTACTGCCAGTTCGACCGGCTGCCGATAATCCTCGATCGGCCGCTGCATCGATACCCTGCCGGTCATCGACAGGACGCCGTTGTTTCGTGGCGTCATCCCGGCAGTGAATATGGTTTCTCCGATTCTGGAGGCAATGCTGTAATGGCCTTGAGACACAGGCAAGGAAGACATTTTTTGATCCTGAAGAGGTCATGACGGACAGCCAGCCAGGAGGAACGGCGACATGCATGCCGCGCCCCCTCGGCTTTGGACTGCTAGACCATCCAGATGGAGGCGTAGATGGTCGAAACGGCAAGGGCAATCAGCACCGGCATGGTCAGCAGCCGGACCAGGTCCAGCACCGACACGCGGGCGAAACCTGCCACCGCAATCAGCGAGGACCAGGCGATCAGGGTGCCGCCGCCCGTCCAGATGGCGCCCATCTGGCCGATGGCTGCCAGGGTGGCCGGATCCATTCCGATCACCGGGCCGATGGCGCCCGCCAGGGAACCCGTCAGCGGCAGCCCCGAGAATCCCGACCCGTCGATGCCAGTGACCATCCCGACGATGAGTTCGCCGAAGGCCATCATGAAGGGATTGTTCGGAATATAGTGCTGACCCGCAGCGATCAGTTCGAAGAGCAGGCTGGGCGCCTTGTCGGCGGCAATACCCAAGATCTGCGCAGTCGCGTCGCTGGTGCCTAGAAAGAAGAAACCTGCAATCGGCAGCACAGAACCCATTGCCTTGAAGGCGAACACAAACCCGTCGGTCATGTAATCCGGACAGAGGTCCAGCATCCTGCGCGGGCCGACGAACATCAGACAGGCCAGCATCATCAACACGAAGCCAACCCCGCCGACCAGCCCGGCAGCGTCGCCGCCACGCAGCGCGGGCATCGACGGATAAATGGTGGGCAGCACCAGCACCAGGATGACGCCCAGGAACGCAAGTGGCGTCACCACTGCGAAGGTCCGGGCACATTTCTGCAGGTGCGTCCTGGCGCGCGAGGCAGCAGGCACATCTTCTTCCGGGGCATCCGCGCTCTGGGCCATTTCGGCTTTGTCGAAAGTTCCCGCACGTTCCACCGAGCCAAGCTTGCCGTCGCTTGCCATGGCTTGCCACTCATCGAGGAGAGCCGGGTCGGGCTTGCGGATGCTCTTGCGAGTGAACACGTAGGCCAGCACCAGGGCCACCACCCCGGTGATCAGGGACAGCACCAGCGCCTTGTCGGCCACGGCCTGCGCGCTGACGGCGGCACCTGCCGCCTTGGCGCTGATGCCCGGCGCCACGCCGATGATGTAGTCGGAAGACAGTGCCATGCCCTGGCCGGCAATCGCAATCACCATCGCGCCTGTGATCGGAGGCAGGCCGGCCGCGATCGCCGCCGGCAGCAGGACCGCCGAAACCAGGGGAACCGCAGGTGTAGGCCAGAAGAACAGTGAAAACAGGTATGTCACCACTGCGATGACGATATAGGACGACAACCCGCCCCGCATCACTTTCTGAAAGGGCCGGACCATCAGCACATCCGCGCCGGTGGCCTTCAAGGCGCTGAGCAGCGCCGTCATGAATGTGATGACCAGGAAAATATTGAACAGTTCGCGCGCTGCCACGAAACTGGCCGAGAAAATCCCGATGAACCCGTTGATGGGATTGCCCATCAACGAGGTGACAACCAGAAAAGTGCCGATCACTGCCGGCACAACCACGTTGGCACGAAAAATCATCGTGACGATGATGACCACCACACTGGCCAGATATAGCCAATGCGATAGGTTGAGTGTGACTTCTGAACCCATGAGCCTCCCCTTGTAGGCGAATCCCGGAATTGAATTTCGAGGATGGAAATTGCAGAGATGGACAATCTGACGGCGGAGATCAGGGTACGAATAGATATCTCGTATCCTGTATACTTTATATTATATTCTTGAAGCTTAAGATGTGTACGCGGGGTTTCCCCTAGATCCTGCAAGCCTCAAGCATCTTGTCTGATAATTATTATATATAAATCAAAGTACTTACAAGAATCTCGCTCAATGTCATCTGTGATGTATCGGTCTGCGAAGTAAAGATATGCATCTAAACAATGTACGCAAATAGTATACAGAATCCAGTAACATAAGAACGTCCCTTTCGTCTGGAAGCACCATGACATCTCTTGACCTACTGCCTTTCACCGACCCATGGATCTACGCACTGATGGCATGCCTGATCGTCGGCTCGGCATTCCTTCAAGGTATTGGCGGGGTCGGCTTCACCATGTTCGCAGCTCCTATCGCCCTGATCGTCAGTCCCGACCTGGTTCCCGGCCCATTGCTCACCTTGGGCGGCATGGCAACAATGCTGACCGCGCTGCGAGAGCGACGGCACATCGCCTGGCAGCCGGCGTCCTTTGCACTGGGGGGGCGGGTCGTCGGCGCACTGATTGCGGTCTTCGCACTGAGCCAGCTGGCCCCACGATCCATGGGTCTGGTATTTGCAGGCCTCATCCTGATGGCCGTCATCCTGAGCGCTTCGGGCCTGAAACTCAAGGTGTCCCCGTCCAACGCCAGCATTGCCGGCCTGATCTCGGGCGTCATGGGCACCCTGACCTCCGTCGGATCTCCCCCTCTGGCAATCATCATGCAACACAGCGCACCGCCCACCATCCGCGCCACCATCGGCGCCATTCTTGCGTGCGGCGCCACAGTGTCGCTCGTCGCCCTCGCCATCGCAGGACACTACGGGCTGCGCGATGTCCTGCTGAGCGCCAGCCTGGTTCCTTTCCTGCTCTTCGGCTTCCGGCTATCCAACAAGGCGCGCTACTACGTCAGTGGGCCCGCCCTGCGCTACGGCCTGCTGACGTTCTGCGCGCTCAGCGCGTTGGGCCTGATCGCCAAAACGCTCTGGCATTGACTACGGGCTGCCGTCATAGCCCTTCTCATCTTCCCCAGGCTGCCCGCCCGGGGACTTGTATACTAAGAAATTGTTCAAGAAGCGTCGAGAGCTGGACCATGGGCACGACAACAATGAGACTCAACAACTACGCGCATGGCAACACCCGAGGGGGTGAAGACCTGAAGATCGGTGAACAGTATTCACCCCTCTTCGCCGTCATCCGCGACAAACTGCGCGACCGGATACTGCAAGGCGAATTCAGGCCCGGCGCACGCCTGGTCGAAAGTCGTCTGTCCGATGAGATGGCCGTATCCAGGATCCCCATCCGCGAGGCCCTGAGAGCACTCGCCGCCGAGGGACTGGTCACGATCGAGCCCCGCCGAGGGGCTTCCGTCGCCGTCCTGTCCGACGAATTGGCCTACAACATGGTGGAAGTCCGCGCGGCGCTCGAGGGCCTGAACGCCCGCCTGGCTGCGGAACGCCGCGACGACGACGCCATCGCGGAACTCCAGATCATCCTGGAAGAAGGCATGCAGGCTGCCGAGCGCGAGGACACGGACGCCTGCCGCCACTTGAACCGGATCTTCCACGAGACGCTGGCCACCGTGACGGGGAACCCGGTGCTCATGGACCTGATGAATTCCCTGCGTGACCGCACCGCGCTGGTGTTTGCACCCAGCAACATGCGCCGGGTCAAGGAAAACTGGGCCGACCACGCACAGATCCTGCGGGCCGTCATCGCCGGCAACGTCGAACTCGCCGGCCTGCTGGCCACCCAGCACGTGCATAACGCGGCTCGCGCCTACGTAGAGGAACGCGGGGGCGTGCCCCCGCAATGGGCGCGCTGACGGCCCCCGGGCGGCGAGACTACCAGGACACCTTGATGTCGCCCGTGACGAATGTCTGGCACGCCATCCGGTAGCCGGCCTCGAAGTCTTCCGGCTTCAGATGCCGACGCTCCTTGGGCTTGATCTTGTCGGTGTTTTCCTGCCCTTCCTCGATCAGGCATTTGCAGGTGCCACACAGGCCCCCGCCGCACTTGAACGGGATTCCGCCTTTTTCGCGAATCGATATCCGCAACAGATTGCTGTTGTCGGGCGCCTGCACAGCTTTGGCGCTGCCATTCAGAAACGTAATCGTCACCATCCCAACCTCCTTCAAACAGCGACTTCAGAGGCCTGGCAGCGCTGCAAAACGGCATCCAGACCGCCAAAACGAACCAGATGGTTCAGTTCCGCGCGGGCCTGGTCCAACGTATCGAAATGATCCAGGAATTTGGTCGACACAACGTTGCGAACGTGCGGTGGCTCGTCCTCGACGATATGCACCTTTGCCTCCGCATCCAGACGCGCAAGCTGAAATACGGCCTTGCAGCGTCCATAAAACAGATACTTGTAGGATTCCACCACGGCGTCCTCCGCTTCCAGGGTCGCGGTATACAAGCCGGGCTTGCTGGTCAAAATGACATACATGAGCATTCTCCAAGACTAGGCAGGGGTCCCGACGCGGTGATGGACTGGCTCGACATCCTGGGTCAGTTCGATGTCGTGCGTCAGCCATAGCTGGCAGACCAGCCTATAGCCCTCGTCCAGAAGTCCTCCGAGCTGCTTCTTTTCCTTCCAGTTCGGCACGGGCAGATGCTCGGCCCCGTCCAGAATCTTGCAGGCGCACGTGGCGCACTTGCCCATGCCGCACTTGTAGGCCAGGTTGGGATGCGGAAACTGCCGGATGCCGGCACGAACGACCAGATTGGTGTTCTCCTGCACTTCGCCCCGATGGATCTGCCCATCTTTGTGGAATGTAACTTTCACCATGAAATCAATCTCACGACAAGAATGTTGATTTCTGGATATTGTATACCGTTTTGAGGGAAGTGCATCGGGACTATCCCTGAGGGGCATCCGCCCCCGGGGACATCAGCGGCCTGCGCCGGCAGGCAATCCGCCCGATCCGACCACCTCAGGCTCGCTCTGGCGCAGGTATCGCTGGGCCAGCACGGCACACACCATCAACTGGATCTGGTGGAAGATCATGAGCGGCAGCAGCACCGGGCCGATGGCCCCGGCGCTGAACAACACCCCAGCCATCGGCACCCCGGTGGCGAGGCTCTTTTTCGAACCGCAGAAGACGATTGTGATCTCATCCTCGCGCCGGAATCCCATGCGCCGGGTGGACCAGGTGTTCAGGCACAGCACGAAAGCCAGCAGCACTGCGCAGACCACCACCAGCAGCACCAGGGAAACCGTATCCACCTGATGCCACAAGCCGCCGATGACCGACTCGCTGAACGCTGTATACACCACGAGCAGGATCGAACTCTGGTCGACATTGCGAACAAGACGGCGGTGGCCGTCCATCCATCGACCGAGCCAGGGGCGCGCCAGATGACCCAGGACGAAGGGCAGCAGGATCTCCAGGCTGATCCGCCCGATGGAGTGGAGCAAGGATCCCGACCCCAGAGCGGATGTATCGGCGGCCAGCAGCAACTGCAGCAGCAACGGCGTGATCACGATGCCCAGGATGCTGGACGCGGATGCCGCGCAGACCGCCGCCGGGATGTTGCCCCGGGCGATCGAGGTGAAGGCGATCGCCGACTGTACGGTACCTGGCAGCACGCACAGATACAGCACGCCGATATAGAGCGGCATGCCCAGCAGCGGCACCAGCACCGGACGCAGAGCCCACCCCAGAATCGGAAAAATGACGAAGGTCCAGACGAACACGACGATGTGCAGACGCCAATGCATCACCCCCGCCACAATGGCCTGCCGGGACAGCTTGGCCCCGTGCATGAAGAACAGCAAGGCGATGGCGGCCGAGGTCAGGTGCTTGAAGAACACTGCCCCCTGCCCGTGTGCAGGCAGCAAGGTGGCGGCCGCCACGACCGCAACCAGCGTCAGGGTGAATCGATCAAAAAGTAAACGTAGCTTGGTGGACATGCCATGGATCTCGCAGCAGTTTCAGGACCAGGGGATTCAGCTTAAACTGCAATCGAGCATACGTCTGGCGCTAAATGACAATGAAACATTCCCAAAGCGACAACCGTCCCCTCGGATTCCCGGCGGGAAACAAGCCGGCTGCACAACCCAGGACACTGCCTCGGCCCATCTACGGCAGCGTGGACCAGCACCCCAATATCGTCCGCACCCACCCGCACCACCACCCATGGGCCCAGCTGTCCTACGCCATCCAGGGGCATCTCCAGGTCTGGACCCCCCAGGCCCACTTCATCGCGCTCCCACACCGGGCCGTCTGGATTCCTGCCCGCGCCAGGCACCAGGTCCATCAGTCGCCGCAAGCCATCATCCGCAGCCTGTACCTGGACAGCGACGCACTGGGCCTGAACTGGCCTGACTTGCGCGTGCTGACCGTCTCTCCCCTGCTGCACGAGCTGATCCGGGAATTTGCCCTGCTCCCCAGCGACTACGATGAGGGCGGTTCCGACGGCCGGCTGGCGCATGTGCTGGTCGACCAGCTCAGGAAAGCGCAGGAAGTCGGCCTCGTCCTGCCCTGGCCGACAGACCCCAGACTGGACGCCATCTGTCGCCAGCTGCAAAGCGACCCGGCCACAGGCATGGACCTGCAGGCCTTGGGGGCACGGCTGGGCGTCTCGGCACGCACGCTGACGCGGATATTCCAGCGACAAACCGGCCTCGGATTCAGGCTCTGGCGTCAGCGGGCGCGCCTCGTGCATGCTTTGCCTCTGCTGGAACGCGGCGACCGGATCACCGACGTGGCCCTGGCCTGTGGCTATGACAGCCTATCGTCTTTCATCGCGACCTTCCGGGAATACACTGGATCCACCCCCGGAATTTTTGCAGCGAACGCAAGGCCCGCGACCGACGCCCGCGAGGGCGATTGAATACCCGCCCCCGCTGCCGTCCCGAGGACTCACGCCACGCCGGAGTTGCTCAGGCGGTCCCCAGGTCCTGTTCCGCCAGCACCTCGTAATACGAGCCCGTCTCGCGCGGCGCGGATGCGACCAGCACCAGTCGATGGGCCGCCCAGATGATCGGACGCATCGGCGCAATGGCCGCCAGATCGCCATCGCCAGCCTGTCGCAGCAGCGACACGTGCGGACGGAACGGCTCGTTGGGTCGGGGAAAGCCCAGCCGCTCCAGGTCTCGCCACAGGGATCGATGCAGCGCAGCCAGCCACGGCGCCGGGGCCGAGGGACCGGCCCAGACGATGCGCGGCCCTCGAAACCGTCCGAACCGGTCCAGGGCCAGTGTCCCGGCAGGCCCACGCGGCACGCGCAGCAGTTCCATCAGGCCGGGAATCCGGTCAGTGCCCACTGCCCCCAGGAATGCCAGCGTCAGGTGCAGGGTATCCGCCCGCATCCGGCGCCCGCCGCAGGCGTCGTGAGCCAGGCGGGTCCAGTCGACCAGCGCCTCGACCGTGGCGGTATCGGGCCACAAGGCGAAGAACAGGCGACGGGTATCGATCTGCGGTCCGGACATCCATTTCCCCAAGATCCCTGGCTCCCTGCACAGGGCACGGCTTACAGCATAGGCCATTCCGCTTTGTAAGCGTGTGTCCCCCTGGCGGCCCCGTCTGGAACGGCACGATACAAAAGGCTGCCACTCATACACATTGAAAGGCCTTCTCCATCGTGCCTGCGGAACCAGGCCGTACCATCCCGGTCATACCAATACCGTTTCCTGCGGGGGACATCATGGACAAGCACAAGACTTTTCCCCTTCTCTCCACACAGCACCGTGCCCGCGCCAGAGGGCATGTTGCCCGACTGGCGATCTTGACGGCACTGCTGGGAGCGCCCGCCCTGAGCCTGCCGATCGCGGCCCAGGCGGACGTCAGCATCGGCATCACCATTGCCCCGCCGGCCCTGCCGATCTACACGCAACCGCCCACCCCGGCTCCAGGCTACATCTGGACGCCCGGATACTGGGCCTGGGGCCCCGACGGCTATTACTGGGTGGACGGCGCCTGGCTGATGCCGCCATCCGTGGGCATGCTCTGGACGCCTGGATGGTGGGGCTGGTCGGATGGCTACTACCGCTGGCATGGCGGCTACTGGGGCCCGCAAGTGGGCTTTTATGGCGGCATCGACTACGGGTTCGGCTATTTCGGCATCGGTTATGTCGGCGGTGGCTGGCGCGGCAATCATTTCTACTACAACCGGGCAGTGACCAACGTGAACATCACCCATGTCCGCAACGTCTATGTGGACAAGACCGTCATCCACGACAATCGAAACAATCGCGTCAGCTATAACGGCGGCCGGGGCGGCCTGCGGGCGGCCCCCAGCCCCGAACAGCGCCACTATGCGCAACAACGCCATCAGACGCTGCCATCGATGGCTGGACGGCAGGATGCCGCCGCACCGTCTCGCCCGCAGCGCCCCGACAGGCCGCCCGCAGGCCGACAATCCGGCGAACAGCGGGCGCGCTTCGATGCGCCCCCCGGACAGCGGCCTGCGGATCGGCCCCAGACGATGCCCGGCCGGGCTGCCCCCTCTGGCTCGGCCCATCATGGGCCGACGCCCAACGACATGCGGGGCAGCAGGAACGAGCCGCGCCGTCCGTCCGAAGGCCCCCGGGCAGCGCCGCAATTCAACCGGTCGCCAGAACGCCCCCGCACAGAAGTGCGTCCGGCAGCCGCCCCTGAGCGCCCCCGCCAGGACGTCAGGGCGCAGGAATTCAGGCCCCCGCGTGCCCAAGCCCCCACACGCCAGAAACGCCAAGGCGCCGAACGCCCCGAACGGCGGGGCGAAGGCCATTCTCGTCAGGGCCGGGACGGCCGCTGAAGCCGTCCGATCCGGGGCTTATTCAAGGAGTGCATCATGCAACTCAGTTCTGTCACACACATGAATCATCACCTGACTCGCACGGCCGCGTTGGCCGGACTGGCGCTGGCAGGCGCTGGCTTCCTGGCGCCCGCCTGGGCCACCCTGCCCGCCCCTCAACACCAGGGCAACATCGAGTATCTCAGCGGCGGGATCGGTATCGACGAATCCACGTCGTTCAAGGACGCCATGGGAAAATTCCCGCTGTCCATGACCTTCGACCAGATGGAGCAAGGCAAGGGCGACTACGTGGCCGACGTGCAGGTCGCAATCACCGATGCCCACGGCACACCCGTGCTGGATACCACGGCGCAGGGCCCCTACCTGCTGGCCAAGCTGCCGGACGGCAGGTACCAGGTCAAGGCCACCTACCAGCATCGCACCCAGACCCGCGATGTGACGATAGGCGGCAAGACGCCGGAGCACCTGGTGTTTTCATGGCGATCCGACATGGCCAAGCAGTGATGCCGGGCCGGCCACCGATCCAGGGCAGTGGCTGCCACAGGCCGCGCTCTGCCTGATACCCTGGCGCGCCACAATGTCAGGCGGCGCTGGGAACCGAGTCCGGCACACCGTCCTGATCGGCGGATGCGGCCGCCGCATGCAGGCCGATCACGGTCCACCCGGCCACGGGCGTCAGGTCCTGATCCAGAGTGAAGGGCATGGCGTAGCCCTTGGGGTTCACCGCAAACAGGGGAATGACGGCCCGGTCCGGGTCCTGCGCCTGATACTGCGCAAAGTCGAAGGTATCCGACAAGCGGGTGGCCTTGATCTGCGCCCCCGCCATCAACAGGCTGGACAACTTCCAGTACCCCACCCCGGGCGCAAACAGCGTGCGGCCGCGATACTCCGGGTCCAGTGCGTGCCTTTCAGCCGGATCGCCATCGGACGACAAGGGCAGGCTGAAGACTTTGTGTTTGCCGAATTCGTCGCGCCCGCGCACCATGATCAACTGATTGACGTGATCCCGCGTGCCCAGGGCCAGCAGTCGGCCCAGGCCGTTGGTGTCCAGGTTGCGCTGGGCATGTTCCGACACCGGGCTGCCGTGATAGGTGGGCAGGCCCAGCATGCGGGCTTTCGACAGACTGTACCAATCGCTGTCGCACAGGCGCACCGGCACGCCCTGTTCCTGCAGCGCCAGGCCGATCGCCCGCGCCACCGGATTGGCGCCGGAAATCAGGAACCCCACCCGATCAGGTTCGGCAGACTTCAGCAGCCGCGCCATGGGCCGGGCCGTCAGGCTCTGCCAGATGACGGTGCCGATGATGACCAGGAAGGTCATGGGCAGCAGGCGATCGGCCTGCGGTACGTCCAGGGATTCCAGCCGCAGGGCAAACAGCGCCGACACCGCCGCCGCGACGATGCCGCGTGGCGCGATCCAGGCCAGCAGAGCCCGTTCCCGCCATTTCAGCGGCGACCCCCAGGTAGCGAACAGGACTTTCAGCGGCCGGCCGAGCCACAACATGCACACCAGCACGGCCAGGGCCGGCCACCCCAGGTTGTAAAGCTGTCCGGGCGCCACTCGGGCCGCCAGCAGGATGAACAGGGCAGACAGCAGGATCTGGCTGAGGGTTTCCTTGAATTCCAGGATGTCGTGTACCGGAATGCCGGGGCGATTCGCCAGCCAGATTCCCATGACGGTCACAGCCAGCAGACCGGACTCGTGCTGCACCGTATTGGACAGCGAGAACGCGGCGAACACCGAAGCCAGCACCGACAGGTTCAGCAGGGACTCGGGCACCCAACCGCGCCGCAGCAAGGTGCCCAGCAACCAGCCGCCCGCCACCCCGAAACACAGGCCGGCCATAGCGGTTGCGCCCAAGGACCACAAGGCATGCGTCCAGGCCTGGGTGGCCCTCAGGGCTACCATCAGATCGTAGGACAGCACCGCCAGGATGGCGCCAATGGGATCGATCAGGATGCCTTCCCAGCGCAGGGCATGGGCGACCGGCGCCACGGGCTTCACGGTCTTCAGCAGCGGCGCGATGACGGTGGGACCGGTCACGCAGGTGATCGCCCCGAACAGGACGGCCAGGTCCCAGGGAAAGTCCAGAAAGACGTGCACCGCATAGGCCGCCACCGCCCAGGTAATCAACAGGCCGCCCGACACCAGGCGGCGCACGACACGCTCCAGGCCCCGGGTCTGGTGGAATTCCAGCGTCAGACTGCCCTCGAACAGGATGACGGCCACGGCCAGGGACACCACGGGAAACAGCAAGGGGCCAAAAAGTTCGTCGGGCTTGAGCCAGCCGGCCACCGGCCCCACCGCGATGCCGGACAGGAGCAGCAGCAAGATGGCCGGCACCCGCAGCTTCCAGGCCAGCCACTGGGCCGCCATCGCCACCACGCCAATACTGGCCAGCAGCAATTCAGGGCTGATCGTCATGTTCTTTCCTTCCTTGCCGCACGGCATGCCACCAGGTCCGCAGCCACGCCCGGGGCCCTTGCGCCCGCATCTGCCGCCAACCTTTCAGCAAACCATAGGATAAATGGGTTTTTTCCTGTCCAACGGGGATTTCCGCGCGCACCCGCATCCAGGACGATTTGGCATGGCCCAGGCGCTGGTCCGGATACACGCTGCGGTGGCCGATGATCAGATAGGCCGCAATCGCGGCCCCCGATACATAGACGGTGCCCACCACCCCGCCGAACAGTTCGACCCCCATCAGGATGGCGGCCAACGGCGTGTTGGACGCCGCCGCCACCACGGATACCAGGCCCACCGCCGCCCCCAGCGTAGGGCTGATGCCGAACAGATGGGCAAATGCATTACCCGCCACCGCGCCGATCACGAACTGCGGCGTGACGATGCCGCCATAGAACCCCGAACCCAGGGTCACGGCCACCAACAGGGATTTCCAAAGAAAACCCAGATAGGGCATGGATTCGCCTTGCAGGGCGCGGTCCATCAGCGGCAGGCTCAGCCCCAGGTAATCGACGGGAATCACGGTCACCAGCGCAGCCAGCAGCAGCCCGCCCGCCAGCGGCATGAGCGGTGGCCACAGGGCATAGCGGGCCTGCAGGCGTTGGCAGACGTTACGCACGGCATAGATCAGGTCCACGAAAATACGGGCCACCACGCCGCACAGCATGCCGATCAGCACGGTCCGCAGGAACAGGGATTCGGAAAACACGGGCAGCGCGGGGACCAGGTAGGACTCGTACGGTATGCCCCAGGCCTTGCTGACCTGGAACGACGTCATGCCGGCAATCAGGGCGGGAAACAGGAAATCGTGGCGGATGCGGCCGATGACCAGCATTTCCACGCCGTAGATGGCGCCCGCGATCGGAGTGCCGAACACACTGGCGAAACCGGCGCTGACGCCACAGGCGACGATGCGCTGGCGCAATTCCCGATTCAGGCGGAACACCTGGCCGACCATGGCCGCCAGAGACGCCCCCAGATGAGAGCACGGGCCTTCCTTGCCGGCCGAACCGCCACTGGCCAGCGTGATGATGGCAGCAATGGGCTTGAGCAGCATCGTGCGCCACGGCAGGCGCCCTCCCTGCTCGTGGACGGCGGCGAAGATGGAATCCTTCAGGTCCGGCGCGCCCAGCATGCGGTAGCCATAGCCCATGATCAGGCCGTTGGCCAGCCCGGCCGCCGGCAGCATCAGCCAATACGCCCAATGCGGCGCGGCCAGGGTCCGATCCGTGGAAAAGAACAGGGCATGCAGAAAGAAGCTGACCCCGGTGCCGACGATCAGGCCCACCAGGGATGCCAGGATCAGCCACTGCAACACGGTCGCCAGCATGATGGCGGGTTCCAGCAGGTCGATGCGGGGCGTGGAAGGCAGTTTCATTGGGCGGAAAGGATCGGGTCTGCCCTGACCCGGCGATACGGGCCTGACCCTGCGCAGTATAGCGTAGTGACCCATTTTCCTAGGGTGATTCCCCAGTTTCAGGCCTCCGCGATCCTGCTACCATGCACGGTCTGTATTTGTCTGCCCCACAAGAGGAAAGCACACCATGAAAATGACAAAATGGCTGGCCACGGCGGCCATGGCTGTTGCAGCCGTCGCCACGGTCCCGGCCCACGCTGCCGATACCAAATTCATCAACATCCTGACCGGCGGCCAAAGCGGCGTGTACTACCCCATGGGTGTCGCCCTCTCGCAGATCTACAACAAACACATCCCCGACGCCAAATCCACCGCTCAGGTGACAAAGGCCTCGGCGGAAAACATGAACCTGATCCAGGCCGGGCGCGGCGAGCTGGCCTTCGCCCTGGCCGACACCGTATCCGACGCCTACACGGGCAGCGCCGAAGCCGGCTTCAAGGCCCCCCTGAAGAAACTGCGCGGCATGACCGCCACCTATAACAACTACATCCAGATCGTCGCCAATGCCGATTCCGGCATCAAGACCCTGGCTGACCTGAAAGGCAAGCGCATTTCCGTGGGCGCCGCCCGTTCCGGCACCGAACTGAATGCTCGCGCCGTCCTGAAGGCCGCCGGCCTGACCTACGCCGATTTCGCGAAAGTCGAATACCTGCCCTTCGGCGAATCCGTCGAACTGATGAAGAACCGTCAGCTGGACGTCACCCTGCAGTCCGCCGGTCTGGGCGTTTCCTCGATCCGCGACCTGGCCACCTCGGTCAAGATCGTCGTGGTGCCGATCCCTGCCGACGTCGTCGAAAAGATCAACAACCCGGCCTACCAGCCGGCCACCATCCCCGGCGACACCTACGAAGGCATGGCAGGCGACACCCCCACGGTGGCAGTGCCCAACTTCCTGATCACGTCCGAAGCCGTGCCCGACGACCTGGTCTACCAGATGACGAAAGTCTTCTACGAACAGCTCGACACCCTGAAATCGACGCACAATGCCGCCAAGACCATCGAACTGGCCAACGCCCTGAAGGGCATGCCCGTCCCGGTGCATCCGGGCGCGGAGCGCTACTACAAGGAAGTCGGCCTGATCAAATAAGATCAGCCAGCTTCCACCCGGCACTTCCCCAAAGCCCCCTCCGGTCTACCCCCGAGGGGGCTTAGCAAATTTTTGGAACCCGAAACATGAGTTCTGCTCACGACCACATCGACAAACCCATGTCGCGCGGCGTCTTCTGGATCGCCGTCATCTTTTCCTGCTTCCAGGTCTGGACAGCCGCCTACAGCCCGCTGTCCAGCCAGGTCATCCGCGCCATCCACGTGGGGTTCGTCCTGCTGATGGTGTTCGCGCTGTACTCGCGTGGCGGCCGCCTGAACACCATCATCGGCTGGACGCTGGGCTCCGTGGGCTTCATCACCAGCCTGTATCACTGGGTCTATGAATCCGACCTGACCGCGCGCGCCGGCCAGATGACCGACGCCGACATGGTGATCGGCATCATCACCATCATCCTGGTCTTCGAGGCCACGCGACGCATGATGGGCTGGGCGCTGCCCGTCATCTGCGGGATCTTCCTGGCCTACGGCCTGTTCGGCCAGTACATTCCGGGGCCGTTCATGCACCGGGGCTACGGACTGGATCAGATCGTCAGCACCATGAGCTTCGGGGTCGAGGGCATCTACGGCACTCCCACCTACGTGTCGTCCACCTACATCTACCTGTTCATCCTGTTTGGCGCGTTCCTGGAACAGGCCGGCATGATCCAGCTGTTCAGCGACTTTTCCATGGGCATGGTCGGGCATACGCGCGGCGGCCCGGCAAAGGTCTCGGTCGTCAGTTCCGGCCTGATGGGCACGATCAACGGATCGGGCGTCGCCAACGTGGTCACGACCGGCCAGTTCACCATCCCGCTGATGAAACGCTTCGGCTATTCTCCGGCCTTTGCCGGCGGGGTCGAGGCCACGTCCAGCATGGGCGGGCAGATCATGCCGCCGGTGATGGGGGCAGTGGCCTTCATCATGGCAGAGACCCTGAACATTCCCTACATCGAAGTCGTCAAGGCCGCCATCATCCCGGCCATCCTGTATTTCACGACGGCCTTCATGACGGTCCACCTGGAAGCCGGCCGGCGTGGCCTGCACGGCCTGCCCAAGGAAGACTGCCCCAACCCCTGGGCCGCCGTGCGCAAGAGCTGGTATCTGCTGATTCCGCTCATCGGCCTGGTGGCGCTGCTGTTTTCGGGCTACACGCCGCTGTTCTCGGGCACCATCGGCCTGGGTCTGACCGTCATCCTGATCTTCGGCGCCGCCGTCATCCAGGGCGCGCGCCCCATGGTGCTGCGCTACCTGTTCTGGCTGCTGCTGGGCATCGCCTGCGCGGGCTTCGTCGAATTCGGCGTGACGGACTTCTTCGTCATCATCGCCGTGCTGGCCATCGCCCTGCTGTTCCGCAAGCACGGCCGCAGCGCACTGAAGCTGGCCGTCAATTCCCTGGCGGACGGCGCGCGCAACGCCCTGTCCGTAGCCACGGCCTGCGCCCTGGTCGGTGTCATCATCGGCATCATCAACCTGACCGGCGTGGCCGCCGAGTTCGGCGGCCAGGTGATCGCCATCGGCGAGAACAACCTGTTCCTGGCCCTGTTCCTGACCATGATCACCTGCCTGGTGCTGGGCATGGGCATCCCCACGATCCCGAACTACATCATTACCAGTTCCCTGGCAGCCCCGATCCTGCTGAAACTGGGCGTGCCGCTGATCGTCTCGCACATGTTCGTGTTCTACTTCGGCATCATGGCCGACCTGACGCCGCCGGTCGCATTGGCCGCCTTCGCCGCTGCGCCGATTGCCCGGGAAAACGGCCTGAAGATCAGCATCCAGGCGTTGCGGGTGGCAATCGCCGGCTTCGTCGTGCCCTACATGGCCGTGTATTCCCCCGCCCTGATGCTGCAGGGCGGCACGGCCTGGGATGTGATCTACATCGTCTTCAAGGCGCTGGTTGCGATCACTCTCTGGAGCGCAGGCGTCACCGGCTTCCTGAAAATGCGCCTCAATGGCTTTGAGCGCGCCTACGTGGTGATCGCAGCGGCCCTGCTGGTGGCGGCCGCGCCCATCACCGACGACCTGGGCTTCGCGGCCACGGCGCTCTTCCTGGTCTGGCATCTGGTCCGCAGCCGTCGCCAGATAGCCGCGCAGGCAGCATGATGCTGGGGGCGCTGGGCATCTGCCTGACGCTGGCGGCGGCGCCCCAGGTGCCGCCGCGCTTCGTGCCGACACAGGCCTTCACCCTGGCCTGGACTCATTCCATCGAAAAGATCCGCTGGGAAGAAGACTACCGGGTAGAAGCAGACGCCAACGGCCAGCCGGTGCTGGTCGCCGGCCACGCCCGCATCCTGGGGTCCGGGGCCGGCATGGATCCACCGCCCGACGCAGTACATCACGCCGACGGCTGGTACGAATACCAGCCGCACACCGCCCCCCTGCACATCCTGCGCCTGACCCGCTCGCCCTACACGGCCGATTACGACTGGTGCGAAGGCGGGCACTGCGAACCGCTACGGGCCATCATGCCGACCGATGGCGACGTCACGCTGCTCAGGCCCTGTCGGCAGCCCTAGTGCGCTGTTCGACTAATTTGGCGTCTGCGATGCCCATACTGCGTTGCCGCCCACCTCACCGCTTGCAAGCGGTTCGGATTCGTCAGGCACAGCGCAGTCCGCAGGGACTGCACTGTGTCCGGCCTCATCCTCGGGACTGCCCGATTTTGTAAAACTCGGTATCATCGACTTTTCACCGAGCCTTCCATCCCATGAGGAACGCGCCACCCGACGCCCGCTCCGACACGCCGCTGCAACAGCACTGGCGAGCAGAAGCCGTGCGCCTGCGCGAAGCGCACTGGGGGCCTCTCGAAGACCAGGCCGCCAGCCAGGCGGCGCTGCGCGCGCCAGCCCAATTGGGGCCGCGCATCCTGGCGCGTGCCGCCTGGCTGGCTGGCCACAGCCCGCTGCAGGACTGCCTGGACCGATGGCGTCACGGCGCCCGCTGGGCCCTGCTTGCCTTATGGCTGATCGCCGGTCTGGCAGGCATCGGCGCAGCCGGTGCCGCCCTGAATCCCGGCCAGGGCTCCGTCAACCTGGCCACGGCCCTGCTGGGGCTGCTGGGCCTGCATGCCCTGACCCTGCTGATCTGGCTGATCGGCTGTCTGCCGGGATTGCAGCCTGCCACCGCCCTGTCGCGGCTATGGCTGTGGCTGACCCGCAAGATCGCGCGCGGCCCCGACGCTGCTCTGGCAGCCCAGGCATTCCTGTCGCTGCTGACTCGCGAACGCGCCTGGAAACCCGCCGTCGGCCTGCTCAGCCACGGCGCCTGGACCATCGCCTACCTGGGCGCCATCCCCACTCTGGTCGTGCTGCTCAGCACCCGCAGCTACTCCTTTCATTGGGAAACGACACTGCTATCGCCACAGGCCTTCGTGACCTTCAGTCAATGGCTGGGCAGCCTGCCGCAATGGCTGGGCTTTCCCACGCCGGATCCGCTGGCTGTGGCATCCAGCATGGGCAGCGCCCAGGGCGCATCGGCGGCCATCCAGGCCGACTGGTCCCTGTGGCTGATCGGCTGCCTGGTTACCTGGGGCCTGCTGCCCCGGCTGCTGGCCCTGGTGATCTGCGGCGCATGGCTGCGCCAGCGCCTGCGCCACCTGTCCATCGATCCGGATCTGCCCGGCTGGCTGGAACTGCGCGAACGCCTGCTGCCCACGCACCAGACCCTGGGCATCGACCGTCCGGCCCCCGAAGCCGGCCCCGTCCAATCCGGCGCCCCGGCCCTTCGGGCTGCCACGCGGCATGCCGCCGTGCTGGCCTACGAACTGGGGTCGGACCTGATCTGGCCGCCCGATGGTCTGCCCGACACCGTGCAGGACCTGGGGCGCTGCGACAGCCGCGAAGACCGGCAGCGCATCCGCGCACAACTGGATGCCGCCCACCTGCTGCTGGTCTGCGACGCGCGATTGACGCCGGACAGAGGCACCATCACGTGGCTGGACGAACTGAATCACACCGGTCCCGACCTGCGCATCCTGTGCCTGGGCGGCCCGACGGAACGCCGGCAGGCCTGGCAAAACGCCCTGGTCCGCCAACAACTGCGCCAGGTTCCGGACCTGACTGCCTGGCTCGAACACATCGGACCCGTCTCCCATGACTGACGTCATCCCTCCCCTAGACCTGGCCGTGGTCGGCCACACCAACACGGGCAAGACATCGTTGCTGCGCACCCTGCTGCGCGACGAACTGTTCGGCGAAGTCGCCGACCAGCCCGGCACCACCCGGCACGTCGAAAGCGCACAGCTGCTGTCCACCGACGGCAAGCCCATGCTGATCCTGCGCGACACCCCGGGCCTGGAAGACGCCATGGGCGTGCTGGACTACCTGGACCAGCTGATCGCCTCGCAGGAACGGCCGGACGGGCCGGAGCGCATTCAGCGCCTGCTGGACAGCCCTGAAGCCGCAGGCCGGTTCGAGCAGGAATGCCGGGTCCTGACCACGGTACTGACCGCCGACGCCGCCCTGTACGTGATCGACGCCCGCGACCCCGTGCTGCCCAAGCACCGCGACGAACTGACGCTGCTGGCCGCCTGCGGCCACCCCATCCTGCCCGTCCTGAACTTCACCCGCAGCCCCCTGGCCAACATCGCCGCCTGGCGCGACGCTCTGGCGCGGCTGGGGCTGCACGCCACGGTCGATTTCGATACGGTCGCCCCGGCGCTGGACGGCGAAAGCCAGATGCTCGACCGCCTGGCCCTGATGCTGGACCAGCACGCCCCGGCCCTGATGGCGCTGCGCACGGATCTGGGCGAGCAGCGTCTCAAACGTCTGCAGGACGCCACCCGGCTGATCGCCGAGCTGCTGATGGATGCCGCCGCGCTGCGCCTGCCCAGTGCCCAGGACCCGACCGACATGGCGACCGTCACGATGGTGATGCGCAAACGCACCCGCGACCGCGAGCAGGACTGCGTGCATGCCTTGCTGAAACGCTATCGCTTCAGCAAGGCCACCTTTCCCCACCACGCACTGCCCCTGGAAGGCGAACGCTGGGGGATGGATCTTTTCAGTCCTCAGGCCTTGCGCAGCTTCGGTATCCAGGTCAGCAAGGGCCTGGCCACCGGCGCGATGGCCGGTGCCACGCTGGACATGCTGACCGGCGGGCTGAGCCTGGGCGCCGCAACGCTGCTGGGCGCAGCCATCGGCGGGGTCTGGCAGGGCGCCAATCAATGGGGAAAACGCCTGATGGGCCGCCTTGCGGGCAATGTGGAAATGACCGTGGACGACCCGGTACTGCACCTGCTGGGGCTGCGCCAGCTGGCCCTGGTGCGGGCTCTGGAATGTCGGGGGCACGCGGCAATGCGGCCCATCGAGCAGGACCTGATGGCACAGATCACGGCGGCGGACATTGCGCCTGCTGACGAAGCCGTCACCGATCCGGACACCCCCCAGGAAGCAGCACCGGAAGCCGCCACCTTGCACCGCCTGCCGCCCGACGTGCAGGCGATTCTGGACGAAGCCCGCACGCACCCGTCCTGGTCCACGATCGGCGAGGCGCCCGGCCCGGACCCGCACCGTGATCTATTGATCGGCCAGATGGCCCACGCCCTGTTTCTGGCGCTCTAACGCGCTATCAGTGTGCTGTTCGACCAGTGCTCGTACCTGATCTGGACGGGTCAGCCGAACAGCACACTGGCGCGGCCGGATTGATTCACCAGCTGCCAGAGGCGCCGCCACCGCCGCCCCGGCCGCCACCGCCGCCGCCACCACCGCCAGACCCGCCGCCGAAACCGCCGCCGAAACCGCCGCCGCCGAAACCGCCGCCAAAGCCGCCATCGCCGCCGCCCCTGCCCGAGCGGCCCCGCCCCAGACGTTTTGCCACCCCCAGGGCGCGCCCCAGCACAGACAGCAACAGGCCGCCCAGCGCCCCCAGCAGCGCCCAGGTCCAGCTGCCGGTCACCACGAACACGAAACCGCCCACCAGCACCGCCCCAAGCCAGACCGGCATCACCAGCGCCATGAAAGCCAACGGCAGCGCCATGGCATAGGGTTCGTCGTCCTCTTCGCCCGACCCTGTGGCCGCTGGCGGCGGCAGCGTCTCGCCGCGCATCAGCGCCTGCAGGGACGCCACGCCCGCCTGCAGCCCGCCGGATACATCGCCTTGCGCGAAACGCGGGGTGATCTGCTCGCGGATGATGCGCCCGGCCGCCGCATCGGTCACGGCGCCTTCCAGGCCATAGCCGACCTCGATGCGCACGCGCCGGTCCTGCATGGCGGCCAGCAGCAGGATGCCGTCATCCACGCCCTTGCGCCCCACGGCCCACTGATCGAACACCCGACGCGCATATTGCTCGATGGTATCGGACCCGGTGGAGGGGACCAGCAGCACGAACAGCTGCGACCCCTGCGCGGCTTCCAGCGCCTGCACCTGCTGCGTCAATGCCTGGACCTGGCCAGCGTCCAGGGTGCGGCTGAGATCCATGACGGGCGCCGTCCAGGCCGGCACCGCCACGGCAGCCGGCGCCGCAGGCGCGGTAGCGGTCTGCGCCAGCCCTGGGCGGATGCCCAGGATCAGCAGAAGGCCCAGCAGCAGCGCAAGCAATCCGCTGCGCCCGGGAATGCTCTCCGGCAACCGCAGCCGCCGACCCTGCGCACGGAATGTGAAACCCGCCATCACTTGGCCCCGGCTGGCGCCGGCAGATCGAACTTGACCTCCGGATCCCGCATCACGGCATCCGCCTTGTCCAGCCCGTACTGCGCCTTGGGCTGATAGCCGAACACACGAGCCGTGATCAGGGTCGGGAATTCGCGAATCGTCAGGTTGTAGGTCTGCACCGCCCCCACATAGCGTTCGCGCGCCACCGTGATGCGATTTTCCGTGCCTTCCAGCTGCGTCATCAGGTCGCGGAACAAGCCGTCGCTCTTTAACTGCGGATAGTTTTCGGACACGGCCAGCAGGCGCGACAGGCTGGAGCCAAGCGCGCTCTGGGCCTGTTCGAACCGGGCCACCAGGGCCGGGTCCGTCAGATCGTCGGCGCTGATGCGGATCTGTCCGACCCGGGCGCGGGCCTCTGTGACCTGCTGCAGCACCGTACGTTCATTGACCATGTAGGCATTGACCGAAGACACCAGTTTCGGCACCAGATCGGCGCGGCGTTCGTACTGATTCAGGACCTGGGACCAGGCGGCCTTGACCTGTTCATCCTGGCGCTGGATCTCGTTGTAGCCGCAGCCCGACAGCAGCAGCGTCAGGGCCGCAGCTGCAGCCAGATTCAGGTAACGTCGGATCATGCGGACCTCGCGAAGCAGACAATGGAAAGCCGTATTGTAGAAATTCCGCCGCATCCGCGACAGTCCCACGCACGCGGCCCGCAGCACGCTATAATTCAGCCTTTCGCGCAGCTTACCAGTCACTGCGCGGCCTTCCCCGGCCATCACTCCAGAACCCGAACCCGCCCGCAGGGCGCGCCGTTCAACAGGTTCCCAGGCACGGCCGGCGGCACCTTTCCAGATTTTTTCATTCGTCAGCCTCGATTGGTATCTCTCGACTCGAGCGATAGGCGGTCGCTGGAGTCACACTGTTGGACACATCAATCACTTTTGCCTCGCTAGGCCTGGCAGAACCCCTGCTGCGTGCCGTTCATGACGCAGGCTATACCCATCCCACCCCCATCCAGGCACAAGCCATCCCGCGTGTCATGGAAGGCGGCGACCTGCTGGCAGCCGCCCAGACCGGCACCGGCAAGACGGCCGGCTTCACGCTGCCCATCCTGCACTACCTGATCCAGAACCCCGCCGCCGGCCGCAAACCCGGCCGCCCGCGCGTGCTGGTGCTGACCCCTACCCGGGAACTGACCGCCCAGGTGGAAGAATCCGTGCGCCTGTACAGCCAGCACACGCAGATCCGGTCCATGGTGATGTTCGGCGGGGTCAACATCAACCCGCAGATCACCGCCCTGAAGAAGCCGCTGGACATCCTGGTGGCCACGCCGGGCCGTCTGCTGGACCACGCGCAACAAAAGACGCTGGACCTGTCGGGCGTGGAAATCCTGGTGCTGGACGAAGCCGACCGCATGCTGGACATGGGCTTCATCCACGACATCCGCCGCGTGCTGAAACTGCTGCCGGCCAAGCGCCAGAACCTGCTGTTCTCCGCCACGTTCTCGGACGAGATCCGCAGCCTGGCTCAAGGCATCCTGCGCAACCCCGGCGAGGTCTCCGTCGCTCGGCGCAACACCACGTCCGAACTGGTCAGCCAGCGCGTGGTCATGACCGAACAGTCCCACAAGCGCGATCTGCTCAGCCACATCATCCGCGAAAGCGGCTGGCATCAGGTGCTGGTCTTCACCCGCACCAAGCACGGCGCCAACCGCCTGGCCGAAAAACTGCTCAAGGACGGCCTGACCGCCGCCGCCATCCACGGCAACAAGAGCCAGGCGGCCCGCACCAAGGCGCTGTCGGGCTTCAAGGACGGCAAGGTCGCCGTGCTGGTCGCCACCGACATCGCCGCCCGGGGCCTGGACATCGACCAACTGCCCCAGGTCGTGAACTTCGAATTGCCCAACGTGCCCGAAGACTACGTGCACCGCATCGGCCGCACCGGTCGCGCGGGCAGCACCGGATCGGCCCTCTCGCTGGTGGACTCTTCCGAGATCAAGCTGCTGCGGGCCATTGAACGCCTGACCAAGCAGACCATCGAGCCGATCACGGTGGATGGCTGGAACCCCGGCGCCATGGTGACGGTGGATTCCGCACCGGATGCCCGCGAAAAGCGCGCCCTGGCCCGCCTGCAGGGTGACGTCCGCCCCGGCGGACGCCGCGATGGAGGCGCCGGTCGATCAGGCAACCGCGACGGGCAACGCCGTCCGTCCTCGGAACCGCGCCAGGGCCAGGACGCCCGCCGCAACGACAGCCGCCGCAGCGATGGCCGCACTGCCGGCAACCGCCCCAACCGCAGCGGCGGCGCTACCGCCACCCCGCGCCGGGATTCCCGTCCACAAGGCGGTCGGCCCGCCGCATTGCTGCATAAGGCAGACTAAATGAGCTTGACCGCTGAAGTCGCCCGCCGTCGCACCTTCGCCATCATTTCCCACCCGGACGCCGGCAAGACCACTCTGACGGAAAAGCTGTTGCTGTTTGCAGGCGCCATCCAGATCGCCGGCAGCGTCAAGGCCCGCAAGGCCAGCCGCCACGCCGCCTCCGACTGGATGGAAATCGAAAAGCAGCGCGGCATCTCGGTAGCCTCCTCTGTCATGCAGATGGAATACCGCGACTGCGTCATCAATCTGCTGGACACCCCGGGCCACCAGGACTTCTCCGAAGACACCTACCGGGTGCTGACCGCCGTGGACGCCGCCCTGATGGTGATCGACGCGGGCAACGGGGTCGAGCCCCAGACCATCCGCCTGCTGCAGGTGTGCCGCGCCCGCAATACCCCCATCATCACCTTCATCAACAAGCTGGACCGCGAAGTGCGCGAACCGCTGGAACTGCTGTCGGAGATCGAAGGCCACCTGGGCATGGACGCCATCCCGTTTTCCTGGCCCGTGGGCATGGGGCGGCACTTCGGCGGCGTCTTCGACATCCGCCACGACCACATGCGCGTGTTCCGCCCCGGCGCCGAACGCGACCAGCACGACGACGAGACCATCGATGGCCTGGACAACCCGGTCCTGAAACAGCGCTTCGACGACGCCTATGACAAGTCGCGCGAAGAGATCGAACTGATTTCCGGCGCCGTGCCCGAATTCAATCGGGACGCCTTCCTGGCCGGCCGCCAGACGCCGGTGTTCTTCGGCTCGGCCATCAACAACTTCGGCGTGCGCGAGGTGCTGGACGCCCTGGTCGAACTGGCCCCGGCGCCGGGCGCCCGAGCGGCCCTGGAACGCCCGGTTGAACCCGACGAGCCCAAGTTCACCGGCGTGGTCTTCAAGGTGCAGGCCAACATGGACCCTGCGCACCGCGACCGCGTGGCCTTCGTGCGCGTCAGCTCGGGGCATTTCCAGCGTGGCATGCGCCTGAAGGTCGCCCGCAACGGCAAGGAAATCCGCCCCAACAACGTGGTGTCCTTCCTGTCGCAGAGACGCGAAATCGTGGAAGAAGCCTTTGCCGGCGACATCATCGGGATCCCCAATCACGGCATCCTGCAGCTGGGCGACGTGCTGACCGAAGGCGAATCGCTGACCTTCACCGGCCTGCCGTTCTTCGCACCAGAGCTCTTCCAGGCCGTCGAGGTCAAGGACCCGCTACGCACCAAACAGCTGCGCACCGGCCTGACTCAGCTGGGGGAAGAAGGCGCCATCCAGGTGTTCCGCCCCGAAGCCACCGGCGGCGCCTTGCTGCTGGGAGCCGTGGGTCAGCTGCAGTTCGAGGTCGTCGCCCATCGCCTGAAGACCGAATATGGCGTCGACGCTCGCCTGATGCCCTCGCGCTACAGCCTGGCGCGCTGGATCACGAGCACGGACGCCAAGGCCCTGAAGAAATTCATGGACTCCAACGCTGCCAACATCGCCCATGACGTGGTCGATGCCGTGGCATTCCTGGCGACCTCGCCCGCGCAACTGCGGGTGGCCCAGGAACGCTACCCCGAGGTCGAGTTCCACGCAATGCGCGAACACGCAGGACGGGTCTTTGGCGCCGGTGTCTGACCCCGCATCGCATTCTGTCACAAGCGCTGACGCATCCAGCGTGGCGAGCGGGCGGCATTCGATACAATGGCACGGTTGACCGCATTGACCGACGAAGGAATCCGCCCATGTCCTGGCGTCTGATTTTTGCCATCCTGCTGCTTGCCGCCGGGGCTTCTGCCTGGGGTGGCCTGCGGCTGGGCGACTGGCTGATCGTTCACAGCCCGGCCCAGGTCCAGACGACCGAACCGCCAGCCGAACTCACCAATACCCCGGTGCTGGACGCCAACGGCAAACCCTTTGTCGCCTCCGCGCCCCAACCCCTGGCCGATGGCCGGCAAGGCGTGCCCAGCCTGCAGCCACCAGTCGACTGGAAAATCCAGGCCACGCCCCTGATGGACGAACATCGCCCGATTGCCCTGGCCACGACGACCATCAGCATGGACGAAGCCATCGCCCTGGCAGCTCAGAACCAACAGGACGATACCGGCCTGCAGGGCATCGCCAACATCGGCACCCTGATCACGAACCAGCCGGTGCAGCCCATCGACGTCCCGCCGCCTCCGCCACCGCCCGACACCTCGGATGCCCTGGCGGCCGGTGGCAGCAACTGGCAGGCGGCCTTTCAGGCAGAACTGAAGACCTGCGAATCCCTGGGATTCTTCTCGCGGCCGTCCTGCGCCTGGGCCGCCCGCAACAAATACTGCGAGGCCCACCAGGCCTGGGGCAAGGCCAAGGACTGCCCCGCCAAGCCCTGAAGCGCAAGCAGACGAATCAGACCTGCGATTGCAGGTAGTTCTGCAGGCCGACCTGGTCGATCAGGCCCAGCTGGGTTTCCAGCCAATCGATGTGTTCTTCCGTGTCGTTCAGGATGGTCTGGAACAGATCACGAGACGTGTAGTCCTGGGCCGATTCGCAGTACTGCATGGCTTCTTTCACGGTAGCCTGGGCGGCGGATTCCAGCTTCAGGTCACACGCCAGGATTTCCGGAACGGATTCACCGATCAGCAATTTATGCAGATCCTGCAGATTGGGCAGGCCGTCCAGCATGAAGATGCGCTGGATGAGCATGTCCGCGTGCTTCATCTCGCCGATGGATTCGTCGTATTCGTGCTGACCCAGTTTCTCGTAACCCCAATGGCGCATCATGCGGGCATGCAGAAAATACTGGTTGATGGCTGAAAGTTCGTTTTTCAGCTGCTGATTCAGGTATTTGATGACAGTCTTGTCGCCCTTCATGGCCTGCTCCCGAGAGACAGCCCGCGCGTGCGGGCGGACCATTAGGCTAACACGCACAGCCTTGGCGGGGGGCGCTTTTGCCTTGGGGCGGCCCGGCGGAAAAAGATGCCCCCACGCTGCGCCTTCGGCTTGCTGCCCCCCGAGGGGGCGCTTTTGCCTTGGGGCGGCCCGGCGGCAAAAGATCAAGATCAGGCGACGCGCCGGATCTCGGTGCTGGTCAGCAGCGGCGCCTGCACCACACGATCAGGCGCCACCGCAGGGGCTACTGCCAGTTCGGTGGCATAACGCCCCCCAGGCAGGTAGTCGGTTGCGGTGTCGGCGCACTGGCCGCAGCAGGTGGCGATGCCCAGTTCGGCCTGCAGGTCGCCGAGGCTCGTCGCCCCCTGGGCGATGACTTCCTGGACCTGACGTTCGCTGATCGCGTTGCATACACAAATATACATGCGAATCATTATCATCTTTCTTTTTAACCGTGGCAAGCATTTTCTGCGCATCCGCGCGCCGCAGTCACTTCCCCTGCGCTTTTCTCAAGCTGGCGACCGGCACGCCCAGGGCTTCGCGGTATTTGGCCACTGTGCGACGGGCGATCACCAAGCCCTGGTCCGCCAGCAACTGGGACAGCCGCATGTCCGATAGAGGCTTGCCGGGAGACTCGGCATCCAGCAACACGCGCATGACGGCCTGGATGGCCCTCGCGGAGGCGTCTTCGCCTGATGCAGTCTGCACGCCCGTGCCGAAAAAATGCTTCAGCTCGACCACCCCCCAGGGGGTCTGGGCGTATTTCAGCCGGGTGGCGCGGGAAATCGTGGATTCGTGCAGTTCCAGCGCCTGGGCGACCTCGCGCAGCACCAGCGGGCGCAGAGCGGATGCCCCCTGTTCCAGGAACGCGCGCTGGTGGACCGCAATGAATTCGGCCACCCGCAAAATGGTCTGGCGGCGCTGGCCCAGGCTCTGGACCAATTGCCGTGCGACGCGCACCTGTTCACGCAGCACCGGCGCGCCCTCGCGCTCCAGCTGAGCTGCCAGGCCGGCATCTACGCGCAGTCGCGGCTCCAGGGCGGGATTCAGGCTGACGGCCCACCGGGTGCCGGATCGATGAAACAGGACGTCGGGCACGACATAGCAGGTGGTGTCCTCCTGCCAGGCGCTGAGGGGCCGGGGGTCCAGCTGCAGCAAGGCCTGGTGGGCCGCGTCCAGCAGCGCGCGGCTGCAGCCCAGGGCGGCACACAAACGCCCCCAGCGCCCCGCGCCCAAGTCTTCCAGGAATCGGGTCAGGCGCAGGGCGCAGTCCAGCACGTCCGGCGGCCATTGCGCCGCGCGCGACCGCAGTTGCAGGCGCAGACACTCGGGCAGATCGCGGGCTCCAACCCCGGCCGGGTCGAAAGACTGCAGCAAGCGCCGCGCCGCCCGCCATTCTTCTTCCTGGACGTCCCAATCCGGCGGCAGCGCCGTCGAATGCGATACAGGGTCGAAATCCAGATAGCCGTGCTCGTCCAGTTCGCCGATCAACACGACGCCCAGCGCCTGGTCCCTGAGACTGGCTCGGGTCGTGCGCAATTGTTGCAATAAATGATCCGTCAGGCTCTGCGAGGCCGGCGATTCCGGGATATCATCCGTGACAGCCTGCCTGGCAGGCTGCGCCCAGTGGCGTTCCAGCATCTCGGCCTGGGCCGAAACCGCATCCGTTGCGGGTTCATCCAGTTCCAGCACGGGGTTGTCCGCCACCGCCTGGGCGATTTCCTGTTCCAGTTCCAGGGTCGAGCATTGCAGCAGCCTCAGGGCCTGGCGCAATTGCGGAGTCAGCGCCAATTGCTGGTGCTGACCCAGTTCCAGGGAAGCTTGCGAACGCATACTCAACTCATTGATGGCCATGAATCAGGACTCATTCCAAACCCCCAGCCGACAGGATTCCGCATTGTTGCGCAGGATTCTGCTGAAACTGACGGCCACGGCCAAAATCGTGTCGGCCACGCTGATCGTGCTGGTGGCGCTGGTCTGGTATGACCTGCTGAATCGCCTGCTGGCGTTTGGCAATGGCATCGATTATGCCGGAAACCACGTCATCGGGGCGCAGGCCACGGCCCTGCTGCAGCGCTACAACCCGTATTTCTGGGGGGCGCTGGTCATTCTGTGCACCATCATCGTGGCCTGGCTGGTGTACCAGGCCGTGCGGTCGATCCTGGCGCGGGCGCGCATGAAACTGGTGGACGAGCATTCCTTCCAGTTGCTGGCGGACCAGTTGTCCGCCCCGGCGCTGGATGTGCTGCTCTGGGCCTGGCAACCGCACGACGAGCCATTGCGCGTGGGCGACCTGCAACTGGCCCACCAGGAACTGTCGGCCGGTCGATCCGGGCGCCTGCAGCAGGCTGCTCGCCAGCTGGCCGTGCTGGAAAACGCCCGCCAGCGGGGTTGATCCCCCGATTCCGCGCCTTCTGGCACTTGCGCGAACCCGGAAAATATGTTTGACTTTAGGCTATGAACATCACGCGCGCATCTTTCCATGATTCCCGGCAGGCTCCTGCCGGCGATGTCGTGCGCGCTCCCGCTCCTGTTCGGGCGCGGTTCTCTCCTGTCCTACTGGGTCTACTGCTAGCGATCGGTTGCCGGGCCTAGCGCCGCGTGGCAGTTCGGCAGCCTATCCCAAGCCACTTCTTCGCGACCCCGCGATTGTTGTTCGTCCGTGATCCGGACCCTCTACCCAGACAGGTATTGCCATGATCCAGAACCCCGCCTCCAAATACATTCCGTTCGCCCCGTTCACGCGCGATTACGCTGAACGCACCTGGCCCAGCCGCCGCACCACCACCCCGCCGATCTGGATGAGCACCGATCTGCGCGATGGCAACCAGGCCCTGATCGAACCCATGAGCGTAGACCGCAAGCTGCGGTTCTTCGACCAGCTGGTGAAGATCGGCTTCAAGGAAATCGAGGTCGGCTTCCCCTCCGCATCCCAGACCGATTACGACTTCGTGCGCAAACTGGTCGACGAGAATCGCATCCCCGACGACGTCACCATCATCGGCCTGACCCAGGCGCGCGGCGATCTGATCCCGCGTACCGTGCAGGCGCTGGCCGGGGCGAAACACGCCATCGTGCACATGTACAACGCCTGCGCGCCGGCCTTTCGCAAGATCGTCTTTCAAATGAGCCGCGACGAAGTCCGCACCGTGGCCGTCGAAGGCACCAAGATCGTCAAGGCCGAAGTCGCCAAGCATCCGCAAACCCACTGGCGCTACGAATATTCCCCGGAAGTCTTCAGCACCACCGAACCGGAATTCGCCCTGGACGTCTGCAATGCCGTGGTCGAAACCTGGCAGCCCACAGTACAGGACAAGATCATCCTGAACCTGCCGGCCACCATCGAGGCCACCACGCCCAACCTGTACGCCGACCAGATCGAATGGATGCACCGCAATCTGGCCCAGCGCGACAAGATCGTGCTCAGCGTGCACCCGCATAACGACCGAGGCACGGCCGTGGCCGCCGCCGAATTTGCCGTGATGGCCGGCGCCGACCGCATCGAAGGCTGTCTGTTTGGCAATGGCGAACGCACCGGCAACGTCGACCTGGTCACGTTGGCCCTGAATCTGTACACCCAGGGCGTTCATCCCGGCCTGGATTTTTCCGACATCGACGAAGTGCGCCGCTGCGTGGAAGACTGCAACCAGTTGCCCGTCCACCCGCGCCACCCCTATGTGGGCGACCTGGTGTTCACGGCCTTTTCCGGCTCGCACCAGGATGCCATCAAAAAGGGCTTCGCCGTCCAGCAGGCCGACGCGGTCTGGGAAGTGCCTTACCTGCCCATCGACCCGGCCGACCTGGGCCGCAGCTACGATGCGGTCATCCGCGTCAACAGCCAGTCCGGCAAGGGCGGCGTCGCCTACCTGCTGGAACATGAACACGGCCTGGTCCTGCCGCGCCGCCTGCAGATCGAGTTCAGCCGCGCCATCCAGCGCGTCACCGACGAGACCGGCCGCGAAGTCACCCCTCAGGACGTCTACGACATCTTTTCCAGCGAATACCTGGACCGCGACACCCCCTGGCAACTGGTGCGCCATCGCATCACCGGCAGCCCCAAGACCACCGGCCAGAAACAATTCATGATCGAAGTCGAAATCCAGGCCGATGGCCAGACCCGACACCTGTCGGGCCAGGGCGACGGCGCGATTTCGGCCTTTGTGGACGCCTTGGGCATCGAGGCCCGCATCATGGACTACCAGGAACATGCCATCGGCACGGGCACGGACACCCGCGCTGCGTCCTATGTGGAAATCCGCATCGGCGACGAGGCCAACGGCTATGGCGTCGGCATCCACGAAGACATCGTGACGTCGTCTTTCCTGGCCATCCTGAGCGCGGTCAACCGCTATTCCGCCGACGGAAAGGAACTGCCGGCCCGCGTGTCGGCCGCCGCCTGATTCAGGGAATACCCCCCATCTGTCCGACCTGACGAGCGCCCCAGCCTATCCGGCGGGGGCCGCCGCAGCCGGCACCCATCAATACACGATGGCCAGCCCCGGAAGATCCACCGTGACCCGGGGCTTTTCCAATGCCTGAACGGCGTGCGTGGCGAAGTCCCGGGCCAGATCGGACTGGGAAGACAGCGCGCGGTAACCCAGGGCATCCGCCACCCCCAGGATCTTGTCCAGGAGCAGGACTTTCCCGCTGACCCGCAAGGGTTCGCAGCCCAGGGATTCCCAGCGCTGTTCGAACCAGCTGCGAGCCGCCTGGGCCAGCGTCGCATCGACGGGGGCGTCGACGCTGAGTTCCAGCGAGCGATGCGCATCGAACACAATGATCACGTGACCCTGCATGGCGCGGTTTTTCCTTACCAGATGGGCGCGGGGCCCCAGGTGACGTCTTCGCCCTTGTCGCGAGACAGACGCAACATGGCCAGCAAGGGCCAGGCCCGACGGCGCATGCCCACGTGCTGGGCGATGGGATGTTCGGTGGAATCGTCGTGTTCGCTGGGGTGATCGTCGTTGTGGCTGCTGTCGGCAGCCACCAGCGATTCGATGCCCGCAATGGCCGCATCCAGCTGGTCGCGGGTGATGACCCCTCGTTCAGGCATATCTGGCGTGTCGAATTTTTTACCTGCGGCCACCAGGATGGGTTTGGCGTGCTGGGCGAACATCAGGACTTCGGCGGCCGACTTGGACTGAAACAGAATGAGCATAGTGGGCTTTCCGCAATGGATATAAACATACACTAACCCAAGTTCGGCACCCTGCCAAGTCGGAAAATATCCGACATTGACAGGAGACGAGCCATGCCAGAAACCCGCTGCCGACGCCGCTTTCCCCGCATTCGCATCCGCCCGCGCAGGGCCGTTTCGACCCCCTGCCTGCTGGCACTCCTGATGGCTCTCGGAACCGGTCCGGCGGGCGCCTCTGCGGCACTGACCTGCCCGGCGCCCGCCGACCCCGGTCAACTGCCGCCCTGCGGCGCCGGGACCTCACTGGGGCCAGGCCGGGAGCCGGACCCGGACACTGGCATCAGCAACCCCATCCACCGGATCACCGGCGAGAAATTCCTGAGGGACGTCGACCTGCCCACCCCTCTGGCCGGCGGCCATCCGAGCTTTGTCCGCCTGTACCGATCCGGCCAGCCACAGGCCGGATTCCTGGGCGCAGGCTGGGGCAGCGAGTACGACGTGACGCTGACTCGCAGCCCGCCCGGCTGGCAGCTGCGGCTGGCCGATGGCCGGGTCGTGCGCTACGACGCTCGGGGCCATCCGCTGCGCCCAGGAGACGGGCGCATCGTGGCGGTCGCGGCGTCGGAGTCGCCGTCGAGCGAGGCCTCCCCGCCCCATCCGCCGCCGGGCGATGCTCCGGCCATCTGGCTACCCGCCGCCAGCACCCCCACGACCAGCCGCCAGGCGACACACGTCTGGGCGGATACCGACGGCCGGCGGCTGGAGTTCAATGCCGAGGGCCGACTGCTGGCCGCCGTCCGACCGGGGCAAGCGGCCACCCGGATCGCCTACCATGCCGACGGCCCCTTCCAGGGGTTGATCGCCCGCATCGGGACAGGCCGGCAGCTGCTGACGCCGCGTTATGCGCGGCACGATGACCACGTGTTGCTGCAGTCGCTGCAGACCCCGCTGGGGACCTTCACCTATGAATACGACGCCCCGACCGCTGCGGCCAACGGGGAGGCACCCCGCCCCACCCTACCGCGCTTGACCAGCGTCGTGCGCCCGGACGGCATGCAGCGACGCTACCACTACGAGCCGCCACGCCAGGCAGGCCACCTCGCAGCCATCACCGGCATCACGCTGCAGGACCGCCAGGGACGCGCACAAAGAATACGCAGCTGGATCTACGACGCGGACGGCCGAGTCGTCCAGGCCATCCCCGGGCCGCCGGAACAGGCGACCGGCCGGCTGGACCTGAACTATCCCCCGGACGCTGACCACTCGGTGCAACGAGATGCGCGAGGCCGGCTGGCGAGCATCGGCGGACTGCGGATCGAACGCAGCCCAGTTGGCGGCCTGAGTCGTCTGTCTCAGCCTCATGGCGGCTGGCCCGGTCTGGTCATGACGTACGACGCGCAGGGCCGCCGCAGCGCCTGGACCAGCACCTTGACGGGGCGTACTCGGCTGGGCTACGACCCCCAGGGCCGACTGCAGGCGCTGGGTCACGCCAACGGCGACCATCTGGCGCTGCAACGGGATGCGGCCGGCCGCCCTCGCCACCTGCAGTACACAGGCAACGACAAGACCGGGCTGCCGGTCACGCTGGACTGGCATGGCCGGCATCTGCGGCGCCTGGACCATCCGGCAGAAACCGAATACCTGGAGACCGGCCAGGACGGCCGGCTGCGTACTCGATCCATCCGGCGCGCCCAACCAGGCGGCACGCTGTCCTACCGGGAAACCTTTGCCTACGACGAGGCGGGCCGCCTGCTGCGCCACGGCCTGCCGGAAGGCGGCGCCCTGCATACAAGCTGGTCACCGGACGGACGCCTGAGCCGCCTGGTCTGGGAAGCCGCCGACGGGTCCCGGCATCCAGTGATCGACACGGTGGCCGGCCTGGCCGGCTACCGCTACGGCAACGGCCTGCACCTGCACAGCGGCACGGACGGCCAGGGGCGCGCAGACCGGCTCATGGTCAGCGACGGCGCGCGCATCCTGTGGGCGGAACGGCGTCAGCAGGATGCCAACGGCCTGATCCTGCGGCATACCGTCCTGGCCCAGGGTCTCCATACACAACGCCGCTATGCCTACGACGCCCGGCAGCGCGTGACCGGCATTCTCGAATCGGGCGGCACGACCGGCGCCGGACGCCGGCACTGGCTGGCCTGGACCGAGGAAGGCGCGCTGGCCGGGCGCACCGCGCACATCGTAGCCCCGCCCCTGTCGGCCATCCGCCGCGACGCCGCCGGGTTGCCGCTGCAGATCGGCGAGCGTACCCTGCGCTACCAGGCGCAGCAGCGCCTGGCTGAAGTCCGCGAAAACGGCCAGGCGCGGGTCCGTTATACCTACAACGCCCGGGGCCAGCAGATCCGCCAGCAGGCGGGCGGCATGCGCATCGAGCGCTACTACCTGGACAACCGGCTGGTCGCCCGCTGGGTCCGGTCCGATGCGCCGGCCGGGCCCGCTGCGCCCAGCTTCGGCGTCAGCGAGCGTTATCTGTACGCGCAGGATGTCCCGGTGGGGCTGCTGCGCACCGATGTCCACGGCCAGACCCGCTTGCTCTTCATCCACGCGGATCTGCTGGGCGCCCCCGTCATGGTCACCGACGCAACACGCGCCGTGCGCTGGCTGGCCGACTATGACACCCTGGGGCAGGCCCGCCGCCGGGCCGGCGACCTGGACCTGCCGCTGCGCCGCCCCGGCCAGGACGAGGATCCGTTCACCGGCTGGCACGACAACGTCTTTCGCACCTACCTGCCGCAACGCGGACACTATCTGGAACCGGACCCGCTGGGCCCGGTGCCCGGCCTGCAGGCGCTGGGTTATGCGGCCCAGCAGCCGATGCGCCATGTCGACCCCCTGGGCCTGATCCTGCTGGCCTTCGATGGCACCCGCTACGGACGAGCGAACCAAAGCAACGTCTGGAAGCTGGCCCAGGCCTACGACGACGGCCCGGCCTACTATCACTCCGGACCGGGCAACAATCTGTACGTAGACTGGGATGCCGTGACCGCCGCCGGCAGCGGCCAGATCCTGCGCAATCAGTGGCAGTCCCTGATGAACGCCCTGCAGCGGGCACAGGGGGCTGCGGCTCCGGTCCCCATCGACATCCTGGGATATTCGCGCGGCGCCGCCCTGGCCCGGGATTTCGCCAACCGCATCGCCCGCCAGACGCACGACGGCTGGTTCTCCTACGACGACCCCTTGCGCGGCACGATCGGACTGTGCGTGGATCTGCGCTTTCTGGGCCTGTTCGACACCGTGGCCCAATTCGGCCTGCTGGGGGCGGCCAACGCAGGCTTTGACCTGTCCGTCTCCGGGGCCTGGAACTGGGTGGCGCACGCCGTGGCGCTGCACGAACTGCGCAGCCTGTTTCCCTTGGTATCTGCCCGCGAGGGGGCGCCGGCCAATACCGTGGAAGCCCCCTTCATCGGCGCCCACGCCGACATCGGCGGCGGCCTGCTGCTGGATGATCGCGGCAAGCCTCGGGCAGACGGAGATCTGTCGGACGTGACACTGAACTGGATGCGCTGGCAGGCGCTGGCGGCCCTGGTGCCCCTGAAGGACCTGAATGCCGAGGACCAGCAGGTCTCGCGGCCCTGGCTGCACGACGAACGCAACCCTGCCCAACGCCTGCTGGGCGGTGATCGCGATCTGCAGGACGCCGGCACTCAATCCCTGGGGCCGCAGGGCGCCGATCCCCGGCTGGGGGCGGCCCAGCGCCAGATGTTCGAGACCTTCATCCAGCGCCTCAGCCACTGGGAACTGAACGCGGGCAACGTCGTGGGTCAGGTGGACATGCAGGGCTATGGCGCCTGGCTGGAATCGCAGCTGGGGCTGCCGAGGACGCCTTGAATCCCCGCGCCCCGGCAGCGCAGCCTTCCTGCCCGAGTGGCCCGCCACATCACGAGCGCCCCAAAATCGGGCTATCATTTCGGGATATCTCCGGCGGCAGGGCCGTGCGCGCCATGCCGGATGCCGCCGTCACCGCTCATCATTCCGCCATGCTGCCACAGCACACCACCCAGATTACCTCTCTTCTGCGCACCGCCCTGGACGCCCTGATTCCGGGCCATGCGCTGGACATCACCCTGGAACGCCCCAAGGTCGCCGCACACGGCGACGTGGCCTGCAACGTCGCCATGCAGGCCGCCCGCGCTGCCCGCCGCAACCCGCGCGAACTGGCCCAGGCCATCGTGGCAGCCATCCTGGCCGAACCATCCGCCGCAGGCCTGATCGCACAGGCCGAGGTCGCAGGCCCCGGCTTCATCAACTTCCGCCTGTCGGCTGCGGCCCACCAGGCCGTGCTGCGCACGATCCAGGAAGAAGGCGAACGCTACGGCCATCGCCCGGCCCATGACGAACGCATCCTGGTGGAATTCGTATCCGCCAACCCCACGGGCCCGCTGCACGTGGGCCACGCCCGTCAGGCAGCGCTGGGGGATTCCATCTGCCGCCTGTTCGCCACCCAGGGCGCCCAGGTCTCGCGCGAGTTCTACTACAACGACGCAGGCAACCAGATCCACAACCTGGCCATCAGCGTGCAGGCCCGCGCCCGGGGCATCGAACCCGAAAGCCCCGACTTCCCCGAAGACGGCTACAAGGGCGAATATATCCTGGACATCGCCCGCGACTACCAGAATCGCGCCACGGTACAGGCCAGCGACGGCGACCCCATCCAGGCCAGCGGCGACCTGGACGATCTGGACGCAATTCGCCGATTCTCAGTGGCCTATCTGCGCCGCGAACAGGACCTGGACCTGCAGGCCTTCGACCTGCGCTTTGACAACTACTACCTGGAAAGCTCGCTGTATACCAGCGGCCGGGTGGAACGCACCGTGCAGGCCCTGATCGACGCCGGCCACACCTACGAACAGGAAGGCGCGCTGTGGCTGCGCACGACCGAACTGGGCACGGGAGACGACAAGGACCGCGTGATGCGCAAGTCCGAGGGCGGCTACACCTACTTCGTGCCCGACGTCGCCTATCACGTGGCCAAATGGGAACGCGGCTTTCACCACGCCATCAACATCCAGGGCACCGACCACCACGGCACCATTGCGCGGGTCCGCGCCGGCCTGCAGGGGCTGGGCCTGGGCATCCCGGCCGATTACCCGGCCTACGTGCTGCACAAGATGGTGCGCGTCATGCGCGACGGGGCCGAGGTCAAGATCTCCAAGCGCGCGGGCAGCTACGTCACCCTGCGCGACCTGATCGACTGGGTGGGGCGCGACGCGGTGCGTTTCTTCCTGGCGCAGCGCCGGGCGGATTCGGAATTCGTCTTCGACATCGACCTGGCCCTGTCGCACAGCGAGGAAAACCCGGTCTACTACATCCAGTACGCGCACGCGCGCATCCATTCGCTGTTGCGCCAGCACGATACGCAACAGCAGGCGCAATCCGCCGATCCGTCCCTGCTGACGGCGCCCACCGAAATCACCCTGCTGCAGCGCCTGGCGGAATATCCCAACGTGCTGACGCAGGCCGCCCAGGAACTGGCCCCCCACCAGCTGGCGTTCTGGCTGCGGGACTGCGCAGCCGACTTCCACGCCTGGTACAACGCCGAACGCATTCTGGTGGACGACCCCGCACTGGGGGCGGCCCGCCTGCGGCTGGCGCGGGCCACCGCACAGGTCATCGCCAATGGCCTGGGCCTGCTGGGGGTCAGCGCCCCCGAACGGATGTAGAGCATGGCCACACGCAAGAAAAAAACCTCGGGCGGCGCCTGGTTCGGATTGGTTCTGGGCATGGTGCTGGGCGTGGCCGCAGCCGTGGCCGTGGCACTGTTCGTCACCAAGGCGCCCATGCCCTTCAAGGACAAGGCCAGCCGCAGCACGCCGGCCACCCTGCTGCCCGACGTCAAGAATGCGCCGGATCCGAACATCGCGCTGTACGGCAAGGATGGCCCGGCCGGCACCCGCACGCCCGCCCAGGGCGGCAGTTCCGTCAATCCGCCGGGCGCCGCGCCGGAACCCGGCCAGCAGGACAACCCCTTGTCCGACGCGATCGGCCAGATCATTGCGGGGCTGGACCAGCCGGCCACCAAACCGGCGGTTCCTGCACCAGCTGCCAAGGCGCCCGACACGACCGTGGCCATCGCCAAGCCTTCCGCCCCGGCCAGCCTGCCGTTCCCGCCCCCGGCGCCACCGGTCAACAAGCCGGCAGCCAATACGCAAACGACGTACTTTCTGCAGACGGGCGCCTTCCGGTCGAAATCCGAGGCCCAGGCCATGCTGGCCCGCGTGGTGCTGCTGGGCCTGCCGGTGCGCATCGAGGCCGGGGAATCCAACGGCGCGGCGATCAACCGGGTCCGGGTTGGCCCCTTCAAGGGGATCGACGAGATGAACCGGGCTCGCAGCAAGCTGGGCGACGAGAAGATCGAATCCTCGGTCGTGCGTCCTTGATGTCCTGATGCCGCACCGGCGGGGGACACTGATTCACCCAGCAGGGAACCGGATCTGGTTATAGTGATCCAACATCACTGTCCCTGCCGATTTTTTGGAGCTTCACGATCATGACCGCCTTGTTTTCCCGCTTTGCTTCCGGCCTGCTGATGGGCCTGGCCGCGCTGGCTCTGTCGCCCGCGCACGCCGCGCCGTTCGATACCCTGGATCCGATCCAGCCGTCGGATACGCCGGGCAAGGTCGAGGTCCTGGAATTCTTTGCCTATACGTGCCCGCACTGCGCAAAAATCGAGCCGCTGGTGGTCAAATGGCGCAAGACGCTGCCCGACACGGTGGTGTTCAAGGGCGTTCCCGTGGCGTTCAACGCCAGCATGAAGGACCTGCAGAAGCTGTATTACGCGCTGGAAGCCGTCGGCCGACTGGACCTGCATGACGCGGTCTTCAAGGCGATCCACGAGGAAAACAAGGATCTGTTCACGGCAGACAAGATCATCGACTGGGTGGCCGCCCAGGGGGTGGATCGCAAGGCGTTCACGGATGCGTTCAATTCGTTCGGTGTACAGACGAAGACCACGCGGGCCGACGAGCTGGCGAAGGCCTACAAAATCGACGGAACACCGTCGTTCGCGATTGGCGGGCAGTACGTGACGTCGCCGTCACACACGGGCAGTTATCAGGGCGCGATCGACGAGGCCGACAAGCTGGTGAAACAGGTGCTGGCGAAGCAGAAGTAATTCTTTTTTCTTGCGCAGGAGGCCAGTTGGCCTCTTGTGCGGGCAGAGCGCGTCGGCTGCCTGGCCGCAGGCCCCGCCTGGATCATCCTCATGCGGACGCCTGACGGCCGATGCCCCTGCCAGCAAACAATCACCCCGCCGCCGCGAACGCCTGCGTCAAATCGGCGATCAGGTCGGCGGGGTCTTCCAGCCCGATGTGCAGGCGTAAGACCGTTCCGGCCTTCATCCGGTCGGTGGCGGTCTCGGCCCAATAGCCGTGAGCTGTCAGGGCGGACGGTTCCACCTGCGTCACCAGGCTCTCGTAGCCGCCCCAGGAATACCCGATCCCGAACAAGCGCAGCGCATCGATCACGCGGCGCACCTGTGGCTCGTTGAAATCCACCGCCACGGCCAACAGGCCGTTGGATCCCGTCGCATCGCGCTGCCACAGCGCGTGTCCCGGGTCCTGGGGCCAGGCGGGCAAGAAGATGCGGGACACCTGCGGCTGCGCGGCCAGCCACTGGCAGACCGTCAGGGCGTGCACGCCGCAGCCGCGCATGCGCAGGCCCAGCGTGCGCGCACCGCGCAGCGCCAGCCAGGCATCGTCGGCGCTGACCGTATTGCCCAGCGCATAGTGGGTTTCATGCAGCTTGCGGATCAGGGCCGGATCGCTGGCCACCGCCGCGCCCAGCATCAGATCGGAATGCCCGCCGATGTACTTGGTGGCGGCAATCACGGAAATGTCCGCCCCCAGGGACAGCGGCCGGTAGATGTAGCCGGATCCCCAGGTGTTGTCGGCCACGACCGTCAGGCCGTGATCGTGCGCCCAGCGCGACAAGGCGGGCAGATCCAGCATTTCCATCAGCAGGGAACCCGGGGATTCCAGGTACAGCACCCGCGTTTCCGGGCGCAGGGCGGCCTGCAGGCTGTCCAGGTCCGCGCGCACGAAATCCATGGCGATGCCCATGCGCGAGAGGATGGTCTTGTGCAGGTAGCGCACCGGGCCATAGACGCAGTCCACGACCAGGGCGTGGTCGCCCTGGTTGAGGCAGGCCACCAAGGCCATGCTGATGGCGGCCATGCCCGATGGCGCCAGGAATGCCCGCTGGCCGCCCTCCAGGCTGCACAGCAGGTTTTCCAGGGCCTCGTGGGTCTGCAGCCCGACCCGGCCGTAGGTGGGAACGCGTTCGCCTCGCTGCTTGGCGGCCTGGGCGCGATCCAGCACGTCCATGGACGCGAAGCGCACAGTGCTGGTGCGCATCGACGGCAGTGCGACCGGTCCGGAACCGGTTTCCGGGTCCAGCGGCGCCTGGCCGATATGCTGCAGCAAAGTATCGATGCGGTCATTGGGTCGGCCGTGCGCGTCGCGAGTCATAGTGATCAGTGTCCTGTATTCGTCAATCAAGGATGCGCCCGGCGACCGCAGATGAACCGGTCAGGCCTGCTGGAAACGGTAGATGCCGTCCTCGCCCAGCGCGCGCGTCAGGGCGCCTTGAAAGTATAGGGCGTGCAGGTGGGCAACGGATTCGCCCATGGCGAAACCGAGCTGGTGCATATCCAGTTTCCGGTGGAACAGCACGGGCAGCAGATCGTGGGCGCTCTGGGGATGGCCGCAGGCGGCCAGGACCTCGGCCAGGCGTTCCGCATGGTGGGTCTGTTGCTGCGCGATACGCCGGTGCAGACCCCGGAAGGGACGCCCATGCGAGGGCAGGACCAGGGCATCGGCCGGCAGGTTGTCGTAGGCCTTCAGGGAATCCAGGTACAGCGGCAGAGGGTTGGCCTCGGGTTCCAGGTCGAACACGCTGATGTTGGTGGAAATGCGCGGCAGCACCATGTCGCCTGAAATCAGCGTGCCCAGCGTCGGGCACCACAGGGACACGTGTTCCGGCGCATGCCCGTAGCCAACGATGATCCGCCAGGGGCGGCCGCCGATCTGCACGTCCTGCCCATGCATCAGGCGATGAAACTGCCTGGGCATGTCGGGCACCAGGCGGGCGTAGTAATCATGGCGCTGGCGGATCATGGCCTGGGCTTCGGGATCCACCAGGCCATGGCGGGCGAAATGCCGGGCGGCGGCATCGCCGACCGGCCCGCTGCCCGCCTGGGAGGTGTCTTTCACGGACGAGCCGGTCCACAGCCGCGCCACTGCATAGTCGGTCATGGACATCGACAGCGGCGCCTGCCAGCGCTCGCACAGCCAGTGCGCCAGCCCGACGTGGTCCGGATGCATGTGGGTGACGATGACGCGCAACACGGGCAGGCCGTCCAGGGCCTGGGCAAAGACGGATTCCCAGGTGTCGCGGACTTCGCTGCGGTCGATGCCGCAATCCACCACGGTCCAGCCATCACGGCCGTCGATGCGGTCGCGCAGCAGCCATAGATTGATGTGGTCCAGCGCAAAGGGCAGCGGCATGCGGATCCAGCGCACGCCATCGGCCACCGTCAGGGCATGGCCGGCCTCGGGCAGTTTCTCGTCCCAGGGGTATTGCAGTTCCTGTTCCTGCGGGTTCACATGTGTCTCCTGTGCTTTTTCCGGTTGCCCGGCGTGCGGATCCGCCCGAAATGGGCAGAATCGGATATTGTCGTTCTGCGTATTATGGCAGAGTCCGCACTTTACGTTAACGTAAACTGATAGCATAATATGACCTTGACCCGACCACCGCATGGGACCCATGAGCCAAGCCACCTGGACCATCTCCGAGCTTGCCCGAGAATTCAGCGTCACGCCGCGCACGATCCGCTTCTACGAGGATCAGGGCATCGTCAGCCCGACACGCTCGGGGCGCAACCGCATCTACGCGCCACGCGACCGCACCCGCCTGAAACTCGCGCTGCGTGGACGCCGCCTGGGACTGCAACTGTCGGAAATCGTCACCCTCATCAATCTGTACGACCACAGCTCCGCCAGCAGCACGGCGCAACTGCAGCACTACATCGATGTGCTGGACGCCCATCGCCAGAAACTCGAACAGCAGCAGCGCGACCTGGACGAGACCCTGGAGGAACTGCGCCGCCAGCAGGCCGATTGCACGGCGCTGCTGCGCCGCCGCAACGCCGCACAGGCCCCAGCCAAGGCCGACCTCCACCCGATCACCGAATAAAAGGCGCCCCCGCCACCCCTAGGAGACTTCCCATGGATCTACCCGGCCTGAATTTCGAACTTGGTTCCGACCTGGACATGCTGCGCGAGGCCGTGCGCGATTTCGCACAATCCGAGATCGCGCCTCGCGCCGCCGCCGCCGACCGCGACGACCAGTTCCCGATGGACCTGTGGCGCAAGTTCGGCGACCTGGGCCTGCTGGGGGTGACGGTGTCCGACACGTACGGCGGCGCCAACCTGGGTTATCTGGCGCACATGATCGCGATGGAGGAAATCTCGCGCGCCAGCGCCTCGATCGCCCTGTCCTACGGCGCGCACTCGAACCTGTGCGTGAACCAGATCCACCGCAACGGCACCGAGGCCCAGAAGCGCAAATACCTGCCCGGCCTGCTGTCGGGCGAGCAGATCGGCGCGCTGGCCATGAGCGAACCCGGCGCCGGATCGGACGTGGTCAGCATGCGGCTGCGGGCGGAAAAGCGCGGTGACCGCTACATCCTGAACGGCACGAAAATGTGGATCACCAACGGGCCGGACGCCGACACCCTGGTGGTCTACGCCAAGACCGATCCCCAGGCCCACCAGCGCGGCATCACCGCCTTCATCGTCGAAAAGTCCTTCCCCGGATTTTCCGTGGCGCAGAAGCTGGACAAGCTGGGCATGCGCGGCTCGCACACCGGCGAACTGGTCTTCCAGGACTGCGAAGTCCCGGCCGAAAACGTGCTGGGCGAGGTCAACGGCGGGGTGCGCGTTCTGATGAGCGGCCTGGACTACGAACGCGCCGTGCTGGCCGGCGGCCCGCTGGGCATCATGCAGGCCGTGATGGACGTGGTCGTGCCCTATGTGCACGAACGCAAGCAGTTCGGCCAGGCCATCGGTGAATTCCAGCTGATCCAGGGAAAGCTGGCCGACCTGTACACCACGCTGCAGGCCAGCCGCGCCTTCTGCTACACGGTGGGCAAGAACCTGGACCGGCTGGGCGCCCAGCACGCGCGCCAAGTGCGCAAGGACTGCGCCGGCGTCATCCTGTACTGCGCCGAAAAAGCCACCTGGATGGCTGGCGAGGGCATCCAGATCCTGGGGGGCAACGGCTACATCAACGACAACCCAACGGGGCGCCTGTGGCGCGACGCCAAACTGTACGAGATCGGCGCCGGCACCAGCGAGATCCGTCGCATGCTGATCGGTCGCGAACTGTTCAGCGAAACCGCCTGACGCCATGCGCAGCGACGGCGACCACCAGCGCATCGAGCCGGTCACGCCCCGGGGCCAATCCCCCGAGGCGGTCGCCCGTATCATCCTGGCGGGGTTCGACCGCCACTACTCGCTGTTTCGCTACAGCGCCCAGCGGGCCAAGTCGCTGTTCGAATCCGGCGACTGGCACGGCATCCAGCAGTTGTCGCGCGAACGCATCGAATACTACGACACGCGGGTGCGCGAATGCGCCACGACGCTGGGCCAGGCGCTGCGCGGCACCACCCCGGCGCAGACGGCCCCGGACACGGCCCTGACGCCCGAACAGCTGGAATTCTGGCAGGCGGCCAAGACCAGTTACATCGGTCTGCTGTCCGGCCACCTGCAGCCCGAATGCGCGGAAACCTTCTTCAATTCGGTATCCTGCCGCATCCTGCACCGTAACTACTTCAACAACGATTTCCTGTTCGTGCGCCCGGCCGTGGCGACCGAATACATCGACGGCGCGCTGTCCACCTACCGGTCCTACTACCCGCTGACCGAAGGCCTGCTGCCCTGCCTGGTGCGCCTGGTGGCCGATTTCGGCCTGGCCGCGCCCTACCAGGACCTGCCCGCCGATGCCCGCACGCTGGCCCGCATGGGCCTGCGCCACCTGCGCCGCACACTGCCGCGCGGCCTGGGCAAGCGCCTGGCACCCGATTGCCAGATCCAGGTGCTCAACACCCTGTTCTTTCGCAACAAGGGCGCCTACATCGTCGGGCGCCTGATCAACCAGACGGCCATCCATCCCTTTGCCATCGCGCTGCTGCACACGCCATCCGGCCACATCCAGCTGGACGCCCTGCTGCACACCAGCGACGACCTGAGCACGCTATTCAGCTTCACCCGGGCGTACTTCCTGGTGGACATGGAGGCCCCCGCCGCCTACGTGGAATTCCTGTCGTCGCTGTTTCCGCGCAAACCCAAGGCCGAGATCTACACCACCATCGGCCTGCAGAAACAGGGCAAGACCCTGTTCTACCGCGATTTCCTGCACCATCTGGCGCACTCGCGCGACAACTTCGACTACGCGCCCGGCATCCAGGGCATGGTCATGACGGTGTTCAACCAGCCGTCCTACCCCTACGTCTTCAAGCTGATCCGCGACCGCATCGCCAAAGACGGCATGGACGAGCCCACCGTGCGGCGCAAATACCAGATGGTCAAGAAGCACGACCGCGTGGGCCGCATGGCCGACACCTGGGAATATTCCCTGGTGGCTCTGCCGCGCAGCCGCTTTTCCCCGCGCCTGCTGGCCGGCCTGCGCGCCGAAGTGCCCAGCCTGCTCGAGGAAACCGACGATCTGGTGGTGCTGAAACACGTCTACATCGAACGGCGCATGACGCCGCTGAACATCTTCCTGGCCGGAGCATCCGATGCCGCCCTGGAATCGGCCGTGCGCCAGTACGGGCAGGCGATCCGCGAACTGGCCGCCGCCAACATCTTCCCGGGCGACATGCTGTACAAGAATTTCGGCGTCACCCGCCTGGGGCGCGTGGTGTTCTACGACTACGACGAAATCCAGCGCATGACGGAAATGCATTTCCGCCGCATTCCGCCCGCGCCCAACGAAGAAGCCGAACTGTCGGGCGAGCCCTGGTACCCCGTGGGCGCCAACGACGTCTTCCCGGAAGAATTCGAACACTTCCTGCTGGGCGACCCCCGGGTACGCTCGGCCTTTCTGAAACACCATGCCGAACTGCTGGATGCACAATGGTGGCAAGATTGCCGTACCCGCGCATCCCAAGGCCGTATCGAAGACATCTTCCCCTACGATCCGGCACGGCGTCTGCAATCCCTGAAACCGGCCGCATCCAGCCCGGATGCGGCCTCGCAGCCATAGGAGCACACCATGTCCGATTCCATCGTCATCGTCTCTGCCGCCCGCACGCCCATGGGCGGCATGATGGGCAGCCTGTCCAGCCTGTCCGCCCATGAACTGGGCGCCATCGTCATCCGCGCCGCCGTCGAACGCGCCGGCATCGCAGGCGACGCCGTCCAGGAAGTCATCATGGGCAACGTGCTGCAGGCCGGCCAGGGCCAGGCGCCGGCCCGCCAGGCCGCCCTGGGCGCCGGCCTGCCGAAAGGCGTCGCCTGCAGCACCCTGCACAAGGTCTGCGGATCCGGCCTGAAGGCCGTCATGCTGGCCCACGACATCATCAAGGCGGGCTCCGCCGATGTGGTGGTGGCCGGCGGCCAGGAAAGCATGAGCAACGCCCCCTACCTGCTGCTGCGTGGTCGCCAGGGCTACCGCTACGGGCATTCCACCGTCTACGACCACATGGCCCTGGACGGCCTGGAAGACGCCTACCAGCGCGGCACCGCCATGGGCGTGTTCGCCGAGGACTGCGTCTCGAAATACCACTTCACCCGCGAAGAACAGGACGCCTTTTCCCTGGAATCCCTGAAACGCGCCCGCAAGGCCTCCGAGGACGGCAGCTTCAAATGGGAAATTGCACCGGTGACGATCGCCGGGCGCAAGGGCGACACGGTGGTCGATACCGACGAGGCCCCCTTCAAGGCCATGCCGGAAAAGATCCCCACCCTGAAGCCCGCCTTCAAGAAAGACGGTACCGTCACGGCAGCCAACTCCTCGTCCATTTCCGACGGCGCCTCGGCGCTGGTGGTGATGCGCGCCTCCAAGGCCCAGGAACTGGGCGCCAAGCCCCTGGCCCGCATCGTGGCCCATACGCAGCACGCCCAGGAACCCCAGTGGTTCACCACGGCTCCGGTGGGCGCCATCCAGAAACTGCTGGCCAAGACCGGCTGGAAGGCGGAAGACGTCGATCTCTACGAGATCAACGAGGCCTTCGCCGTCGTCACCATGGCGGCCATGAAGGAACTGAACCTGCGGCATGACCGGGTCAACATCCACGGCGGCGCCACCGCCCTGGGTCACCCCATCGGTGCATCGGGCGCGCGCCTGCTGACCACGCTGATCGGCGCCCTGCGCCAGACCGGCGGCAAGCGCGGCATCGCATCGCTGTGCATCGGCGGCGGCGAAGCCGTCGCCCTGGCCATCGAAATGCTGTAATTTTTCAGGACACGACATGCCGGTCATCGAATCCCGCGTCAACCCTCGTTCACAGGACTTCCAGGACAACGCCCGCACCATGCGGGCGCTGGTCGACGATCTGCGCGCGCAGATTGCCCGCACCGGGCAGGGCGGCAGCGAATCGGCCCGCGCCCGTCATCTGGCGCGCGGCAAGCTGCTGCCGCGCGAACGGGTCGAACGCCTGCTCGATCCCGGCACGCCGTTCCTGGAACTGTCTCCCCTGGCCGCCCACGACGTCTACGACAACGCCTCGCCCGGGGCGGGCCTGATCACCGGCATCGGCCGGGTGAGCGGCACCGAATGCGTCATCGTCTGCAACGACGCCACGGTCAAGGGCGGCACCTACTACCCCCTGACCGTCAAGAAACACCTGAGGGCGCAGGAAATCGCCCAGCAGAACCACCTGCCTTGCGTCTACCTGGTGGACTCGGGCGGGGCCAACCTGCCCAACCAGGACGAGGTCTTCCCGGATCGCGACCACTTCGGGCGCATCTTCTACAACCAGGCGGTCATGTCATCCATGGGCATCGCCCAGCTGGCGGTGGTGATGGGGTCCTGCACGGCGGGCGGCGCCTACGTCCCCGCCATGAGCGACGAATCCATCATCGTGCGCGACCAGGGCACGATCTTCCTGGGCGGCCCGCCCCTGGTGAAGGCCGCGACCGGCGAAGAAGTATCCGCCGAGGACCTGGGCGGCGGCGACGTGCACACCCGCCTGTCGGGTGTGGCCGATCACCTGGCAGAAAACGACACCCACGCCCTGCGCCTGGTCCGCGACGCGGTCGCCCGCCTGAACCGGCCGGTTCCGCCGGGCGCGGATTCCTGGGCCGAGCCCCTGTACGATCCCGCCGAACTGGACGGCATCATCCCGCAGGACACCCGCAAGCCCTACGACGTGCGCGAGGTCATTGCCCGCATCGTGGACGGGTCCGATTTCGAGGAATTCAAGGCACGCTTCGGCACCACGCTGGTAACCGGGTTCGCCAAAATTTATGGCATGCCGGTGGGCATCATCGCCAACAACGGCATCCTGTTTTCCGAAGCGGCGCAAAAGGGCACGCACTTCATCGAGCTCTGCTGCCAGCGCAACATCCCCCTGGTGTTCCTGCAGAACATCAGCGGCTTCATGGTGGG
>NZ_JAUCDS010000011.1:0-96369 GCF_034674885.1 Castellaniella sp.
CCGCGAAGGCGGCCGCACCGTGGGCGCCGGCGTCGTCGCCAAAATCATCAAGTAATTGATGCGCTGGCGGGGGCAGTGCCCCCGCCCAGACTCGTTCTTTAGGGATACCCATGAAAAGCCAGAAAATCCGCATCCGCCTGAAGGCGTTTGACTACAAGCTGATCGATCAGTCGGCCGCCGAAATCGTCGAGACGGCCAAGCGCACTGGCGCTGTGGTTCGTGGTCCCGTGCCGCTGCCCACGCGCATCCGTCGCTACGACGTGCTGCGTTCGCCGCACGTCAACAAGACCTCGCGCGATCAGTTCGAAATGCGCACGCACCAGCGCCTGATGGACATCGTGGATCCGACCGACAAGACCGTGGACGCCCTGATGCGTCTGGACCTGCCGGCCGGCGTCGACGTCGAAATCGCGCTGCAGTAATCCGGATTCGCAGCCCCTGGCGGGGTGCCGATCCGAAAACCGCCCTGCTGTCTAGGCAGGGCGGTTTTTTCATGTTAGAATCCTGGGCTTCGCCGTCTGTTTATTCAGGTGGCGAGCTGTCGTATCGGTTTTCGGTACGGCCATATCGTCGCAAGACGGTATCCGAGCCCCGGCCAATCGCAGTCGGGATTTAAGCTTAAGGGTAACAATACCCCGGAGAAAACAATGTCGAATTCGACACCTACGCCCGCGGCCTGGCGCCTCGGGCTTGTGGGGCGCAAGGTCGGCATGACCCGCATCTTTACCGAGGAAGGTGATTCCATCCCGGTGACGGTGCTGGACGTGTCCAACAACCGCGTCGCCCAGGTCAAGACGCCTGAAGTCGACGGCTATGCCGCCGTTCAGTTGGCCTACGGCAGCCGCCGCGCCTCCCGCGTGACCAAGGCCGAAGCCGGCCACTACGCCAAAGCCAGCATCGAAGCCGGCTCCATCCTGAAGGAATTCCGCCTGGATCCCGCCCGTGCCGCCGAGTTCACGGCTGGCGCCGTCGTGTCCGTGGAATCCGTCTTTCAGGTCGGCGAACAGGTCGACGTGACCGGCACCTCGATCGGTAAAGGCTTTGCCGGCACGATCAAGCGCCACAATTTCGGATCCCAGCGTGCCTCGCACGGTAACTCTCGCTCGCACCGCGTGCCCGGCTCCATCGGCCAGGCCCAGGATCCCGGTCGCGTCTTCCCGGGCAAGAAAATGTCCGGCCACCTGGGTGACGTGACCCGCACCGTCCAGAACCTGGACGTGGTGCGCGTAGATGTCGAGCGCGGTCTGCTGCTGGTCAAGGGCGCTGTCCCGGGCCACAAGAACGCCGACATCGTCGTGCGTCCGGCCGTCAAGGCCACGCCCAAGAAAGGAGCCTAATCATGGAACTCAAGCTCCTGAACGATCAGGGTCAATCCTCGGCCACCGTGGCCGGCGCCGATGACATCTTCGGCCGCGAATTCAACGAAGCGCTGGTGCACCAGATCGTCGTGGCCTATCAGGCCAACGCACGCATGGGTAACCGCGCTCAGAAGAACCGCGAAACCGTCAAGCACTCCACCAAGAAGCCGTGGCGCCAGAAAGGCACCGGCCGCGCCCGTTCCGGGATGACTTCCTCGCCGATCTGGCGTGGGGGTGGCCGTGCATTCCCGAATTCGCCCGACGAAAACTTCAGCCACAAGGTCAACAAGAAAATGTACCGCGCCGGTTTGCGCGCCATTTTCTCGCAGCTGGTGCGCGAAGACCGTCTGGCCGTGCTGGAAAGCTTCACCCTCGAAGCCCCCAAGACCAAGCTGGCTGCCGCCAAGCTCAAGGACCTGGGCATTTCCGAGTCCGTCCTGATCATCACCGATGCGCTGGACGAAAACGTCTATCTCGCAACGCGCAACCTGCCCCACGTGGCAGTGATTGAAACGCGCTATGCCGATCCGCTGTCCCTGGTCCACTACAAGAAAGTGCTGATCACCAAGCCGGCGATCGCCCAACTCGAGGAGTTGCTGGGATGAATGCCGAACGTCTGATGCAAGTCATTCTGGCGCCCGTGGTCACTGAAAAGGCCACGATGATCGCCGAAAAGAACAACCAGGTCGCTTTCCGCGTCGCTGCCGACGCCACCAAGCCCGAGATCAAGGCCGCCATCGAACTGCTGTTCAAGGTCGAAGTCGCGTCCGTGCAGGTCGCGAACCGCAAGGGCAAGGAAAAGCGCTTCGGTCGCTTCATGGGCCGTCGCCGCAACGAACGCAAGGCCTATGTGTCGCTCAAGGCCGGGCAGGAAATCGACTTTTCGGAGGTGAACTAAATGCCGCTGGTAAAAGTCAAACCCACGTCCGCCGGCCGTCGGGGCATGATCAAGGTCGTGCACCCTGAACTGCACAAAGGCCCGGGCTATGCGCCCCTGCTGGAAAGCCAATCGCGCAATTCCGGCCGCAACAACAACGGCCACATCACCGTGCGTCATCGTGGCGGTGGTCATAAGCAGCACTATCGCGTCGTCGATTTCCGTCGCAACAAGGACGGCATCGTCGCCCGCGTCGAGCGCCTGGAATACGACCCGAACCGCACGGCCCACCTGGCCCTGCTGTGCTACGCCGATGGCGAACGCCGCTACATCATCGCCCCGCGTGGGCTGGAAGTCGGTGCCACGGTCGTCTCTGGCCTGGAAGCTCCGATCCGCGCCGGCAACACCCTGCCGATCCGCGCCATCCCCGTCGGTGCCACGATCCACTGCATCGAAATGCAGCCTGGCAAGGGCGCCCAGATCGCTCGCTCGGCCGGTGCTTCCGCCGTGCTGCTGGCTCGCGAAGGCGTGTACGCCCAGGTCCGACTGCGCTCCGGCGAAGTCCGCCGCGTGCACATCGACTGCCGCGCCACCATCGGTGAAGTCGGCAACGGCGACCACAGCCTGCGCCAGATCGGCAAGGCCGGTGCCGTGCGCTGGCGTGGTATCCGCCCGACCGTTCGTGGCGTGGCCATGAACCCGGTGGATCACCCGCACGGTGGCGGCGAAGGCCGCACTGGCGAAGGCCGCGTACCCGTCAGCCCGTGGGGTACTCCCACCAAGGGCTATCGGACTCGTCGTAACAAGCGCACGGACAATATGATTGTCTCGCGCCGCAAGCGCAAATAAGGGGCGAACACTATGTCACGTTCTGTCAAGAAAGGCCCGTTCGTCGATGCGCATCTGATCAAGAAGGTCGATGCCGCCGTCGGGGGCAAAGAAAAGAAGCCGATCAAGACCTGGTCGCGTCGTTCCACCATCCTGCCCGAATTCATCGGGCTGACCATTGCCGTGCACAACGGCCGCCAGCACGTTCCCGTCTACATCAACGAGAACATGGTCGGTCACAAGCTCGGTGAATTTGCCCTGACGCGCACCTTCAAGGGTCACGCGGCGGACAAAAAGGCCAAGAGGTAAGCCATGGAAACCACCGCAATCATTCGCGGCGTCCATATTTCCGCCCAGAAGACCCGCCTGGTGGCGGATCTGATCCGCGGAAAATCCGTGGCGCACGCGCTCAATATCCTGAACTTCAGCCCGAAGAAGGCCGCCGGCATCCTGAAAAAGGCGCTGGAATCGGCGATCGCCAATGCCGAGCACAACGACGGTGCCGACATCGACGAACTGAAGATCACCACGATCTATGTCGACAAAGCCCAGTCGATGAAGCGTTTCTCGGCCCGCGCCAAGGGCCGGGGCAACCGCATCGAAAAGCAGACCTGCCACATCGTGGTCAAGGTCGGGGCCTAAGGAGTCGCAATGGGACAGAAAATTCACCCAATCGGGTTCCGCCTCGCGGTCAACCACAACTGGACTTCTCGCTGGTACGCCAACGACAAGGTCTACGGCAGCATGCTGGCCGAAGACATTCGTGTGCGTGAATACCTGAAGAAGAAACTGAAATCCGCTTCCGTGGGCCGCATCGTCATCGAGCGTCCGGCCAAGAACGCCCGCATCACCGTGTACTCGGCCCGCCCGGGCGTGGTGATCGGTCGCCGCGGCGAGGACATCGAAACGCTGAAGGCCGACCTGCAGCGCCTGATGGGCGTGCCCGTGCACGTCAACATCGAGGAAATCCGCAAGCCGGAAACCGACGCGCAGCTGATCGCCGACTCGATCACCCAGCAGCTCGAAAAGCGCATCATGTTCCGCCGCGCCATGAAGCGCGCCATGCAGAACGCCATGCGCCTGGGCGCCCAGGGCATCAAGATCATGTCCTCGGGTCGTCTGAACGGCATTGAAATCGCTCGTACCGAATGGTATCGCGAAGGCCGTGTGCCTCTGCACACGCTGCGCGCCCACATCGACTACGGCACGTCCGAAGCCCAGACCACCTACGGCATCATCGGTGTCAAGGTCTGGGTCTACAAGGGCGACATGCAGCCGAATGGCGAATTGCCCGTGGAAACCGCAGCCCCGCGCGATGAAGAGCGCCGTCCGCGCCGCGCCCCGCGTGGCGACCGCCCTGGCCGTCCTGGCGACAACCGCGGCCGTGGCCGTGGCCCGCGCCGCGATGCCGCCTCGGCAGCTCCCGCGCCCGAAGGAGAATAACCATGTTGTCACCCTCCCGCAGGAAATACCGCAAAGAGCAGAAAGGCCGCAACACCGGCCTGGCGACGCGCGGCACCAACGTGTCTTTTGGTGAGTTCGGCCTGAAAGCCACCGATCGGGGCCGTCTGACGGCTCGCCAGATCGAGGCTGCTCGTCGTGCCATCAACCGCCACATCAAGCGTGGTGGCCGTATCTGGATCCGGATTTTCCCGGACAAGCCCATCTCCCAGAAGCCCGCCGAAGTCCGGATGGGTAACGGGAAGGGCAACCCGGAATTCTGGGTCGCCGAAATTCAACCTGGCAAGGTGCTGTACGAAATGGAAGGCGTGTCCGAAGACGTCGCACGCGAAGCATTCCGCCTGGCCGCCGCCAAGCTGCCCCTGCGCACGACCTTCGTGTCGCGTCGCGCGGGCGCCTAAGGGGTACATAGATGAAAGCCAGTGAACTGCGCGAAAAAGACGCCGCCGGGCTCCAGACCGAGCTCGAGAGCCTGCTGAAGGCACAATTCAACCTGCGCATGCAGCGTGCCACCCAGCAGCTTTCCAACACCAGCCAGTTGGGCAAGGTGCGTCGCGACATCGCGCGCATCCGCACCATCATGACTGAGAACGCAGGAAAGTAACATGACCACCGAAACCCAGAAAGACACCACCAAGCGTCAGCGCACGCTGGTCGGCAAGGTCGTCAGCAACAAGATGGACAAGACGATCGTCGTCAGCGTCCAGACCCGCGTCAAGCACCCCGTGCTGGGTAAGTTCGTCAACCGCACCGCCAAATACAAGGCGCATGACGAATCCAACCAGTACAACGAGGGCGATACCGTGGAAATCGCCGAAGGTCGTCCCATCTCCAAGTCCAAATCCTGGACGGTGGTGCGCCTGATCGAGGCCGTGCGCATCATCTGATGATGCGGGTGACGCCCGGTCTCGGGCGTCATTGCCGACCCCACAGCCTCCACGCTGTGGACCAGACCCCGCCGCGAGCGGGGTTTTTTTTATATTCAGGAGACACGCATGAAACTGTTGAAGTTGCTCGGCGCGGCCGCCATTTGTTTGTCCAGTCTGGGAACCGTATCTGCGCAGGCTGCGGATGCGGACACCTGGCCATCCAGGACGATCCGGATCCTGGTGCCCTTTGGTCCCGGCTCGACGCCTGACACCATGGCGCGCATGACCGCCGATTACATCGGCCCCAAGCTGGGCGTGCCGGTCGTGGTCGAGAACAAGGCCGGGGCAGGGGGCAATATCGGTACCGCTGCCATGGCCAAGGCCGCACCGGATGGCTATACCTTTGGCATCACGATCTCCGGGCCGTTGGCGGCCAACACGGTGCTGTTTCCTAAATTGCCCTATCAACCGGCCAAGGATCTCGATTTCCTGACCATCGCGGCCACGCAGCCCAGCGTGCTGGTGGTGGCGCCGTCGCTGGATGCCCAGGGTGTCGACGACTTGCTCAAGGCCTTGCGCGCCCGGCCGGGCGACTATAACTACGGATCCATGGGCGTGGGCAGCATTTCCCATTTGGCCATGGCCGCGCTGGCTGCGACCAGCGGCACGGACATCGTCCACGTGCCGTATTCGACGTCTGCCCAGGTTGTGACCTCGATCCTGTCGGGCGAGACCCAGATGGGGATCCTGCCGGCCGCTGCGGTGATGGAACAGGTCGCATCCGGCAAGCTGCGGGCGCTGGCCGTTGCCACCGCCAAACGATCTGCCATCCTGCCCAAGTTGCCGACGTTGGCGGAATCGGGTGTGCAGGGCATCGAAGCGGACGCCTGGATGGGGTTCGTCGCGCCGCATGGCACGCCCAAGGCTGCCGAGGACCGCTTTACCCAGGAAGTCGTGCAGATGCTGAAGGACCCGGCCGTCGTCAAGCAGCTGGCCAAGCTGCATGAAGAGCCCGTGGCCAGCACGCCCGCCGAGATGCAGGCCGTCGTGCAGGGCGATCTGGAACGCTGGACGCCGGTCATCAAGGCCAACAACATCCGCTTTGACAACTGAGGCGCAGCACGTTGCCGCCTGCCGGACATGACGGACACGCCATGCGCTTGAGCATCCGAAATCAACCCGACTTCTGGGCGGGTGTCCTGTTCGTCGGTGCTGGCCTGGCCTTCGGGCTGGGCGCGCTGCGCTACCCCATCGGGCAGGCCAGTCGCATGGGGGCGGGGTATTTCCCGGCCCTGCTGGGCCTGTGTCTGATCCTGCTGGGTGCGGCCCTGGCCTGGCAGGCCTGTCGGTCCAGGGCGCAGCGTGCGTCCATCCGGCGCCCGGATTGGCGAGTGGCCGGTATCGTGCTGGGCGCGGTCTGCCTGTTTGCCGTGGCCTTGCCGACGCTGGGTGTCTTGTCGTCCGTGTTCATCCTGGTCTTCGTCAGCAGCATGGCTGGCCATGACTTCGACTGGAGGGTGGCCGTTCTGGTGGGGCTGGGCATGATGGCGTTCGTCTGGCTGGTGTTCATCCAAGGCCTGGGTCTGGTGTTCCCGGCCGGTTGGCTGGGCTGAGGGGGGCGCGATGGAATGGCTGGATCATCTGGCGCTGGGCGTGTCCGTGGCGTTCAGTCTGCAGAATCTCAGCTACTGCCTGCTGGGTTGCCTGCTGGGAACCCTGATCGGCGTGCTGCCTGGCATCGGTCCGGTGCCGACCATCGCCATGCTGCTGCCCATCACCTACGTGCTGCCGCCCGAGGCCGGGCTGATCATGCTGGCCGGCATCTATTACGGCGCGCAGTACGGCGGGTCGACCACGGCCATTCTGGTGGCGCTGCCGGGCGAGACGTCCTCGGTGGTGTCGGTGCTGGATGGATATCAGATGGCCCGGGCGGGCCGCGCCGGCGCGGCGCTGGCGATTGCCGCACTGGGGTCGTTCTTTGCCGGCTGCGTGGCCACGGTGCTGCTGGCGGCGTTCGCGCCGCTGCTGGCCCAGGTGGCATTCAAGTTCGGGCCGGCCGAATATTTTTCCCTGATGGCACTGGGCCTGCTGGCGGCCGTGGTCATGGCCTCGGGATCCTTGCTCAAGGCGATCGCCATGACGATCCTGGGATTGGCGTTGGGCATGATCGGCACCGACGTCAATTCCGGCATGCCGCGTTTCGATCTGGGTTTCCTGAAGTTGCAGGATGGCCTGGATTTTGCCGTGGTGGCCATGGGCATCTTCGGTCTGGCCGAGATCATGGCCAATCTGGAACAGCGCGAACGCCGCGTCCAGGTCATGGACAAGGTCGGGCCGCTTTATCCCAGCCGCCAGGAGTTCCGCGAATCCTGGCCAGCCAGCGTGCGCGGCACCTTTCTGGGATCGATCCTGGGGATTTTGCCCGGCGGTGGCGCGGTGCTGTCGTCTTTTGCATCCTATACCCTGGAAAAGAAGATCGCGCGGGATCCGGATCGGTTCGGCCACGGGCATCCGGCCGGCCTGGCGGGCCCCGAATCCGCCAATAACGCGGCAGCGCAGACCTCGTTCATTCCTCTGCTGACCCTGGGCATTCCCGGTAACGCGGTCACGGCCCTGATGCTGGGTGCCATGATCATCCATGATGTGCAGCCCGGCCCTCGGGTGATGACCGGGCACCCGGAAGTCTTCTGGGGCCTGGTGGTGTCCATGTGGGTGGGCAATCTGATGCTGGTGATCCTGAACCTGCCTCTGATCGGGCTGTGGGTCAAATTGCTGAAACTGCCTTACCGGGTGCTGTTCCCGGCCATCCTGGTGTTCTGCTCCATTGGCGTCTATTCTCTGGACAACAGTCTGTTCGACGTCTGGACCCTCGCGCTCTTCGGGGCGGCCGGCTATCTGTGGGCGCGGCTGGGCTGCGAATCGGCGCCGTTGCTGCTGGGCTTGGTACTGGGCCAGATGATGGAGGAGAACTTCCGCCGTGCCCTGCTGCTGTCGCGCGGTGATTTCACGACATTCCTGAATCGGCCCGTGTCCTTGTCCCTGCTGCTGGTGGCGGCCGGACTGCTGGTGCTGATCGCCGTGCCGGTGATCCGCAAGAAGCGCGACGAGGCTTTCGTCGAAGAGTGAGGAGAACACCGTGATGCTGTCTTGTCGTCGCCTGATTCCATCCGTTTTGCTGGCCATGCTGCTGGCTGCCTGCGCAACGCCACCACCGCCGGATGCCGCATCCGGCGCGCAAGCCACTGCGCCGACCACCACGGCGGCGGCGACGGCTGCCGCTGCGGCCTACGACTTCGACATGGACGTGTTCCATCCGATTGTCGCCCGCCGCAGCATGGTGGTGTCCGAACAGGAACTGGCCAGCCGGGCTGGCCTGGAAATGTTGAAAGCCGGAGGCAATGCCATCGATGCCGCTGTCGCGGTGGGCTTTACGCTGGCTGTGGTTCTGCCCAATGCCGGCAATCTCGGCGGCGGTGGCTTCATGATGGTGCATACCGCTCAGGATGGCAGGGACATCGCCCTGGATTTCCGGGAAATGGCCCCCAGTCATGCCGCGCGCGACATGTACCTGGATGCGCAGGGCAAGGTCGTCAATGGCCGGTCGCTGTTCACGCATCTGGCCGTGGGGGTGCCAGGCAGCGTGGCGGGCCTGGCGCATGCCCAGCGGCGCTGGGGGAAGCTGACCCTGGCGCAGGTGCTGGCGCCCGCCATCCGCCTGGCGGAAAACGGCTATCCGGTCAGCCGGACGCTGGCGGAGACCCTGGACAAGACCGCCAAGACCATGGGCCAGTGGCCGGCGACCCAGGCGATTTTCTGGCGTGACGGCCAGCCCCTGAAGGCAGGTGATCGGCTGGTGCAAAAAGACCTGGCGCAGTCCCTGCGCCTGATTGCCAGCCAGGGGGCCGGCGCCTTTTATCGCGGATCGATCGGCCAGAAGATTGCGGCGGAAATGGCGCGCCATGGTGGCCTGATCACGATGCGGGACCTGGCGCAATACCGTGTGGTCGAACGCACCCCGATTGTGGGCGATTACCGGGGCTATCGCATTGTCACGATGCCGCCCCCCAGTTCCGGCGGCATCCATCTGGTGCAGATCCTGAACATGATGGAAGGCTGGCCGATCAGCGATTGGGGGGCTGGCAGCGCCCAGACCATCCAGCATATGGCCGAGGCCATGAAACTCGCCTATGCCGATCGATCGGAATACCTGGGGGATACTGATTTCATCAAGGTGCCGGTGGCGGGCCTGACGTCCAAGGCCTATGCCCGCGAACTGGCTGCCACCATCAGCGCCACGCGTGCGCGGCCCTCGTCCGAGATCCGGCCAGGAAAGCCCCAGCCTTATGAAAGCGATCAGACCACGCATTTCTCGGCCGTCGATTCAGCCGGCAATGCCGTGGCGGTGACCTACACGCTGAATACCAATTTTGGCAGCGGCATCGTGGCGGACGGCACCGGCATCCTGCTCAACAACGAGATGGACGACTTTTCGGCCAAGCCTGGCGTGGCCAACGTATATGGCCTGATCGGCGGCGAGGCCAATGCCATCGAACCGGGCAAGCGGCCGCTGTCGTCGATGACGCCGACACTGGTCATGAAAGACGGCCACCCGTGGCTGGTGACCGGCAGCCCGGGCGGCGCTCGCATCATCACCACCGTCCTGGAAACCGTGGTCGACGCCATCGATTTCCGGATGAATCCGGCCGAGGCCGCCGCCACGCCCCGCTTCCACCATCAATGGTGGCCCGATCAGCTGCGGGTGGAAAAGGGCTTCAGCCCCGACACCCTGGCGCTGCTGCGCAGCTACGGCCAGCATATCGCCGTCATGCCCACGATGGGCAAGACGCAGACCATCCAGATTCGCGACGGGGTCATGTACGGCGCTGCGGACCCGCGCAATCCGGATGGGGCGGCCCTCGGCTGGTGAGCCCGCTGCACGCAGGACCAGCAGCACCGCCGGCAGGAGGCAGTTGATTTGCGCGAGGAAGCCGCTGATCTGCGTCAAGCAGTCATGCGGCATCCCGGTTCGTCGGGACACCACGAACCGGGGATCGGGTAGGATGAAGCCTGTCCCCAGCCGCGAGATTCCTTTTCATGGACATCACTTGTTTTGACGATCTGCTGCAGGCTGCCCGCCTGCAACCCGAACCACAGCGCCTGTTGTTCGTGTTTGCCACCAGCAGCGTGCCCGATGACGCCACGCCGGCGCAGAAGGCCAGCCACGCCCGGGGCGAGGGCGGCGAGCTGACCCCGTTGTTGTGCGTGGACAAGACCCCCGCCGAGCTGATGGACTTTGCCGGTCTGGTGCGGGAATCCCGCCAGACCGGCCAGGACTGGCAGGTGATGTTCGTCGCCGCCATGGCGGACCAGTCCGCCTATCTGCCGGACAACAAGGACGTGGACCAGGCCTTCCAGCGCATGACGCAGATGATCAAGTACGGCACCGTCGGGTCCTTGATGGCGTTTGACCGCGATGGAGACCCGCTGGTGTTCGGGGCGGCGTGATCGTCAGGTGGTCGTGTCCTTGTTGCGCAGTTCCTTGCGCAGGATCTTGCCCACGTTGCTGCGCGGCAGGTCGTCGCGAAATTCCACGAACTTCGGCACTTTGTAGCCGGTCAGCAGTTTGCGGCAGTGGGCAATGACGTCGGCCTCGGTCAGGGTCGGGTCCTTGCGGATCACGTAGAGTTTCACGACTTCGCCGGAAGGCCCGTTGGGCACGCCGATGGCGGCGGCTTCCAGGATGCCGGGGTGCTCGATGGCGGCGGCCTCGACCTCGTTCGGGTAGACGTTGAAACCCGACACCAGGATCATGTCCTTTTTGCGGTCCAGCAGGAAGACGTAGCCCTTGTCGTTCATGTAGCCGATGTCGCCCGTCATCAGCCAGCCATCGGCGTCGAAGACCTTGGCGGTTTCTTCCGGGCGGTTCCAGTAGCCGGCCGTGACCTGGGGGCCTTTGACGCAGATCTCGCCGGATTCCCCGATGGCCATGGTGCGGTTGTCGGTGCGGACGGCCACGTCGGTCGATGACACGGGCAGCCCGATGGATCCGTTGAAATCGACCTTGTCCAGCGGGTTGATGGTGACGGCTGGCGAGGTTTCCGTCAGCCCATAGGCCTGGGCGATAGGTTTGCCGGTGACCTTCAGCCAGCGTGTGGCGATGGCTTCCTGGACGGCCATGCCGCCGCCCAGCGTGGTGTGCAGGCTGCTGAAGTCCAGCTTGGCGAAATCCGGATGGTTCAACAAAGCGTTGAACAGGGTGTTCACCCCGGTCAGTGCGGTAAATTTCACGGTGCCCAGCTCTTTCACGAGGCCCGGAATGTCGCGTGGATTGACGATCAGCAGATTGCTGGCGCCCAGTTTCATGAAGGTCAGGCAGTTCGCCGTCAGCGCGAAGATGTGATAGAGCGGCAGGGCGGTGACGATGCATTCCTGCTCGCCCCGGCAGAAGGGTTTGATCCAGGCGTGGGCCTGGCAGACGTTTGCCACCAGATTGCCGTGGCTGAGCATCGCGCCCTTGGCCACGCCCGTGGTGCCGCCGGTGTACTGCAGGGCGGCCAGGTCGTTGCGCGACAGGGCGGGGCGGTGGTAGGGCGCGCGTGCGCCGGCTGCCAGCGCCTTGTGCAGGCGAAAGGCCCCCGGGATGTGCCAGGCTGGCACGAGATTCTTTACGTGGCGCACCACCAGGTCGGTGATCAGGCCCTTTGGAAAGCCCAGCATTTCCCCCAGGGATGTGACGACGACCCGTTTGACGGCCGTGCCCGGCAGGGCCTGCTGCAGCGTGCCGGCGAAATTTTCGGCCACGACCACGGTGGTGGCGCCCGAGTCGGCCAGCTGGTGCTGCAGTTCGTGGGCGGTGTACAGGGGGTTGGTGTTGACCACCACGGCGCCTGCCATCAGCGTGCCGAACAGGCAGATTGGGTATTGCAGCAGATTGGGCATCATCAGCGCGACCCGATCGCCCTGTCCGACTCCCTGGGATTGCAGCCAGGCTGCGAAGGCCTGGGCCTTGTCGCGGGTCTGGGCGTAGGACATGGACGCACCCATGCTGATGTACGCCGTATTGTGGGCGTATTTTCGGCAGCTGTCCTCGAAGAGGTCGACCAGCGACGCGTAGGCGGCCGCCTGGTCGGTGATGTCAGCCGGCACCCCCTTTGGGTAATGTTCCAGCCAGATGCGTTCCATGGTGCGTTTCCTTATTGCGAGTGCGAAAAATCAGTTGGCAGCGGTGTTTTGGCCCAGCAGTGCCTGTTTCAGGGATTCCTGCGCCGGGGCCGGCCCCAGCCAGACCTTCAGAAGCGCGGCGGCAAAGCGCGGGTCGGAGACTTCGCCCAAGGTCTTGCCTTTGAATGATACCGATACCGTGCCCTGCTGGAAATCGATCCTCACCTGGTCGCCGGAAGCGCCTTCGCCACCGGTTTTCATAAAGGTCTCGAAGTGCCGGGTCGTGTCGGCCATGGCGGCCAGATCGGCCTCGGTATTATTGGCCTTCAGGCCCTCGTTCAGGGCGTCGGTCAGTGCCTTGCTGTTGATGTCGCGCAAGAGGGTCAGCTGCAATGTCTGCGGTTCCCGGCTGTCCAGGATGGTCTGCGCGTCGTGTGTGACCCGAGGGCGGTACAACGCGGCTACGTAGACATGGAAGACGAAGCGCTGGCGCAGCCCCGCGCCGTTGAGCACCAGCGTCTGCCCGGCCAGAGTCTGTTGTGCGGGAACGTCCACGGTCGCCACCGTCACGGCCCGCGCTGCGGGGGTGGCGCACAGGCCGGCTGCTGCCAGCGCGATTCCTGCCAGCCAGGTCCGTACTCCGCGAGCAGCGAGGCGGGCGGCGGTCGCATGCGTGTTACGGCTGCCAGGGGTGGGGATGAATGGCTTCGTCATGCGATGTCTCCTGCCGCGCTGCTGCGCAGCTTGTGATGTTTGTACCAGGCCTTGTCAGCCAGATAGAGGGTGCGCTGCACCTCGGTGTGCACGGTGCCGTCCGGTCCCTTCAACAGCACCGGGTAGCTGCGTTCGGTCTCATGGTCGCGGTCCAGCGCGGCGCGGATGTCTTGCAGTTCCTCGTCCGATAGCCGAAAATCCGCCGTCAGCGCGTGGAAGGCGGGCTTGCGATAGCGGATGGTGGCCGCCTTGTCCCAGACGATCACGTCGGGGCCCAGGCGGGCCATCAGCATGCCGGCATGCACGCCGTCTGTGACGGCGAACAGGGATCCGCCGTAGATCGAACCGACCACGTTGCGCGTGCGTCGCGTCAGCGCCAGGCGCACACGGATGTGCAGCAGGTCCGGGGCGACGTACACCACCCGGCCCCCCGTCGCGCGGAAGGCCGGGTGCAGGTTGAAGCCCATGCGCAGGGCGCGCGCCTGCCACTGGCGCGGCAGGCGGGACAGCTGAGACAGCTTCAATTAGAAGCGGTGCGAGAACTGCACGCCGATGATGTCCGCGCTGCTCTTGTAGTCGCCCTTCAGCACGCCGGCCGTCGCTTCAGCCGAGTGATTATTGACGGAAGTGCTCTTCACGAACAGGTGGGCGTAGCCGACGTCGATGGCGGTGTTTTTGCTGAAGTTGTACTTCGCGCCCAGCGAAACCCAGTAGCGGTCGTTGTCGGGCAACGCGGACGGGCGGTAGGCGTCGCTTCGCACCGGCGACTGGTCCCAGGCCACGCCGCCCTTGAAGGTCCAGGACTCGCTGTACTTGTAGTTCGCGCCCAGGGACACGCGCCAGGCGTCCTTGAAGCGCAGGTCCAGTTCCGCGTCCGGGATGCCGCTGTTCTGGATCTTCAGTTCCGGGATGCTGCTCCAGCCCGTCCAGGCCACGTCGCCCAGCAGGGTCCAGCGATCATTCAGCTGGTGGACCACGCTGAAGATCGCGGAGTCGGGCAGTTCGATGGAAGCTTCGGCGTCGTGGGTGCCGATGACGCCCAGGGCCGAGAGGCCCGCTGCCGCAGCGGCATTGAGAGACCGGTTGCTGACTTTGGTCGTGCCGTCCGCGTCGATCTTGACCTTGGATCGATAGGACAGGCCAAAGCGCGTGTCCGGCGTGGCCTGCCACAGGATGCCGGCGTTCCAGCCCCAGGCGTCGCCCTTGGCCTTGACGCGGGCTTCCATGTCACCGGTTCCAAGCAGGCCGGCCGCGGGATGCACGACGGCTGCATACTGTGCCTTCCGGTAGTCCGCATCCAGCTGCATCCAGTTCAGCCCTACGCCGATGGACAGCGTGTCGGTAGCCTTGAAGGCGATGGATGGATTGATGTTGATGCTTTCGATGGAGAATTTCTCTGAGTGATAGCGGCCGGCCCAGCCTTTCTCGTAGTCGGTCATCAGGCCAAAGGGCGCGCCCACGCTCAGGCCCAGCCACCAGCGAGGATTCACTTCCCAGGTGAAGTGGGCATTGGGGACGACGCCCCAGGTGCCGGCGTTGCCGCCGTCGCCACCGCCGGCTGCCCGGCCGCCCAGCGGCCCCAGCGGCTTGCCACCGAATGTGGTCGGGCCGGTGCTGCCTCCATCCGAGAATTCGAAATTCGGCTTGATCCCGACCACGCCGGCGCTGACGTTCATGCCCGGCAGCAAGGTGATGCTGGCAGGGTTGAAATAGTTGGCGCTGGCGTTTTCGCCAATGGCGGCCGAACCCGCGTAGGCGTTGCCGATGCCGCTGGCGTTCTGTTCCAGCAGCTGAAACCCCGCGCCGTAGGCGGTGCCGACAGCGCCCAGGCCGATGATCAGGGCTGACAAGGTCTTGATGGAGTGTTGCAATGTCATGGTGTTGTCTCCAAGGATGTTAAGGTCCATCTGCTGAAATTCAGGCGTGCAGAACCCCGTGCCGTGCCGGAGGGCATTGCATGCAGGATGTTTTTGGACGTGCAAATCCCCGCGCTGCGCTCAAGAGCACAGCGTCAAGGGCACTTCAGAGGAAAGCCGGGATCAGGCCGGCGTCAGGTCGGGGTCATTCATCGTCTGGTTTCATGGAAGCCCCCTAAAGCGGTGAAGAGGTGTCGCATCCGTCCGTCGCCCCCGCGACGCGTCCGGTCAGCGACCGATCCCGTCCAGCCTGCAGGCCGGACTGGGGCAATGACTGGGCGGGCAGCGGCGCGCGCAGGCCGCCCAGTAGAAAAGCCATCAGGCGATCGAGCAGCACGTCGGCATCCAGGCTGGTGTCGCCGTGCAGATTCATCACCTGGCTGGAACTATCGGCGCCCATGATGGCGTAGGCCGTGGCTCCCAGCATGAAATGGAAGCGCCAGACGATCTCGGCTTCGGGCACTCCGGGCACCGAAGCCAGCAGGGCGCGCGTGAAGCGATGGGCCACCGCCGAGCGTTCGGCCTCGAACAGGGCGTTGATCGCGCCGTTGGGGTCCGACAGGTTGCTGCTTTGCAGTGGCATGAAGGCGCGGCGTTCCGCCCCGGCGCTGCAGGCATGGCGAACCAGGGGGCCGAAATAGGCTTCCACGATGGCCGAGGGCTTCAGCGGCTGGCCTGCGGCCTGGCCCTCCAGGGCGTCCAGGATGCGCAGGCGCTCATCGTTCAGGGCATCCAGCCGACGTTGGAAGACGGCTTCGATCAGGGCGTCTTTCGAGCCGAAGTGATAATTGACGGCCGATAGGTTGACCTCTGCCGCCTTGGTGATCTGGCGCATGGAGGTCTTGTCATGCCCTTGCTCGGCGAACAGATGTTCGGCAGCGTCGAGAATGGCATCGCGGGTGAGGGTCGATCGGGAGATGGTCATGTGTAGTTCAAACGTTTGTTTTAAAACTATACACAAGCCGCCCGGAAACGGTATCCGTGTTACCCCCTAGATGACCGTCGATGCGTCAGGGCGAGCTGTGCGCTTCTTGGGGTTTTGCAGCGCAAAGGATACACTTTCAGGATTCGTGACAACTAGTGATAAAGGACGCGTGATGGCATCCGTGCGACAGCTGCTGGTGATTTCCTCTTTGGTAATTGCCTGCATTCTGATCGGCATGCTGGCGGTGGGCACCCGGCTGATGGATAGGCAGCTGGACGGTCAACTGCAAAGCGATGGCGAGAATGCCGCCGCCACCCTGGCGTTGCTGGTCAGTGCCCAGCCCGATCGGGCTGCGCGGGTGCGCGTCCTGGAAGCCGCATTCCAGCAGGGGCGGTTTGCGGACCTGTCCCTGCAGGCGGCTGACGGGGTCGGGGTGTTTCAGGCGCGCCGCGTAACGTCCGCTGCCGCGAATGCCCCTGGCTGGTTTGGCGCCTGGAGCAATATCCAGCCCCACCAGGCGCAACGACAGATCGAGGGGGCGGGGCAGCTGCGCCTGGCCCTGGACCCTGCGCCCGCGCGCGACGCCCTGTGGGCGCATGTCATCCAATGGCTGTGGCTGGCCCTGGGGATCGCCGCCTTCTGGGCGCTGTTCCTGGCGGCCCTGTTGTCGCGGTTGCGACGTGTCATGCTGGATGCGCCCGCGCCGGAGGCGCCCGAAATCAAGGTCAAGCAAACGGGCCCGGTCGAGAATGCCGAATTGCTGGATGAGGTCCGCGAGCGGGTGCCGCCCTCTATGGACGAGCAGATGGCGCGCATCGAACAGCTCGAAATCGAGCTCAACCGGGACCCGGTCACCGGACTGGCCAATCGCGCCTACTTCCTGAATGAACTCAAGCGGGTGCTGCGCGACGATTCGCGCCAGGGCGCGGTCAGTGGCTACGTCCTGCTGGTGCGCCAGCGCGACATGGCCCGTTTGCAGAACCAGAGCGATCGCCAGGAAATCGACGACTGGCTGCGTCTGCTGGGCGGGCGGCTGGTCGAGGTTCTGGCAGATTACCCGCAGGCGCATGCCCTGCCGGCCCGACTGAACGGTGCGGACTTCGCCATTCTGTTTCCGGTGGGGGGCGGCCCCGAGGTCATGCGCCCCATCCAGCGGCTGCATGAACTGTTCGAGACGCTGCGGGTAAAGCTCGACAGCCAGAATCTGTCGCGCTGGGCGTTCGCCTTGACCGACTACACTGCCCAATGCACGCCCAAAGAAGTCCTGACGCGCCTGGATCTGGCCTTGATGTGCGCAGAAAGCGCGGGCCACGCCGAAGTCGAGTTCCTGTCGCATGCCGATCGCGAGACCGGCGAACTGCGCATGGGCGAAGCCTCGTGGCGCACGCTGATTTCCCAGGCCCTGGACCATGACCGCCTGTCCCTGGAAGTGCGCGCTGTCCAATACGAGGGCGACGACGTCACGGATCGTCATGAGGCGTCCCTCAGTCTGCAGGAAGACGACGGCGACCAGCCGCCGCTCTCGGGCTATCTGTTCATGCCGGCGGCTGCGCGGCTGGGCCTGTCGTCCGATTGCGACATGCGCGCCCTGGCCCTGGCGCTGGGCTGGCTGGGCGAGCATCCCGGCGTTCTCGTCGTGCGCATGTCCATGTCCTCGATCCTGGACACCCAGTACCTGGACGAAGTCCGCCGCATCTGCGCCTACGCGGATCCCGAATTGCTGCGGCGGGTGGTGGTGGAACTCGACGCGTATGGCCTGAGTCGTCACCTGGATGCCTTCAAGGCCTTTGCCAGCGGCCTGATCGACACGGGGGTTTCCGTCGGCTTGCGCGGGCTGGACCAGCAGCCCGACGCCTTGCGCAAGATCCACGAGGTCGATTTCGCCTATGTGAAGCTGGGTGGTGCCTTTGTCCGCGAACTGCTGTCCAGCCCGGGCGGCGTGCAGATGATGGTGGCGGTCACGGAGACCGCAATCGGCATGGGCATGCGCGTCTATGTGGATGACGCCGACGACGAGGCTACCCGCCGCATGGTGGTCGAATATGGGGCCTTGCCCCGGGCGCGATGACGCGCACAACCATCAATTGCTAAAAACACTTGTCTTTGCCAAGCGATTGTGTCTATAATGGCCGTCTTGGCCTATTTGCCAGGCGCGTTATGCGAGACATCGGGTGCTTCCCAGGGGTCTTGGCATGCCGCCAGGTCCTGGCCGAGATTGGTAATCTCGTTTATGTGCGAAATCATTTTGCACAAACAGGAATTTCGACCCAGAGCCCGCGCGCAGCAAGGTGCGTCGGCTTGACGGGACCAAAACTGGCTGCGTTGTCCGGGGTGCATGCTCTGGGCATCGTTGTTAAGTTGGAACAGGAAAAATCATGATCCAAATGCAGACCACGCTGGACGTGGCCGACAACACAGGTGCGCGTTCCGTGATGTGCATCAAGGTGTTGGGCGGCTCGAAGCGCCGCTATGCCGCCATTGGCGATGTCATCAAGGTGTCCGTCAAGGAAGCAGCACCTCGCGGGCGCGTGAAAAAAGGCGAAATCTACAACGCCGTGGTGGTGCGTACCGCCAAGGGCGTGCGCCGCAAAGACGGTTCCCTGATCCGCTTCGGCGGCAATGCGGCCGTGTTGCTCAATGCGAAACTCGAACCCATCGGCACGCGCATCTTCGGACCGGTCACACGTGAACTGCGTACCGAAAAGTTCATGAAGATCGTGTCCCTGGCGCCCGAAGTGCTGTAAGGAGCAGATCATGCAAAACATTCGTAAAGGCGACGAAGTCATTGTGCTGACCGGCCGCGATCGCAGCCGCCGCGGCACCGTGGTGGCCCGTGTCGATGACGACCACGTGCTGGTCGAGGGCATCAACGTCGTGAAGAAGCACGCCAAGGGCAACCCCATGGCGGGCACGCCCGGCGGCATCGTCGACAAGACCCTGCCCATCCACATCTCGAACGTGGCGATCTTCAACCCCGAAACCGGCAAGGGCGACCGTGTCGGCGTCAAGGTCGTGGACGGAGCCAAGGTCCGCATTTTCCGTTCCAACGGCGCTGTCGTTGGCGCGAAGGCATAAGGGGCGCATCAAATGGCTCGTTTACAAGATTTCTACCGCTCCAAGGTCGCTGCCGACCTGAAGGAAAAGTTCGGCTACCAGTCGATCATGCAGGTGCCGCGCATCACCAAGATCACCCTGAACATGGGTGTGTCCGAAGCGGTTTCCGACAAAAAGATCATCGAAAACGCCGTCGGCGACATGACCAAGATCTCCGGTCAGAAACCTGTCGTCACGAAGACCCGCAAGGCCATCGCCGGCTTCAAGATTCGTGAAGACTACCCGATCGGCTGCATGGTCACGCTGCGCGGCCAGCGCATGTATGAATTCCTGGATCGTCTGATCTCCGTCGCCCTGCCGCGCGTGCGCGACTTCCGTGGTGTGTCGGGCCGTGCTTTCGACGGTCGTGGCAACTACAACATCGGGGTGAAGGAACAGATCATCTTCCCGGAAATCGAATACGACAAGATCGATGCCGTGCGCGGGATGAACATCAGCATCACCACCACCGCAAAGACCGACGAGGAAGCCAAGGCGCTCTTGAGCGCATTCAGCTTCCCCTTCCGCAACTAAGGGGCTGACGTGGCAAAACTTTCCCTCATCAATCGCGACATCAAGCGCGCCAAGCTGGCTGAAAAATTCGCAGCGAAGCGCACCGCACTGAAGGCAATCATCGCCGATCAGTCCAAATCTGACGAAGAACGCTATCAAGCTCGCCTGGCCCTGCAACAACTGCCGCGCAACGCCAACCCCACCCGCCAGCGTAATCGCTGCGTGGTGACGGGTCGTCCTCGCGGCGTGTTCAGCAAGTTCGGGCTGACGCGCCACAAACTGCGTGAAATGGCCATGCGCGGCGAAGTGCCGGGCATGACCAAGGCCAGCTGGTAGGAGAATCACACATGAGCATGAGCGATCCCATCGCCGATATGCTGACCCGCGTGCGCAATGCGCAGATGGTCAACAAGACGTCGGTTTCCATGCCCTCCTCCAAGCTGAAGGCGGCCATTGCCGCCGTGCTGAAGGACGAAGGCTACATCGAGGATTTCCGGATCGGCGGCGAACAAGCCAAGCCGGTGCTGGAAATCACCCTGAAATACTATGCCGGCCGTCCGGTGATCGAGCGCATCGACCGCGTCTCGCGTCCCGGCCTGCGCATCTACAAGAGCAGCGCCACCATTCCCCAGGTCATGAATGGCCTGGGCGTGGCGATCGTTTCTACCCCGCGTGGCGTCATGACGGACCGCAAGGCCCGCGCCACCGGTGTAGGCGGCGAAGTGCTCTGCTACGTGGCATAAGGAGGTATCACACTATGTCACGTATCGCCAAGTATCCCGTTGCGCTGCCGAAGGGCGTCGAAGCCACGATCAGCGCCGGTCAGATCGTCGTCAAGGGCCCGCTGGGCACCCTGAACCAAACGCTGGACGGCAACGTCCGCGTTTCCCAGGAAGACGGCCAGCTGACGTTTGCCGTTGCCAACGATTCCCGTCAGGCCAATGCGATGTCCGGCACCGTGCGTGCGCTGGTCAACAACATGGTCACTGGCGTCAGCCAGGGCTTCGAGCGCCGTCTGACCCTCGTGGGCGTGGGTTTCCGCGCTCAGATTCAGGGCAGTGTGCTGAAGCTGCAGTTGGGTTTCTCGCACGATGTGCTGCACGATATCCCCAACGGGATCAAGATCGAATGCCCGTCCCAGACCGAAATCGTGGTCAAGGGCGCCGACAAGCAGGTCGTCGGTCAGGTGGCTGCCGAAATCCGCGCTTATCGCGAACCCGAACCCTATAAGGGCAAGGGCGTGCGTTATGCGGACGAACGCGTCATCCTGAAGGAAACCAAGAAGAAATAAGCACGCAGGCAAGGACGAATCATGGACAAGAAACTCTCCCGTTTGCGTCGTGCTGCGGCTACCCGCCGCAAGATTCACGAACTGCGCGTGCATCGCCTGGCGGTGCATCGCACGAATCTGCACATCTACGCCAACATCATTTCGCCGGAAGGCGACCGCGTGCTCGTCAGCGCCTCGACGCTCGAGCCCGAGGTCCGCAAGGAACTCGCCAGCCAGAAGGCCAACGGGGGCAACGCCGCCGCCGCCAGCCTGGTCGGCAAGCGCGTGGCCGAGAAGGCCAAGGCTGCCGGCATCGAACTCGTCGCCTTCGACCGTTCGGGCTTCCGTTACCATGGCCGCGTCAAGGCGCTGGCCGAAGCCGCGCGTGAAGCCGGCTTGAAGTTCTAAGGGAATCACATGGCTAAAGCACAAGGCAAGCACGCCGCCGAGCAGGAACGCGACGACGGCATGCGCGAAAAGATGATTGCGGTCAACCGCGTCAGCAAGGTCGTCAAAGGTGGTCGCACCATGAGCTTCGCAGCACTGACCGTGGTCGGTGATGGCGATGGCCGCATCGGCATGGGCAAGGGCAAGGCCCGCGAAGTGCCGGTGGCGGTTCAAAAGGCCATGGAACAGGCCCGTCGCGGTCTGCTCAAGGTCGCTCTGAAAAACGGCACGCTGCACCACACCGTGGTCGGCAAGCACGGCGCTTCCACCGTCCTGATCTCGCCGGCCGCTGAAGGTACCGGCGTGATCGCCGGCGGCCCGATGCGCGCGATCTTCGAAGTCATGGGTGTGCGTAACGTCGTGGCCAAGAGCCTCGGCTCCAGCAACCCCTACAACATGGTGCGCGCCACGCTGAATGGTCTGCGCGCCTGCTCCACCCCGTCGGAAATTGCTGCCAAGCGCGGCAAGACCGTCGAAGAAATCCTGGGGTAAGACATGGCACAGAAGCAAATCAAAGTCACGCTCGTGCGCTCCGTGATCGGCACTCATAAGTCTCACCGCGCCACGGTGCGCGGTCTGGGGCTGGGCAAGGTCAACAGCAGCCGCGTCCTGATCGATACTCCCGAGGTGCGTGGGATGATCCGCAAGGTGGATTATCTGGTCACGGTCTCGGAAGCCTGAACAAAGGAATTCAGATGTCCGTTACTCAACTGAATACGATCGCGCCTGCCGAAGGCGCCAAGCGCCCGCGCCGCCGCGTAGGCCGTGGCATCGGCTCCGGCCTGGGCAAGACCGGTGGCCGTGGCCACAAGGGTCAAAAATCCCGTGCCGGTGGTTTCCACAAGGTCGGTTTCGAAGGCGGTCAGATGCCGCTGCAGCGTCGTCTGCCCAAGCGTGGCTTCACCCCGCTGGATCGTCACCTGAAGGCCGAGATCCGCCTGTCCGACCTGCAAGCGCTGCCCATCGATGAAGTCGATGTGCAGGTGCTCAAGGCTGCTGGCCTGGTCGGCGAGCTGGTGCGTTACGTCAAGGTCATCAAGACTGGTGAGATCAGCCGCAAGGTCGCCCTGAAGGGCATCAATGCGACGGCCGGCGCCCGCGCCGCGATCGAAGCCGCCGGCGGTTCGCTGGCTTAAGGGGCAGCAGTGGCGAAAGCTCAGGCACATAAGCCCAGCGCAGGATACGGCGACCTCAAGCGCCGCATCCTGTTTCTCGTGCTGGCCCTGATCGTCTATCGCATGGGGACGCACGTTCCCGTGCCGGGCATCAATCCGGATGCGCTGGCGGACCTGTTCCAGCAGAACCAGGGCGGTATCCTGGGCCTGTTCAACATGTTCTCCGGCGGGGCGCTGGAACGGTTTTCCGTGCTGGCCCTGGGGATCATGCCGTACATTTCGGCAGCCATCATCATGCAGCTGCTGGCCGTGGTCGTGCCGACCCTGGAGGCCATCAAGAAAGAAGGCCAATCCGGGCAACGCAAGATCACCCAGTACACGCGCTATGGCACCGTGTTCCTGGCCCTTTTCCAGGCGGTGGGGATTTCCGTCGCACTGGAATCGCAGCCAGGCCTGGTGATCGATCCGGGGCTGCTGTTCCGCTTCACGACCATCGTGACGCTGGTGACGGGGGCCATGTTCCTGATGTGGCTGGGCGAGCAGATCACTGAACGGGGTCTGGGCAACGGTATTTCGCTGCTGATTTTCGCCGGGATCGTGGCAGGCCTGCCGGGTGCGCTGGGCGGCATGCTGGATCTGGTCCGTACGGATTCGATGTCGGTGCTGTCGGTGCTGTTCATCCTGGCCCTGGTGGTCGCTGTCACGTACTTCGTGGTCTATGTGGAACGCGGTCAGCGTCGCATTACCGTGAACTACGCCAAGCGCCAGGTCGGCAACAAGCTCTATGGCGGCCAGTCCTCGCACCTGCCGCTGAAGCTGAACATGTCCGGGGTGATTCCGCCGATCTTTGCATCGTCCATCATCCTACTGCCGGCCACCGTGACCAGCTGGTTCTCCAGCAACCCGAACATGCGCTGGCTGGGCGACCTGGCAGCTGCCTTGTCGCCGCGTCAGCCCTTGTATGTGACGCTGTATTCTGGCTTGATCATTTTCTTCTGTTTCTTCTACACGGCGCTGGTGTTCAATAGCCGCGAGACAGCAGATAACCTGAAAAAGAGCGGCGCTTTTGTTCCCGGGATCCGTCCTGGCGACCAGACGGCTCGTTACATCGATAAGATCCTGATGCGTCTGACGCTGTCCGGAGCCATCTATGTCACGCTGGTCTGTCTGTTGCCCGAACTGATGCAGATGCGCTGGAATGTGCCGTTCTATTTTGGTGGCACTTCGCTACTGATTATTGTCGTCGTCGCCATGGATTTCATGGCCCAGGCGCAAGCCTACATGATGTCCCAACAGTATGATTCGTTGCTCCGGAAGGCGAACTTCAAGGGCGCGGGTCTTCCGATGCGCTAAAAATCATGTCCAAGGACGACGTCATTCAGATGCAAGGGGAGGTTGTGGAAAACCTTCCCAACGCAACGTTTCGTGTCAAGCTGGAAAATGGCCACATGGTGCTGGGCCACATTTCAGGCAAGATGCGTATGCACTATATCCGGATCCTTCCGGGTGACAAGGTCACAGTGGAGCTCACGCCCTATGACCTGTCGCGCGCCAGGATAGTTTTCCGCTCCAAATAGGCGGCCGGTCAAAAACCAGGAGAATCCCATGAAGGTAATGGCATCGGTAAAGCGGATCTGCCGCAACTGCAAAATCATCAAACGTCACGGCGTGGTGCGCGTCATCTGCACCGACCCGCGTCACAAGCAACGCCAAGGCTAAGGCCGGGCATCACGGATTTCACGAGGAACAGTCATGGCCCGTATTGCTGGCATCAATATTCCGCCGCACCAACACGCCGAGATCGGTCTGACCGCCATCTTCGGCATCGGCCGCACCCGCGCCCGCAAGATTTGCGAAGCGACCGGCATCGAGTACTCGAAGAAGATCAAGGATCTGACCGACGAGGAACTGGAAAAGATCCGTGAACAGATCAACGGCTACACGATCGAAGGCGACCTGCGCCGCGAAGTGCAGCTGTCGATCAAGCGTCTGATCGACCTGGGCACGTATCGTGGCATGCGCCACAAGCGTGGCCTGCCGGTGCGTGGTCAGCGTACCCGCACGAATGCGCGTACCCGCAAGGGCCCGCGTCGCGCAGCAGCGTCCCTGAAGAAATAAATAGGAATCAACATGGCCAAAGCACAAGCCGGCGCCTCGCGCGTCCGCAAGAAAGTCAAGAAGAACGTGTCGGACGGGATTGCTCACGTTCACGCGTCTTTCAACAACACCATCATCACCATCACCGACCGCCAGGGCAATGCTCTGTCGTGGGCGACGTCGGGCGGCGCAGGCTTCAAGGGTTCGCGTAAATCGACCCCGTTTGCAGCTCAGGTCGCCGCCGAGTCCGCCGGCCGCGTGGCCCAGGAATACGGGATCAAGACCCTGGAAGTTCGCATCAAGGGCCCCGGCCCCGGCCGCGAATCCTCGGTGCGTGCGTTGAATGCTCTGGGGATCAAGATCTCCAGCATTTCCGACATCACGCCGGTGCCGCACAACGGCTGCCGTCCGCCCAAGCGTCGTCGTATCTAAGGGGAACATCTTGGCTCGTTATACCGGACCCAAATGCAAGCTTTCGCGTCGCGAAGGCACCGACCTGTTCCTGAAGAGCGCTCGTCGCTCGCTGGACTCCAAGTGCAAGCTCGAATCCAAGCCCGGCCAGCATGGCCGTACCTCGGGTTCCCGCACCTCCGACTTCGGTCTGCAGCTGCGTGAAAAGCAAAAGCTCAAGCGCATGTACGGCGTGCTGGAAAAGCAGTTCCGCCGCTACTTCCAGGAAGCCGAGCGCCGTCGCGGCAACACCGGCGAAACCCTGATCCAGCTGCTCGAATCGCGCCTGGACAACGTGGTCTACCGCATGGGCTTTGGCTCGACGCGCGCCGAAGCGCGGCAGCTGGTCAATCACCGCGCCATCGAACTGAACGGCCACACTGCCGACATCGCTTCGATCCTGGTCAAGGCCGGCGACGTGATCTCGATTCGTGAAAAGGCCAAGAGCCAGATCCGCATCAAGGAATCCCTGGACCTGGCGACCGGCAACGGCCTGCCCCAGTGGGTGGAAGTCGATGCAGGCAAGCTGGCGGGCGTGTTCAAGCAGGCCCCGGATCGCGCCGACGTCGCCCACGACGTCAACGAATCCATGGTCGTGGAACTGTATTCTCGTTGATCGATTCGGGTGGCGTCGCGCCACCGCGCGGCATCCGGTCTCTGCCTGGATGCCGCCAATCAGCCCACGCTCTGGCATCTGCCCGAGGTGGGCTGTAGTCTTGTTCCGGCCTCGCCGCCGGTTCTTCATGTCCGTCAGCCTTATCGGTGTAACGAGCCGAGGGTATTGAAAAGGAAGGCATATGTCCGCACAAGGTTTTCTCAAGCCCCGCACCATTACCGTGGAAGCGCTGGGTGTCAATCACGCCAAAGTCGTCATGGAACCGTTCGAACGGGGCTATGGCCACACGCTGGGCAACGCCCTGCGCCGCATCCTGCTGTCGTCCATGACAGGCTACGCGCCGACTGAAGTTCAGATCAGCGGGGTCGTGCATGAATATTCCACGATCGCCGGCGTGCGCGAAGACGTCGTGGACATCCTGCTGAATCTGAAAGGCGTGGTGTTCAAGCTGCACAATCGCGAAGAAGTCACGCTGCAACTGAACAAGCAGGGCCCGGGCGAGGTCCGCGCTCGCGACATCGAGCTGCCGCACGATGTGGAAATCATCAATCCCGATCACCTGATCGCCACGCTGACCGACAATGGCCGCATCGAGATGCAGGTCAAGGTCGAGCAGGGTCGCGGCTATGTGCCGGGCAACGTGCGCGCGCTGACCGATGATCGTTCGGCCACGATCGGCCAGATCGTGCTGGATGCCTCTTTCAGCCCGGTGCGACGCGTCAGCTATGCGGTGGAAAACGCTCGCGTGGAACAGCGTACCGACCTGGACAAGCTGGTGCTGGACGTTCTGACCAACGGTGTCATCAGCCCCGAAGAAGCCGTGCGCCAATCGGCCCGCATCCTGATGGATCAGGTGTCGGTCTTCGTGTCCCTGGCGGACAAGGACGCTGGCCAACTGACCACCAGCCTGCCGGTGGGCGGCCAGTCCGCGCCGATCGACCCGGTGCTGTTGCGTCCGGTGGACGACCTGGAACTGACCGTGCGTTCGGCCAACTGCCTGAAGGCCGAAAATATCTACTACATCGGCGATCTGATCCAGCGCACCGAGAACGAACTGCTGAAGACCCCGAACCTGGGCCGCAAGTCGCTCAACGAAATCAAGGAAGTCCTGGCCGCACGCGGTCTGACCCTGGGCATGAAGCTGGAAAACTGGCCCCCCGTCGGGCTGGAGCGCCCGTAAGCAAACCGGTATGGGGACGCGGGGCCACCGTTTCTCCATGCTAAAATCTTGCGCCTGCCCGAATTTCTGGCAGGCGCATTCAACCCACCCGGGCCGCGCCCTGTGCGATAGAAGATCCGGGTTTTAGATTCAACAAGGAAATCATCATGCGTCATCGTAGCGGTCTTCGCAAACTGAACCGTACCAGCAGTCACCGTCTGGCCATGTTTCGCAACATGGCCGTGTCCCTGCTGACCCACGAAGCCATCAAGACGACTCTGCCCAAGGCCAAGGAATTGCGCCGTGTGGTCGAGCCCCTGATCACCCTGGGCAAGAACCCCACGCTGGCCAATCGCCGCCTGGCCTTTGCCCGCCTGCGTGATCGCGACGCTGTCACCAAGCTCTTCAACGACATCGGACCGCGCTTTGCTGCTCGCAACGGCGGCTACACCCGGGTGCTGAAGATGGGCTTTCGCCAAGGCGACAATGCCCCCATGGCCTACATGGAACTGGTGGATCGTCCCGAAGCCGACGCCGCCGCTGAATAAGGCCAACGCCAGGGTGGATACCTGATTCGCCTGCATGGCCCGCCGCATTCCCAAGGCCCGAAGCGCTTGCTTCGGGCCTTTTTGCATATTTTTCTGCGTGTAAAATCAAAGGGTTTTGTCCATTGGGATTTACCATGTCAATTCCGGAACATCCGTCCGGGACGGCAGACGTCCCGCCCGAAGCACCATCCTTCGGAGGGTTGCGGCGCCAGGATGGCGCGCCGACGGACTCGGTCGTGGTGCTGTCGACGGCCCCCGACGTGCTGCTGGCCAAGCGGATCGCTCATGTACTGGTCGAAGAATCCCTGGTGGCGTGCGCCCAGGTCGGCAGCGCGATGACTTCCATGTACCTGTGGCAGGGCAACCTGGAAGGCTGCGAGGAAATCCCGCTCAGCTTCAAGACCACGGCGGCCGTCCTGCCGGCCCTGCATCGGCGCCTGTGCGAACTGCACCCCTACGAGGTGCCTGAATTCCTGGTCATGGGCGTGCCAGCCGGCAGCGTGACATACCTGGATTGGGTGGCTCAGAGTGTCGCCGCGCCTCCTGACCCTGCGCTTCGCTGATGTCCCGCAGCCGGCCGTTGCCGGGCCTGCTCTGAGAGAGATGGTTTTATGAAGAAGTTCCTGTCCCTGTTGCTGATGAGCCTGATGGTGCTGGGTGTGATCGGCAAGGCCTGGGCCGCCGATGATTTCCTGGATCCCGAAAAGGCGTTCATCGCCTCGGTCGCCACGCCCGATCCCCTGACGCTGGACGTGCATTATGCGATTGCACCGGGCTACTACATGTACCAGGAACGCTTCGAGGTCCGCATCGAGGACGCTCAGGGGCAGTTGCTGTTGTACCGGCAGTCCACCTTGACGCCGCCGGGCGAGGAAACACGGCAGCCGGCCTGGACACAACCCCTGCTGCTGCCCAAGGGCCAGGTGAAGCACGACCCCACCTTCGAGCGCGACATGGAAGTCTTCCATCGCGGTGTCACCCTGCGCGCGCCTCTGAAAGCCGGTGCGGCTACGCCTTTGCAGGTGACAGTGACGGGCCAGGGATGCGCCGATGAGGGCCTGTGCTATCCGCCCATGACAATGCAGTTCACCTTGGTGGCCCAGGGCGGAGGCTATCAGGCCCAGGGGCCGCTGGTGCGCGCCCAGGTGCCTGCGCCGCAGGACGAAGGCGTCGCGCCCGTCGCGCGAGCCCCGGGGGATCGCGCGTCAGGTCCGGGCCTGGCCTTGGCCCTGCCGGCGGGCTCTGCCGGATCGGCCCGGTCGACTGCCTCAGGCGCCCCGGATGCATCCTGGCTGGATCTGGGCGATGTCGGCATGGCGGCCTGGCTGCATCAGGCGCCCTTGTGGCAGATCCTGGGCCTGAGCCTGCTGTTTGGAATCCTGCTGTCCTTCACTCCCTGCGTGCTGCCCATGGTGCCGATCCTGCTGGCGATCATTGCCGGCCAGGACCAGCAGCCGATCAGCCGCAGCCGAGGGTTGTCCATGGCGGCCATCTACGTGCTGGGCATGTCCATCGTCTATACCGTCCTGGGCGTGGTGGCCGGCCTGGTGGGCGCAGGCCTGGCCGCCTGGCTGCAATCACCCTGGGTTCTGGGCTCTTTCGCCGTCCTGCTGGCATTGTTCGCGCTGGCCATGCTGGACGTCTTCACCCTGCAGGCGCCGGTGGGCCTGCAGTCGCGGATGCAGGGCTGGATGCAACGCCTGCCCGGCGGCCGGGTCGGCGGTGTGTTCCTGATGGGCATGATATCGGCCCTGATCGTGGGGCCTTGCGTGGCTGCCCCGCTGGCGGGGGTGTTGCTGTTCATTTCCCAGACGGGCGACGTCGTGATCGGCGGCTCGGCCCTGTTTGCCATGGCGTGGGGTGAAGGCCTGCTGCTGTTGCTGGTGGGCGCGGGGGCTGGCGCCCTGTTGCCGCGCGCCGGGGCCTGGATGATGCCATTGAAGGCTGCCTTTGGCCTGTTGCTGCTGGCGACCGCCTGGTGGATGGCGCAGCCGCTGCTGGCCGGGACGGTGGCCGTTACCGGCTGGATCTTGCTGGCGCTCTGGGCTGCTCTGGTGCTTTGGCATGCGACCAGCGGGCGGTCGATGGCGCAGGGTGATGCGCCGCCTGCGGCAGGCCCCTTGCGGCTGCTGACCCGGGCGCTGGCCCTGATGCTGGCGTTGTGGGGGCTGGCACAGGGCGCCGGCCTGCTGGCGGGTGGTCAGGACATGTTGCGGCCGTTGGCGCCCTTCGCGGCCGGGTCCGGGTCCGGAGGCGTGGCTGTGCCCGGTCCTGACGCCATCCGTGCCCGCTTCACGCCCGTGACGTCTCTGGCTGATCTGGATGCCAAGCTGGCGGCGTCGGATCGGCCGGTGATGCTGGATTTCTATGCCGACTGGTGCGTGTCCTGCCTGGAGATGGAAAAGTTCACCTTCAGCGATCCACGCGTGGCCGCCCGCATGGGGCAGATGACACTGCTGCAGGCGGACGTTACCCGGATGACGGCCGATGACCGGGCGTTGCTGGCGCGGTTTGACCTGTTCGGGCCGCCCGGCATCCTGTTCTTTGACCGACAGGGTCAGTTGCTGACTGATGCGCGGGTCGTGGGATTCAAGAAAGCCGACGCCTTCCTGCCGGTGCAGGATCAGGTGCTGGGGACGCGGTAGATCTGCCTGGATCCGGCCGGCCACAGGCCGCGTCCGGCGCCGGGGCTATTCTTTGCTTTGTGCGGCGTCGTCCTGGGCCGCTACGGCGGTGGCCTGATCGGCCGGATCTTCGTCGGCGGGCTTGCGCTTTTCCAGTGCAGCGCCGGCCAGAATACCGATTTCGTACAGCAGGCACAGCGGGGCGGCCAGCAGAATCTGGCTGAGAACGTCCGGCGGGGTCACGATGGCAGCCAGTACAAAGGCGCAGACGACGACGTAGCCGCGGATTTCACGCAGTTTCTTGACCGTGACGAGGCCGGTCTTGACCAACAGGACAACCGCTACGGGGACCTCGAACGTAACCCCGAAGGCGATGAACATGGTCAGCACGAAATTGACGTAGGCCTCGATGTCAGGCGCTGGCGTGATCGAGTGCGGTGCGAAATGGGCGATGAAGCTGAAGACGGTGTGAAACACCACGAAATAACAGAATGCCATGCCCAGCAGGAACAGGAAGCTGCTGGAGATGATCAGCGGCAGCGCCAGCCGCTGCTCGTGCCGGTACAGGCCGGGAGCGACGAAGGCCCAGGCCTGGTACAGGACGTAGGGCAAAGACAGCACGAAAGCCGCCAACAGGGTGACCTTGATGGGCACCATGAAGGGCGTGATCACGCCGGTGGCGATCATGCGGGTGCCTTCCGGCAAGGATGCCAGCATGGGCTGGGCCAGCACGTCGTAGATGGCCGAGGGTCCGGGGTATATGAACAGCACCACGAACACGGCCAGTACGGCGATGACTGCGCGCAACAGGCGGTTGCGCAGCTCCATCAGGTGCGAGATGAAGGTGTCCTGGGAAGAGGCGTCGGAGGCGTCAGTCATCTTTCTTTACGTCGAGAGCTTTCCGCGCCTCGTCCAGGGAGTCCTGGACGACCTGGGTCGGCTGGTTCACGGCGGATTTCAGGTCTTCCACGGAGGAGGTCATGGAAGACTGGACCGATCGGGCCGCGTCTTCCATCTGGTTCTTGATGTCGCCGATTTCCTTGAGGTCCATTTCCTTCTGGATGTCGGATTTGACTTCGTTCACGTAGCGCTGGGCCCGCCCCAGCAGGTGCCCGACCGTGCGGGCGACCTTGGGCAGGCGTTCGGGACCGATGACGATCAGCGCGATCACGCCGATCAGCATCAGTTCGCTGAAGCTGACATCAAACATTATGGTTCCGGTTCAGTGCGCAGAAGGATCAGGCGTCGGTTTTCTCGCGAGCCTGGACGTCCACGGTGTTGGAATCCTGGACCTGCTGCGTGACGGACGGCTTGGCTTCGGATTCGGATCCGCCTTCGGCCTGGGCGTCTTTCATGCCCTTTTTGAAGCCCTTGACGGCGCCGCCGAGGTCTTCGCCGATGTTGCGCAGTTTTTTGGTGCCGAAAATCAGGGCGACGATGACCAGAACGATCAGCCAGTGCCAGATGCTGAAACTACCCATGAGAGCTCCTTAGGCGGCGGGTGCCGCGCGTTTTGACCAGGGGCGTGCGCCACCCAGAATGTGGAAATGCAGGTGGTCGATTTCCTGACCGCCTTCGGGGCCGGTATTGGCGACCAGCCGGAAGCCGCCTTCGGGCAGCGGGTTGCAGCCGTTTTCGGCAGCGAGCCTGGGCACGAGCTGCAACATGCGAGCCAGCCAGGCAGCGTCCTGGGATCCGGTATCGGCCAGCGAGGCGACGTGATGTTTGGGGATCAACAGCAGGTGCACCGGCGCGGCCGGATTGATGTCATGGAAGGCAAGAAATTCGTCGTCTTCGTGCACGATGCGGGCGGGGATCTCGTGCCGCGCGATTTTACAGAACAGGCAATCGTGGCTCATGGAATTCTACAAGACAGGACCGGACATCGATCCACTCAACCTCGTATGTTGCCACAATTTTCCTGGCATTGTGCTGATCGGCCGGGTGAACGCCGGTGGCTGAGGGTATGCCCCTAGATCGGGCCTGGTCCCGGGGCTGTGGCCGGTCTCAGTCCTTTGGGCGCGAGGCCTTTTCTTCCAGGCCGGACAGGCCCTCGCGGCGAGCGAGTTCGGCCAGCACGTCTTCGGGGCGCAGGTTGAAGTGCGTCAGCGCCACCAGGCAGTGAAACCAGAGGTCGGCGGTTTCAGCAATGATGCGGTCCGGGCGGCCGTCCTTGGCGGCCATCACCAGTTCGGTGGCTTCTTCGCCGATCTTCTTCAGGAAGGCGTCCGGGCCCCGTGACAGCAGCTTGGCGGTGTAGGAAGTCTGCGGGTTGCCGCCTCGATCCGGGCGACGGGTGGCCAGCGTGTCAGCCAGCCGGGCCAGGGTGTCGGTGTTGGAGGCGGAAGACGTGTCGAGAGAGCTCATGGCAGCAATGAAATAGGACGGGCCGGCGCCGGGCGCCAGCCGGAAACGCGCTAGGCGTGCGGGGTGTGGTAGATGGTATCCGGGTCTTTCAGGACCGGGTCCTGCACCACCCAGGCGGGTTGGGCATCCCGCGTGTCCAGGCTGCGGAAGAAGCAACGTTCGCGCCCCGTATGGCAGGCGATGCCTCCCACCTGGGTGACTTTCAACAGCAGTACGTCGCCGTCGCAGTCCAGGCGGATATCGTGGACCTGCTGGATATGACCGGATTCCTCGCCCTTGCGCCACAGGCGCTGGCGGGACCGCGAGAAATACACGGCGCGGCCGGTGAGCGCGGTTTCCTGGACGGCCTCGGCATTCATCCAGGCCATCATCAGGACGGTGCCGGTATCGGCATCCTGGGCGATGGCGGGAATCAGGCCCTGAGCGTCGAAGCGCAGTTCGGCCAGCCAGGCGGGAGTCGTGGTCTGTGTCATCGCCGCACCCGGATGCCCTGGGCAGCCAGGAAGTCCTTGGCCTCGGCCAGGGTATGCTGGCCGAAGTGGAAGATGCTGGCCGCCAGCACGGCGCTGGCGTGGCCCTGGGTGACGCCGTCGGCCAGGTGCTGCAGATTGCCCACGCCGCCCGAGGCGATGACGGGCACGGGCACCGCATCAGAGACGGCGCGGGTCAATTCCAGGTCGAAGCCGGACTTGGTGCCATCGCGGTCCATGCTGGTCAGCAGCAGTTCACCCGCACCCAGATCGGCCATGCGGCGTGCCCATTGCACGGCGTCCAGACCGGTGCCTTTGCGCCCGCCATGAGTGAAAATTTCCCAACGCGGGGGCTCGCCGGTGGCCGAGACACGGCGCGCGTCCAGGGCCACCACGATGCATTGGGAGCCGTGGTGGGCAGCGGCCTCGGCGACCAGTTCGGGGCGTGCGACCGCTGCGCTGTTGATCGAGACCTTGTCGGCGCCGGCGTCCAGCAGGCGCTGGATGTCGGACACCTGGCGCACGCCGCCGCCGACGGTCAGCGGGATGAAGACCTGGCGGGCCACCGATTCGATGATGGGCAGGATCAGGTCGCGGTCGTCGGATGTGGCCGTGATGTCCAGGAAGGTCAGTTCGTCGGCGCCCTGCTCGTCGTAGCGGCGGGCGATCTCCACCGGGTCGCCGGCGTCGGTCAGGTTGACGAAATTGACGCCTTTGACCACCCTGCCTGCGTTGACGTCCAGGCAGGGGATGATGCGGCAGCACAGGCCCGAGTCGCCGGATGCCGGGACTGAGGAATGGGGCGTGGCGGCGTTACGTAGGTCGGATGAGCCCGTCATGAGGGCTGCCCGGCAGCGGCATCGTCCTCGGTGCCGCACAGCGTGTCGGCCAGGGCCTGGGCGTCGGCGAAGTCCAGCGTGCCTTCGTAGATGCTGCGCCCCAGGATGGCGCCGTCGATGCCCTGATCGGCCACGGCGCACAGCGCGCGGATGTCGTCCAGGGATGCCACGCCACCAGAGGCGATGACAGGGATGCGGACCTGCTGCGCCAGGCGCACGGTGGCCTCGACGTTGACGCCGCTGAGCATGCCGTCGCGGCCGATATCGGTGTAGATGATGGATTCGCAGCCGTAGTCTTCGAATTTCCGGGCGAGGTCCGCGACATCGTGGCGGGTCAGTTTGGACCAGCCGTCGGTAGCGACCTTGCCGTCGCGGGCATCCAGGCCGACGATGATGTGGCCGGGAAAGGCCGAGCAGGCATCGCTGAGAAAGCCGGGGTCCTTCACGGCCGCTGTGCCGATGATCACGTAGGAAATGCCGTTGTCCAGATAGTATTCGACCGTGTCCAGGTCGCGGATGCCGCCGCCGATCTGGATGGGAAGGTCTTCGTCGGTGGCGTCCACGATGGCCTGGATGGCGGCGCGGTTGCGCGGCTTGCCGGCGATGGCGCCGTTCAGGTCCACCAGGTGCAGGCGGCGGGCGCCCAGGTCGGCCCACTGGGTCGCCATGGCGGCGGGATCTTCGGAAAAGACGGTGGCGTCAGCCAGGTCGCCCTGGCGCAGGCGCACGCAGTGCCCGTCTTTGAGGTCGATGGCGGGGATCAGAAGCATGGTCGTCGTGTCAGTGCAGAAGGGATGGTAAACACCGAAGGTGGAAATCAGGGCTGCCAGCGGCTGAAGTTCTGGTAGATCTGCAGGCCGGGCGCTGCGCTCTTTTCTGGGTGAAACTGTACGGCAAAAATATTGTCGGCTGCAACGGCGCAGCAAAACGGCTGTCCGTAGAGGCTGGTGGCGACCGTCAGGTCCGCGTCGTCCGGCTGGGCGTAGTAGCTGTGCACGAAGTAGAACGGCGTGTCCTGGGCGACGCCATCCCAGATCGGGTGGGACCGGGTTTGCGTCACGGCGTTCCAGCCCATGTGGGGGATTTTCAGTCGGCCTGCATCGTGATCGGCGGACGGTTGCTCGAAGGCTGTCCCCTGGAAGCGCCGTACCCGGCCAGGGAACAGGCCCAGGCCGGGGGTGTCGCCCTCGTCGCTACCGTCGAACAGCATCTGCTCGCCCACGCAGACGCCCAGCAGCGGCTTGTCGCGGGCAGCCCGCAGCACGGCATCGCGCAGGCCCGAGGTATCCAGCGTGCGCATGCAGTCCGGCATGGCCCCCTGGCCGGGGAAGACGATGCGGTCGGCGGCCTGGATGTCGGCGGCCTGACGGGCGATGCGGATATCGTGGTCCGGGGCGGCTGCCTGCAAGGCGCGGGCTACCGAGTGGAAGTTGCCCATGCCGTAATCGACGATGGCGATGCGTGTCACGATGCGGGTGTCCTGGGTAGGGTGCGGTCCGAACAGTCGAACGGACCTGGCGGGATCAGAGCGCGCCCTTGGTCGAGGGGATCGTGCCACCGGCGCGAGGGTCGACTTCCGTGGCCGCGCGCAGGGCTCGGCCGAATGCCTTGAAGATGGTCTCGCACTGGTGGTGGGCATTTTCTCCGCGCAGGTTGTCGATGTGCACGGTGGCCAGTGCGTGGTTCACGAAACCCTGGAAAAATTCACGGGCCAGGTCGACGTCGAAGCTGCCGATGCGAGCGCGGGCGTAATCCACGTGGTAGAACAGGCCCGGGCGCCCGGACAGGTCCACCACCACGCGCGACAGCGCCTCGTCCAGTGGTACGTAGGCGTGGCCGTAGCGGCGCAGGCCGGCTTTGTTGCCGACTGCGGCGGCGAAGGCCTGGCCCAGGGTGATGCCGACGTCCTCGACGCTATGGTGGTCGTCGATGTGGGTGTCGCCGTCGCAATGGATGTCCAGGTCGAACAGGCCGTGGCGGGCGATCTGGTCCAGCATGTGGTCCAGGAACGGCACGCCGGTATTCAATGTACGGGTGCCCGTGCCGTCCAGATTAAGGGCGACTCGGATGCGGGTTTCCTGGGTGTTGCGTTCGATGGTGGCGGTGCGCATGGCGGGGGCAAAGTCCTGATGGGGCTGGCGGCGGCCTCAGGCCGGCGTATTCAGACGCAGCGTGGCGCTGGCGGCGTGGGCGTGCAGCCCCTCGCCGGTCGCCAGCGTGGCGGCAATGCGGCCCAGCGTCTGGGCACCGGCAGCCGAAACCTGGATCAGGCTGCTGCGTTTCTGAAAATCATACACGCCCAGGGGCGAGGAAAACCGGGCGGTGCGGGCGGTGGGCAGGACGTGGTTGGGTCCGGCGCAGTAATCGCCCAGGGATTCGGAACTGTAGGCGCCCAGGAAGATCGCGCCAGCGTGGCGGATCTGCGGCAGCAGGGCCTGCGGGTCACGGGTGGAGAGTTCCAGGTGTTCCGGTGCGATGCGGTTGACGATGGCGCAGGCCTGGCCCAGGTCGGCCGTCTGGATCAGGGCCCCGCGCCGGGACAGGCTGACGCGCAGGATATCGGCGCGGGGCTGTTCGGGCAGCAGGCGTTCGATGGCGGCGTGGACGGCGTCCAGGTAGGCGGCATCCGGGCACAGCAGGATGGCTTGGGCGAGCTCGTCGTGTTCGGCCTGGGAGAACAGGTCGATGGCCAGCCAGTCGGCGGGGGTGCTGCCATCGGCCACGATCAGGATTTCGGACGGCCCGGCGATCATGTCGATGCCGACGGTACCGAAGACGCGGCGTTTGGCGGCTGCCACATAGGCGTTGCCCGGGCCGACGATCTTGTCCACGGCGGCCAGGGTCTGCGTGCCGTAGGCCAGCGCGCCGACGGCCTGGGCCCCGCCGATGGCGAACATTCGGTCGACGCCACCCAGTGCGGCGGCGGCCAGCACCATCGGGTTGCGCACGCCCCCCGGGGTGGGCGTGACCATGATCAGTTCGGGGACGCCTGCGACCTTGGCCGGGATGGCGTTCATCAGCACCGATGAGGGGTATGCGGCCTTGCCGCCGGGGACGTACAGGCCCACGCGGTCCAGAGGTGTGATCTGCTGGCCCAGCATCGTGCCGTCAGGTTCGGTGTAGGTCCAGGTTTCGGCGCGTTGGCGTTCGTGGTAGCGGCGCACGCGGTCGGCGGCGGCTTCCAGTGCGCTGCGTTGGTCCGCCGGCAGGGCGTCGAGCGCAGCCTGCCAGTCTGCGCGAGGGATCTCGAGTGCTGGCAGTTGGTCGGCCTGAACGTGGTCGAAGCGGGCCGTGTAGTCGAGCACCGCCGCATCGCCGCGTGTCTGCACGTCATGCAGGATGTCGCGCACCGTGGCTTCGATGGTTTCGTCCTGCGAGGCGTCGTAGGCCAGCAGGCGGGTCAGGGCCGCATCAAAATCGGCGGCGCGGGCATCCAGGCGGTTGATCAGGGACATGGCGGCAACAATGGGGTAAAGACCTATCTTACTTCAGGCCATCTGCGTGGACGCCTGGGCGAAGGCGTCCAGGAAGGGCTGCAGGCGCGGGCCGTGCATTTTCAGGGCCGCCTGGTTGACGATCAGGCGCGACGAGATCTGGCGGATTTCCTCGACTTCGACCAGGCGGTTGGCGCGCAGCGTGCCGCCCGAAGACACCAGGTCGACGATGGCGTCGGCCAGCCCGACCAGCGGGGCCAGTTCCATCGAGCCGTAGAGCTTGATGATGTCCACGTGCACGCCCTTGGCGGCGAAGTGCTCGCGGGCTGCGCGCACGTATTTGGTGGCGATGCGCAGCCGCGAACCCTGGCGTACGGCCGTCTGGTAGTCGAAGCCTTCCGGGGCGGCGACGCACAGGCGGCAGCGGGCGATGTTCAGGTCGATGGGCTGGTACAGGCCGCCGGGGTGCTGGGCCATGTGTTCGTGCAGCACGTCTTTTCCGGCGATGCCGAAATCCGCCGCCCCGTATTGCACGTAGGTGGGCACGTCGGAGGCCCGCACGATGATGATGCGCAGGTTGTCGGAATCTGTCGGCAGGATGAGTTTGCGCGAGGTTTCTGGATTTTCCGGCACGCCCACGCCGGCCGCCGCCAGCAGCGGCAGGGTTTCTTCGAAGATGCGGCCTTTGGACAGGGCCAGGGTCAGCGGGGCTTGTGCCATTGCGGTATGCCTATTGAATGCGTTGGATGTCCGCGCCGAGCGCCTGGAGTTTGTGTTCCATGCGTTCGTAGCCCCGGTCCAGGTGGTAGATGCGTTCGACCGTGGTCTGGCCCTGGGCCGCCAGGCCGGCGATGACCAGGCTGGCGGATGCGCGCAGGTCGGTGGCCATGACGGTGGCGCCCAGCAGTTCCGGGTGGCCCTTGACGATGGCGGTGTGGCCGTCGATTTCGATGTCCGCGCCCATGCGGCAGAGTTCCTGCACGTGCATGTAGCGGTTCTCGAAGATGTTCTCCGTGATCACTGCGGTGCCTTCGGCCAGTGTGTTCAAGGCCATCAGCTGGGCCTGCATGTCGGTCGGGAACCCCGGATATTCGCTGGTGCGAAAACCCGTGGCGCGCGGACGGCCGGTCATGCGGGCGCGTATCCAGTCCGGGCCGGTGGTGATTTCCAGGCCGGTGTCGCGCAGTTTGTCCAGCACGGCGCCCAGAGTGTCGGGGGCCGCGCGGCGCAGGGTGATGTCGCCGCCCGTGGCCGCGACGGCGCACAGGAAGGTGCCAGCCTCGATGCGGTCTGGCACTACTTGGTGGTGCGCGCCATGCAGGCGCTCGACGCCTTCGATGACGATGCGGTCGGTGCCGTGGCCTTCGATGTGGGCGCCCATGGCGATCAGCACGCGGGCCAGGTCCACGACTTCGGGTTCGCAGGCGGCGTTTTCCAGCACGGTGCGGCCTTCGGCCAGGGTGGCGGCCATCAGCAGGTTTTCCGTGCCCGTGACGGTGACCATGTCGGTCAGGATGCTGGCGCCGCGCAGGCGGGTGGCCTCGGCGACGACGAAACCGTGTTCGATGCGGATCTGGGCGCCCATGGCCGCCAGGCCCTTGATGTGCTGGTCCACGGGGCGCTGGCCGATGGCGCAGCCGCCCGGCAGGCTGACCCGTGCGCGGCCGAAGCGCGCCAGCAGCGGCCCCAGCACCAGGATGGAAGCCCGCATGGTCTTGACCAATTCGTAGGGGGCTTCCTGGCTGTGGATCTGGTCGGCCTGCAGCGTGACTTGTTCGGTGCCGGGGCGGTGGGTGCGCACACCCATGCGTTCCAGCAGCGTCAGGGTGGTGCCGATGTCGCGCAACGCCGGGATGTTGCCCAGCACCAGCGGTTCGTCGGTCAGCAGCGCGGCGCACAGGATGGGCAGCGCGGCGTTCTTCGCCCCCGAAATGGTGACTTCGCCGTGCAGCGGGCGTCCGCCCTGGATCTGGAGTTTATCCATTGTCGTCCTGGGTGGCGGCGTATTCTGCCGGGGTCAGGTTGCGCATCGACAGGGCGTGGATTTCAGCCCGCATGCGATCGCCCAGCGCCTGGTAGACCGTGCGGTGGCGCGCCAGGGTGTTCTGGCCTTCAAAGGCCTTGCTGACGATCAGGGCCTCGAAGTGGGCACCGTCGCCATAGACTTCCAGGTGTTCGCAGTCGAGGTGCTCGGCGATGTACTGGCGGACGTGGTCGGGGGTCGGCTGCATGGGCTTAGCTCCGTAGTTTGTAGCCGCGCGCCAGCAGGCGCAGGGCGAAAAGGCTGAGAACGACGGCGACGGTCAGCACTACGGCCAATCCGTGCCAGGGGGAAACGTCGGAGACGGCGAAAAAGCCGTAGCGGAACCCGTCGATCATGTAGAACACCGGGTTCCAGCCCGACACGGCCTGCCAGAAGGGAGGCAGGCTGTGGATGGAATAGAACACGCCCGACAGAAAGGTCGCGGGCACGATCAGGAAGTTCTGGAAGGCGGCCAACTGGTCGAATTTTTCCGACCACAGGCCGGCGATCAGGCCCAGCGTGCCCAGGATCCAGCAGGACAGAATGGCGAAGGCCAGCAGCCAGATGGGTTCGGTGACCGGCAGGCGGACGAAGAACAGCGCCATGGCCCAGATGCAGATACCTACGGCCAGGCCGCGCATGACGGCGGCCAGCAGATAGGCGACGAAGATCTGGCGGTGCGAGAAGGGCGGCAGCAGCACGAAGATCAGGTTGCCGGTGATGCGGCTCTGGATCAGCGACGACGAGGGGTTGGCGAAGCTGTTTTGCAGCATGCTCATCATGATCAGGCCGGGGATCAGGAAGGCGGTATAGGACAGGCTGCCGTAGACCTGCACGCGGTCTTCCAGCACGTGGGAGAAGATCAGCAGGTACAGCAGCGCCGTCACCACCGGGGCGGCGATGGTCTGCAGGCCGACCTTCCAGAAGCGCATCAGTTCTTTGTGCAGCAGGGTCGGGAAGCCCGAACCCATGGCGGGGCGGGTCTGTGCCACGGGTCGGATCACAGTTCGGCCTCCAGCAGGGAATCGTCGTGCATGATGTGGACGAAGGCGTCCTCGAGGTCGGCCCCGCCGAAGCGGGCCATCAGGGCCTGGGTGGTGTCCAGGGCCACGACGTGGCCGGATTTCAGCATGGCCACGCGCCCGCACAGGGATTCGGCTTCTTCCAGGTAGTGCGTGGTCAACAGGATGGTGTGGCCCGCCTGGTTCAGGCGCGTGATGAAGTCCCACAGGGTGCGGCGCAAGTCCACGTCCACGCCAGCTGTGGGTTCGTCCAGAATGATGACGGGCGGACGGTGCACCAGGGCCTGGGCCACCAGCACACGGCGCTTCATGCCGCCCGACAGGGCCCGCATGTTGACGTCGGCCTTGTCCAGCAGGCCCAGGTTGTCCAGGATCTCGTCGATCCAATCGTCGTTGTTGCGCAGGCCGAAATAGCCGGATTGCAGGCGCAGTGTTTCACGCACGGTGAAGAAGGGGTCGTAGACGATTTCCTGGGGGACGACCCCCAGTGATTGACGGGCACGGCGAAAATCGTCGACGACGTCGTGGCCGCAGACCCGGGCGCTGCCCGAGGTGGCATGCGCCAGGCCGGCCAGCACCGAAATCAGCGTGGTCTTGCCGGCGCCGTTGGGCCCCAGCAGGCCGAAGAATTCGCCGTGTTCGATGGTCAGGCTGACGTCGTGCAGCGCCTGGAATCCGGCGGGTGCGGGACGGCCTGCCAGCCGATCACGCAGGGATCGCTGGGCCGGAGCATAGATTTTGGAGACGTGTTGCAGGTCTAGAGCGGGCATGAGCAGACAATGGCGCCCCAAAATGGGCGCCATTGGGCATTATAAGCGGTGAACCGGCAGCAGGCGTGTAAGCCCGGACTACTGCCCGCTTTTTGCGTTCAGGGCCTTGATCAGCCCATCGATGCCGCTACGGCCGATTTCCTGCGCGAACTGGTTGCGGTAGTTCTGAATCAGCCAGATGCCTTCCACGTTCAGGTCGTAGACCTTCCAGCCCGCATCGGTCTGTTCCAGCCGGTAATCCACCCCAATGGGCGAGCTGTTGGGCTGCGAGACCGATGTGCGTACCACGGCATCGCCGGCCTTTGTGTCGCCTCGGAAGGGCAGCAGCGTGATGGTCGTAGCCGGCGTCACGCGCGTGAAGGCGCCGCTGTAGGTGCGGATCAGCGTGCCTGTGAAGGCCTGCACCAGATCGGTCTGTTGCTGGGCCGACGCCTGGCGCCAGTAGCGGCCGGCAGCCAGACGCGTGGTCTTGTCCATGTCCACGTACGGCAGGGCGTATTTGCGCACCAGGACCGTGATGTGGCTGACGTCGCCCTTCAGGGCCAGCGGGTCGGCCTTGACGGCTTCCAGCATGTTGTTGGCCACTGCGTCCAGGAACACATCCGGTGCGGCCTTGGGGTCGACGGCGTGTTCAGCCTGGGCGGCGGGCAGGGCGCCCAGCGCCAGGATGGCGCCCAGCAAAAGGGCCTGGGCGGCGCGATGCAGATTCGACAGGGAAAAGGGCTTCGTCATTCTGGGGCTCCACGATCCGGTGTTGTTCAGTGAGTGGCCGGGTCGTCCGGATCCTCGTAGACCGGCAGCGTGTCGGACGTGTTCGAGGGCGAAGCCTGGTCCAGCGCGTCTTCGGTGCTGGCGCGTTCGCCTTGCGTCCGGCTATCCAGCATAGCCTTGCGGCGCTGCAAATAGGCGTCGCGGATGAAACTGTATTTGTCCAGGGCGATCTGGTCCACCAGGCGGTCGGCGTCCAGCAGATTGGCACGGGTGTCGACGATGTACAGGCCCAGGATGGAATTGCGGACCGGCACGTTGTCGATGGTGAAGACGGCGGCGGCCGGCGACGAGGGCACCGTCAGGGCGACGGCTGTGCCGACCCCGTCGCGCACCGTGCTGGGGCCCATGAAGGGCAGGACGAAGTATGGCCCCTGGCCGAAACCCCAGACGCCCAGCGTCATGCCGAAGTCGTTGGGGATCTTGCGGGCGCCGTGCATCGAGGCGACGTCGATGCAGCCGCCCAGGCCGGCCGTGGTGTTGAACAGTATGCGCCCGAAGGTATCGACGAAGTCGCGGCCGCGCCCCTGCAGCAGGCTGTTGATGCCTGACCAGACGTCGCTGAGGTTGCTGAAGACGTTGTGGATGCAGGTGCGCACCGGGCGGGGCGTGACGGTCTCGTAACCGGTGGCGATGGGCTTGAGTACCGCGCGATCCACCGTGTCGTTGAAGGCGTACATTCCACGGTTGTACGATTCCCAGGGATCGTTGGCCGAGGGCTGGGGCACCTGGGCGCAGCCCGCCATCAGCGCCATGGTCGCCAGCGCCAGGACGGTGCGTGTCATGCGGTTGCGATGGGAACAGGAAGGATGCGGGTGGGCGGTCGTGGTCATGGGACTCGGGGGCGGGTGGGGGCAGGCGGCCAGGCCGTATTTGCTGCGCATTGTAACCTGCCCGTTCGGGATGTCAGTGAGAGGCGCTGGCCGCGGGCGCTGCGGGCGGCGCTGCCGCCGAGCCTTCTTTTTCGGCGGAGTTGTACAGGAACTTGCTGATCAGGTCTTCCAGCACGACGGCCGACTGGGTGAATTCGATGGTGCCGCCGTTGGCCAGGCTCTTGTCCTCGCCGCCCGGGGTCAGGCCGATGTATTGCTCGCCCAGCAGACCGGAGGTCAGGATGGAGGCCGACGTGTCGGTCGGGAATTGGTACTGCTGTTCCAGGTCCACGGCCACCGTGGCCTGGAATCGCTGGTTGTCGAAGCCGATGGACGCCACGCGCCCGACGACGACCCCGCTGCTTTTCACGGGTGCGCGGACCTTCAGGCCGCCGATGTTATCGAAGTGGGCCTGCACCCGGTAGGTCGGGGCGAAGGAGAATGAGCTCATGTTGCCGGCTCGCAGGGCCAGAAAAACCAGGGCGATCAGGCCCAGCAGAATGAACAGTCCTACCCAGAAATCGGTTTTTTCGCGTGTCATGAAATGATCCTCAGTGCGCAAACATCAGCGCCGTCAGCAGGAAATCCAGTCCCAGCACGGCCAGGGCGCCGCTGACGACTGTGCGCGTCGTTGCGCGGGACACCCCTTCGGGGGTGGGCAGGGCAGTCCAGCCCTGGTGCAGGGCGATCAGCGTGACCACGACGCCGAACACCAGGCTTTTGATGACTCCGTTGAGCACGTCGTTGACGACGTCCACGCCGCCTTGCATTTGCGACCAGAAGGCGCCCGGGTCGATGCCGATCAGCACTACCCCGACGAACCAGCCGCCCAGGATGCCGACCATGGAAAAGACGGCCGCCAGCACCGGCATGGCAATGACACCGCCCCAGAAGCGCGGCGTGAGCACGCGGCGGATGGGGTCGACGGCCATCACTTCCATGGCGGAAAGCTGTTCGCCGGCTTTCATCAGGCCGATCTCGGCAGTGAGCGAGGTGCCTGCGCGGCCGGCGAACAGCAGCGCGGTCACGACCGGCCCCAGTTCGCGGGTGAGCGACAGCGCTACCAGCAGGCCCAGGGCTTCTTCCGAGCCGTAGCGGTTCAGGGTGTAGTAGCCCTGCAGCCCCAGGACAAAGCCCACGAACAGGCCCGAGACCCCGATGATCAGCAGGGAATGGTTACCGATGAAGTGCACCTGCTGGCTCGTCAGCCTGGGGCGGCGCCACAGGATGCTGCTGCGGGCCAGGATGGCCAGGAACAGGCGGGCGAAGGCGCCCAGGCCCGTCAGCATGGAGACAAAGCCGTGGCCCAGCGCGGCGATGCGGCGTGACAATGCGTTCATGCCGTTCCCCGGCGGGCTGCCAGCCAGCGCTCGAAGGCGGGGGTCAGCGGATAGTGGAAACCGATCGGGCCGTCCGGGCGGCCTTGCAGGAATTGCTGCAGGTAGTCGTCCTGGGCGTCCGAGAGTTCGGCCGGCGTGCCCTGGGCCATCAGTCGCCCCTGGCCGATCAGGTAGACCTGGTCCACGATGGCGAAGGATTCCGCTACGTCGTGGGTGATCAGGATGGAGGCGCAGCCCAGTTTGTCGGTCATGTCGCGGATCAGCTGCGCGGTGATGCCCAGGGAAATCGGGTCCAGGCCGGCGAAAGGCTCGTCGTACAGGATCAGTTCGGGTTCCAGCACCACGGCGCGGGCCAGCGCCACGCGCCGCGCCATGCCGCCGGAGATCTCTGAAATGCGCAGATGCGCGGCGTTTCGCAGGCCGACGGCCTGTAGTTTGTCGAGCACCTTTTCGAGGATCTGCTGTTCGGAAATGCAGGTGTGCTCGCGCAGGGGGAAAGCGACGTTTTCGAAGACGTCCAGGTCAGTGAACAGGGCGCCACCCTGGAACAGCACGCCCATGCGCTGGCGGGCTTCGCGCAGCGACTCGCCGCGCAGTTCGTCCATGCGGCGACCGAATACGGTGATGGCGCCCGCCTGGGCAGGCAATTGGCCCGTGACGGCTCGCAGCAGCGTGGTTTTGCCCGACCCGGATCCGCCCATCATGGCCACGACCTGCCCCGGCATGACCTGCAGGTCGATGTCGCGCAGCACCGTGAATTCGCCGTAGCCCAGCGAAACGCCGGCGAAGGTCACGAGAGGGTCGGGGGGCGTGGTCATGGGGATGGATCTGGCTTCTTCTTTTCTGTGAGAAGAATTGTACCTGCTATGCCATTTTCTGAGATCCTAGGTGCAGCAGTCGCGACGGCCTGAACTCTTCAGGGAACTTTTTCCGGCGCCGTGCGTTGAAGTGTGTGTGAGTATGGACACCGACCCTGACGATACCCGATATGCGCTGCGCGCCGGCGCAGGGGATCGGCATGCCTTTTCGTGGCTGGTGAAGCGGCATCAGGGGGCCATGCACCGCTATCTGACGCGGATGACCGGAATTCCCGAGACGGCGCGCGAACTGACGCAGGATGCATTCATGCGCGCGTTCCAGGCACTGCCGTCCTGGCGGCCGGAGGCCCGGTTCCGGACCTGGCTGTTTCGCATCGCGCACAACCTTGCGCTGGACCATCTGCGCAGGGCCAAGCGCGTGACATTTCAGCCGCTGGACGAGGGCCTGGAGACGCCGGACTCGGCGCCGGGCCCCGAAGAGCGCCTGGAAACCCGGCAGCGGGTCCTGCAGCTGGAGGCGGCGCTGGCGGCGCTGCCGACGGCGCACCGTGAAATCCTGCTGCTGCGGGAGATCGAGGAGATGTCCTATGAGGATATCGCCCGGACTCTGGAACTGAACCCGGGAACCGTGAGGTCCCGCCTCGCTCGCGCGAGGGCGGCTCTGCTGACCGCCTTGCGCCACCCCTGAAGGAAGAAGCACATGCCTTGTCCTAGAACCGTCCTGCTGTCCGCCTTCCTGGATTCCGAATGGACCGGGCCGCGTCGCACGCTGATTGCGGCGCACGTCCGGACCTGCCCGATCTGCGCAGCGGAGCTGTCCGATCTGCGTGCCTTGTCGTCGGAACTGCAGGCCCTGCCGGATCCCGTGTTGGAGCAGGATTTTTCCCGCCGGTACGCGGCGCGCCCATCGGTCCGGCGCCGCGCATGGGCATGGATCGCGCGGTGCTGGAATACCTGGATGCCGGTTGGCCTGACCGCTGCGGCGTCGCTGCTTGTGGGGGTCGGCCTGGCCGATCTGTCCTGGGAGCCTGTAACACCCCAAAGACCGGTGGCAGTGGACCTGCGGCTGGATCTTTTCAATCCGGTGCCGCCGGGCGGCCTGTGTGCGGCCGCTGAACTTTGTGGAACTCCGAAGGATCGGTCATGACCTCCAGAACGCTGAAAACGCTGTGCATCCTGTCCCTGGCCTTGAATGTGGGCTTTATCGGCATGGCCGCCTATCGGTACGGAGCCGCCCCCCGGAATGCGCAGAATGCGCCACCTGCAGCCCTGGCGGACCGCCTGGGGCTGGATGCGGATCAACGAGCGGCCTGGAACGCATTGGAGACACCGTTCCTGCAGGATCTTTCGGCCAATTGGGTGAATATCCGTGCGCTGCGCCAGACGCTGTTGGATGCGATTTTCGCGGCGCAGCCCGACGAGCAGAAGCTGACCGACCTGCAGACGCAGATCGCAGCCCTGCAGAGCGGGCAGCAGAAACGTGTCATCGTCCAGTTGCTGGCCGAGCGCGAGGTGCTGACTGCCGATCAGCAGTCAGCGCTCAGGGCCTTGCTGATGCGCGAATATGGCGAGCAGGTCTCCGAAGTCGAACACCTGCATCGTTAGCGCCTCGTGCGGATCACACGCAAAGCAGGCTGGAGGGAACTTTCTGCGGGTTGGCGCGTTGATGGATATGTCAGATCGACATTTCCATCCATTCAGAAAGGAATCGACTCATGAAAACGCATTTTTCTCAGCTTGCCCTGGCCCTGGCGCTGGCCGCGCCCCTGACTCTGGCGGGCGGGCCCGCCTTCGCTGCCGACGCCCATCAGCATGATGCAGCTTCCGCAGCTCCCTTGACGCTGAATCATGGCCAGAAGTGGGAGACCGATGCGCCCTTGCGCCTGGCCATGGGCAAGCTGGAGCAGGCCGTCGTTGCGGCGCTGCCGGCAGCTCATGCCGGCACGTTGAGCGATGCGCAATATGATGCCCTGAGCACTCAGGCCGGTCAGGAATTCGCCTATATCGTCGAACACTGCAAGCTGGCCCCCGATGCGGATGCGGCCTTGCACGTCATCCTGGCCGACATGATCGGCGGCACCGAGACGGTGAGCGGCAAGCAGGCGGGGCAATCGCGCGCGTCGGGCGTGGTGCAGTTGGCGCAGGCGCTGAACCGTTACGGCGAGTACTTCGACCATCCCGGCTGGAAGAACGTCAGCATCCCTCAGCACTGATCGGCCGGCCGCGCGACTGTCCGGCTGCTTCAGCGGGGCAGTTGCGACGAGCCCATCAGGTATTCGTCCACCGATCGCGCGCATTGGCGGCCTTCGCGGATGGCCCAGACCACCAGCGACTGGCCGCGCCGCATGTCGCCAGCGGCAAAGACCTTGGTGCGCGAGCTGCAGTAGTCGTCGGTGTTGGCCTGCGCGTTGCCGCGACCATTGGTCTCGACACCGAAAGCGTCCAGCACCGCGCGCACCGGCGCGACGAAGCCCATGGCCAGCAGCACCAGGTCGGCCTGCATTTCGAAGCGCGAATCCTTGACCTCGCGCATCTTCATCTGCCCGGTCGCCTTGTCTTTCAGCCATTCCAGGCGCGTCGCCACCAGCTTTTCGACCTTGCCGCCCTTGCCCTCGAAGGCCTGCGTGCCGACGGCCCAATCGCGCTGGCAACCTTCCTCGTGGGACGAAGACGTGCGCAGTTTGATCGGCCAGTACGGCCAGGTGAGCATCTTGTCTTCTTCTTCCGGCGGGCGGAACATCAGTTCGAACTGGGTGACCGAGGCCGCGCCCTGGCGGTTGCTGGTGCCCACGCAGTCCGAACCGGTGTCGCCACCCCCGATGACGATCACGTGCTTGCCTTTGGCGTTGATGGGCTTGGCGATGCGGTCGCCGTGGTTGATTTTGTTCTGCTGGCGCAGGAAGTCCATGGCGAAATGCACGCCGCGCAGTTCGCGCCCCGGCACGGGCAGATCGCGCGGCTGCTCGCTGCCGCCCGCCAGCACGACGGCATCATGGCGGGCCAGCAGTTCGTCGGGCGTGACGACGGTCAGGCCGTCGTCAGCGTCCTCGGCGCGGCCGACGTAGGTAGACGGGAAGAACTCCACGCCTTCGGCTTCCATTTGCGCCAGGCGCCGGTCGATGTGGGTCTTTTCCAGCTTGAAATCGGGGATGCCATAGCGCAGCAGGCCGCCGATGCGGTTGCTTTTCTCATAGACCGAGACGCTGTGGCCGGCGCGGGCCAGTTGCTGGGCACAGGCCAGGCCTGAGGGCCCTGACCCGACGACGGCGACTTTCTTGCCGGTTTTGCGAGCGGGGGGCTGGGGGATGACCCAGCCTTCCTGCCAGCCGCGTTCGATGATGGTGTGCTCGATCGATTTGATGCCCACCGCCGTATCGTTCAGATTCAGGGTGCAGGCGGCCTCGCAGGGCGCGGGGCAGATGCGGCCCGTGAACTCCGGGAAATTGTTGGTGGACAGCAGGGTGTCCAGGGCGCGCTTCCAGTCCTGTTTGTAGACCAGGTCGTTCCAGTCGGGGATGATGTTGTTGACCGGGCAGGCGTGAGTGCAGAACGGCACGCCGCAGTCCATGCAGCGGGCGCCCTGGATGCGGGCTTCCTCGTTCGTCAGTGGCGAGACGAATTCCTTCCAGTGACGCAGGCGGCTTTCAGGCGCCTCGTAGGCCGGCTTGATCCGGTCGAATTCCATGAAACCAGTGATTTTTCCCATGATGCGGTAATTCCTTCAGGCGGCCAGTTCGCGGGCTTGGGCGGCTTGCCACAGTTCGCCCAGGGCGCGGTGGTATTCGGTCGGAGTGACTTTGACGAAGGCGCGGCGGGCCTGGTTCCAGTCGTCCAGGATTTCCCGGGCGCGGAAGCTGCCCGTATGGCGGAAATGGTTTTCCACCAGACGGCGCACGATGGTCTCGTCGGTTTCGCGTTCGCTGTCGCGGCTTTGGTGGTGCCAGAACTGGACGTCGCCGGCCTGACGCTGGGTCTCGTGGGGGCTCATGGGCTCGAGTTGCACCATATCGCTGTTGCAGCGCCGAGCGAAGACCTGTTCCGGGTCCCAGACGTAGGCGATGCCCCCGGACATGCCGGCGGCGAAGTTGCGGCCGGTTTCCCCCAGGACGACGACGGTGCCGCCCGTCATGTATTCGCAGCCATGATCGCCGGTGCCCTCGACGACCGCGACGGCGCCGGAATTGCGCACGGCAAAGCGTTCGCCCGCCACGCCGTTGAAGTAGGCCTCGCCGCCTGTGGCGCCGTAGAGCACGGTGTTGCCGGCAATGATGTGATCCGGGCCAAAGCCCCGGAAGTCATTGGGCGAGCGCACGATCAGGCGGCCGCCCGACAGGCCCTTGCCGACGTAGTCGTTGGCTTCGCCCACCAGGTCCAGAGTGACGCCGTGCGCGAGGAAAGCGCCGAAACTCTGGCCGGCCGCGCCGTTGCACTGGATGTGGATGGTGTCGTCGGGCAGGCCTTCGTGGCCGTAGCGCCGGGCGACTTCACCCGACAGCATGGCGCCGATGGTGCGATTGCGGTTGCGCACCGGTGTGATGAAGGAGACTTTTTCCCCGCGTTCCAGGGCGGCCTTGCTGCGCTCGATCAACTGGTGGTCCAGCGCGTGGGCCAGGCCGTGGTCCTGGACGTCGGTGTGGCGCACGGGATCATCGGTCTGCACCTGGTGGAAGATGCGGCTGAAGTCCAGGCCGTGGGCCTTCCAGTGCGTGATGCCTTTGCGCATGTCCAGCAGGTCCACGCGGCCGATCAGTTCATCAAAGGTGCGGATGCCCAGCTGCGCCATGATTTCGCGGACTTCTTCGGCGACGAAGAAGAAGTAGTTCACGACGTATTCGGGCTTGCCGCTGAATTTCTTGCGCAGCACCGGATCCTGGGTCGCCACGCCGGTCGGGCAGGTGTTCAGATGGCATTTGCGCATCATCACGCAGCCTTCGACGATCAGTGGCGCCGTGGCGAAGCCGAATTCGTCGGCGCCCAGCATGGCGGCGATGGCCACGTCGCGGCCGGTCTTCATCTGGCCGTCGGCCTGCACGCGGATGCGGCTGCGCAGACGGTTCAGCACCAGCGTCTGCTGGGTTTCCGCCAGGCCCAGTTCCCAGGGGATGCCGGCGTGCTTGATGGACGACACGGGGGATGCGCCCGTGCCGCCGTCGTGGCCGGCGATCACCACGTGATCGGCCTTGGCCTTGGCCACACCGGTGGCAACCGTGCCCACGCCGACTTCGGCGACCAGCTTCACGGAGATGGAGGCGCGTTCATTGACGTTCTTCAGGTCGTGGATCAGCTGGGCCAGATCCTCGATGGAATAGATGTCGTGGTGCGGCGGGGGCGAGATCAGCCCCACGCCCGGCACGGAATAGCGCAACTGGGCGATATAGTCCGTGACCTTGTGGCCCGGCAGCTGGCCGCCTTCGCCAGGCTTGGCGCCCTGGGCCATCTTGATCTGGATCTGGTCGGCGCTGCACAGGTATTCGGCCGTGACGCCGAAACGCCCCGAGGCTACCTGCTTGATGCGCGAGCGCAGCGAGTCGCCGGCCGCCAGCGGGACGTCGGCCACGATCCGGTCCTTGCCCAGGACCGAGGCGAGCGAGTCGCCCTTGCGCACGGTGGGCTTGCCGGCACGCATTTCGGCCCGGTAGCGCAGGGCATCCTCGCCGCCTTCGCCCGTGTTGGATTTGCCGCCGATACGGTTCATGGCCACGGCCAGCGTGGTGTGGGCCTCGGTGGAAATGGAGCCCAGCGACATGGCGCCGGTGGCGAAGCGCTTGACGATTTCCTTGGCGGATTCGACTTCGGACAGTGGGATGGCCTGTGCCGGGTCGACTCGGAATTCGAACAGGCCGCGCAGTGTCATGTGGCGGCGCGACTGGTCGTTGATGAGCTGGGCGTATTCCTTGAAAGTGGAATAGTTGTTGGCGCGGGTGGCGTGCTGCAGTTTGGCGATGGAATCGGGCGTCCACAGGTGCTCTTCGCCGCGAATGCGGTACGCGTAGTCGCCGCCTTCGTCCAGGCGGTCGGCCAGCACGGGGCTGGCGCCAAAGGCCGCCTGGTGCGTGCGCAGGGATTCTTCCGCCACCTGGAAGATGTCGATGCCCTCGATGTTGCTGGGCGTGCCGGTGAAGTATTTCTTCACCAGGCTGCTGTGCAGGCCGACGGCCTCGAAGATCTGCGCGCCGGTATAGGACATATAGGTCGAGATGCCCATCTTGGACATGACCTTTTTCAGGCCCTTGCCGATGGCCTTGATGTAGTTTTCCGTGGCATGGGGGATTTTCTCGTCGAGTGTCGAGAGGACCTCCAGGGCCAGCCAGGGGTGGATGGCCTCGGCCCCGTAGCCCGCCAGCAGCGCGAAGTGGTGCGTCTCGCGGGCGGACCCGGTTTCCACGACCAGGCCGGTCTTGGTGCGCAGGCCGGCACGGATCAGGTGCTGGTGGATGGCGGATGTGGCCAGCAGCGCAGGGATGGCGACGCGTTCGGCGTCGACCTTGCGGTCGCTCAGCAGCAGGATGTTGTTGCCGCTGCGCACGGCGTCGGCGGCCGTGGCGCACAGGGATGCCAGGCAGGCTTCGATGCCTTCGCGGCCCCAGGCGACCGGGTAGGTGATATCCAGTTCGCAGCAGCGGAACTTGTCGTTGGTCTGGCTGCTGATGTGGCGCAGTTGCGCCATGGCGGCCTGGTCCAGCACGGGCTGGCTGATCTCCAGGCGCAGCGGCGGGTTGACGTTGTTGATGTCCAGCAGATTGGGCTTGGGCCCGATGAACGACACCAGCGACATCACCAGCTGTTCGCGGATCGAGTCGATCGGTGGGTTCGTCACCTGGGCGAACATCTGGCGGAAGTAGTGGTAGAAGGGCTTGGGCCGATCCGACAGGACGGTCAACGGCGCGTCATTGCCCATGGATCCGATGGCTTCCTGGCCGGTGCTGGCCATGGGTTCCAGGATGAACTTGATGTCTTCCTGGGTCCAGCCAAAGGCCTGCTGGCGGTCCAGCAGGCTGGCGGAGGGTTCGGGCAGGTCGTCGGCCTTCAGGACTGGCAGGTCGTCGAGCTTCATGCGCAGGCGTTCGATCCACTGCGGGTAGGGGTGGGCGTTGGCCAGTTGCGCCTTGATTTCGGCGTCTTCGATGATGCGGCCCTGCTGCAGGTCGATCAGCAGCATCTTGCCGGGCTGCAGGCGCCATTTCTTGACGATGCGGTGTTCGGGAATGGGCAGGGTGCCGGCCTCGGAGGCCAGGACCACCATCTTGTCGTCGGTGATCAGGTAGCGGGCCGGGCGCAGGCCGTTGCGGTCCAGCGTGGCGCCGATCTGGCGGCCATCGGTGAAGGTCACGGCGGCCGGGCCGTCCCAGGGCTCCATCATGGCCGCGTGGTATTCGTAGAACGCGCGCCGCGACTCGTCCATGTCCGCGTGCTGTTCCCAGGCCTCCGGGATCATGATCATCATAGCGTGGGCCAGAGAATAGCCGGACATGACCAGCAATTCCAGGCAGTTGTCGAACGTGGCCGTATCCGATTGGCCTTCGTAGACGATGGGGTAGAGCTTGGCCAGGTCGTCGCCCAGTACGGCGGAGGTCATCACGCCTTCGCGTGCGCGCAACCAGTTGAAGTTGCCCTTGACCGTATTGATCTCGCCGTTGTGCGCGATCATGCGGTAGGGGTGGGCCAGCGGCCAGGCGGGGAAGGTGTTGGTGGAAAAGCGCTGGTGGACCATCGCCAGGGCGGAGGCCACGCGGGTATCGGTCAGGTCGCGGTAGTAGACGCCGACCTGGCTGGCCAGCAGCAGGCCCTTGTAGACGACGGTGCGCACCGAGATCGACGGTACGAAATATTCCTGGCCGTGTGCCAGCTGCATGCGCTGGATGGCGTGGCTGGCCGTCTTGCGGATGACGTAGAGTTTGCGTTCCAGCGCGTCGGGCACCATGATATCCGGGCCCCGGCCGATGAACAGCTGGCGGATCACGGGTTCGCAGGCGTGCACCGTGGGCGACATCTCCATTTCGTGGTCGATGGGCACGTCGCGCCAGCCCAGCACGACCTGGCCTTCGTCACGCACGGCGCGTTCCAGTTCGCGCTCGCAGGCCAGGCGCGATGCGGTTTCCTTGGGCAGGAAGACCATGGCCACGCCGTAGTCGTCTGGCGGGGGCAGGGCGACGCCCTGGCTGGCCATGTCTTCGCGGTACAGCTGATCGGGGATCTGGATCAGGATGCCCGCGCCGTCGCCCATCAGTTCGTCGGCGCCCACCGCGCCCCGGTGATCCAGGTTTTCCAGGATCTTCAGCGCCTGCTGGATGACGGAATGGCTTTTATGGCCTTCGATGTGGGCCACGAAACCCACGCCGCAGGCGTCGTGTTCGTATTCGGGGTGATAGAGACCCTGGGCGGCCGGCAGGCCGGGGGGACAGGAAATGGGGTGGGTCATGGCAGGGCTCGCAAGACGGAATCGCAAATACCACCGTCGTCCGGTGGAATCAGAAAATTACGCTGCCAAACCCCTGTAGACAATAGGTTTTTATTTGATGCGTCCCTATTTATGATTGATATGCCGATTTATTTCAAATAACGGGGACACATCATATTCTGTGAAAAATAGACCAATTTTGTTTTCGGTGAACGTTTGATTGCAGGGAAAACCCCGATGGAATCATGAAAAGATTCTTGGGGCTATCTGACGCCATCTCGGCGTCTACCGGTCGTGCGGCGTCAGCCTTGGTCCAGGGTGGCGCCGCCGTCCACGCGCAGATCGTGCAGGGTGATGTGGCTGGCCTGATCCGACAGCAGGAACAGCACGGATGCGGCGATTTCGTCCGGGGTGGCGATCTTGCCCAGCGGGATGCCCAGGCGCCAGTGCGCGGCATCGCCGCGGATGACGGTGTCGCGGGAACTGCCCAGGGCCCACATGGCCTGCTGCATGGCGGTGTCGGTCGATCCCGGCGAGACGATGTTCACGCGGATGCCGTGCGGCGCGAGCTCCAGGCCCAGGCAGCGGCTGAACTGCGTGACGGCGGCCTTGGATGCAGCATAGGCGGCCATGCCGGCCCGGGGGGTAGCGGCGGCGTTGGAACTGACGACGACCATGGCGCCGGTGCGACGAGCGCGCAGCCGCCGGGCCACCGAACGGCAGACGTGGAACACACCCGTGGCGTTGACGTCAAAGCAATGCGCCCACTGGGCGTCATCCAGGTCGACGACTTCGCCCATCTCCAGCACGCCTGCCACGCTGGCCAGGCCGTCCAGGGGACCGAGGGCCGCCTCGGCCTGGGCGGTGATCTGTTCCACCTGCGCGGCGTCGCGCACGTCCAGGGTAGCGGTCCATAGCTTGGGGTGGGCGGGACTGGTGGCCTGGGGCCCGTCCAAGGGGGCTGCCGCATGAAGGGCCTGCAAGCCCTGCGCCTGCAGATCGACGGCGGACACCCGGGCACCCAGGGCCAGCAGCTGTCGGGCGACGGCCGCGCCGATGCCGCTGGCAGCGCCCGTGACCAGAATGTGACGGTTGTGGAAGTCGCCAGGCGCCGTCGAGGGGGTGCCGTGCAGCGTGGACGAGGCGGGAGTGCCTGGAATCTGTGTCATGCGGTGGTCTCCGGGGGCGTTGATGTCGTGGCCTCGTTCAATGCGTCCAGGATCTGGTTGGTGTCCAGGCTGGCGCCGCAGTTGCGCGATACGTGGCGAACGGCCATGCGGTGGTCTTCCAGGCTGAAATCCGCGCAGGCGTCCAGCGCCAGAAAGGGCTGCACGTCCAGCATGAATGCCTCCAGGGCGGTGCTCAGGCAGCCGATGTGCGCGTAGACGCCCGTGATGATCAACTGGTCGCGACCCAGGTCCGCCAGCTGCTGGCGGAAGTCGGATCGCTGGAAGGCGCTATAGCGCCATTTCGTCAGGATGATGTCCTGCGGGCGGGGTCGCAGGGTGGGCGTGATGTCCGCGCCGGCCTGTTGGCCTGGGGCGGTCAGGCCCGGCCCCCAGAAATCGTTCAGCAGTGCACGATCGGCGGCTGGCTGCACGGGAGGCTGCGCGGTGTAGAACACCGGAATGTCCAGAGCATCGCAGCGCGCGCGCAGGCGGGAGATAGCTTCGATCAGCGCCGGAATCGGCGCCTGCGTGACGTCGTACTTGCCCAGGAAATAATCCTGCATGTCGTGGATCAGCAGCGCTGCGCGGCGGGCATCGGGCCGCCAGCCCACGCGGTTGTCTACCGGGCCGGCCGGCATGGGGTAAGAAGGCAGTGCGGGAATGCTCATGGGGCGGACTCCAGTCCCAGCGCGTCCAGGATGGTGCGCAGTTTGTTGCCGGTCTCGATGCGTTCCTGTTCGGGCACCGAGCCGGGGACGATGCCGGCGCCGGCGTACAGGGTCACGGTATGACCTATTGTCTGGGCGCAGCGGATGGCGACCGACCAGATGCCGTCGCCGCGCGTGTCGCACCAGCCCACGGCGCCGGCGAAGTAGCCGCGATCGAAGGGTTCGATGTCGGCGATGGCCCGGCGGGCATCCTGCGTCGGCAGGCCGCAGACCGCCGGGGTGGGATGCAGGGCGATGGCCAGATCCAGAGCGGTGGTGGCGGGGTCGGCCAGTTCGCCGACGATGGGGGTGCCCAGGTGCCAAAGTCGTGCTGTCGAGGTCAGGCTGGGGCGGGCGGGGATGTCCAGGGTGCGACACAGCGGGCGCAGGACGGCGTCGATGGCCTCGACCACCACGGCATGCTCGCGCAGGTCCTTGGGCGAGTCCAGCAGGGCCTGCCCGAGGCGTGTGTCCGTCTCGGCGTCCGGGTGGCGGGCGGCGGTGCCCGCCAGCGGGTGGACGTAGACCCGGCGGCCCTGGCGACGCACCAGCAGTTCGGGGCTGGCGCCCACGAAGTAGGCGCCGTCCGCATCCAGCGGCATGGCATAGGTGTAGCCGTGCGGGTTGCGTTGCCACAGCCGGCCGATCAGGCAGGGCAGATCGGCGGCCTGGGCCAGCTCCAGGCGCAGCGTGCGGGCCAGGACCAGCTTGCGCAGCGCCGCCTCGTCGTTCAACCGCTTCAGGGCATCGCGCACGCCCTGTTCGTACTGGATGCCGGTCGGGTGCTCATGGCTGTGCAGGATGGCCGGCAGATGGGCCGTCGGCAGGTCCTGCGGGGCCTGCGTGCGCATCCAGGCCTGGGGCACCCGCAGTTGGGCCGGGCGGGCGGGGTCGTAGGGCAGCAGCCCCAGCAGCACCGGGGCGGCCTGGGTGGCCGCCGCTGCGGTCAGCAACTGGGCGGCTTGAGCCCCGACGTCGCCCCGGGTTTCGTGCTGCAGCAGGCAGCCGCGTCCATGAAATACCTTGCCCTGCGAGGCAAACAGGCAGTCGCCCGGCAAAAAGCCGGACGCTGCATCCGGTTCGACGTCCGGATTGGGGATGACGCGGGTCGGCATGTCCATGATCAGCGGCGGGCCTCGATGCGGACCAGGCGGTCGCCGCGCGGATCGTTCTTGCTTTGCTTGATCAGCGCCCAGGCGATGCCCTGGGGGTCAATGGCAATGTGGTTGGGGGCGGAGCCCGTGGCGATCTGCGCCTGGACAGTCCCCGCATCGTTCAGCACCGTGATGGTTCCTGCGCCCCGATTGGCGACGTAGGCCAGGCGGCGCAGGGGATCGAAGGCCACGTTCAGGGCGCCCGCGCCGGTCGGCACCCGTCGCAGCACCCGGCCGTCGCGCGCGTCCAGCACGGTGACATCCCCCGATTTCTGGGCGGCGACGTACAGGCGTTGCGCCTGGGCGTCCACGGCGATACCCGAGGCGCCCTGGACACCGGGCACGGCGTGGCGGGCGATCTGGCGGCCGGTGACGGTGTCGATGGCGAACACCTCGGCGGTGTTCAGGCTGACGGCGTACAGGCGCTGGTGCCCGGCATCCAGGGCCAGGCTCATGAGTTTGGGCATGTCGCCCGCGCCGCTGACGGTGATGCCTGGCAGCGCCTGCAGCGTGGCCGTGTCGAACACATGGATCGTGTTGCCAGCGGGCGAGGACACGTAGGCGCGGTTGTGGGCGGCGTCGATCAGCACGTCGCGGGCATGCGGCGTGCTGTCGTCGGGGAACTGCTGGACCAGGGCTAGGTCCGCCTGCCGGTAGATCGCAACCGATCCGCTGCGGGTGTTGCTGGTCCAGACCTGTCCGTGGGCGTCATCCACGGCGATGCCGTAGGCGGCCTGGATTTGCCCGTCGTGGCGGCTGGCTTGCGCCGCAGGTGTGATCGCGGCCGCGATGCGCAGATGGGCCGGGTCGAACTTCGTGACGCGCGATTCGCGCACGGGCGGACGGCCCACGGCGCTGGCAACGTACAGGGCCTGTGAACGGACGCTGTAGGCGCCCTGGTAGACGCCGGGCACCAGGTCGATGGACTGGGCTTGCAACGTCCATTCGGGCACGGCCGTCGCGGCCGGGGACGCCTGGGCGGCCGGGTCCTGCGTGGCGCAGCCGGCCGCCAGGCCCAGGATGGCGCCAGCCAGCAGGAGCTTCGCGGCGCGGCGCGGGATGCGAAGGAACGGGTTCGGAATCATGCGGTTTCCTTGTTCAAAGAGACAGGGGTCGATGCGTCGGCGGCTGCCAGGCAGGCGTCCAGAATGGGAGCAATGCGGGCGACGGCTGGCGCGCTCGGCAGGGCGGCATGCGTCGCGGGGATGGCGTGGACGGTCAGCGCGTCCACGTGCGGCAGCCAGGATGGTGGACTCAGGCCTGGATCCTCATGTTCCAGAGCGGCCTGAAAATGCAGCACGGCGCCGGCATAGGACGTGTGCAGGTGGCTGCGCACCAAACTGTTGGTGTGGCTGACCGTATCGAAGACGGCGTCCAGCCGGGCGTCGGATAGTTCCCCCAGGGGGTGTTGTCCGGCCCGCAGGAATGCGACGACGCCGGCGCGGTTCAGCTGATCGGGCGGCAGTGCCTGGGGATCGGCTCCAGCGATGTGCAGCAGCGCCTTGTACAGGTTTTCGGGGGCGGGATCGGGGCGCGAGCGCCAGACTTCGCAGGGATAGGCGTCCAGCAGGGCGACTGTTCCCACGGCGTGGCCGCGCTGCTGCAGTTCCGCCGCCACGGCGTGTGCCAGGATGCCGCCGACGGACCAGCCCGCCAGATGGTAGGGGCCGGCCGCCTGCAGCGATTGCAGCAGGTCCGCATAGCGGCAGGCCATGTCTGCCAGGCTGGCAAATGGGCGGCTGCCATCCAGGGCCAGCGCGGGCGCCTGGATGCCATGGACGGTGCGCGGCGTCGACAGGGCGCGAGCCAGGGCGCCATAGCACCAGGACAGGCCGCCGGCCGGGTGGATGCAGAACAGCGCTGGTCGGCCCGGGGCCTCGCGCAACGTCACGATGGGGCCGAAGCCGGCCTGGGACGCCTCGACGGGGCTGTCCTGCAAGGCATCCAGATGGGCCGCCAGACGCGCAACGGTCGGATACTGGAACACCGTGCCCAGCGAGATCTCATGCGCGTCGCGCAGTTGCAGGGCCAGCCGGGCTGCCAGCAGGGAGTGTCCGCCCAGGGCGAAGAAATCGTCGTCTGCGCAGGGGGCGTCCGCCAGCCCCAGGACGGTCTGGATCTCGCGGGCGACCCGGTGTTCCGTGGCGGTGCGCAGTGGCCGCCCTGGCGCCTGGTGCGTCTGTTCCGGGACAGGCAGCGCCTTGCGGTCGAGCTTACCGTTGGCGGTCACCGGCAGGCTGGGCAGCAGAACCCAGGACGAGGGCACCATGTAGTCCGGCAGCAGCGCCGCCGTGTGAGCGGCCAGGGTCTCCGGATCGGGTGCGTGGCCGGGTTCGGCCACCAGATAGGCCGCCAGCAGCGCATGGCCGGGCTGGTCTTCGCGAGCCAGCACGGCGACTTGCGCGACCTCCGGTCGGGCGGCCAGGACGGCCTCGATCTCGCCCAGTTCGATGCGCTGGCCGCGCAGCTTGACCTGGTGGTCCAGGCGGCCCAGGTAGACGATGGCGCCGTCTGTGCGGCGCGTGGCCAGGTCGCCGGTGGCATACAGGCGGTCGTCCGGCAGGCCAGCCGGGGCGGGAATGAAGCGTTCGGTCGTCAAGTCGGGTCGGCCCAGGTAGCCGATGGCCAGCTGCCGTCCGCCCAGGTACAGCTGGCCCGGCGTGCCGGGAGGCACGGGCCGCAGCAGGGCGTCGAGCACGTGCAGTCGGGTGTTCCAGACCGGCCATCCGATGGGGATGGGCTGGCTGTCGTCGTCAGCGGTGGCGGGCCAGCAGGACACATCCACGGCGGCCTCTGTGGGACCGTACAGGTTATGCAGTTCCGCGTGCAGGATCTGGTGGAAACGGTCGCGCAGCGCGGCCGGCAGCGCCTCGCCGCTGCAAAAGACCAGCCGTGCCCGCAGGCCTTGGGTGGCAGGCTCGTCCAGGATCGCCGCCAGCATCGATGGCACGAAGTGCAGCACTGTGATGGCGTGGCTGCGGATCAGGCGGCACAGCCAGGCAGGGTCGCGGTGGGCTCCGGGCGGGGCCACCATCAGGCGGGCGCCGCTGAGAAAGGGCAGGAACAGTTCCCAGACCGACACGTCGAAGGTGGCGGGCGTCTTTTGCAGTATGCGGTCGTCCGGGCCGATGGCGTAGTGTTCCCGCATCCATTCCAGACGGTTGACGATGGCCGCGTGCGACACGATCACACCCTTGGGCACGCCGGTGGACCCGGAGGTATAGATGACGTAGGCGGGGTCGTCCGGGGTGGCCTCCCGTGCCGGGGTGTCTGGTGTCGCCTGCGGGCCTGGCGCGTTCGGGGGGCCGGCCAGGGCGGCCACCGACAGCGGCCGGGTTGTCAGGCCATCGCATAGCGCCGCAGGCCCGATCAGGGCGCAGGCCTGGGCATCGCCCAGGATCTGGCGCAGGCGCGCGGCGGGCTGCTGCGGATCCAGCGGCAGGTAGGCGGCGCCGCTGCGCAGGATGGCCAGCAGGCATAGCACCCGCTCGGCGGATCGCGGCAGGGCCAAGGCGACCAGCGTCCCCGGTCGGGCGCCGGCGGCCCGCAGGCCGTGTGCGGCCGTTTCTGTCCAGGTGTCGATGTCGGCGCACGTCCAGGCACGGGCGCCGCCTGTCGCGTCCTGCAGGCCGACGCGGCCAGGATGAGCGCGGAGGCGGTCGTGGATGCGCGACCACAGCGTGCCCTCGGGCACGGGGTGGTCGGTGCGGTTGGGGGCCAACACCCAGCGTTCGTGTTCGGCCGGTGTCAGGGTGGGCACGTCCGCCAGCCGGAAAGCGGCCAGAGCAGCCGACAGGAACGTGGTCAGGCGATCCAGGTGGGCCTGCGCCTGCGCGGCCGTGTAGAGATCCGGGTTGGCTTCGATCTCAATGCGCAGGCCGTTGCCGTCGGGAGCCGCGCGAAAGCTGAACGTCAGATCTTCGACGGGGCCGGTGCACAGCACGGCTTGCGAGGCGTCCAGGCCGGCGGCTGCGTAGGGGGCATCGAAGGGCAGCACGTTCAGGATGGGGCCGTGCAGGCGTGTCAGGCCGCCGGGCAGGGCCAGATCGCGGCGCAGCTGTTCCGCGCGGTAGCGGCTGTGGCGGCGCAGGCCGCGCAATGCGCGGGCGGCGTCGGCCAGCATGTCGGGCAGCGGGGCGGACTCATCCAGGGAGCAGATCCAGGGCGCCACGTTCATGGTGGTGGTCACGGCGCGGGCGCTGCGGCTGCCCAGGCGGCCCATGGCGGGCACGCCCACCACGCAGTCGGCGGGGCCCAGATGACGCGCCACGTAGGCTGCTCCCAGGGTCGTCAGGATGTCGGGCCAGCTGATATCGGCGGCGGCTTCCTGCGCCTGCAGGGCCTGGATCAGGGCCTGGGGTGCGCTGTGCTCGAGGCGCAGGCAGGTCGCTGCGCTGAGCGCCGCACGCGTCGTCAGGCTGGCGGACGGCACGTGGCCTTCGCAGTGCGCCCGCCAGAACGCGCGGGCGCGGGTGCGGGTTTCGCTGCCGCGCCAGGCCAGGTCTTCCGCCCAGACCGGAGCCAGCGGCGCCAGGGGCGTGCCGCTATGATCGGGCGCGGCATACAGCTTGATGGCGCGGCTCTCGATCAGCGCCATGCCGTAGCCGTCGGCGGACAGGTGGTGGACGCGCTGGTACCACAGGACCAGGGACGGGCCGCACAGAAACAGCACCTGGCGCGACAGCGGATCGATCAGGGGGTCGACCGGCCGGGTCAGGTCGGTGCGGATCCAGGCCCAGGCGTCCTGGTGCGCGCTGCCCTGCGGTTGATCGCGCAGGTCGCGCACGTCCAGGTGCGGCACGCGCGCCGGATCAAGCGCCTGCACCGGGCCTTTGGGCCCGTGCGCAAAGCGCAGCGACAGGGATTGGGCCTCGGACAGTGCCTGGTCGACGGCGCGCACGAAGCGCGGCACGTCCAGCGGGCTGCGCAGCGTCGTGCAGTGGGCCGGATTGAAGATGGGGTTGGCGGGGTCCAGGCGCTGGGCATACCACAGGCCTTCCTGGGCCTCGGTCAGCGGCACCCAGGCCGGATCCGCCGTGCCCATGGCGGATGATGGCACCACCCTGGGCGCCGGCGGCAATGCGGTGTCCGCCATCATGGCTGGCCGGCGCTGGCCGATGTGGCCCTGGACACCAGCGTCCACCATTGGCCCAGCGTGGCCTCGACTGCCAGGTCGGCGAATTCCACGCGAGCGCCGGCTTCGCGCCATTGGGATGCGAGTTTCATCAGGCGCATCGAATCCAGGCCCAGATCCATCAGGTTGTCGTCATCCAGGATGTCTTCAGGGGCTTCGTGCAGCATGCGGGCGATGTCGGCGCGCATGCGTTCCAGAGTCAGTCGGTGCATAGAGACAGGAAAGGTGATTATTCGGAAAGCGGCGCAGCAAGCGGCGGCGTGGCGGCGGCCTGCTGCGCCAGCAACTGGGCGCGCAGGTCCGCGCGCAGCGCCTTGCGGCTGATCTTCAGGGCGGCGGTGGCGGCGAACTGCGTGACGAACACGATCTGGTCAGGGACCTTGAAGTCGGCGATACCGCGTCCGCGTATCCATTTCTTCAGATCGGCCGGGCGTGGCCTGTCGCCTTTGGGGATGATGAAGGCGCAGCTGCGTTCGCCCAGGTATTCGTCCGGCACGGACACGACGGCGGCGTCGAAGACCTGGGGATGCGACAGCAGGTGGTCCTCGATTTCCTCGGCGGAGATCTTCTCCCCCGCCCGGTTGATGTGGTCGCCCGCCCGGCCCTGGACCTCCAGGTAGCCTTCGGGCGTCATGCGCACGACGTCTCCGGTGCGGTAGTAGCCGTCTTCCGTGAACGACCGGGCGTTGGCCGAGGGGTTGTCGTGGTAGGCGCGGATCGTGTAGGGGCCGCGCGTCAGCAGGTGGCCGGCCTGGCCGGGCGCCACGGGATGGCCGTCGTCGTCCAGGATCAGGATCTCGTCGTCGGGGCTGATCGGGCGGCCTTGCGTGTGGATGATCAGGTCGTCCGGATCGTCCAGTCGTGTGTAGTTGACCAGGCCTTCGGCCATACCGAAGACCTGCTGCAGCGTCGCACCCAGCACCGGGCGCACGCGGCGGGCGATTTCCGCCGACAGTTTCGCGCCGCCGACCTGAATGACCTGCAGGCTGCCCAGGTCGTGAGGCGTCGTCGGGGCCAGGTCCAGCCACTGCAGCAGCAGCGGCGGCACCAGGCTGGTCACGGTGACGCCTTCGCGTTCGATCAGCGCAAAGGCGGATTGGGGATCGGGCGAGAGGCTGAGCACCACGCGGCCGCCCGCGTACAGGGTGCCCAGGAAACCGGGTGAACTCATGGGGAAGTTGTGCGCGATGGGCAAGGCGCCCAGGAACACGGATTCCGGCCCCAGGCCGCAGATGCGAGCCGATTCGCGCAGCGTGCAGATGTAGTCGTCGTGCGTGCGGGGGATCAGTTTCGACAGGCCCGTGCTGCCGCCGGAGATCTGCAGGAAGGCTACGTCGGATCCTTGCGACACCGTGGCGGGCAGGGCGCTGCCATCGACGGCATACAGGGGTTCCAGCGCAGTGAATGCCCCGGCATCGCCACTGATCCAGACCTGCTCGATGGCGGGGCAGCGGCTGCGCAGTTCGCCGGCCAGCACCCGGTAGTCAAAGCCCGCATGCGTGGCGGTGGCGACGTAGGCCCGCGCCCCGGACCCTTGGGCGAAGTGCGCGATTTCCGCGATGCGGTGCGCCGGCAGCGCGTATACGGGGATCAGTCCGGCCCGGAACAGGCCCATGACTACGCCGATGAAATCGGGGGTGTTGGGCAGGTGCACCAGCACCCGGTCACCGCGTTGCAGGCCCGACTGCAGAAAGCCTGCTGCCAGATTGGATGCCCGGCGGTCCAGTTCCGCGTAGGTCCAGCGCTGTTCGCCGCCAGTCACGGCGACGGTATCCGGGTAGCTGGTTGCGCGTTCCCGCAGCCAGGCGCCGAAGGTTTCATTGCGCCAATGGCCTGCTGCCCGGTAGCGTTCGGCGAATGCGGACGGCCAGATCTGGGTTGGGATGGGCGATGCCGGATTGTTGATGCTCATGATAATGAGAATGATTATATTTTGTGAGTATAGAGAAAATTCAGGATTCTGGTCCAGCGCCTGCCTGAAAATCGGGGCCGGCGATTGATTCAGGACGCTGCATCCAGGCCGTTCAGCCAGGCATCCAGGTCCAGCCGCGTCAATTGCCAATCGTCTTGTGGGGCCGGCAGGCACAGGGCGGCGCAGTGCACAGGGGACGCCCAGAGCAGTCGGACGTGCTGGCCGCTGGTCTCGGGCGGTTCCGTGACTTGATGCCAGCCCTGGCCGCCGGGCTGCAGGCGCAGCCGCCCGGGTTCGATCAGCAGGCCCAGGCCGCAGGCCTTCAGCACGGCTTCCCGGCAGACCCATTCGGCGCAGAATGCCTGGGCGTCGGGCGCCGGCATTCCCGTTTTCCTTCCCGCGCGATCATCGTCTCCGGTGATTTCGACCGGGTGCGGGTCCCGACCTGTAGTCAGGCGAAACAGCGCGTTGTCCACTTGGACGGGACAGGTTTCCACGTCCACTCCCAACGCCTGCGGGCCGAAGGCCGCCAGCACCTGGTCGCCGCTGTGGGCGATGCTGAAATGCCAGGCCGGAGCAGTGCCGGGTTTGGCCGCCAGCAGAGGTTTGCCGTGCGGGCCGACCATCAGCGGGACCTGCGCGGGTGCCAGGCCCAGGTACTGGGCCAGCAGGCGGCGCGCCAGCGCCCGGCCCAGCAGACTGCGCAGGCGATCCTGCGGTCGGCGCAGGCGGGCGATCCGGTGCCATTCCGCATCCGGCAGGTCGCGCCGCAGGCGTCGCGCCTGGTCCTCGTCGGGCAGGCCGCGCAGGGCGATGATCCGGGGGGCCGTCATGGCGGTTCCGCTCGACCGTCCGTCAGGGCTTCAGGTTCACCAGGTAGGTGCCGTCCAGGGGCACGGCCAGGAACCGGCGGTTGATCTCCTCCAGGGTCCGGGCAGGGTCCACGTCGGCGAAGCGCCCTGGATGGATCCAGTGCGCCAGGGCCTCGATGAAAACCACGTGCAGGGGCGAGTCGTTGAAGGCGTGCCAGATGCCGTGGCTGTTGCCGGACCGTACGGCGGGCAGGGCATCCAGGCGGTTTGCCTGGATCAGGCGCCGCAGGCTGGCGCGGGCATCGGCCTGGGTGACCCCTGCGCCGATGGCCAGTCCGCTGCTGGCGTTGGATCCGGTGCCGGTCGCCACGTACACCTGTGGCGCGCGCGCGTTGATGTATTCGAAATTCAGCTTGCCGGTGGCGGTTTTCAGCACGTCGGCGCCGATGTTGTGCCCGCCGGCGTACTGGACCATCTCGTTGAAGGTCCCCGCGCCCGGCGAGTTGCAGCAGTCCGTGACGCCCGCATGCGCGTGCACGAAGACCGGCGGACGCTGGTCGTCGGGCAGGTCGGCCAGCCGTTGCGCGATGGCCTGCATGTGCTGCTGGTAGAAGCGGATGAAGCGTTCGGCCTGGTCTTCGCGGCCGATGGCCGCGCCCAGTGCGCGCAGGCTGGGCACCGTGTTCTCCATGGGGCGCATGAAGAAGTCGATGACGATGACCGGCACGCCGGCCGCGTCCAGGCGCCGGATGATCGGTGAGTCGTCGGCCGCCTGGCCCTGGATCAGGCCGGCAAAGGACGCCGTCATCACCACCAGGTCCGGGCGCAGCCCCAGCGTGCGTTCGACCGAGAACGATTCTGCGGTGTGGCGTCCCACGACGGGCACGTCCGCCAGGCGGGGGAACCGTTTCAGCGCAGCGCGGTAATCCGGGGCGAAGGAGGTCCTGAATTCGTCGGACCAGCCCGCCAGGATCGCGGCTGGGTCGGGCGTCAGCAGAGACAGCACCTGGAAGTGCCGGGCCTGGGCCAGGACCACGCGCTGCGCCGGCCCCGGCAGGGTGACGGAGCGGCCAAGGATGTCCGTGACCGTGATGGGCGTGGCGCCAGCGGGGGCGGCGAACAGGGCCGACAGCAGCATCAGCAGCAGCGCCGCCAGCACGGAGCGGGGGCTCGCCGACCGCGAGGCAGTGGGCCTTCCGGGGCGAGCGTGATCGCGGACCAAAGCAGCCGTGTGGCGGAAATCCAGGGAAGACATGGTGGCGGGCTTTTCGGGAATAAGGGGTTTTGAGGATCAGGCAGCGGGCTGGCAGAGCCCGTCGATCAGCACATGGCGCAGACCGTGCGAGCAGGTTTCCACGCGGGCATTGACCTGGTAGACCCGGGCCAGGGAATCAGAGGTGATGACGGCATCGGGGCTGCCGTGGCCGACCAGCTCGCCTTCCTGGATCAGCAGCACCTCGTCGCTGCGCTGCAGGGCGATGTTCAGGTCGTGCAGCACGATCAGGGTCGTCAGTCCATGTTGCCGCGTTTCCTGGCGCAACAGGTCCATCACGTGGCATTGATAGTTCAGGTCCAGAGCCGACAGCGGTTCGTCCAGCAGCAGCAGGCGCGGGGTGCGGATCAGGGCCTGGGCCAGCCCGACCAGCTGCTTCTGGCCGCCGGACAGCTCGTCCAGGTAGTGCATGGCCAGGTGTTCGATGCCCAGCCGCGACAGCACGTCCAGGATGCGCTGGGGGCTGGCGTCCTGCGCCTGGGGCGACAGGTCCGACGCCCGGGCTGCCACCAGCACGGATTCGAAGACCCGCAGGTGCACCGAAGCGGGCAGGGACTGGGGCAGGTAGACGACCTGCTGGGCGCGCTGCTCGAAGGACAGGCGCGTCAGGTCCTGGCCGTCCAGCAGCACCTGGCCGTGGGATTTGAGCAGCCCGGCGATGGCCTTGAGCAGCGTGGATTTGCCGCTGCCATTGGGTCCCAGCAGGGACACCACCCGGCCGGGGGCCAGCGGGCCGGCTGTCAGCTGGCGGATGACGGCGTGGCGGCCGTAGGCGACGGAGAGGTCCTGGATCTGCAGCATGGTCAGGGGATGTTCAAGTTCATTTCACCTGCCGGCGCAGGACGACGGACAGGAAAAACGGGACGCCGACCAGCGAGGTCACGATCCCCACCGGCACGATGATGCCTGGCACGATGTTCTTCGATGCGATTGAAGCCAGCGACAGGATCGTGCCGCCCACCAGGGCGCTGCCCGGCAGGTAGAAGCGGTGGTCCTCGCCGAACAGGCGCCGAGCGATGTGGGGGGCGATCAGGCCGACGAATCCGATGGTGCCGACAAAGGAGACGGCCAGCGCTGCCAGGATGCTGATGCGCAGCAGCGCCGTCAGCCGCAGGCGCGGCACGTCGATGCCGAAGCTGGCGGCCCGGTCCTCGCCCAGGCGCAGCGCGGTCAGCTTCCAGGTGTCGCGCAGCGACAGCGGCAGCAGCAGGGCGATCACCAGCAGCAGAACGCCCAGTTTCGGCCAGGATGACCGGGACAGGCTGCCCATGGTCCAGAACACCAGGCCTTGCAGGGCCTCGGCGCTGGCCACGAACTGCACCAGGGACACGGCGGCGTTGAAGGAAAACACCAGCGCGATGCCGAACAGGATCAGGCCGGAGGTGCTCATGGCCCCCCAGCGGGCGACCAGGTCCAGCAGCAGGGCGGACACCAGGGCGAAGACGAAGGCATTGGCCGCCACCATCCAGGATTGCGGCACGCCGGGCAGGGACAGCCCCAGCACAATGGCCAGCGAGGCGCCGAAGGCGGCGGCCGACGAGATCCCCAGCGTGAAGGGGCTGGCCAGCGGGTTGTTCAGGATGGTCTGCATCTCGCCGCCCGCCAGGCCCAGGGCCAGGCCCACGGCCACCGCCATCAGTGCGTAGGGCAGCCGGATGTCCCAGACGATCACGCGGGTGGTCGGGTCGGCTTGCGCGGGCTGGAACAGGGCGTGACTGAGTTCGGCCCACCCCAGGCCGGATGGCCCCAGCATGAAGTCGGCCAGGACCGACGTCAGGATGACCAGCCCCAGGATCGTCACCAGCAGCCAGCGGCGGCGCTGCAGGTGACGATATTTTTGCAGGGTGGGGGAAAGGGCGGCTTGGGCTGAGTTCATGAATGAGAAACGTTTACAATCTCGCCAGTATAGAGGATCAATGATGGCCCCGTCATGACGACAACCGTTTCCGAGTACGCGTTACCCCTGGCGGACGGCCGTCGCTGCGCTGTGCGGCTGGCCGTGCCGCCCGGGCTGATGCCGCCGGGCGGCTGGCCGGTGGCCTATGTGCTGGACATCGGCCAGTTCGAGACGATGTGCCGGGCTGCCGGCGCGGGTGGGCTGCCCGGCATCCTGGTCGGGCTGGGGCCGCAGATGCCGGCCCAGCGGGTCTGGGACTACCCGCCGCAGGGCTGGGCGGCGGCATACTCCCGTGGCGATTCGACCGAGAGGCATCAGGCCGGCCCGGCGGGGTTTCTCGCCCCCGGCCCGCAGCCGACAGACACGCAGGCCGGGGCTGCGCGATGGTTGCGCGTGCTGGACCAGGTTCGCGTCCGGACGGCCGCCGATTTCCGGCTGGATCCGCGTCGCCAGGTACTGGCCGGGCATTCGCTGGGGGCGATGTTCGCCCTCTACGTCCTGCTGCATCGACCGCAGGCCTTTGACGGCTACGTGCTGTCCAGCCCTTCGGTGTGGTGGGGGCGGGGCTATGCGCGGCGCCTGGTGCATCGGCGCCTGCCCTGGCTGGCCCGGCAGGGGCTGCCGGATCTGGGCGTTTCCCTGACGGTGGGGCAGTATGAGCAAAGTCTCAGTCCCGCCGAAATGAGCCTGCGCGCGGAAGAGCGCGAGCAGCAGTTGCTCAAACGCCAGCGCCGCGCCATGGTCGACGGCGTGCGGGCGCTGGCGGGGGACCTGGCTGCCTGCCCCGGCCTGCGGCTACGCCATGCCGTGCTGCCGGGGCATCTCCACCGGACGGCGCCGCAGGATGCGCTGATGGAAGGGTGGCGGTGGCTGCTGGAGGGTGGGGGCGCTTGATCTGAATCAGGCTGGCGATATTTTGTGTTGCAAATGAGAACGATTGTCGTTTATATTTCGCGGGATCTTGATAATTCTCATTTGCAATACAAGGAATCTTCCATGCCGCTCTCCAATTATCCCGGTCGCGCGCTGCCGTCCCTGGGCCTGTGTTTGTCTCTGGGGCTGCTTGGCTCGGCGGCCCAGGCGCAATCCGCCGTCGCCCCGACCATCAGCGACGTGACGCAGCTCGATCGCGTCGTCGTCAAGGCCGAACAGGAACTGAAGCAGACCCCGGGCGCGTCCATTATCACGGCGGCCGACATCCAGAAATCCCCGCCCGCCACGGACGTGTCGGAAATCATCCGCACCATGCCGGGCGTCAACCTGACCGGCAACGCGGCCAGCGGCCAACGCGGCAACAACCGCCAGATCGACATCCGCGGCATGGGCCCGGAAAACACCCTGATCCTGATCGACGGCAAGCCCGTGTCCTCGCGCGGGTCGGTGCGCTTCGGCTGGCGCGGCGAACGCGACACGCGCGGCGACACCAACTGGGTGCCGCCCGAGCAGATCGAACGCATCGAGGTCCTGCGCGGCCCGGCCGCCGCCCGCTACGGCAACGGCGCGGCCGGCGGCGTGGTGAACATCATCACCAAGCCCGCCTCGGACAAGCTGACCGGCTCCGTCTCGGTCTATGGCAATCTGCCCGAACACAGCGACGAGGGCTCGACCGGCCGCACCACCTTCAGCCTGGCCGGCCCGATCTCCGACAGCCTGGACTTCCGCCTGACGGGCAGCGCCGCGAATTTCCAGGGGGATGCGTACGACATCAACCAGGACCATGCTTCCTTACGCGGGGGTAGCAACAAGGGGACCTTCCCCGCCGGTCGAGAAGGCTTCAAGAGTCGTGACGTCAATGGCGTGCTGAGCTGGAAGCCCGCCGCAGGTCACAAGATCGACTTCGAGGCCGGCTACGGGCGTCAGGGCAACATCTATGTGGGCGACACGCAGAACACCAACACCAATGACATGGTGAAGCGTGAACTGGGCGGCGAGACGAATCGCGTCTATCGTCAGGCCTACTCCATTACTCACAATGGCGATTGGAATGCGGACACGCATACGCTGAGCTATCTGCAGTATGAACAGAGCCGCAATACCCGTCTGCTGGAAGGCCTGGCCGGCGGTACCGAAGGCGCGTTCAACGATCCGACCAATCCCAAGGTCAAAGACGGCGGTTACGGCGACATTGATCTGCGCACGCTGACCGCCCATACCGAACTGAACCGGCGCCTGAACTGGGGCGGCATCGACCAGATGGGGACCTTCGGTCTGGAATGGGTGCGCCAGGATCTGGAGGACCAGGCATCGGATCTGGCCGCGCGAAACAGTCCGAGCGCCAAGATGCCCAAGGTGCCCTTCGCGTACAACCCCAAGGCGCATGCCAACATCTATTCCGTATTCGCCGAAGACAATCTGTACGTCGGCGACCGCTGGACCGTGACGCCCGGCCTGCGCTTCGACCGTCACAGCATCCAGGGCAGCAACTGGAGTCCGTCATTGAATCTGTCCTACATGGTCAACGACCAGTGGACGGTGAAGGCCGGAATCGCCCGGGCGTACAAGGCACCTAACCTGTACCAGAGCAATGCCGGATATCTGTTGTACAGCGCGGGCAATGGCTGCTGGGGCAATGCGCCGGGGGGCACGGAAGGCTGCTTCCTGCTGGGGAACCCGGATCTGAAGGCGGAAACCAGCATTAACAAGGAACTGGGCGTCGAATTCCGCAGCCCGGACGGGCTGGGCGCCAGCCTGACCTATTTTCACAATGATTACCGTGACAAGATTGAGGCGGGACGCACCGCTATCGATTCTTTCGTCGGGAGCACCAAGCTCAAGCAGAACGTCTTCCAATGGGAAAACATTCCCCGCGCCGTCGTGCAGGGCATCGAAGGCAACCTGACCTGGCCTTTCGCGCAGGACTGGCTGTGGTCGACCAACTTTACCTACATGATCGAATCGGAGAACAAGGAGACGGGCGAGCACCTGTCCACCATTCCCGAATATACGATCAATAGCACGCTGGACTGGGCCGTGACGCCGGCCTGGTCCCTGCGCGCCAAGGCGACCGTGTATGGTGAGCAGGAAGGGCCGACGTACGACTACTACGGCCAGCCCCTGACAGGCAGCGCCACGGACAAGGTCCCGCCCTATGCTCTATTCGGCCTGAGCGCGCAGTACAGGGTCAACAAGCACCTGCGCGTGACGGCCGGCGTGGACAATGTGTTCGACAAGCGCATCTTCCGCCGGGGGAACGCGATCGGCGTCAACATGGACAATGCCAACTACATCTACGGCGCCGGCGCCTACACCTACAACCAGCCCGGCCGTTCCTTCTTCATGGAAGTGACTAGCTCATTCTGATCGGCCGCTGGCTACGACACAAAAGTCCCATGTCCCCTTTCCCGAGGGGCGTGGGACTTTTACCATGGGGCGCGTCAAATTCGACGGCAGGATTCCATCATCTTGCGCCATCATTTGATCGTATTTACAATTTACATGGAAGCGGCCCATCATGGAGATCGAATACGACCCTGTCAAAAACGCTCAAAACGTTGTTGATCGCGGCTTGTCGTTCGAACTTGCGCGGCATCTGGATTGGCGTGAGGCTCTGGTTGTTGCGGACGTTCGCCGGAATTATGCGGAGTCGCGTTTTCGAGCGATGGGGCCGATCCAGGGACGTTTGTATGTGCTGATTTTCACGATACGGGGCGTCAGGTTGCGAGTCATCAGCCTGCGCAAGGCCAATGCGCGTGAGGTTGCCCAATATGAAAAAACCAGATCCTGAATTATTGGATTCCGACAACCCGGAATGGGGCGAAGCGGATTTTGCGCGGGCGCGGCCTGCTGCCGATGTGCTGCCCGCCGATTTGCAGGAGGCAATGGGCATACGCCGGCGGGGACCGCAGAAGATGCCGGTCAAGAAAATGATCACAATTCGTCTGTCGCCTGAAGTCGTGGATGGCTTCCGGGCGACAGGGCCGGGCTGGCAGGCGCGGGTGGATGCCGTCTTGAAGAACTGGCTGAAGACGCACCGCGCCTAGACCGCCCCTTGGGCGGCTTTCTGCCTTGCCTACGCTTGGCGCGAGCCCGCCTTGCCCGCCATGCGCAGGATGTCGTCCAGGGCATTGCCGTCGCCATTCGCGTCGAGCATCGAATTCAGGCTGCCGAGCAGGCCACCGAGTCCGCCCGTGTTCTGCGCCTGCTTCTGGAAGCCGCCCATCACGGCGGGCAACAGTGCCTGGGCACCGCTGGTGGCCTGAGTTTCGCTGATGCCGAGCTGGCGGGCCAGGGATTCCAGCCCGCCGGCCTGGGCGAGGATGTCGGTGAGTTGCATGAGAGATCTCCCTTGACGCGGATGGCGGTCCCTGCGGGCGGACCTGTGCGCTGCGCAGCCCGCAGGATGAGGTTCAGTCCAGGAGGTCGGCCGGCACGTTGCCGCCGTTTTCCGCCAGGCGGGCCAGCACGGTCTTGTGCAGCCACATGTTCATTTGCGCGGAATCCCCCATCTTGTCTGCCGGGCAGCCCAGTTCGGTCGCCAGTTCCTTGCGTGCGCCCAGGCTGCTGTCCATGTCCAGCAGCTTCATCAGGTCGACGATGGACGTCTTCCAGTTCAGTTTCTGGGCGTTGGCGGCGGCTTTCTGTTCCAGTTGGCCCACGACGTCCACGACGGAAATCGCGGGGCTGGCCGTAGCCGTCGGGGAGCTTGAAGCCGCAGCGTCAGGCGCCGGGGCGGCCTGTGCGCCGCCGAAGCCCAGTTTTTCGAGAATGGTGCTGAACAGACCCATGACGATCTCCTTGATGTTTCAGTGAACGAATTGTCAGCGCATTGAACCATCATCAGGAGGGAACGGGCGGTTTCTTGACAGTATTTGACGGCGTGCCAAGGCAAGATTCTGCGTGGGGCCGCCTCGGGTCGGCCAGCGCGGCGCGCCTAGACCGTCTTCCTGGGCCGCCCCCGGGGGGCCGGGCTGACGCGCCGGGATGCCAGGCGCCCCAGGTGCGTCAGGAAGATTTTTTCCCCCAGCGCCCATTGCCCGTGCAGGGCTGTTTCGATCTGATGTGCTTGCGATTCGGCCAGGCCTGCAGCCAGGCGTTTGCGCCAGGCCGCCTGTCGGGCGAAGGGCGTGTCACCCTCGCGCCAATAGTCGGGGTGATCCAGCAGCCAGCCCGTGGTGCCGGCTGCGCTGGCTGCCTGCCCGGCATGTTCAGCCGCCGACGACCAGGGCCACTGGGTGGCGGTGGATACGTGACCGGTGCCGGCCGCCAGCGATTCCACCCAGATCATGGCGGGCAGCACCCAGCGGCCCGGTTCCAGCAGCGCATTGTGATAGCGGCCCGCGTATACCCGCGTGCGCAGCAGGCCCGATCCCATGCGCCGCCCCAGGGCCTGCATCAGGCGGGGCAGAGCCTGCGCATCGCCGGGCGTGGCCAGCAGCGTGATCCGATCGGGCAGGATGGCCCAGGCATGGATGGCAACGGCTGCCAGGCCGGTGGATGTCGACGGCGCGGCATCGGAGGGGGGCGGTTCAGGGGGCGGAATGCCTGGGGGGCGGGCGGATGCGCGAGCCTCTTCGGCCAGCCAGCTGGCGATCCGGTCCAGGGCTGCCCCCGGCGCGGGCGCGTCGGCGGGCGCCAGCGGCCGGGCGAAGCGGGCCTGCGCCAGTTGCGGGACGCGAGGAGCATACAGGCGTGGAAGGCGGGCCATGATGTGTGTCGAGGCCGTTTCCGGTCGACGTATCCGTCAGGACCTTGGATTATAGAGGTCTTGCGCGTGGACCCGCCGCCATGCAACATGACGTGGAAGACATTGCTCGTGCATTAATTCAAACGATCGTTTGAATTTTGGCTGCAAATCAGCGACAATCGAGAAATCGGCTTGCGGCGCGGGATCGGAGGATCCCCAGGACCAGAGGATGCCAGGAGCACCCGGCTTCCGGGGCCGACATGCCAGGGAGCCACCCATCCGGGACCTTCCATCATTGTGAGAGGACACCATATCATGCAAACCAGTCAGTCCGCCCCCCTGTTCATCCGCCGCGTGGCGGTGTGCGGCGCCGGGGTCATGGGCGCGCAGATTGCCGCCCATTGCGTCAATGCCGGCGTGCCGGTGGTGCTGTTCGACCTGGCAAAGGACGACGGCCAGGGCGGCAAGAACGCCATCGTGAGTCGCGCCCTCGCCCAGCTGAAGAAGCTGAATCCCGCGCCCCTGGGCGTGGATCGGCTTGCCGATCTGATCACCCCGGCCAACTACGACGAGGACCTGCATCTGCTGGCTGATTGCGACGTGGTCATCGAGGCCATCGCCGAGCGCCTGGATTGGAAACGCGACCTGTATCACAAGCTGGCCCCGGCCCTGAACCCGCATGCCATCGTCGCCAGCAATACATCCGGCCTGTCGATCACGTCTCTGTCCGAAGCCTTGCCGGAGATCCTGCGCCACCGCTTCTGCGGCGTGCACTTCTTCAATCCGCCGCGCTACATGCCGCTGGTGGAACTCATCCCCACTGCTGCGACCGAGCCGGCGCTGCTGGACCACCTGGAAACCTTCCTGGTGTCGCAGCTGGGCAAGGGCGTCGTCCGCGCGAAGGACACGCCCAACTTCATCGGTAACCGCATCGGGGTGTTCGGCATCCTGTCTGTCTTTCATCACACCCAGGCCTTCGATCTGCCGTACGAACTGGTGGACGATTTGACCGGCACCCGTCTGGGCCGCGCCAAGTCCGGCACCTACCGCACGGCGGACGTGGTCGGCCTGGACACCCTGGCGCACGTCATCAACACCATGAAGGATCAGCTGCCCGATGATCCCTTCCATGCGCAGTTCGTGATCCCGCCCGTGCTGGCCGGCCTGATCGAGAAGGGCGCCCTGGGCCAGAAGACCAAGGCAGGCTTCTTTAAAAAAGAAGGCAGGCAGATCCTGCGCCTGGACCCCAAGGCCGGCGAATACGTGCCCTCGGGCGAGAAGGCCGACGACGAGGTCAAGGAAATCCTGAAGGAACGCGATCCTGCCAAACGCCTGCAGGCGCTGCACGATTCCGACCACCCGCAGGCGCAGTTCGTCTGGGCGGTGTTGCGCGACACTTTCCACTACAGCGCCGTGCACCTGGGCGACATCGCCGACAGCGCGCGCGAACTGGACCAGGCCATGAAATGGGGTTTCGGCCACAGTTTCGGCCCCTTTGAAATCTGGCAGGCCGCCGGCTGGCAGCGCGTCGCCGGCTGGATCAACGAGGACATCGCCGCCGGCAAGACCCTGTCGTCCGCGCCGCTGCCCGCCTGGGCCACCAGTGGCCCGGTCTGGGACAAGCAGGCCGTGCATACGCCGGAAGGCTCCTTCAGCCCCGCCGGGAACACCTACGTGCCGCGCAGCGCGCTGCCGGTCTACCAGCGCCAGATCGGCGCGCCGCGCCTGGTGGGCGAGGGGCTGGCGATCTCGCCCGCCGTCGTCTATGAGAACGATGCGATCCTGTGCTGGACGCTGCCCGCCCCGCACCCGCAGGACGTGCTCATCGCGTCCTTCAAGACCAAGATGCACACCCTCAGCCCCGACGTGGTGCGCGGCGTGGTGCATGCGGTGGATCTGGCCGAGCAAGGCTACAAGGCCCTGGTCATCGGCCAGCTGGAAGACCCATTCTCGGCCGGCGCCGATCTGAAGGCCATGCTGCCGGCCTTCATGACGGGTGGCGTCAAGGCCGTCGAGCCCATCCAGAAGGAAATGCAGGACATGGTACTGCGCGTGCGCTATGCCCAGGTGCCGGTGGTGGCTGCCGTGGCAGGCCTGGCGCTGGGCGGCGGCTGCGAACTGTCCGTGCATTGCGCCCGCCGCGTGGCGCACCTGGAAACCTACATCGGTCTGGTGGAAGTCGGTATCGGCCTGGTGCCGGGCGCAGGCGGCATCACCTACAGCGCCCGCCGCGCCGCAGAGATCCAGGCCCAGTCGGCGCCGGATGCGCCGCTGCTGGCCTACGTGAAGAACTTCGTGCTGTCCGTGGCGACTGCCCGCGTGTCGAAGTCCGCCCTGGAGGCCCGCGAGATCGGCTATCTGCGCGATTCCGATCCCGTGGTCATGAACCGCCACGAGCTGCTGTACGTGGCCGTGCGCGAAGCCGCCAACCTGGCCGAACAGGGCTACCGTCCGCCGCTGGCGGCGCGGTTCCCGGTGGCCGGACGCGACGCCATCGCCACCTTGCGGGCCCAGCTGGTGAACATGCACGTGGGCGGCTACATCAGCGACTACGACTTCCACATCGGCCTGGAAGTGGCGACCGCCATCTGCGGCGGGGACGTCGATCCCGGCAGTCTGGTAGACGAGGCCTGGATGCTGAAACTGGAACGGCAGGCCTTCCTGGGCCTGCTCGCCAACCCCAAGACACAAGAGCGTATTGCCGGGCTGCTGCAGACCGGCAAGCCCGTCCGCAACTAAGGAGACCTTCGATGACCGCCCTGCAACAAGCTTATATCGTCGCTGCGACGCGCACGCCCATCGGCAAGGCCCCGCGCGGCATGTATTCCCACACTCGGCCCGATGACCTGCTGGCCAAGGCCATCCGGGGCGTGCTGGCCCAGGCCCCCAACCTGGACCCGGCCGCCATCGAGGACGCCATCGTCGGCTGCGCCATTCCCGAAGGCCCCCAGGGGCTGAACGTCGCGCGGGTCGGCGTGCTGCTGGCAGGGTTGCCGCAGTCCGTGGCCGGTGTCACGGTCAACCGCTTCTGCGCCTCTGGCCTGACGGCCGTGGCCATGGCGGCCGACCGCATCCGCGTGGGCGAGGCCGATGTGATGCTGGCCTGCGGCACTGAATCCATGAGCCTGGTGCCTACCATGGGCATCAACACCTCCTTCAGCCCCGATGTCTACCTGAACGACGACAACATCGGCATTGCCTACGGCATGGGTGCGACGGCTGAACAGGTCGCCGAGCGCTGGGATGTTTCCCGTGAGGACCAGGACGCCTTCGCCCTGCGTTCGCACCAGCGCGCTCTGGCGGCGCAGCAGGCCGGTGAATTCACCGACGAAATGCTGCCGGTGGAAATCGTCCGTCGCGTGCCGGACCTGGCCACGGGCGAAGTCCGCGAAACCCGCCACATGGTGTCCCTGGACGAAGGTCCGCGCGCCGACACCAGCCTGGAAGCCCTGGCGCGCCTGCGTCCGGTGTTCGCCGCCAAGGGCAGCGTGACGGCGGGCAACAGCTCGCAGACTTCCGATGGCGCTGGCGCCTTGCTGGTGGTGTCGGAACGCGCCCTGAAGGAACACAATCTGACGCCACTGGCGCGCTTCGTGTCCTTTGCCGTGCGCGGCGTGCCGCCCGACATCATGGGTATCGGGCCCAAGGAAGCCATACCGGCCGCCCTGCAGAAGGCTGGCCTGACGCTGGACCAGATGGGCTGGATCGAACTGAACGAGGCCTTCGCTGCCCAGTCCCTGGCCGTCATCCGCGACCTGGGCCTGAACGAAGATGTCGTCAATCCCATGGGCGGCGCCATCGCCTTGGGCCATCCCCTGGGCGCGACCGGTGCGATCCGTTCGGCCACGACCATCCACGCCATGCGCCGCCGCAATCTGCAGTACGGCATGGTGACCATGTGCGTGGGCACGGGCATGGGCGCAGCAGGGATCTACGAACGCTGCTGATCGTCTGGCAAAGATCGCAACGCATCCAGACACCGTAGGCGGCAGGCTTGCCTCTATACTTTCACCCATGACACAAGCCCCCTTGCCCGTGCCGACCGACGTGCTCGCGCCTCTGACCGAATTGCCCGAATGGAAGCGCTTTGTCGTGGCGGCGCAGACCTGTCCGTCGCAGACCGATGGCCTGGATCTGGTCGAGGCTCCGGGCCTGACGCTGGACGCCAGCGGCCAGCGTCATTCCAGCGATCTGCTGGCGGCGGGCGAGGCCCTGTTGCGGGCGCGCGGGTTCGGGGAACAGCGCCGGCGACTGTTGGCCGGCGAGACCGTCAATGTCACGGAAAACCGCGCCGCCTGGCATACGGTGCTGCGGGCGCCCACGGCACCGGCGGATGTGCAGGCCGAACGCGAACGCATGGATGCCTGGGTGCGCCGGGCGGACGCCGAACGCCGTTGGCGCCATATCGTGCATGTGGGCATCGGTGGTTCGGATTGGGGAGTGCGCCTGGCTGTGTCCGCCTTCGGATATGCCGGCACCTGGCGCGACGTGCGTTTCGTTGCCAATATCGACGGCCACGCCATCGAAGGCGGTCTGGCAGGGCTGGACCCGCGCGACACGCTGGTCGTTCTGGTGTCCAAATCGTTCACCACGTCCGAAACGCTGGAAAACGGGGCGCGAGCGCGGGAATGGCTGTTGGCTGCGGGGCTGGACCCGGCCGAGCACATGGCGGCGGTCACTGCCCAGCCCGAGCGCGCCCGCGCCTGGGGCATTCCGGATACGCAGATCTTTCGCCTGTGGGATTGGGTCGGTGGCCGGTTTTCCGTCTGGTCCGCTGTCAGCCTGACCACCGCCCTGTCGGTGGGGGCGGACGTGCTGGCGGGGCTGCGCATGGGGGCTGCGGCCATGGATACGCATTTCGCCCAGGCGCCCCTGTCGGCCAATGCCCCGGTGCGCATGGCGCTGGCCGGCATCGTCAATCGCAGCATCCTGGGGCAGGGGTCCCTGAACATCGCGCCCTATGATTCGCGGCTGGCGAACCTGGTGCCCTATGTGCAGCAGCTGGATATGGAGTCTCTGGGGAAATCCGTCGATCAGGCCGGCCGGCCGGTCGGGGTGCCCACTGGCCCCGCCGTCTGGGGCATGCCCGGCACGGACGCCCAGCATACGTTCTTCCAATGGATGCACCAGGGCAGCGATGGCGCCCCGGTGGATTTCATCCTGTGCAGTCAGGCCGACCACCATTGGGCGCAGCACCATCGCCAGCTGCTGGCCAACTGCCTGGCCCAGCGCGAGGCCCTGATGCGCGGCAAGACTCTGGCCCAGGCGCGCGCCGAATGCCTGGCCGAAGGACTGTCACCCGAGCAGGCCGACTGGCTGGCGCCGCACCGCGCGCATCCGGGCGGGCGCCCCAACCATCTGATCGTCCTGCCGCGCCTGTCGCCCTATTCTCTGGGCGCGCTGCTGGCGCTGTACGAACACCGTGTCTTTACCCAGGGTGTCATCTGGGGTATCGACCCCTTCGACCAGTGGGGCGTGGAATACGGCAAGGTCCTGGCGCGCGGTATTGTGCAGGCGCTGGCCCCCGCCTCTGGCACGGTCGCCCAGGCCGATGCGCACGACGTCTCGACCTGCCACTGGATCCGGCAGTTGCGCGGCTGATGCCCGCCTGCGGTTTCCGGTACAGTGCAGTGACGATGGAACACACGGATACGGATACGGGATGGCCATGACAGACCTGATTGAATTGACGCCTGCCGATGGCGTGCAGATTTCGCTGGTGTATGCGACGGCGGACAATCTGGTCGGGCGTCCCATCTATGCCCCGGGGGCCCGCTGCGCCCTGCGTCCGGCAGCGGCGGATTGCCTGCGCCGCGCCGCGCAGGCAGCTCGCCGGGCTGGTCTGGAACTGGTCGTCTACGATGCCTATCGGCCAGCGGCGGCGCAGGCCGTGTTCTGGAAGGCCCTGCCTGATCCGCGCTACGTGGCCGATGCCGCCCTGGGGTCCAACCACACGCGCGGGGTGGCCGTGGACGTGGGCCTGCTGGAAATCGGCGGGCAGCCGCTGGACATGGGTACGGGCTTTGATGACATGCGCGACCAGTCCCACCACGATCGCGACGATGTGCCGCCCGAGGCCCAGCGCAACCGCCACCTGCTGCTGGGCATCATGCTGCAGGCCGGCTTTCGTTCGATTCCCACCGAATGGTGGCACTACGAATTGCCGAATGCGCAGGAATATGCGTTACTGCCGGAGAGCGATATGGTCCAGGTGTACCACACACATTAAGAAGACCCGCAGCTACTTGTTTGATGGACGGAGACACACATGCAATCCATGATTCAGACCGGCGTGCGCCGGGCCGTGATGGCAACCCTGATGGGCATCGGCGCCTTGGCCATGACAGGCGGGGCGGTAGCGGCCACGCCGGCCGACACCCTGGTCATCGGCAAGCCCGCCGACCCCCAGACGCTGGACCCGGCAGTCACGATCGACAACAACGACTGGACCGTCACCTATCCGGCCTATCAGCGCCTGATGCGCTACAAGCAGATCGATGGCAAAGGCTCGACCGAGGTCGAGGGCGACCTGGCAGCCAGCTGGACGGCATCGCCCGATAATCTGGTGTGGACCTTCACCCTGAACGGCGGCCAGCAGTTTGCCGATGGCACTCCCGTGGATGCCCAGGCCGTGAAACTGTCCTTTGAACGGTTGCTGGCTAAAAAACAGGGCCCATCCGAAGCCTTCCCCGCCGACATGCAGATCGACGCGGTGGATGCCAAGACCGTGCGCTTCACCCTGAAAAAGCCGTTCGCGCCGTTCCTGTATACCTTGGCCAACAATGGCGCATCCATCGTCAATCCGGCCGCCATGCAGCGCCCGGATGCCGATGCCTGGCTGTCCGGCCACACGGCAGGGTCCGGGCCCTACCAGCTGGTGTCCTGGCAAAAAGGCCAGGCCCTGACGCTGGAACGCAATCCCCATTATGCCGGCTCGAAAAAGCCCACCCTGGATAAGTTCGTGGTCAAGATCGTGCCCGAATCCTCCGCCCGCCGCCTGCAACTGCAAAAGGGCGACCTGGACGTGGCCGAGGAACTGCCGGTCGATCAGCTGCAGGCCCTGAAAAAAGACAAGGCCGTGCACGTAGCGGAATTCCCGTCGCTGCGCGTCACCTACCTGTACCTGAACAACGCCAAAGGCCCGCTGCAAAGCGCCGATCTGCGCCATGCGGTCGTGGATGCGCTGGACTACAAGGGCATCGTCGACGGCATCATGATGGGACAGGCCAAGCAGATGCGCGGCCCGATCCCCGAGGGCATGTGGGGCCACGATGCCGATCTGCCGCAGCCTAAACAGGACGTGGCTGCCGCCAAGGCCCTGGTGGCCAAGGCCGGTGGCGTCAAGACGCCGGTGCTGCTGCGCTATTCCACCCAGGATCCCGCCTGGGAACCCATCGCCCTGACCGTGCAGGCCAATCTGACGGCGGTCGGCGTCCCGGTCAAACTCGAAAAACTGGCCAACGCCACCCTGCGTGAAAACCTGGGCCAGGGCAATTTCGACATTTCCATCGGCAACTGGAGCCCGGACTTCGCCGACCCCTATATGTTCACCAGCTACTGGTTCGATTCGGACAAAAAGGGCCTGGCGGGCAACCGGTCCTTCTATTCCAACCCGCAGGTCGACGGCTGGCTGCGCGAGGCTGCTACCCTCAGCGATCAGGCCCAGCGGGTGGCCCTGTATAAAAAAGTCCAGGAACAGGTCGTCAAGGACGCGGCCTATGCCTATCTGTACCAGAAGAACTACCAGGCCGGCCTGGCGGCCAATGTGCAGGGTTTCGTGTTCAATCCCATGCTGGAGCGCGTCTTCAACGTTGCCGACATGAAGAAATGATGGGCAGTCCGTTCGTCGCTCCGGCCGCTGATGGGCCGGGACCCGAAGGGACTCGGGCATGAATGGGGCGTGGCTGCCGGTCGTGGGCCGGCGACTGCTCAGCCTGGTGTGGGTGGTGGTGGGGGTGTCCCTCATCACCTTCATCATTTCCCATCTGGTGCCTGGCGATCCGGCCCGTCTGGTGGCGGGAGACCGGGCCACGCCGGAAATCGTCGCGCATATCCGCAGCCAGCTGGGGCTGGATCTGCCCCTGCCGCAGCAATACCTGCGCTACATGGGGCAGCTGCTGCAAGGCGACCTGGGCACATCCATCCGCACGCATCGCCCCGTGCTGCAGGATATCGCGGCCTTCTTTCCGGCGACACTGGAACTGGCCCTGGTAGCCCTGCTGCTGGCGACGGCGCTGGGCATCCCCCTGGGGGTGCTGTCCGCCGTCTATCGCAATCGCCTGGCGGATCACGTGGCGCGGACGCTGGCCGTGGCCGGCATTTCCACCCCGGCGTTCTGGCTGGGCCTGGGCCTGATCGTCATCTTCTATGGAAAACTGGGCTGGTTGCCGGGGGGCGGGCGCATCGACCAGGGCATGGTTCCGCCGCCCGGCGTCACCGGCCTGTACCTGATCGACGCCGCCCTGGCCGGTGACTGGCCGGTGTGGCGCAGCGCGCTGCAGCACATGCTGCTGCCCGCCGTGACCCTGGGTTTCGTCCATCTGGGGGTGGTGGCTCGCCAGGTGCGTTCCTCCATGCTGGAACAGCTCAACGAGGACTACGTACGCACGGCGCGGGCCTATGGCCTGTCGCCCTGGGCCGTGGTGCTGCGCCATGCCTTGCCCAACGCCCTGATTCCCTCCGTCACCGTCCTGGGACTCGCCCTGGGAGACCTGCTGTATGGCGCAGTCCTGACGGAAACGGTCTTCGGCTGGCCGGGCATGGGGGCCTATGTGGTGGATTCGATCCAGGCGCTGGACTTTCCGGCTGTGATGGGCTTTGCCGTCGTGGTGTCCTTTGCTTACGTCGTGCTGAATCTGCTGGTCGACCTGCTGTATCGGCGGCTGGATCCGCGCATCCGGGGGATCGGATGACGTACTTCTGGTATCAGCTGCGCCGCAGCCCCTTGATGTTCCTGGGCCTGTTGATCCTGCTGGCGGTCGGCCTGGCGGTCGGCCTGGCCGGCTGGGTGGCGCCTTACGACCCGGAACAGATCAATCTGGTTCAGCGCCTGGCGGCGCCTTCCGCTCAGCACTGGTTCGGCACTGACGAGGTCGGGCGCGATATATTCAGCCGGGTCCTGTATGGCGGGCAGCAGTCCATCGGGGTGGGGCTGTTCGTGGCGGGCTGTGCCAGCGTGGTAGGTGCGATCATCGGCTGTTTTTCCGGCATCCTGGGCGGTCGCCTCGACGGCCTGATCATGCGGTCCATGGATGTCGTGCTGTCGGTCCCGTCGCTGGTGCTGATCATGGCGCTGGCCGCCGCCCTGGGACCCAGCCTGTTCAACGCCATGCTGGCCATCACGCTGGTACGTATCCCTTTCTACGTGCGCCTGGCGCGCGGCCAGACGCTCAGCATCCGCGAGATGGCCTATGTGCAGGCCGCCTGGACCTTCGGCGCCAGCCGGCGTCATGTGGTGCGCTGGCACGTGGTGCGCAATGCAGCCTCGCCCATCGTGGTCCAGGCCACGCTGGATGTGGGCGGCGCGATCCTGATGGCGGCGGCGCTGGGGTTCATCGGTCTGGGGGCTCAGCAGCCCACGGCGGAATGGGGGGCCATGGTGGCCACGGGCCGCAACTTCCTGCTGGATCAGTGGTGGTATACCGTGACGCCGGGCTGCGCCATCCTGGTGACGGCCCTGGCCTGCAATCTGGTGGGCGATGGCGTGCGTGACCTGCTCGATCCGAAGTCGAGGGTGAAATGAGCCCGGATACCACCCCTGTCCTGGACGTGCGCAGCCTGTCCCTGGAATTCCCGGTCTTCGGCGGATCTGTCCGCGCGCTCAATGGCGTCAGCCTGCGCGTCATGCCCGGAGAGATCGTCGGCATCGTGGGCGAATCCGGTTCCGGCAAATCCGTGACGGCCATGGCAGCCCTGCGGCTGCTGCCGCCCGGTGCGTATCGGGTTACGGAGGGCAGCCTGCGCCTGGGGGGCGACGATGTGCTGGCTGCGCCCGAACCACTCGTGCGCCAATGGCGCGGTCGCCGGGCGGCCATGATCTTTCAGGAGCCCATGACTGCGTTGAATCCTACGCAGCGGGTCGGCGAGCAGATGTCCGGGGTCTTGCGCGTGCATCGCCGCATCAGCCGCAGCGATGCCCTGACCCAGGCGCAATCCCTGTTGCGCGACATGATGATTCCTGATCCGGCCCAGGTGCTGCGTGCCTATCCGTTCGAGCTGTCGGGCGGCATGCGCCAGCGCGTCATGGTGGCCATGGCCTTTTCCTGCGATCCGGATCTGCTGATCGCCGACGAACCCACGACGGCGCTGGACGTCACCGTGCAGCGCCAGGTCCTGCAACTGCTGCGCCACCATGCGCGCGAGCGCGGCACCGCCATCCTGTTCATCACGCACGACATGGCCGTCGTATCCCAGTTGTGCGACCGTGTGTACGTGATGTACGCGGGCACCGTGGTCGAGCAGGGCCCCACCCGGCAGGTGCTGCGCGATCCGCGCCATCCCTACACGCGAGGCCTGCTCGAAGGCCTGCCGGAGGGCGCGCCGCCGGGCGCGGATCTGGCGGCCATTCCGGGGCAGGTGCCGGACATGCGCCATCCGCCCACGGGCTGCCCGTTTTTCGATCGTTGCACATACGCGGATGACGTCTGTCGCCAGCGGCCGGCCTTGTTGCCCCTGGACGCCGCCGCTCCTGCTGGCAATGAGGCGCCGGACAGGCGTCGGCTGGCGTGCTGGCACCCCCTGGCGCCATCGGATGCGATCGAGGGGCGGACATGACGATCATCCGCCCTGCCGGCACGGATCGGCCGCCCCAGAGCGCGGTGCTGGATCTTCGGGATGTCCGCGTGCGTTTCCCCATGGCGCGCGATTGGCGCGGCCGTGTCGTGCAATCGGCTCATGCGCTCAATGGCGTCGATCTGCGGATCCTGCGTGGCGAGGCCTTCGGCATCGTGGGAGAATCCGGTTGTGGCAAAAGCACGCTGGCCCAGGTGCTGATGGGGCTGTTGCCGCCCACCGAAGGCAGCGTGCAGCGCCAGCCTCGCGATGATGGCCGGCCGGCCAATGTCCAGATCGTTTTCCAGGACCCTCAGTCTTCGCTGGATCCGCGCCTGCCGGCCTGGAAGGTGATCGTCGAGCCGGTCGTCGTCCGGGGGCGGCGTGCCGCCGCGCCAGAGTCGGCCTTATGGCAGGGCAGGGCGGCCTTGCGCGCCCGCTCGGCGGAACTGGCCGCGCAGGTGGGTCTACGACCCGAGACGCTGGATCGCTACGTGCATGAGTTTTCCGGCGGCCAGCGTCAGCGCATTGCAATCGCCCGCGCCCTGTCCTCCGATCCCGACGTGATCGTGCTGGATGAGCCGACCTCGGCGCTGGACATCTCGGTGCAGGCGCAGATCCTGAATCTGCTGCAGGACCTGCGCCGCCGCCATGGGTTGACGTACGTGCTGATCTCGCACAATGTGTCCGTCGTGCGCCATCTGTGCGACCGGATTGCCGTCATGTATCTAGGCCAGATCGTCGAGCAGGGAGCTGCCCGCGACGTGCTGGAATCGCCCCGGCATCCGTATACCCGAGAGCTGCTGGACGCGGTGCCGCGCCTGGATCGGCCCTGGGTGGACGATGCGCCCGCCGCGCCTGTGGAATTGCCGGGCAATCGCACCTTGCCTGTCGGCTGTTTTTTCCGGGAACGCTGCCCGTGGGCGACACGGGGATGCGAATTGCCGCAGCCGCTGCTGCATGACGCGGATGCGCCCCAGCATCTGTTTCGCTGCCATGTCGCGCAGCGCTCGCCTCGCCGTCCGGAATGAAAAAGCCACGGCAGCGTGGGGCTGCCGTGGCGAAGGTGATGCGTCGAGAGCGGCTTATTTCGTCTGCGCGCTCAGCTCACCGATCGGGGCGCGGTTCTTGAAATAGTCCCGCGTCAGCTTCACGATCACCGGGCTGAGCAGAAGCAGCGAGGCCAGGTTGGGCAGGGCCATCAGGCCGTTCAGAGTGTCGGCCAGCAGCCAGGCGAAGTCCAGTTGCGTGATGGCGCCAAACGGGATGGCGACCACCCAGACGATGCGGTAGGGTAGCGTGGATTTCGAGCCCAGCAGGAATTCCCAGCATTTTTCGCCGTAGTAGCTCCAGCCCAGGATGGTGGTGAAGGCAAAGATCACCAGCGCGACGGTCAGGATGATGCCGCCGATGCCTGGCATGGACACTTCGAAGGCGGCGGCCGACAGGGCGGCACCGCTTGCACCACTGGTCCAGACGCCCGAGCACACGATGGCCAGGCCCGTGATGCTGCAGATGATGATGGTGTCGATGAAGGTACCCATCATGCCGATCAGGCCGGATTCCACCGCATTGCTGGTGGTGCCCGCAGCCTGGGCGATACCGGCCGAACCCAGGCCGGCTTCGTTGGAGAAGATGCCGCGAGCCACACCGAAGCGGATCGCAGCCATGACGGCAGCGCCTGCAAAGCCGCCCGTGGCGGCGACCGGCGAGAAGGCGTGCGTGAAGATCAGGTCCAGGGCCTCGGGGATGCGTTCGGCATTGATGCCCAGGACGACCAGGCCAGCCAGCACGTAGGCCACGCACATGAAGGGCACCAGGGATGCAGCGACTGCGCCGATGCGCTTGATGCCGCCCAGGATGACCAGGCCGATCAGGATCATGGTGACCACGCCGGTGATCCAGGTGGGCACCGAGAAGGTGGATTCCAGGGCCAGCGCCATGCTGTTGACCTGGACCATGTTGCCGATGCCAAAGCCGGCAAAGCCGCCGAAGATCGCAAAGGCAAAGCCCAGCCAGAGCCATTTGCGGCCCAGGCCGTTCTTGATGGCGTACATGGGGCCGCCGGCGTGTTCGCCGCGCGAGTCTTTCTCGCGGAAGTGGACGGCGACGACCACTTCCGCGTATTTGGTTGCCATCCCGACCAGGGCCGTGCACCACATCCAGAACAGGGCGCCGGGACCGCCGACGGCGATGGCGGTGGCCACGCCGGCGATGTTGCCCGTCCCGACCGTGGCGGCCAGGCAGGTCATCAGGGCCTCGAAGGGGCTGATTTCACCGGTAGAGGCATCGCCGCGGCGGCGGCCGCGCCAGATCATGGCAAAGCCCGTGCCAATGCGCCGCAGCGGCATGAACTTCAACAGGATCATCAGGAAAAATCCTGTGCCCAGGATCAGCACCAGCATGGGGGGGCCCCAGACCAGGCCGTTGATGTCGTTGACGAAAGTATTCAGAGCTTCCAAGGGTTGTCTCCTGCTTCCCGAATAAAATTGGCGCCATGCTAACACCAGGGTTTCAGTGAATATTCCTGAAAATCCACTGAATCCAGTGATAAATTCCAAAAATGCCCTTATTAAGGTAAAAATAGGGTTAACCCTAACGTAGTTTTGCGACTAGGCGGGGGCGGCAGGCCTTTCTATTCTGATGTTCCGGCGGGGTGACGGCAGTCAGACCACAGCCCCGCAGCCACCAAAGAGGCCTGGTATGCGAGAACGACTGGATTGCGCTTTGTTGACCCTGGAACAGCCCTGCTGGGTTCAGGCCCTCCAAGGATCCCACCTGGGCGGGCGCCTGCACCTGCATACCCTGCAGCAGCATCACACGGTGATCGGCACACTGTTTGATGATCCTGCCCTGGCGCATGGCCGCTACGATGCCGGCCTGCTGTATGCCGACGAATCCTCGCTGCCATCGTGGCGTACCGCACTGGCGGCGCGTGCCGGTCGGTTGCCGGCGGTGCTGCTGGTTTATGCGGTCGGCTTGCGGGCCCAGGCCGTGCACGACCTGATCGCGCTGGGGGCGTCCGATTTCCTGCGGCCCCCCTTCTGCCCCGAAGAGCTCCGCGCCCGGCTGGAAGGCGCCCTGGGGCGGCTGGCGCCCGCCTGCGTGGCTGAACCCGAACCCGTCTACGGCAGTCGGGCGATCGTCGGGGCGTTGACTCCGGCCAGCCAGGGGCCCACCGAAGCCGATCTGTGCGAGACCATCCTGGATCGCTCGGGGGCCGAACTGGAAGCCTATGCCGTGGCGCTGGCGATGCAGCGGGCGACGTCGCGGGACTCCTTCCGCGATGCCAAAAGCCAGGTAGTCGCCCGCTTCGAGCGGGCCTACATCCGCGCGGCACTGGGCCGTCATGGCGGCAACGTGACCTTGGCAGCCCGCATGGCCCAGAAACACCGCCGTGCGTTCTGGGCGCTGATGCGCAAGCACGACATCGATCCCACCCCGTACCGCACGGATCCGGACGCCGACCCTTCCCGTGCCCAGGCCGGGTAAAATCCAGGATTCCCCCCGATCAAGCCGCTCTCGCGTGAATCACGCGACCGTCCACAGGAAGCCCGACGTGATCCAGTTGAAAAATGATGTGTTTCTGCGTGCGCTGTTGCGCCAGCCCGTGCCCTATACCCCGGTCTGGATGATGCGCCAGGCAGGGCGCTACCTGCCGGAATACCGGCAGACCCGTGCCCAGGCGGGTTCTTTCATGGGCTTGGCCCAGAACCCGGAATACGCCTGTGAAGTCACGCTGCAGCCATTGCGTCGCTTCGCGCTGGATGCCGCCATTCTCTTTTCCGACATCCTCACCGTGCCCGATGCCATGGGCCTGGGCCTGCAGTTCGTGACGGGCGAGGGGCCGCGCTTCGAGCGCCCCCTGCGCGACGAAGCCGCGATTGCCACCCTGCAAGTGCCCGATATGGACCGTCTGCGCTATGTCTTCGACGCCGTGTCCCTGATTCGCCGGGAACTGAACGGCGACGTCCCCCTGATCGGGTTTTCCGGCAGCCCCTGGACCCTGGCCTGTTACATGGTCGAAGGCCAGGGCAGCACCGACTACCGGCAAATCAAGACCTTGCTGTATCAGCGCCCCGATTTGCTGCACCGCATCCTGGACGTCAATGCCCAGACGGTTCAGGCGTACCTGAATGCCCAGATCCGCGCGGGCGCCCAGGCCATCATGGTGTTCGACAGCTGGGGGGGCGTGCTGGCGGATGGCCTGTTCCAGCAGTTTTCCCTGTACTACACGCGCCAGGTGGTCGATGGCCTGCTGCGCGAACATGATGGGCAGCGCATTCCCCTCATCGTCTTCACAAAGGGCGGCGGCCAATGGATCCAGGATATCGCCGCCAGCGGCTGCGATGCCGTGGGGCTGGACTGGACCGCTCGGCTGTCGACGGCGCGGCGCGCCGTCGACGACCGCGTCGCTTTGCAGGGCAACCTCGACCCCATGGCGCTGTTTGGCGGCGACGCCGGCATCCGCACCGAGGTCCGCCGCGTGCTGGCGGATTTCGGCAAGGTCGGGTCGGGCGGGCATGTGTTCAATCTGGGGCACGGCATTTCGCAGTTCACGCCGCCAGAGGCCGTCCTGTCCCTGATCGACGAGGTCCACACCGCCAGCCGTGCCTATCACGTCTGACGGCAAGCCTCCCTGGGCCTGGGGGCCCGGGGCGCTTGACTTTTGTGCTTATGCACAATTTTTTTCGGATCGGGGTTAACACCGATATTCCTGGAATGACTCTGGGTTTCATTCATAAACTATTGATATAAAAGACAAAACTAATAAATACCATTATTTTGATAAGTCTTGACTCGCGCAGGGAACTGGTGTTGATCCGTTTGTTCCCGTTTTCTCCACAAAGTTATCCACAGGCTGGGAAAATTCATCCTCATGCTTGATCAGCCCGACTCCCCGCATCTGGGCCAACCTGGCGGATCCACGTCGCCGGTCTACCTGGCAGTCGCGCTGGACGTCCCTTTGCCAGGGCTGTTCGATTATTCCCACGACGTTCCCGTCGCGCCCGGGGTGCGGGTGCGGGTGGTGTTCGGTCGCCGAGCCATGATCGGCATGGTCTGGGCCGTTCGGGATCATCCCGGGGTGTCTGCCGACCGCGTGCGCCCCATCGAGGCCGTTCTGGATGATCTGCCGCCCATGCCGGCCGACTGGCTGCGGCTGGCGGACTTTGCCGCGCAGTACTATCACCGCCCCCTGGGCGAGGTGCTGCTGCCGGTATTGCCGCCGCCCTTGCGCAAACCCGCCGCCTATACCGGGGCTCGCGCGGCGGGCGGCCCGGTCTGCAGGGCGGATCGGAGACCGGGTGCGGGCGCTCTGCGGGCGGGACCGGGCAATGGATCGGCGGTCGATCCGGTCATGCTGACCGCCGGTCAGCAAGCCGCCCTGGATCAGCTGCAGACCCTGCTGTCGGCTGGGCGCGGGGTGGCGCTCCTGCATGGCGTGACGGGCAGCGGCAAGACCGAACTGTATCTGCGGCTGGCCCGCCAGGTGCTGGATCAGGGGCGGCAGGTGCTGATTCTGGTGCCGGAAATCAATCTCACCCCGCAGCTGGAACAGGTCGTCAGGGCGCGCCTGTGCTCGGCGGCCGGCGATCTGGCCGTGTTGCACAGCCGCCTGTCCGATGGCGATCGGTTGCGCGCCTGGCTGCGGGCATCCCGAGGACAGGCTTCCCTGCTGCTGGGCACCCGCCTGGCGCTGATGACGCCCCTGCCGCGCCTGGGTCTGATCGTGGTGGACGAAGAGCACGACGCCTCGTACAAACAGCAGGATGGCCTGCGCTATTCGGCGCGCGACCTGGCCGTCTGGCGCGGGCATGACCTGGGGATTCCCGTGGTGCTGGGGTCGGCGACCCCGTCCCTGGAAACCTGGCGTCGCGCCCAGCGCGGGGATTACCGGCTGGTATCCCTGCCGGAACGCGCCCAGGCCCAGCCGCTGCCCGACATCCTGCTGGTCGATACGCGCCGGGCGCAGCTGGAACAGGGTTTCACGCCGCAGCTGCTGCAGGCGCTGGAGGCGCGGCTGGAACAGGGCGAGCAAAGCCTGGTGTTCCTGAATCGGCGCGGTTATGCCCCGGTGCTGCGCTGTTCGTCCTGCGGCTGGGTCAGCCAGTGCCGCCGCTGTACCGCGCATACGGTGCTGCATCGGGTGGCCGGGCGTCGGGCCGTGCTGCAATGCCACCACTGTGGCGATGCCCAACCCGTGCCGCGCGCCTGCCCGGATTGCGGCGACCAGGATCTGCAGCCCATGGGCCGGGGCACGCAGAGGGTCGAGGAATTCCTGGCCGAGCGCTTTCCCCAGGCGCGGATCATACGCATCGATGCCGACGCCACGCGGCGCAAGGGCAGCGCCGAGGCCCTGTTCGCCCAGGTGCATGACGGTCGGGCCGATATCCTGGTCGGCACCCAGATGGTGTCCAAGGGCCACGACTTCGCGCGCCTGGGCCTGGTGGGCGTGCTCAATGCCGATGCCATGCTGTTCGCCCAGGACTTCCGTGCGCCGGAACGCCTGTTCGCCCAGCTGATGCAGGTGGCGGGCCGCGCGGGGCGGCGGGCCGGCGGGGCCCAGGTCCTGGTGCAGACCGACTATCCCGATCAGCAGGTGTATCAGGCCTTGTGTCGGCACGATTACCTGCGCTTTGCCGAATCCTCCCTGGCCGAGCGCCAGGATCTGGGCCTGCCGCCGTTTTCCAGCCAGGCCCTGGTGACGGCCCAGGCGACGCATCTGGCCGATGCGCTGGATTTCCTGCGGGCCGTCCGGGCGCAGGCCGACAGCTTGCCGGAATCGGCCGGGGTCTATCTGTACGATGCCGTGCCCCTGCGGGTTGTGCGGGTGGCACGAATCGAGCGGGCCCAGTTGCTGATCGAGTCCCCTGGGCGTGGTGCGCTGCACGGCCTGCTGCGTGTCCTGCTGCCGCAGGCCGACGCACTGGCCGCAGGGCGGCCGGTGCGCTGGGGGGTCGAAATCGATCCCCAGGAAATCTGAGATGGACCTGAACCCCAGCCAGCACGAAGCCGTGCGCTACCTGGACGGCCCCTGCCTGGTGCTGGCCGGCGCGGGCAGTGGCAAGACGCGCGTCATCACGCGCAAGATGGCCTACCTGCTGCGTGAATGCGGCTACCAGGCCCGTCACGTGGTGGCGCTGACCTTCACCAACAAGGCCGCGCGGGAAATGAACGAACGCGTCCGCACCCTGGTCGACCCCCGGTTGCTGCGTGGCCTGACGGTCGGCACCTTCCATTCCCTGGGCCTGCGGTTCTTGCGCGAGGAATATGCGGGGCTGGGGCTCAAACGCGGGTTTTCCATCCTGGATGCCACCGATGCGCAGGGCATCATCCAGGAATTGCTGGCTACAACCGACCGTGCCCGCTTGCGGGCCGTGCAGCAGATGATTTCCCTGTGGAAGAACGCCCAGCTGGACCCTGACGGCGCGTCCCGGGCGGCCCAGGGGCCGGACGAGGCGGAAGCCGTGCGCGTCTACCGCAGCTACGAGGCGACCTTGCGGGCCTATCAATCGGTCGATTTCGACGATCTGATCCGATTGCCGGCGCAACTGCTGCAGGATGACGAGTCCGTGCGGCAGCGCTGGCAGGCGCGGGTGCAGTACCTGCTGGTGGACGAATACCAGGACACCAATGCCTGCCAGTACCAATTGGTACGCCTGCTGTGCGGCGACCGGGCCATGCTCACGGCCGTGGGCGACGATGACCAGGCCATCTACGCCTGGCGCGGCGCCACGGTAGAAAACCTGGCCCAGCTGGAACGCGATTACCCGCGCCTGAGGCTGATCAAACTCGAACAGAACTATCGCTCGGTGCAACGCATCCTGCAGGCTGCCAACCAGGTGATCAGCCACAACCCCAAGACCTTCGACAAGACCCTGTGGTCCGACCTGGGGATGGGCGATCCCATTGGCGTGACCCCGATGGATTCGGACCTGATCGAGGCGGAATCGATTGCCATGCGCCTGTCGGCCGCTCGTTTCGAGCGCCAGGCCCAATGGAAGGACTTTGCTGTCCTGTACCGGGGCAATCACCAGGCCCGGACCATGGAGCAGGCGCTGCGCACCCTGCGCATCCCCTATACCGTGTCCGGCGGCCAGAGTTTTTTCGATAAGGCGGAAATCCGCGACGTGCTGGCCTGGCTGCGCCTGATCGCCAACGAAGACGAAGATCCCGCCTTCATCCGTGCAGCCACGACGCCCCGTCGGGGCATTGGGCAAAATACCCTGCAGGCCCTGGGCGGCGAGGCAGCCCGGCGGGGGGTATCCCTGTTCACCGTCGCTGCCGACGTGACCGAGGCCATTTTGCCCGCTGCCCGCCAGCGCGAGGCGGTGCAGGGCTTTGTCCACCTGATCCAGCATTTCCAGGGCCGGGCGGCCCGGCGAGGCGGTGCGGTGCCGCCCTTGCCGGGCGCAGACGTCCAGGGTGATCTGCTGGCCTTCGATCCGGACCCCGCGCCCGCAGAATTCGAGGCCTCCGGAGGATCGCGCGATGCGCCGCAGGCAGTGACCGCAGGGCTGTCAGGTGCGGCCGTCGGCATCGACGGTCTGCGTGAAGACAATGCCGCCCGGGTGCTGGACGACCTGCTGGCCGCCATGGGCTACGAGCGCCATCTCTATGACACGCTCGACGAACGTCAGGCCCAGACGCGCTGGGCCAACGTGCTGGAACTGCTGGAATGGCTCAAGCGCAAGGCCGACGAAGACGACATGACCCTGCTGGAACTGGTGCAGCACGTGGCGCTGGTCACCATGCTGGAACGCTCGGACGACGAGGAACCCGATGCGGTCAAGCTGTCCACCCTGCATGCCTCCAAGGGACTGGAGTTTCCGCACGTCTATCTGATCGGGGTCGAAGAGGGCCTGCTGCCGCATCGCGGCGGGGATGACGAGGGTGACGTCAGCGAGGCCGCCATGGCGGCCCGGGTGCGCCGTATTCAGGAAGAGCGCCGTCTGATGTACGTCGGCATCACCAGGGCTCAGCGCACCTTGCAGATCAGCTGGTGCCGCAAGCGGCGGCGCGGGCGCGAGGACACCATGTGCGAACCTTCTCGCTTCATCGCCGAGATGGGCCTGCAGGCGCAGGCAGATGGTTCCGTGCCAGGGGCATCTGAAATGGACCCGGATCGCGCCCTGAGCAGCCTGAAGAACCTGCTCAAGCGCCCATGAAAAACAGCCACACCGTCCAAGACGATGTGGCTGTCCGATATTCCGGTGTGCTGGGGCCGCGCCCGCAGGTCAGGCCCCGGCCCTGATTACCAGGGCGTACGGTTGTACAGCATGTTGCGAGCACGTGCCTCGGCCTGGGCATTGATGACGGCCACGATGCCGCGACCCACTGCCTTGACGCCCCGGCCCAGTGCGCGACCGGCGGTGCGCAGGCCCTTTTTCAGGGACAGAGGTTGCGTTTCGTTCAGAAACGTATGGGCGTAGGCGCGTTCCAGCGCATCAGACATCAGGTTCGGGGTGTGGGCGTAGTTCATGACTGACTCCTGTTTCAGAAGCTTCAGATTTTCAACAAGGTCAGTATAGGGTAAACCCTAGGATAAAGCTAGGGGTAAACCCTAATATTTACCCTAGGGTCGAAATTACGCATGGATGTGTGGTGAAAACCACAATGTCACCCCACCGGGCGCGCGTACCAGAAAGGCAAAGGCCGGATCGGCGCATGCAGATCCGGCCTTTGCCTTTCTACACGGCGTCAGTCCTTGCGGGCGAAGAATCGCTGAAACGCTGCCTGGGCCTCCGCGCTTTTCAGGCGCTCGAAGAAAACGGAGGCTTCGGCATCCAGCACCTGATGCACTGTGTCTCGTTCGGGGGCTCGCAGCAACTGCTTGCTGGCGCGCACGGCCTGGACAGGTTGCGCCGCCAATGCCTGGGCGCACGCCCGGGCGGCCGACAGGGGATCGTCCTGGATGCTGCTGATCAGCTGGCCGGCCAGGGCCTCGTCGGCATCGAAGGGCTGCGCCTGCAGCAGCCACTGCGCCGCACGGCGCGAGCCCGCCAGCCGGGGCAGCAGGAAACTGGATGCGCCCTCCGGGCACAGGCCCAGCGAGACGAACGGCAGGCGAAAGACCGCACTGCGGTCGGCATACACGAAATCGCAATGGGCCAGCAGGGTCACGCCAACGCCCACCGCCTGCCCCCGTACGGCGGCGATGACGGGCACATCGACGCTGGCCAGCGTGTGCAGAAAAGCGATCGAGCCCACGTCGCGGCTGTCATGCGGCATCTGGAATTCCGCCAGATCATTGCCGGCGGTGAAGTGGCCGCCCGCGCCGTGCAGGACGACGGCGGCGCACGTCGGGTCGTCGTCGGCGTCCCGCAGCGCCCGGTCGATGTCGCGATACATGGCGTCGGTCAGGGCGTTGCGCCGTTCCGGCCGGTCGATCAGGATTTCCAGGGTGGAGCCGTCGCGGGTCTGGCGAATCATGAGCAGGTCTCCGTGATGAAGCAGTCCCGTAGCGCGTGGGCGGCCTGCTGGTATTCATCGCGCAGACGGGCGACGATGTCGGCGGTAGGCTGCACGGCATCGATGTTGCCTACGCCCTGGCCGGCGCCCCAGATGTCGCGCCAGGCCTTTTTGCTGTCGCTGCCAAAATGGGTGTCCTGGGCAGCGGGCAGGTGGTCTGGATCCAGGCCGATGTTGCGCACGCAGGGTTTCAGGTAGTTGCCCGGGATGCCGGTGAAATAGGGGGTGTAGACGATGTCGGCGGCGGCCGTGTCGACGATCATCTGTTTGTATTCGGCCTGGGCATTGGCTTCGGCGCTGGCGATGAAGCGCGTGCCGATATAGGCGAAATCCGCCCCCATGGCGCGCGCGGCCAGGATGTCCTGTCCCCGGCTGATGGCGCCCGACAGGCAGATCGGCCCGTCGAATATCCGCCGGACCTCGCCCAGCAGGGCAAAGGGCGACAGGGTCCCGGCATGGCCGCCCGCGCCGGCGCAGACCAGGATCAGGCCGTCCACGCCGGCTTCGATGGCCTTTTGCGCGTGCCGCAGGGTCGTCACGTCGTGAAAGACCTTGCCACCCCATCCGTGCACGGCATCCACGACCTGGCCGGGCGCCCGCAGGCTGGTGATGATCAGCGGCACGCGGTGCCGGGCGCAGGTTTCCAGGTCGGCCTGCAGCCGGTCATTGGATTGGTGGATGATGTGGTTGATGGCATAAGGCGGGATCGGCCGGTCGGGGTCGGCGGCCCGCAAGGCAGCCAGGCCGTCTTCGATCTGCGTCAGCCAGGCGTCCAGCGTCTCCTGGGGCCGGGCGTTCAGGGCCGGCATGGACCCGATGATGCCGCTGGCGCATTGCGCGATCACCAGTTCCGGGTTGGACACGATGAACATGGGGGCGGCCATGACCGGCAGGGTCATGGTCTGGTGCAGCGAGGCTGCCAAGGAATGAGGCATGAGGATGGTCTCCCGCAGAGTAACTCGCCTATTCTAATTCAAACGATCGTTTGAACCATGCGGGGTATCCCGGATGCGCGATGCCGTTCGCCCAGCCACACAAGAAAAAACCCCCGAGCCGGAAGCGGCATCGGGGGTTCGGGAACCTAAGAAGGCGCGCGGCGGTTTATTTCGCGGCGTCCACCATGTATTCGATGGCGGCCTTCAGTTCGTCGTCAGTGGCCTGCGAGCCCCCGCGCGGCGGCATGGCACCCACGCCCGAGATGGCTTTCTTCAGCATGGCGTCCAGGCCGGTCTTGATGAAGGGTTCCCAGGAAGCCTTGTCGCCGAATTTCGGCGCGCCGGCCACGCCCACCGAGTGGCAGGTGATGCAGACGGACTTGTAGAGCTTTTCGCCCACGGTGTTGCCGGCGGATGCCTGGGTGGCTTCGGCCTTCGGCGCGGCGGCCGGTTGCGCTGCGGGTTGTTCAGCCGCCTTGGGGGCGGCGGCCTGCGCGGCCGGCTTTTGTTCGGCGGGCTTGGCTGCAGCGGCGGGCGCGGCTGCAGCGGCTGCAGGTGCGGCGGCCTGATCGCCAGCCGGTTCCTTGGGTTCCGGGAAGTCGGCGCCAGAATGGTTGGTCATGTAGGCCACGGCGCGGGCGACTTCAAAGTCATCCAGCGAGGAGTTGCCGCCCTTTGGGGGCATGGCGCCGATCCCATGGATGGCGTTCTTGACCAGGTCTTCGAAGCCTTGCTTGATGAACGGCGCCCAGGCGTCCTTGTCGCCGAATTTCGGCGCACCGGCCACGCCGGAGCCGTGACAGGCGACACAGGTGGACTGGAAGACCTGTTCGCCGGTCTTGAAGACCTTGGGCGCGTTGGCGTCGACCAGCTTGAACCCGGCCACGGGCTGGATGCGTTTGGCGATGGCTTCTTCGGTCTGGCTGTCGGAACCGTAGCCCGTGCGGATCGAGGAGCCCACCAGGTTGACCAGCAGAATGATGACCGAGATGGGTATCACGAAGGCCAGCACGACGGTGATCAGCAGCTGTTTTGGTGTCTTGATGGGACTTTCGTGTCCGTGCCCGTGTTCGGCGTGTTCTGGAAGACTCATGTTGGGTTCCTGGGATATTGGAATGCGGCCATTGGCCTGCCGCCGGTGTCGTGTCGCCCGACCGTTTCTGTTACAGGCCTCAACCTTCGATTATAGCGACAGCCCCGGTACACTGCAGGGATAGGATAAACCCGCTACAATGTCGAGCCCCCGTATTGCAATGATGCGGGGCTGCATCGGCAGCCATGCCGATGACCTCGGCGCCTGTAGTTCAATGGATAGAATAGGAGTTTCCGAAGCTTCTGATACAGGTTC
>NZ_JAUCDS010000012.1:0-81505 GCF_034674885.1 Castellaniella sp.
GCGTCGATGCCGTCACACAGCGCATGCAGCAGCAGGATATGGACTTCCTGGATGCGCATGGTGCGATCATGCGGGACGCACAGATGGATGTCGGTCTCGTAGAGCAGGGTGTTGATCTGGCCGCCGCCCTTGCCGGACAGGGCGATGACCTGCATTTCGCGTTCGTGGGCGGCCTCGATGGCCTTCAGGACATTGGGCGAGTTGCCGCTGGTGGAAATGGCCACCAGCACGTCGCCGGGCTGGCCCAGGGCGTTGACCTGGCGTTCGAAGACGGATGCGAAACTGTAGTCGTTGCCCACCGCCGTCATGATCGATGTGTCGGTGTTCAGGGCGATGCCGGCCAGAGGCAGGCGGTCGCGTTCGAAGCGGCCCACCAGCTCGGCCACGAAGTGCTGGGCGTCCGCAGCCGAGCCGCCGTTGCCGCAGGCCAGGATGCGGGCGTTGTTGGTCAGGGCGCCAAAGAGCAGATCCACCCCCGCCGCCAGGGCAGGGGCCAGTTCGCGGGCGCTGGCCTTGAAGGTGTCGACGGCATCGTCGAAATGCGACGTCATGCGGGAAGTCATGTCCATGCGCCTGATTATCGCATGACCTCGCCCCGCGGGTGCTCATGAACGTAACCGTTTTCATGCGCGAAAGGCGTCCCGGATCCATTCGATCCGGGTGCCTTCGATGCTGATCACGTCGAAGCGGCAGGGCGGCGGCCGATCCTCGAAGTGAGCGCGGCTCAGCAAGGGCAGGAAGTACCGTGCCGCGCGGATCAGGCGGGCCTGCTTGACCCGGTTTACACTGGCGGCGGCACCGCCGTAGCGCTGGCTGCTGCGTTCGCGCACCTCGATGAAGATCAGGATGGGGCCCTCCCGGGCGACGAGATCGATTTCTCCAGCCTTGCAGCGCAGATTGCGGGCCAGAATCGGCACGCCCAGGGCGTCCAGGTGCCGGGCCGTCCTGGATTCGGCTGCGCGCCCCTGCTGCTGCGTCGGCGAACCCGTCGGGGCGGGCGGTTCGGTCGGCTCGATTTGCCGCGTCAGCCGGCGGGCGGCTGCGCGCAGCGCCCGTTGACGACGCTTGCGAGCCAGCCCCTGGGCTGTTTGCGCCAGGGCATAGGGGTCGGTGGGCATGGGGCGAAATCATTCCGGGAATGAGGAATTCAGTATGACGGACACAGACGGTCTGGATGAAGGGGCGGTGACGTGGAAACGTCACGCCCAGCTGGTGGCGCAACAGAACTGGCCGGCTGCCAGCCTGTACGTGGTGGCCACGCCGATCGGCAATCTGGGTGATTTCAGCCTGCGGGCCTGGGAGGCCCTGCGCCGCTGCGATGCCATTGCAGCGGAAGACACGCGCACCAGCCGGACCTTGCTGGATGCCTGGGGTATCTCCACTCCCTTGCTGGCCGCCCACCGGCACAACGAACAGCAGGTGGCCGAGACCATCGTGCAGCGCCTGTCCGAGGGCCAGCGCATCGCCCTGGTGTCCGACGCCGGGGCACCGGCCGTCAGCGACCCGGGGGCCCGGATCGTGCGCCAGGTGCAGGCGGCGGGCTATCGGGTGGTGCCCTTGCCGGGCCCCAGCGCCGTGATTGCCGCCTTGATGGCCAGCGGCGCCACGCGCGACGACGAACCCGGGTTCGCCTTTGCCGGCTTTCTGCCATCCAAGGCCCAGGCGCGCCGCAAGTGGCTGGCGCGCTGGCTGGACTGGCCCGTGCCGGTGGTGATGTTCGAAACCCCGCATCGTTTGCAGGCGGCGCTGGCCGACTTGCAGGAACTGGCGGGCGGGCAGCGCGTGCTGACGGTGGCGCGCGAGCTGAGCAAGCGCTTCGAGGAAATCAGCACCCAGCCCCTGGAACATGTACTGGACTGGCTGGCGCAGGACGCCCATCGCGGCCAGGGGGAGTTCGTGCTGGTGCTGCACGCCCCCGAGCAGGTCGCCGCCACGGAGGAAGGCCTGTCGGCAGACCAGGAACGGCTAATGAATGTGCTGCTGGCGGAACTGTCGGTGCGCGATGCGGCCCGTATCGCGGCGGCGGCCACCGGGGTGCCGCGTGATCGCCTATATGCCTGGGCCTTGCGTCAAAGCCCCTGATCCAGGGCAACGACGGGGTTCAACCCGGCCGATGCCGACAGGGTGCTGGCGGTGTGGTGGGCCTGGTCCCTGGACGGGAACGGCCCCATGCGGACTTTATAGAGCGGTGGCTGATAGCTGACGGACGCCTGGCCCAGCGCCTGGTCCATTTGTGCGTTGACGCGCTGGGCCAGGGCCTGGGCGTTGTCTTCTGACGAAAAGGCGCCGAACTGCAGATAGATGCCGCCTGCGGCCGGGGATGCGGCCGGGGATGCGGCGGCTGGGGCGGCGGACGTGGGCGTCGGCAGTGGGCGCGAAGGCGGCGGCGCGCTGACTGGGCGGGCCTGCGGCTGGGCCGGTTCGGCGACAGGGCTGGCCGAGGCCATCAGAGGCGCGCCGGGATAGCGTCCTGCGCGGATGTCGGCATTGGTGATGGCCTGGACCGTCACGCGTCCGCTGCCTGGCCCGATCAGCCCCAGTTTGGCGGCGGCGACATAGGATAGATCGATGATGCGCCCTGAATGAAAGGGGCCCCGGTCATTGATGCGCACGATGACCGACCGCCCGTTGACGCTGCTGGTGACCCGGGCGTAGCTGGGGATCGGCAGGGTCGGATGGGCGGCCGTCATGGCATACATGTCGTAAGTTTCGCCGTTGGCGGTTTTTTCCCCGTGGAATTTGCGGCCATACCATGAGGCGACGCCTTCCTGGCGGTAGGACTGGTTTTCCCCGATGGGGATGTAGCGCACGCCGAAGACCTCGTAGGGCCGGAAGTTGGCCGGCGCATGGCGTTCGATGCGCGGTACGGCATCCGGAATCGAGGCGATGTCGGCCGGGATGCCGCTGCCCGGGCCGTCGTCCTTGTAGTAGCCGCCTGATCGCGAGGCGCAGCCCGCCAGCACCGCCATCATCGCGCACAGGCCGCCCACCAGCAGAGCCCGCAGGACGGAGGGTCGGCGGTCCATGGCGATGGGGGTGGGCAGGGTGTGCATCATGGGATTGGGGTATGCAGCATGGGGTTGCGGTGGCGGACCAGCAGGGGCGAGTGATCGGCAAAGCGTCGGGCCAGTTGTTCGGTGACGTAGACCGAACGGTGCTGTCCGCCCGTGCAGCCGACGGCGACGGTCAGGTAGTTGCGCGTGTCCTGCATGTACAGCGGCAGCCATTTTCGGATGAAGGCCGAGATGTCCTCGATCATGGCGTCGACGCTGCCGAACTGGGCCAGCCAGGCAGCCACTGGGGCATCACGCCCCGTCAGGGGACGCAGCAGGGGGTCGTAGTGGGGGTTGGGCAGGCAGCGCACATCGAAGACCAGATCGGCGTCGTGCGGTACACCGCGTTTGTAGGCGAAGGATTCGAAGGTCAGGATGACCGAGGCCCGGTCCACCTGGACCAGATCGCGCACCCAGCTGCGCAGCTGGCCGGGAGTCAGGTCCGACGTGTCGATGACGTGTTCCTGGTGACGCAATGGCGCCAGCAGGTCCCGTTCGCGGCTGATGCATTCCTGCAGCGAGGCGTCCAGGCCTTCCTGGCGCAACCGGTCGGTCAGCGGGTGACGGCGCCGGGATTCGGAATACCGCTGCATCAGGGTGTGGTCGTCGGCGTCCAGGAAAATCACGTGCAGGGCCATGCCCATGGCCCGCAGGCTGGTCAGGATGCCGGGCAGTTCGTCCAGATCGCCCGGGGTGCGCACGTCGATGGATACGGCCACCCGTTCCAGGCCGCTGTCCTGCGTGCTGGCGATGAACTCGTGCAGGAAACGGACGGGCAGGTTGTCGATGCAGGTGTAGCCGGTGTCTTCCAGCATGCGCAGGGCCACGGATTTGCCCGACCCGGAGATCCCGGTGATGAGAACGATGTTCAGCATCGGGTGCCTCGGCAGCCTGGCTGCGCCAGGTCGTGGAACAAGGGAGCAGGGATCACGGGCGTTTCTCTCGGGTGCTTTCCATGATGGCCAGGGCCTGGCGTTCGATGAATTCGCCCATGGTGTCGATGCCGCGCAGACTCAGGATGGTGTTGCGCACGGCCGCCTCGACCAGCACGGCCAGGTTGCGGCCTGCCGCCACCTGCAGCATGACGCGGCGGATGGGAATGCCCAGGATGTCCTGGAATTCATCCTGCATGGGCAGCCGTTCGAAATTGTCGGGCGTCATGCGCACCAGATGCACGATGAGCTTGATCTTCATCTTGCGGCGCACGGAGGTCTCGCCGAAGATCGTGCGGATGTCCAGCAGGCCCAGCCCCCGGACCTCGAGCAGGTTCTGCAGCAGCGAGGGGCATTGGCCTTCGACGAAATTGGGGGCGGTGCGCGACAGTTCGACGGCGTCATCGGCCACCAGGCCATGGCCACGCGAAATCAGTTCCAGGGCCAGTTCGCTTTTCCCCAGGCCGGATTCGCCGGTGATCAGCACCCCCAGGCCCAGCACGTCCATGAAGACGCCGTGCACCGTGGTCTTGGGCGCCATGCGCTTGCCCAGGTAGATGCGCAGCAGGTCGATCAGGTGGGCCGCGTCGACAGGGGTTCCCACCAGGGGAATGGCCTGTTCCTGGCAGAAGGCTTGCAGGTCCTCGGGCGGCTCGGTGCCGCCGGCCAGGACAATAGCCGGGACTCCGCCTGCAACCAGGTCTTCCAGGTGATGCCTGCGGCGTTTGGGATCCAGGCGCTTGTAGTAGGAGATTTCCTCTGCGCCGAAGACCTGGATGCGGCTGGGGTGGATCAGGTTCAGGTGGCCGACCAGATCGGCTGCGGCTTCGCGAGTGTCCGGGATGGGGCGGTCGGCGGCGGCATCCTGCCCCGCCAGCCAGGTGAAGCTGACCTTGTCGGCATTGTCACGAATCAGCTCTTGGATGGTCAGCATGGTCAGTGGGCGGCGTCTGGGTGCCGCTCAGGATGAGTTGGTGGATCTGTTGCGGGTCCGTGGACTGGGCCAGCGTCTGGCGCACCTGTGCGTCGGAGAGCAGGCGGGCAATGGCCGCTAGCAGATCCAGATGAGTCTGGGTGGCGGCTTCGGGCATCAGCAGGAAGAACAACAGCCGCGCGGTGCGCCCGTCGTTGGCGTCGAAGCGGATGGGGCTGGCCAGCCGGATGAAGGCCGCGTGCGGTTCGCGCAGGTCTTTCAGACGCCCGTGCGGGATGGCCACATCGTGCCCCAGGGCGGTCGAGCCCAGGCGTTCGCGCGCCAGCAGACTGTGGAAGACCGACATGCGGGCCACTCCCTGGTGGTTTTCAAACAGCAGGCCGGCGTGCTCGAAGGCGCGTTTCTTGCTGGTGGCAGCCAGATCCAGGACGATATTGCCAGGTGGCAGGATGCGGGAACTGAGGTTCATGGCGACATTATAGGTGTCAGACGTCCCCCAGACACCAGCATGGCCCCGGAGCAGCGCTGCGAGGCCATGGAGTCAGTGGCGGCCGGATTTGGCCAGCCGGTCAGGATGCTTATTCAGCGTGGATTTCCTGACGTTTCGGGGGTTCATGTGCGTAGGTTTGAGCCTTGGATTTGTATTTGATCACCTGGCGGTCGACTTTGTCGACCAGCAGGTCGATGGCCGCGTACAGATTGTCATCCGAGGCTTCGCAATGCAGGTCCTTGCCGCGCAAGCGCATGGTGATTTCAGCCGTGTGCTTGAGAGGTTCGATGGAGAGCATGACCTGGGTATCGATGACCTGATCGAAGTGCCGTAGAACGCGCGCTGTCTTGGTGTGGACGTATTCGCGGATGGCGGGGGTGATTTCCAGATGGCGACCGGTGATTGACAGGCTCATAGTGCAGGCTCCTTGCGGAAAAATACAGTGACGGTTCGGTGAGGAACCGGGGATGTGGGGGGTGGTCTCCTTTGCTGACAGGTTGATGACAGGTCCAGTGTACTGGTTGCCAAAAAGACAGCAAGTGGGTTGAAAAGGGGTAAGATAGCTGGATTGGCTGCTGGGCAATGTCCGGCAACCGCACAGAAAAATCGCCCCTGCATGCAGGGGCGATTTTTTTCGGCGCGGCGTAGGGGATGAGCCCGGACACAGGGCAGTTCTGAGGACTGATCTGTGCCAGGCGAATCCGAGCCCCGCAAGCAGCCGAAGGCTACGCAGCGTGGGGGCCCTTTGGCGCGCCGGGCCGCCCCAAGCGCCAAAGCGCCCCCTTGGGGGGCAGCAAGCAGCTGAAGGCTGCGCAGCGTGGGGGCCCTGATCCTCACATCCGGAAGTTCTTGCCCAGGTACACCTGGCGCACGGCTTCGTTGTCGACGATCTCGTTGGGATGTCCGCTGGTCAGCACCCGGCCTTCGCTGATGATGTAGGCGCGGTCGCAGATGCCCAGCGTTTCACGTACGTTGTGGTCGGTGATCAGGACGCCGATGTTGCGCCCGCGCAGGAACTGCACGATCCGCTGGATCTCGATGACGGCGATCGGGTCGACGCCGGCAAAGGGTTCGTCCAGCAGAATGAATCGAGGGTGCGTGGCCAGTGCACGGGCGATTTCCACCCGGCGGCGTTCCCCGCCCGACAACGACAGCGCCATGTTGCGGCGGATGTGTTCGATCTGCAGTTCGTCGATCAGGGCTTCCAGGCGTTCCTCGAGTTCGTGGGACGACAGGGCGTGGCCTTGTGGATCGCGCTGCAGCTCGAGGACGGCGCGAATGTTCTGTTCCACGGTCAGGCGCCGGAAAACGGAGGCGTCCTGGGGCAGATAGGACAGCCCCAGCCGGGCGCGACGATGCATGGGCACGCCCGTCACGTCGTGGTGGTCGATGGTGATGCGGCCCGTGTCGGCGGGAATCAGACCGACGATCATGTAGAAGCTGGTGGTCTTTCCGGCGCCGTTGGGCCCCAGCAAGCCGACGACCTCGCCGCTGTCGACGGACAGGGATACGTCCTGGACCACCGCGCGCCGACCAAAGGTCTTGCCCAGGCCGACGGCCTGGAGGCAGCCGCTATCGCGCGCGGGCTCGGAGGGAAAAGATACGGTGGCAGACATAGGGGTTCAGGCGATTACGAGCGTCCTGCGCGGCATTTGGCCACAGCCTGGTCGATGCGGGATTGCGGTTGCGCCAGGGATCGGACGCGTCCGCCTGCCGCAGCGGAATTCTGGCCGCCGAAGGCCTCGTAGGTGCCGGTCTTGTCGTGATAGATGATCTTGGCGCCGCGCACGCTGTCGAACGTCTGGCCGCAGACCTGGCGCGTCACGGTGGCTTGGCCGGTCAGGGTGATGTCGCCGGCTTGCCCGGCGTAGTCCGCCTGCTGGCCGGTGGCAATCAGGGTTTCGAATTTTTCCGGGTTTTCCTGGCGGATGGTGACGGTGCCGCCTTTGTCGGCCGTGGCGGTGCCGAACTGGTTGCCCTGGGCGTCTTCGTGAGTGACGAGCTTGTCGGCCCGCAGGGTCATGGCGCCCCGGGTCAGGACCACGTTGCCGGTGAATGTGCTGGTCTTGTTGACGTCATCGTAGTGCAGCGTGTCCGACAGGATGATGGTGTCGGGCTCTGCTGCTTTTCCCTGGGGGGAAGCAGCCTGGGCAGACAGCGCGAGGAGGCAGGTCGCCGACGCGGCGAACAGGGCTGTAGGCAGAGTTTTCATGGTTGTTGGGCCTTTTTGGGTCCGGCATTGCGAGCCGCCTGATCTTCGCCGGAAATCTTGACGTCGCTGGCGGCCTTGACCGTCAGCTGGCGGGTGCGGTTATCGTAGCGCATCCCCTGGCCGCGCATCGTGGAATGGCCATTGATGACCAGCGCCGGATGGTCGGTATAGACCAGGTCCTGGTCGGGCTCGATGGTCAGCTGGTCGCTGCGCACGTCCAGCAACTGGTGATTGGCGTCAGGCAGCCGTCTCAGGTGCGCGTCGCCATTCAGGACGATGCGTTCGCCGTGCTGGTCCAGGGTGCCCATTTTCGCCGTGCCGACGGTGATGGGGGAATTGGGCTGATGGCCGACTGCGCGGGGTGCCGTGATGTCGTAGCTGTCGGTGTCGGGAAAGTGTTCCATCGCGCTGCCTTCCAGCCGGTTGATGGCATTGCCCTGGGGGTCGGTGCGCACCATGACGAAGGCGTTGGCCCAGGAGTCGCGCTCGTGGGTCATGCGTCGGGGCGGATCGATCTGGATCGAATTCAGGGCGTAGTCGGATGCCCACCAGGTGCCCAGCACCAGCAGGCCCAGCAGCAGGATGGCAACCAGACTGGGTAGCCGCTCTTTCATTGGATGGCGCCGCCCAGCGTGGACAGGGATGCGGTAAAGCAGGCGCCCAGGCGCCCCTGGGCCGCCAGGATCAGGTCGCAGCATTCGCGCACGGCGCCTCGGCCGCCGGACAGGCCGGTGACCCAGTGGGCCGTCTGGCCGACGTAGAAGGGCGCGTTGGGGACGCTGACTGCAAAGCCCACGCGCTGCAGCACGGGCAGGTCGATGATGTCGTCGCCCATGTAACCTACGGCGTCCAGCCCCAGCCCCGCGTCGCGGGCCAGGTCTTCGACCGTGGTGATCTTGTCGTGGATACCCTGCAGCGCGGGCGAGATGCCCAGTTCGGCGGCGCGGCGGGCGGTGATGGCGCTTTTGCGGCCGCTGACCCAGGCGACACGGATGCCCTGTTCGCGCAGCAGGCGCAGCCCGTGGCCGTCCAGGGCGTTGAAGGGTTTCACGGCCTCGCCATGTTCGCCGTACCAGAGGCTGCCGTCCGTCAGGATGCCGTCCACGTCGAAGATCATCATGCGCACGGCGCTGGCGCGGCTGCGGATGTCGGTCGTCACGCGAGCCAGGATCTGGGCTTCGGTGGGATGGGAGAAACCGGGCAGTTCGTTCATCAGATTACCTTTGCGGCCAGGAGGTCGTGCATGTGCAAGGCACCCAATAATAGCCCGTCGGCGTCCAGCACCAGCATCTGATTGAGCTTGTGGGCGTCCATGATGGTCGCGGCCTCGATGGCCGGGGCTTTGGCGGCGATGGTCCGGGGGTGGTGGGTCATGCCGGCCGACACGGGCAGCGCCCGGATGTCGCCATGCTGGGCGATCATGCGGCGCAGGTCGCCGTCCGTGAAGATGCCCACGGGGCGGTCCTGGTCCAGCACGATGGTCATGCCCATGCCCTTGGAGGACATTTCCGTCAGGGCGTCGGGGATCAGGGTGTCCGGGGCCACGCGCGGCAGGGCGGCACCGCTGCGCATGACGTCGGCCACGGAGGTCAGCAGGCGGCGGCCCAGCGCCCCGCCCGGGTGGGAGCGGGCGAAATCATCGCGGTTGAAGCCCCTGGCCTCGAGGCAGGCGACGGCAATGGCGTCGCCCAGCACCAGCGCGGCCGTGGTGCTGGCCGTCGGCGCCAGGTTCAGCGGGCAGGCTTCGTGATCGACCGCTGCATCCAGCGTCAGGTCGGCGCTGCGCGCCAGTTCGGAATCATCGTGTCCCGTCATGGCAATGATGCGCGTGCCCATGCGTTTGGCCACGGAGATGATGGTGATCAGTTCCTGTGCCGATCCGGAATAGGAGATCGCCAGCAGGATGTCCTGGCCGGTCAGCATGCCCAGATCGCCGTGGATGGCCTCGGCGGCGTGCATGAAGAATGCCGGCGTGCCGGTCGAGGCCAGCGTGGCGGCGATCTTGCGGGCGACGTGGCCGGATTTGCCGATGCCCGTGACGACCACGCGCCCCGGGCAATCCAGGATCAGACGCACCGCCTGTTCGAATCGGCCGTCGAGGCGCCCCCGCAGTGCTTGCAGGGCCTGGATTTCGATATCGAAGGTGCGAGCCGCGCTTTGACGCAGGGCATCCGGGGTGATCTGGGGTTGGGTGTGCATCCGTCGATTTTACTGTGAAAGGAGGACCTTTCCCGGCTACCTTTGCGGGTGGCGGCTTGTTAAACTGTCGCCGCCTCGCTTTCTATCAGGATGATGCCATGCAAACCGATCCGGCCCAGTACATCCGCGACACGATTCGCACCGTGCCCGACTGGCCAAAACCGGGTGTCCAGTTTCGTGACATCACGCCCGTGCTGCAGGATCCGCGCTCGTTCCGGGTGCTGATCGACCTGTTCGTCTATCGTTACATGCGTCAGCGCCTGGACCTGGTCGCGGGCGTCGATGCGCGCGGCTTCATCGTCGGGTCGGTGCTGGCCTATGAATTGAACCTGGGCTTCGTGCCCGTGCGAAAACAGGGCAAGCTGCCCTACCGCACGGTGGCGGAACAATATGCGCTGGAATACGGCAACGCCACGGTGGAAATGCACACGGATTCCGTGCGCCCCGGCCAGCGTGTCCTGCTGATCGACGACCTGATCGCTACCGGCGGTACCATGCTGGCCGCCTCGCGCCTGTTGCAGCGTCTGGGCGCCAACGTCGCGGAAGCCGCCGCCATCATCGATCTGCCCGACCTGGGCGGTTCCCAGGCCGTGCGCGATTCGGGCCTGCCTGTCTACACCGTCTGCGAATTCGAGACAGGATTGGCCCGGACATAGGATCGTCCCCTGCGGACGATCCTATGCCTGGCGAATCCGAGCGGCGTGCAAGCCGCGAGGTAGGGCCTGATCCTGAGCCTTCAGACCAGCACCCGCTCGATCCCGCCGGAATTGGCCGCCTTTACATAGTCCGGCATCCAGCTTTCCCCCAGCAGGTGCTTGGCCATTTCCACCACGATGTAGTCAGCCGACAGCCCCGTGTCCTGCTCGTAGCGGGCCAGCCCCTGCAGGCAGGACGGACAGGACGTCACCATCTTGACTTCGCCCTGGAAGCCATCGGCGCGGATCTGGGCCGTGTTCTTCGCCAGTTCTTCCTGTTTGCGGAAACGGATCTGCGTCGAAATGTCGGGCCGTGACACTGCCAGCGTGCCCGATTCGCCGCAGCAGCGGTCGGTCTTGATCGCGTTGGATTCGCCCAGCAGGGACTTCACCGTCTTCATCGGGTCCTGCTGCTTCATCGGCGTATGGCAGGGGTCGTGATAGATGTAGCGCACCCCCTGCACTCCGGCGATATCCACACCCTTTTCCAGCAGGTATTCGTGGATGTCGATCAGCCGGCAACCGGGGAAGATCTTGTCGAATTCATAGCTCTCCAGCTGGTCGTAGCAGGTGCCGCAGCTGACGACCACCGTCTTGATGTCCAGGTAGTTCAGCGTCGTCGCCATGCGGTGGAACAGCACCCGGTTGTCCGTCACCATCTGTTCGGCCTTGTCGGCCAGACCGTTGCCGCGCTGCGGATAGCCGCAGCACAGGTAGCCCGGCGGCAGCACGGTTTGCACCCCGACGTGCCACAGCATGGCCTGGGTTGCCAGGCCGACCTGGGAGAACAGGCGTTCCGACCCGCAGCCCGGGAAATAGAACACGGCTTCTGTATCGGGGGCGGTGGTCGCCGGATTGCGAATGATGGGGACGATATTCGGATCTTCGATGTCCAGCAGCTTGCGGGCGGTTTGCTTGGGCAGGCCGCCGGGCATTTTCTTGTTGATGAAGTGGATCACCTGTTCCCGGATGGGGGCCTTGCCCACCGTGGCAGGCGGGTGCGCTACTTGTTTCTTGGCGGCCGGGGCCAGCAGGTCGTGGGCCAGGCGCTGGGCCTTGTAGCCCATGCCGATCATGGCCGTGCGGGTGGCCTTGATCACGCGCGGGTCCTTGGCATTCAGGAAGAACATCGATGCCGCCGTGCCGGGATTGAAGGATTTCTTGCCCATGCTCCGCAACAGGGCCCGCATGTCCATGGACACGTTGCCGAAGTCGATATCCACCGGGCAGGGGTTGTAGCACTTGTGGCACAGCGTGCAGTGGTCGCCCACGTCCTCGAACTCTTCCCAGTGGCGGATGCTGACCCCGCGTCGGGTCTGTTCCTCGTACAGGAAGGCCTCGATCAGCAGGGACGTCGCCAGGATCTTGTTGCGCGGCGAATACAGCAGGTTGGCGCGCGGCACGTGCGTGGCGCACACGGGCTTGCACTTGCCGCAGCGCAGGCAGTCCTTGATGGCGTTTGAGATGGCGCCGATTTCGCTGCGCTGCATGATCAGCGATTCGTAGCCCAGCAGGTTGAAGCTGGGTGTCCAGGCGCGGGACAGGTCGGCGCCGGGCATCAGTTTGCCCGCGTTGAAGTGCCCGTGCGGGTCGATGCGCCGCTTGTAGTCCTGGAAGGGGGCCAGTTCGGCCTCGGTCAGAAACTCGAATTTCGTCAGGCCAATGCCGTGTTCGCCGGAAATCACGCCGTCCAGGCTGCGGGCGATGTCCATGATGCGGGCCACGGTCTGGTTGGCCTCTCGCAGCATCTCGTAGTCGTCCGAGTTGACCGGGATGTTGGTGTGCACGTTGCCATCGCCCGCGTGCATGTGCAGGGCCACGAAGACCCGGCTTTTCAGGACGCGGTCATGCGTGGCCTGCAGGCCTGCCAGCACGGCGGCGCATTCTGCCCCGGCGAAATGGCGTTCCATGGCGCCCCGGATATCGGTCTTCCAGGAAATCCGCAAGGTGTGGTCCTGGATGATGTCCACGACCTGGCTGTCGGGCTGAGCGGCCAGGCGGTCCCGCAGAGTGGGCAGCAGGGCTTCCAGGCCCAGAGAGGCCAGGGTGTCCAGGTGGTCGGCCAGCGGCGCGTTCAGGTGATTCAGCAGCCAGGTCCAGCGCTGCCGCACGGCGGCCAGCGTGTCCAGGGCGTCGTGGCGGCGGGTGGACAGGATGAATTCCCGGTTGTGCTCGGCATCGTCCGGGTCTTCGGCCTTGCCGACGGGCAGGTCTCCCTGCAGGTAGCTTTCCAGGGCGTCGATCAGGCGCAGTTTGTTGCGCGTGGACAGTTCGATGTTGATGCGTTCGATGGCATCCGTGTATTCGCCCATGCGCGGCAGCGGGATCACCACGTCTTCGTTGATCTTGAAGGCGTTGGTGTGGCGGGAGATCGCGGCGGTGCGGGCGCGGTCCAGCCAGAATTTCTTGCGGGCTTCCGGGCTGACGGCAATGAAGCCTTCGCCGTGGCGCGAATTGGCGATGCGCACGACCTCGCTGGCTGCCAGCGCCACGGCGTGTTCGTCGTCGCCGACGATGTCGCCGATCAGAACCATTTTTGGCAGGGTGCCGCGCTTGCTCTTGGTGGCGTAGCCCACGGCCCGCAGATAGCGTTCGTCCAGATGTTCCAGACCGGCCAGGATGGCGCCGGCGGCCCGGCCGTCGGTGTCCAGGTAGTGTTTGACCTCGACGATGGAGGGCACGGCATGGCGGGCCTGCCCGAAGAATTCCATGCAGACTGTGCGCGTGTGGGTGGGCATGCGGTGCAGGATCCAGCGCGCGGCCGTGATCAGCCCATCGCAGCCTTCCTTTTGTACGCCCGGCAGCCCGGCCAGGAATTTGTCGGTGACGTCCTTGCCCAGGCCGGCCTTGCGGAAACGGCGGCCTTCGATGGCCAGGAGTTCGGTTTTCAGCAGTTTTTTGCCGGGCGCCTGGCTGCCGTCGAACCATTTCAGTTCGAAGCGGGCGTGCTCGACGTCGTGGATCTTGCCCAGATTGTGGTCCAGGCGGGTGACTTCCAGCCAGTCGCCCTGGGGGTCGACCATGCGCCACCAGGCCAGGTTGTCCAGCGCCGTGCCCCACAGCACGGCTTTCTTGCCGCCCGCGTTCATGGACACGTTGCCGCCCACACAGGATGCGTCTGCGGATGTCGGGTCAACCGCGAAGACTCGTCCAGCGGCTTCGGCGGCTTCGGCCACGCGGCGCGTGACGACTCCGGCGCCTGTCAGGATGGTGTGCACGGGTCGATCCACGCCGGGCAGGGCGATGGCCTCGACGGCGCCGATGGCGTCCAGTTTTTCGGTGTTGATCACCGCCGAGCGCCAGGTCAGAGGGATCGCGCCTCCCGTGTAGCCGGTGCCGCCGCCGCGCGGCACGATGGTCAGGCCCAGGCGGATGCAGGCCCGCACCAGAGCGGCGATCTCGTCTTCGGTGTCGGGCATCAGCACGACAAAGGGGTATTCCACCCGCCAGTCGGTGGCGTCGGTGACGTGAGACACCCGCGACAGGCCGTCGAAGCGGATGTTGTCGCGCTTGGTCAGGCGAGACAGCTGCTTCAGGGCGTCGTGACGCAGCGTCTCGACTGCGACGAAGCCTTCCTCGAACGCAGCGACCGCGCTGCGGGCTGCCGCCAGCAGTTGCTGGACCTGGGCATCGCGCGTCCCGTGGTCGTCGTCGCGGCGGTGGTCGATTTCATTCAGGCGATGATTCAGGGCCTCGACCAGCTGGTGGCGACGCTTTGGATTGTCCAGCAGGTCGTCCTGCAGATAGGGGTTGCGCTGCACGACCCAGATATCCCCCAGCACTTCGAACAGCATGCGCGCCGACCGGCCGGTGCGCCGCTGGCCGCGCAGTTCGGACAGCAGTTGCCAGGCGGATTCCCCCAGCAGCCGGCAGACGATTTCGCGGTCCGACCAGGAGGTGTAGTTGTAGGGAATTTCACGCAGACGGGGCGCCTGGGCGGTTTCGAGCAGTTCGGGATCGACGGGGGCGTTCATGAGAGCATCGCGAAGATAGTGCCCCTATGTCCAGCGGGGGCAATTCCTTAGTGTAAGGGTAAAAGACTGCGGGATCACAGCCAGGCGCGCACCCAGGGCCAGGCGTGCATCAGGGCAGCCGTCATCATGGTGTAGCGCAGGCATTTGCCGATGGCCATGTAGCACACGCTGGGCCAGAAGGGCAGTTTCAGCCAGCCGGCCACGGCGCACAGGGGGTCGCCGACGCCGGGCAGCCAGGACAGCAGCAGGGCGGGCGGGCCGAAGCGGCGAAACCAGGCGGTCGTCAATGCATGCCAGCGGCCGCCTGCGGGGGCCCGGCTGCTGAGCGATGGGAGCGGGTCCGCAGGTTGGGCGGTTGCTGCTGCCGTCGGGAAGGCGTCGGACCTGGCGGGGTCGGCGTGGCGCCAGCGCTGCCAGAGGTTCCCGGCGCCGGCGCCCATCGCGTAGGTGACGATGCCGCCCAGGGTATTGCCCAGGGTGGCGACCCCGACGGCCGGCCAGAACATGTGCGGCGCCATGTGCACGTAGCCGAAGACGGCGGGCTCGGACCCCAGGGGCAGCAGCGTGGCCGACACCAGGCTGATCAGGAAAATGGCCGGCAGCCCGATGCCGGGCAGGGCCAGGGCGGCCAGTAGCGCGTGGATCGAGGACTGCAGCCAGAGTTCCATGATGCCGATGCCATCCGAAACCCCAGAGCATAGGCGAATTCATGCTGCCGCGCTGGGGCGCCCCAACGCAAAGCGCCCTTGCTTGATGGATCGCGGTGTGTCGGGCGGCGCCAGGGATGCTCAGCAGTTCGGCTGGAAGGGGACGGGATCGATGTCGGGTGTGGCTCCGGCCATCAGGCGGCCCAACAGGTGGCTGCTGCCGCAGGCCAGCGTGAAACCCAGGGCGCCGTGGCCGATATTCAGCCACAGATTGCCGGCTGCCCGGCTGCGCCCGATCAGCGGCCGGCCATGCGGGGTGGCGGGCCGGTAGCCGGCCCAGGCCCGCGCTTGCTTGATGTCTGCCCGAGGCAGCAGTTCGCTGGCTTGCTGCTTGACCAGGGCGATGCGGTCGGCCTCGATGCCGTGGTCCGCCACGCCGATGCCCACCATGGCGGCGATGCGCAGGGTGCCGCCCAGATTGGCGTACACCGTCTTGCGTTCGTAATCCGTCACGCTGATGGCGGGTGCCTGATCAGGCGTGCAGGGCAGGCTCAGGCTGTAGCCCTTCAGGGGATACAGAGGGGCGTGGGTACCCAGGGCCGCCAGCAGCGGGCGGCTGCCCATGCCGGCGGCCACCACGTACTGGTCGGCTTCGATGGATTCGCCGGTCGTGGTCAGGAGGCGGCGGATGCGACCGCCGCTGCGTTCCAGCTGCCCGATGGGTGTCTGCATGCGCAGCGTGACATGATCCATGGCCGCCATCTGCTGGAACAGACCCTGGGTAAAGCGGGCGCAATCGCCGGATTCCTCGCTGGGGGTATAGACGGCGCCCGCCAGCCGGGATCGGACGGGCGCCAGGGCCGGTTCCCGCTCGATGAGCTGATCGGCGTCCAGAATTTGCTGGTCTGACCCCATCTGCGCCTGCAAGGCGACCTGGGCGCGGGCCTTTTCCAGCAGGGCGGGGGTGCGATAGACGATCAGCTTGCCGTTGCGGGCGTGTGCGAAGTCGACGGGCGATTCGCGCTGGATATCGTGCAGCACCTGGCGGCTGAGATATGACAGCGACAGCAGTTGCGCGGACGTGGCCGATGCCGTGCGTCCGTTGCAGGCCCGCAGGAACTGCAGGCACCAGCGCCACTGCAGTGGGTCGAGGCGCGGCCGAAACCTGAGCGGCGAGGCCGGGTTGAACAACCAGACGGGCAGGTGCGGCAGCACGCCGGGCTCGGCCAAGGGAGCGACGTAGCTATAGCTGAGCTGCCCGCCGTTGGCGTGACTGGCGCCGCCAGCCGGTTCGGCGGCGGCATCGACCAGAGTCACCCGCCAGCCCTGCCGCGCCAACTGCCAGGCCGTCGTCACGCCAATGACGCCGGCGCCGATCACACATGCATGCATTTTCCAGATCCATCCACAGGGAAAAGGAAATTGTCGACCGTGGAACATGAGTGTGACAAATACCGATCATGTCATCACCCATAACCAAAGGGCATGGGTGTTCAGGGGATGGAGGCGGGAGGGGTCGGCAGGAGCGCTGCGCAGACGTCGCGGGCGCAGTCGATGAACTCGCGGTGCAACAGGCTCAGGGGGTCGTTGGCATGGACCATGATGTTGATGGGCACCGGCACGGGCGGGTCCAGGCGGCTGAGGGTCATGCCGGGTTTCAGCATGGCCCGGCCAGTCAGCAGGTCCACGATGGCATCGCCGCACCCGGCCTCGACCAGGCTGCAGGCCACGTAGTGGGTCTGGACGATGATGCGGGTATCCAGATCGATGCCAGCCTGTTGCAGGGCCTGGTCCATGATGGTGCCCACCTGGTCTCGGGTGTCCAACGCGATCACCGGGCGATCCGCCAGCCGCCTGAGTTGAATGGGGTTGGGCGCCGCCGTCAGGCTGAGAAAGGCCAGTTCGGTGATTCCGATGGGGATGCGGCGCAGGCCGGGGTGGTCGTGGTTGTCGAAGGTGATGACCAGATCGAGTTCCTGGGCGTGCAGGCCCTCGACCAGGTCGGGGCTGTGCTGGGTGCTGATCTTGAACGAGGCTTTGGATGCCTGATGGAATCGCTGGATGGCCATGGGCAACAGGCCCAGGCCGATGGCCGGTGCGCAGCCAATCCGCAGGTGCCCCTGGCGTCCCTGGCGCAGATTGGCCGCCAGCCGCCGCACGTGGGCCAGTTCCTGGCCCAGCAGTTCGATCTGGGGGCTGAGGATCTCGGCTTCGCGCGTCGGAACCAATCGGCCCTTGACCCGGTCGAACAGCTTGAAGCCCAGTTGGGACTCGGCGTGCGCCAGGGTCTTGCTGGCGGCCGGTTGCGAGATGTTCAGCAAAGCGGCAGCCTGGGTGAGCGACCCGGCCTGGCGTATGGCTTCGAAGATTTCGATGTGCCGCAACCGCATGAGGATGCCTGGTGGAAACGGGGTGGGGCTGAGCTGCGAAGGCCGGCAAATGCGCGGATTGGACGCCCGACAGCCAAGCAGTATAGAGCATAGCCTGCCGTTATGGGACCCCGTGAAATTGCTATTTGTTGGAAGGTGGCGATCTGCCGATAATGTGCAGATCGCCTTGTTGTTTTGCAGCATGGTGCTGAGGATGACAAAATGAGTACACTAGCGGGCGCCTGCCGCACCCTTGGCAGGTGCCCGTCGCCGTCAAGACCGACGGAATATCAATTACAACGGGCTTCTTAGGAGGAATCATGAAAATATTGCCTATCATTCTGGCGACGACTGTTGCAGTAGCAGGGATGACCACTGCCCAGGCTGAAACCAGCCGGATCGACAAGATCAAATCCACGGGTGAACTGACGCTCGGGTATCGCGAATCATCGATCCCGTTTTCCTATCTGGATGACAACCAGAAGCCCGTCGGTTATTCCATGGACATCTGCTACGGCATTGCCGATGCCCTGAAGAAAGACCTGAACCTGCCCAGCCTGAAGATCAAGCTGGTGTCCGTGACTTCCTCCACGCGGATCCCGCTGGTGGCCAACGGCACGGTGGACATCTCCTGCGGTTCCGCCACCAACAACGCCCAGCGCCAGGAACAGGTTGCCTTCGCGCCCACCACTTTCGTGACGGCCACGCGCTTTGCCGCCCTGAAAGCCTCGAATCTGAAGGACCTGGCTGACTTCAAGGGCAAGACCGTCGTTTCCACGTCGGGCACCAGCAACCTGAAATGGCTGACCCAGACCAATGCCGATCAGAACCTGGGTATGCGCATCATCCCGGCAAAGGATCACTCCGAAGCCTTCCTGACGGTGGCCAATGGCCGCGCCACGGCTTTCTTCATGGATGACATCCTGCTGGCCGGCCTGGTTGCCAACTCCCAGAATGCCGGCGACTGGATGATCAGCGAAAAGGCCTACACGATCGAACCCTACGGCATGATCGAACCCAAGGGCGACCCGAAGTTCAAGACCGCAGTGGACGATGCCGTCAAGGCCATGATGAAGGACGGCAAGATCGACGCGCTGTACAAGAAATGGTTCACGTCGCCGATTCCGCCCAAGAACATCAACCTGAACTGGCCGATGACTGCTGAACTGAAGAACGTCATCGCGCATCCCACCGATTCGCCCGATCCCGCCGACTACAAGAAGTAATCCGTAGTCCTTAGGGAAACACTGCGAAAGTGGCGGCACCTCCCGGGCTCAGCACGGAGAGGTGCCGTTTGCGTCACAGGCGTCACCGGATGCGATCTTCGCATGCGGTGGCGGCTCACAGGATATCCATATGAATTACCACTGGAACTGGCTGATTTTCTGGGCGGACGCCCCTGATGGCACCGGGACCTACCTGCACACCCTGATCCGGGGTGCCTACTGGACCCTGGGCGTGTCGGCGCTGGCCTGGATCATCGCCCTGGCCGTCGGCGTCGTCGTCGGGGTCATGCGTACGACCCGCATCGGCTGGATCGAGCGCATCTGCGCCGGATATGTCGAAATCTTCCGCAACGTGCCGCTGCTGGTACAGATGTTCTTGTGGTATTTCGTCTTCCCCGAAATCGTGCCCAAGGCGCTGGGCGACGCAATCAAGCAGGCCGACCCGGTCTGGAGCACCTTCTGGACGGCAACCATCTGCCTGGGCTTGTTCACCTCGTCCCGGATCGCGGAACAGGTGCGGGCCGGCATCACGGCGCTGCCGCTGGGGCAGAACATGGCGGGTACCGCCCTGGGCCTGACCCGGGCGCAGGTCTATCGCTACGTGCTGCTGCCCATGACGGTGCGCATCATCATGCCGCCGCTCACCTCCGAGGCCCTGAACCTGATCAAGAACTCGTCCATCGCCTTCACCATCGGCCTGCTGGAAATCACCGGGGCTGCCCGTTCCATGCAGGAATTTTCATTCCAGATTTTCGAAAGCTTCACGGCTGCCACCATTCTGTACCTGATCATCAATCTGGTGGTCGTGGTGCTGATGCGCCTGATCGAAAAATGGATCAGCGTGCCGGGCTTCATCGGCACCAAGCGCTAAGGGGGCCACCATGTTCGGATTCGATTTTGAAGTCATCTGGCGCACGCTGCCCTATGTGCTGGGCACGGGCCTGGTGTTCACGGTCAAGCTGACCGTGATCGCCACGATCGGTGCCGTGATCCTGGGCACCCTGATGGCCATGATGCGGCTGTCGTCCAACCGGGTGATCTCCGGGGTGGCCGGGTTCTACGTCAACCTGATGCGTGCGTTGCCGCTGATCCTGATCATTTTCTGGTTCTATTTCCTGGTGCCCTACATCATCGGTTGGGTGACCGGCGCGGGTCGGCCGATTGCCGTGGGCGGGTTCACGTCGGCGTTGATCACTTTCATTTTGTTCGAGGCTGCGTATTTCTGCGAAATCATGCGGGCCGGCATCCAGTCGATTCCTTTCGGCCAGGTTGGGGCTGGGTACGCCCTGGGCCTGAACTACTGGCAGGTCATGGGCCAGATCGTGCTGCCGCAGGCGTTTCGCAACATGACGCCGGTGCTGCTGACGCAGATGATCGTGCTGTTCCAGGATACGTCCCTGGTCTATGTGCTGTCCCTGACCGACTTCCTGGGCGCCGCCAACAACATCGCGCAGCGCGACGGCCGTATGGTGGAAATGTTCATCTTCGCCGCCGTCGTCTACTTCCTTATTTCGTATATTGCATCCCGCTCGGTCAAACGGCTGGAGCGCCGCATCGCCATCGTGCGCTAAGGGCAGGAGTTATTCATGATTGAATTCAAGAACGTCAGCAAATGGTATGGGTCCTTTCAAGTCCTGACGGATTGTTCGACGTCGGTCTCCAAGGGCGAAGTCGTGGTGATCTGCGGTCCGTCGGGTTCGGGGAAGTCCACCCTGATCAAGACCGCCAATGCGCTGGAACCCTTCCAGAAGGGTGAGATCTTCATCGACGGGGTGTCGGTGGGCGCAGCAGGCACCAATCTGCCGAAACTGCGCTCGCGCATCGGCATGGTCTTCCAGCACTTCGAACTGTTCCCCCACCTGTCGGTCATGCGCAATCTGACCCTGGCGCAGATGAAAGTCCTGGGCCGCTCGGAATCGGACGCCAATGAACGTGGTCGGCTCCTGCTGGATCGCGTCGGTCTCAGCGCCCACATCGACAAGTACCCCGGCCAGCTGTCCGGCGGCCAGCAGCAGCGTGTCGCGATCGCACGGGCCTTGGCCATGGACCCTATGGCCATGCTGTTCGACGAACCCACCTCGGCGCTGGACCCGGAAATGGTCAACGAGGTGCTGGATGTGATGGTGGACCTGGCCAAGGAAGGCATGACCATGATGGTCGTGACCCACGAAATGGGCTTTGCCCGCAGCGTGGCCGACCGGGTGATCTTCATGGATCAGGGCGCCATCATCGAGGACTGCAAAAAGGACGAATTCTTCGGCGACCCCGAAGCCCGTTCCGATCGCGCCAAACACTTCCTGTCGAAGATCCTGCACCACTGATGGTGCATATTGAGAGTCGCCTGCGCAGCGTGGGGGCGACCTTTTTGCCGCCGGGCCGCCCCCAGGCAAAAACGCCCCCTCGGGGGGCAGCAAGCCGAAGGCGCAGCGTGGGGGTTCCCCCTTCCTCTTACTTTTGAAGGTGCAATTCATGATTCCCGGTGTCGACAATGACAGCATTGTCTATCTGAATGGCGAGTACGTCCGGCTGGGCGATGCCAAGATCTCGGTCCTGGACCGGGGTTTCATTTTTGGCGACGGCATCTACGAAGTCGTCCCCTGCTATGGGGGCAAGCCCTTTCTGATGCAGAATCACCTGGCGCGCCTGGAGCGCAGCCTGAAAGCCATCCGCCTGGATGCCGGGCGCAGCATCGCCGACTGGGAAAGCCTGGTGCGCGACATCCTGTCGCGGACGGACTCCCAGGGGGATTGCACGGTATACCTGCAGGTCACGCGCGGCGTGGCCAAGCGGGATCATGGCTTTCCGGCCAGTAGCCAGGCCACGGTCTTTTGCATGGTGTCGCCGCTCAAGCGCCCTGATGCGCACAAACGCGAACACGGCATGACGGCGGTCAGCATGCCTGACGAACGCTGGCTGCACTGCGAGATCAAATCCGTGTCCCTGCTGGGCAATGTGCTGGCCAAACAGCATGCGACGGACGCGGGCGTGGACGAAGTCCTGCAGTTTCGCAACGGCAACCTGTCCGAGGGCTCGTCCTGCAATATCTGGGTGGTCAAAGACGGTGTGATGTGCGCGCCGGTGCGCGACCACTTGATCCTGGAAGGCATCCGCTACGGGTTCCTGGAACAGCTGGCGACCGACAATGGGATTCGCTTCGAGTCCCGGCCCATCACCCAGGCCGAGGTCGCCGAGGCCGACGAGCTGATGCTGTCCTCGGCCACCAAGGAAATCCTGCCGATCACGCAGTACGACGGCCGTCCTGTGGGTTCAGGCAAACCCGGTCCGGTATATGCCCGCTTGCGGGCCGCCTACGATCAGGCCATCGCCGCCCTGTGATCCGACTGCAGGGCGGGCGTCAGTCCGCCTGCATCTGCTCCGACCACCAGACGAACTGATTCTTGCCGGCGTTTTTCGCCGCGTACATGGCGGTGTCGGCCCGGCCGATCAGGGCGTCCAGGTCGGTGCCGTGCGTGGGGTACAGCACGGCGCCGATGCTGGCGGAAATGGCTACTTCGGTGCCGCTCAGGTCGAAGGGCTGGCAGAGCGCCTGCAGGACATTGTGGATGATGCGCTCTGCATCTTCCCGGGTGTGCAGATTGCCCAGCACGATGGCGAATTCATCACCGCCGAAGCGCGCCACCGTGTCTTCGGATGTTGCCCGGACGTGGCGTTTCAGCCGTCGGGCCACCTGCAGCAGCAGATCGTCTCCCCGGGCGTGGCCGTGGTGGTCGTTCACTCCTTTGAAGCCGTCCAGATCCAGGTACAGGATGGCGGCCCAGGTGCCGTGGCGGCGGGCGGATTCCAGGGTCCGCATGCAGCGTTCCTGAAACAGGACACGGTTGGCCAGCCCCGTCAGGGGGTCGTGCCGGGCAGCGTGCGCCTGGCCGGCCTCGCTGATCTGCAGGGCCAGGGTGATGGCCCGCTGGCGCGCCATGCCCAGAATCACGGCGGTGGCGAAGCACAGGATCAGGGCCGAGGATGCGCCCGCAGCCAGCAGGTAGCCGGTACGCCGATGCAAGGACGAGGCGATGGCCTCGTCGTAGGCGGTGCCGACCACGGCCATCAGGGGGTAGTCGCCCAGCGTGCGGTAGCTGATGATGCGCCGGATCCCGTCCGGTTCGCCGTCATCCACGAAATTGCCCGTCGGTTGGGTGGCGTGGCGGATGAACCACGGCAGGGCGCGGGCATCCTGGTTGAAGCTGACCTCGCCGCCGATATTGCGGCCGCGCGTGTAGCCGTCCAGCCCGGTGACCCCCAGCAATCCGTGCGCGCCCAGGTCGGCCTGCTGATAGAAGCTGGTCAGATAGGCCGGGTCGATCGCCATGACGACCACGCCGCCGAAGCTTCCGTCCGGCAAGGTGATCCGCAATGACAGCGGAATACGCCATTCCCCCGATACCCGGCCCAGGACAGGGCGGCTGATGAACAGCGTGTCATGGGCGTTGTCGCGTTGGGCCAGGAAGAAATTCCGGTCTGCATAGTTGACGTCGGGCGAGGTGTCCTGGGTGCTGGCGATGATCGCGCCCTGTGCATCCACCACACTGATGATGGTGAAGATGTCTTCGCGTATCACCTGCCGCTGGACCCAGCCGCGCAGATCGGGAGGTTTGCCATACCGCAGATAGCCTTCGCGGGTGAAGGCGGCTACCTGTTCTGCGGCCTTGAGCGTGCGAAAGATATCTTGCTCGAAGGCAATGGTCAGGTTGGAATTGGCCCGCATGGCGGCGTTGATCGCCTGTTCGCGTTCGCTGCCGATACGCTGCTGCACGGCCAGCCAAAGGGCGCTCAGGAGGGCCAGGCACAACAATGTGATGGCCAGGCATAGCGGCTTGTTGAACGCGTAGCGCTGCTCGGCGGAACCCATGATGCGGATCATTGATGCGAGATAGTTGTGCCACTGTACCGGTCCCGGAGATTTTCGTCGAGCCTTGGCCCAGGGGCCTGTCGCCGCCGAGTGGCGTGATCCCGGCGCTGTCCGGGAAGACCTGGCCCTGTGATATTCTTTTTAGCTTCCTTCACCACCTTTTGCGTGCCATGTCCGTCGATTATCTGAAGCGCATTCTGACGTCCAAAGTCTATGACGTCGCCCATGAAACCCCTCTGGACCTGGCCCCCCGAATCAGCAAGCGTATCGGCAACACGGTGCTGCTCAAGCGCGAGGACACCCAGCCGGTGTTCAGTTTCAAGCTGCGTGGCGCCTACAACAAGATGGCGCACCTCAGCGTCGACGAGCTCAAGCGCGGGGTGATCGCGGCGTCTGCCGGCAATCATGCCCAGGGGGTGGCGCTGGCCGCCAGCCGCCTGAAATGCCGGGCGGTGATCGTCATGCCGGTGACGACACCCCTGGTCAAGATCGATGCGGTGCGGGCTTTGGGTGGCGAGGTCGTGCTGTTTGGCGACAGTTTCACCGAGGCGGCTGAGCACGCGACCGAACTGCAGGCGCGCGATGGCCTGACCTTCGTGCATCCCTTCGACGATCCGGACGTGATCGCGGGGCAGGGCACGGTGGGCATGGAAATCCTGCGCCAGCACCCAGGGCCGATCGATGCCGTGTTCGTGGCGATCGGCGGCGGCGGGTTGATCTCCGGGGTGGCCGCCTACATCAAGCAGCTGCGCCCCGATATCCAGGTGATTGGCGTGCAGACCGAGGATTCCGACGCCATGATCCGCAGCGTGCGGGCCGGGCGCCGGGTGCGCCTGAACGACGTCGGCCTGTTTTCCGACGGTACCGCCGTCAAGCAGGTTGGCCAGGAAACGTTCCGGATGGTGCGGGAATACGTGGATGACTTCGTCACGGTCGATACGGATGCGATCTGCGCCGGCATCAAGGACGTCTTCCAGGACACGCGCAGCGTGCTGGAACCGGCCGGGGCTTTGGCGCTGGCCGGGGCCAAGCGCTATGCGGCCCAGCAGAAATGGAAGGGCAAGACCCTGGTGGCCATCACCTGCGGCGCCAACATGAACTTCGACCGCTTGCGCTTCGTGGCGGAACGCGCCGATGTGGGCGAAGCCCGCGAGGCGCTGTTCGCCATCACTCTGCCTGAAAAACGCGGCAGTTTCCTGCGACTGTGCGAAGCGGTCGGGCAGCGGGCCGTGACGGAATTCAACTACCGGATATCCGATGCCGAAAAGGCGCACGTCTATGTCGGGTTGCAGATCCGGTCCGAGCCTGAAATCGAGAAACTGGCCGCGCATTTTCGCAAACTGGATTTCCCTACGCTGGATCTGACCGGCAACGAAATGGCCAAGACGCACTTGCGCTACATGGTGGGCGGTCATTCCGGCCTGGCCAAGCACGAAGTGCTCTACCGTTTCGAGTTTCCGGAACGCCCGGGCGCCCTGATGAAGTTCCTGGGCGCCATGAATCCCGACTGGAACATCAGCCTGTTCCATTACCGGAATCAGGGCGATGACTACGGCCGCATTCTGGTCGGCATCCAGGTGCCGCCGGATGACAAGAAAGCCTTCAAGGATTTCCTGGCCACCCTGGGCTATCCGTACTGGAACGAGACGGACAATCCAGCGTATCAGTTGTTCCTGTAGGCGGGTGCCGTTGCGCGTTTCCGGTCAGGCTGCGTGATCTTCTGCTGCGGCAGCCCGGGCGGGCGCGCCGACCCGCGAGGCGGGAAAGACGATCGAGAACGTGCTGCCGGCGCCCGGTTCGCTGGTGATGTCCAGCGTCGCCTGGTGGCGCAGGACCACGTGTTTCGTGATGGCCAGGCCCAGGCCCGTGCCGCCGGTGGCGTGGGATCGGCCTCGGTCCACCCGGAAGAAGCGCTCGGTCAGGCGGGGAATGTCATCTGCGGCGATGCCGATGCCGGTGTCGCGCACCGAATAGCGGGCGCCGCCGTCGGCCTGCCGTGCCCAGGCCACCGCGATCGTGCCGCCTGCCGGGGTATAGCGCACGGCGTTGGTCAGCAGATTGCTGAGAGCGGATGACAGTTCGATGTCCTGTCCGATCACCTGCAAAGTATCGTCCACGCGCACGTCGAATTGGTGTTGTCCGTTGGACAAGGCCTGGCATTGGGTCAGAGCGGTGCGGATCAGGGCGGGCACGGACACCGGGCTGCCGGGGCTGTTGGGGGTGGTTTCCAGGGACGACAGGGTCAGCAGATCGGCGACCAGGGCCTGCATATTGTGGGCCTGCTGGGCCATGAGTTCCAGATAGTGGCGCCGCTGGTCGGGACTGATGGCTTCGTCAGGCAGGTCCAGCAGCGTTTCCACGAAGCCGGACAGCACGGTCAGCGGGGTGCGCAGCTCGTGGGAAACATTGGCGACGAAGTCCTTGCGGGTGTTTTCCAGGCGTTCGATCTGGGTGATGTCGCGCGTGACCATGAGAAATTGGCCGACCCCGTAGGGCGCCAGGTGCAGCAGCAGGGTGCGAGTCTGGCCGCTGCGGCTCAGGTGCAGGATCAGCGGCTTGTCCCAGCTGTCCTGGCGGGCATAGCGGGCGAAGTCCGGCGCCCGGATGATGTTCAGGATGCTGTGTCCCCGGTCCTGGTGATGATTCAGACCCAGGTGTTCCGCTGCCGTCTGGTTGCACCACAGCAGGGATTTGTCGGGCCCCAGAGTCAGCGCGCCGTCGGGCAGGGCTTCGGCGGCCAGCAGGGCGCGCTGGAAATTGCGGTTGCGTTCCTGCAGGTCCAGGCGATTCTGTTTCAGCTTGCGGTAGATGGGCGCCAGGACCTCGTCCCACGGGCCGACCGAGGATGGCGGCGGGTCGTCGATGTTGCGCACCCAGCGGGCGATGCGCGATAACTGCAGGCCGCTGACGAGAATCATGGCGAGCAGCCCCAGGGCGAAGATCGCCCAGCCGGTGGCGGCGCCCAGCCAGGCGCCCAGCAACCAGCCGCTCAGGGCCCAGAGCGCGATGGAAACAAGCGTTTTGGTCATTCCGTATGTGTCGTGCTGAAACGGTAGCCCGCCCCCCGGACGGTCTGGATGGTGTGTTCCTGGCGGGCTGGCGAAAGCGCCTTGCGCAGGCGGCGGATGTGGACATCCACCGTGCGTTCTTCGACGAAGACGTGGTCGCCCCAGACCTGATCCAGCAGTTGGCTGCGGCTGTACACGCGCTGCGCATGCGTCATCAGGAAGTGTAGCAGGCGGAATTCGGTCGGCCCCATGGGCAGCGCTTGCTGGCGCCCGAAGACTTGCCGCGTGTTGGGGTCCAGTTGCAGATCCCCCGCCTGGATCAGGTCCGTGGTGAGCTGGGGGGCGCGGCGGCGCAGCAGCGATTTGATGCGGGCCAGCAGCTCGCGCGGGGAAAATGGTTTGGTCAGGTAGTCGTCGGCACCGGCCTCCAGCCCATCGACCTTGTCCTGTTCAGTGCCGCGCGCAGTCAGCATGATCAGGGGGATTTCGCGGGTGCGGGGGGCGGCGCGCAGCTGCTGGGCCAGGCGGATGCCGGGCTGGTCGGGCAGCATCCAGTCCAGCAGGATCAGATCGGGCAGCACACTCTGGATCTGGGCCAGGGCCTGGCGGCTGTCCTGCGCGGCATTGACCGCATAGCCGGCGTGTTGCAGGTTGATGGTCAGCAGTTCCAGGATGGCGGGTTCGTCTTCGATGATCAGAATCGTGGCGGACATGACAGATGTGTGAATCCTGTGGTCGTGTTGATCGTCGTCATCATACGGTCACATTATTTCATTCATGTGACGCTGCCGCCGCCTGGGTGCGGGGCCGTGAGTGCAAAGGAATGCGGTACGATACGCGGATCATGACTGAATCATCCCGACAGCCCGGCCAGGGGCCGGAAACCCATTTCGGATTCGAGACCGTTCGCGAGGCCGACAAGGCCCATCGCGTGGCCGAGGTCTTTCATTCGGTGGCCAGCCGCTACGATGTGATGAACGACCTGATGTCGGGTGGCCTGCATCGGGTCTGGAAGGCCTTTACGGTCGGCCGGGCGCAGATCCGGCCAGGCATGCGGGTGCTGGACATCGCCGGGGGCACCGGCGATCTGGCGCGGGCATTCGCCAAACGCGCCGGGCCGAGCGGCCAGGTCTGGCTGACCGATATCAACGATTCCATGCTTCGAGTGGGGCGCGACCGCCTGCTGGATCGCGGTCTGGTGACGCCGGTGGCGGTGTGCGATGCCGAATGCCTGCCATTTCCCGACCATTATTTTGATCGGGTGTCGGTGGCGTTCGGGCTGCGCAACATGACGCACAAGGACCGCGCCCTGGCTGAAATGCATCGCGTGCTGAAACCTGGCGGCAAGCTGCTGGTGCTGGAATTTTCCCGCGTGGCTCCGGCGTTGGCGCCCGTCTACGACTGGTATTCCTTCAATGTCCTGCCCAAGATCGGCCAGGTCGTTGCGTCCGACGAGGCCAGCTATCGCTATCTGGCTGAATCCATCCGCATGCACCCGGATCAGGAAACCCTGGCCGACATGCTGCGCACGGTCGGGTTCGGCAGGGTGCAGTACTTCAACATGACGGCCGGCGTGGTGGCGCTGCACGAAGGCGTGCGGCTGGATTGATCACCCTTTCTCGCCGGGTTTTGCGCAGGGCCGCGTAACGCGGCCCTGCGTGTTTTCGGGGTGCCCGGGTTTTGCATGATTTCTGCTGCGAGTGGGCGGGATCTATGGTAATTTACTGAAATTCAGCTTCCTGTCAGCTTTAATTTTTTCTGGCAGTTTCGAGCTGATGACCGATTTCCCAGGAGACTCCATGATTGTTCAAATGCCACGCTGGTTCCTAGCTACCCTGCTGCTGGTCGCGGCGCTGATGATGCTGGCCGTCACGTCCGACGCCCAGGCGCGCCGCATGGGCGGTGGCGCCAGCTTTGGCCGCCAGTCCTCCAACGTCACGAAACAGCGCCAGGCGGTCACGCCGCCCGCAGCCACGACGACGCAGCGGGCGGCGACGCCCGCTGCGGGCGCGGCTGCCGGTACGGCAGCTGCAGGCGCCGCCGCCAAATCGGGCATGTCCCGCTGGCTGGGCCCCATCGCCGGCATCGCGGCTGGCCTGGGAATTGCCGCCCTGCTGTCCAGCATGGGGCTGTCGGGCGCCTTCCTGGAATTCCTGTCCAGCGCCCTGCTGATCGGGCTGGTGATCTTTGCCGTCATGTTCCTGGTGCGCCGTTTGCGTGGCGCGCAGCGTCCTTTGGCCACGGCCGGGGCTGCGGGCGCAGGCAACAACAGCTATCGCCAGTCGCAGCAGCCGTCCGCCTGGACACCGCCGCCTGCGGCGGCAGCCCCCGCCGCGTCGGCTGCGCCGGTGATCGAATCCGTTTCGTCCACTGCCAGTCATGATCCGTCCTGGTTCATTCCGGGCGACTTCGACGTGCCGACCTTCCTGAACCAGGCCAAGCAGCAGTTCACCCAGATCCAGGCCCTGTGGGACGCTGGCGACCGGTCCGCGCTGCGCGAACTGCTGACCGATGACCTGCTGGCGGAAATCACCCCGCGCCTGCCCCAGCCGGGCGAGGGCAATCACACGGAAATCGTGCTGCTGAACGCCGAACTGCTGGGGATCGAAGCCGTGGCGGGCGGCCACCTGGCCAGCGTGCGCTATTCGGGCATGCTGCGCGAGGCCCCTGGTGCCGAGGCCTTCCGCCTGGAAGAAGTCTGGAACCTGTACAAGGCCGATGGCGCCGGCTGGCTGCTGGCCGGTATTCAGCAACTGAATCCACAGGCCTGATCCGGCCTGCGGAGCGGGGCGCGGACCGCGTGCTGTGGTCTGCGGTCCCGCGTGGGCAGTGCCCAAAACCAGTAAACTGAGGGTCCGGGATCGCCATCATGGCAGGTCCCGGACCTTCGGTTTTCTGCGCATGAATAATAAATTCTTTCCTCCTTTTCTGCCCCGGCCTGCGGACTTGCTGCTGCGCGGGCTCAATGCGCTGCTGCGCCGCGAATCCTGGGCCGGCGCGCGCCTGGCCGGACATGCCGGGAAGTCCGTGCGGGTTGCTGCGGGGGCCTGGTCGCTGCAGATCAGCATCGAGTCCGATGGGGCATTGCAGGTCTGCGATGACGCCGTGGTCCCCGATGTCACACTGTCCATCCCGGCCGATCGCCTGCGGGAATTGCCGGCCGCCTGGCGGCAACAAGGCCTGGCGGGGGTGACGGCCCTGGCGCATATCCAGGGGGATGCCGGCCTGGCGCACCTGGTGTCCGATCTGGCGAGGGATCTGCGCTGGGATGTCGAAGACGATCTGTCGCGCGTCGTTGGCGATGCGATGGCCGTGCGCCTGGTTCAGGGCGGCCGGCAATTGGCCGCCGGGGTGCGCCACAGCGCGGTGCGGGCGCAGGATAACCTGACTGAATATCTGGCGGAAGAGTCCGGCATCGGCGTGCGGGGCGCGGATTTCCGCCGCTGGCGCGGCGATCTGCGCGCGCTGGAATCCCGGCTGGACCGACTGGATGCCCGCGTGCGGCAGCTGCCGGGGGACGCATGCTGACGTTCTGCCGTCTGGTCTATATTTTATGGGTCAGCCTGCGCTATCGGCTGGATGAGCTGGTGCTGTCCAGTCTGCAGCATCCCTGGGCGCATGCGCTGTTGCGCGTGGTGTGCCTGGGCCGTCGCCCGCGCCGACCCAGAGGCGAAAGGCTGCGGCTGGCCCTGGAAACCCTGGGGCCGATCTACGTGAAATTCGGCCAAGTGCTGTCCACGCGCCGCGATCTGGTGCCGACTGATATTGCCGATGAACTGGCCCGTCTGCAGGACCGCGTGCCGCCCTTTCCGTCGGATCAGGCGGCGGCCATCATCCAGGAATCCCTGGGCGCGGCGCCTCAGACGCTGTTTGCGCAGTTCGACCGCGATCCGGTGGCATCCGCCTCGATCGCCCAGGTGCATTTTGCCGTCCTGCACGACGGGCGCGAGGTCGCCGTCAAGGTCCTGCGCCCTGGCATGCGCGAAGCCATCGAGCGCGATCTGACCCTGTTGCGGGCCCTGGCGGGTCTGGTCGAACGCCTGGCCCCGGATGGCCGCCGCCTGAAGCCGCGCGAGGTTGTCGCGGAATTCGACAAGTACCTGCACGACGAACTGGACCTGATCCGCGAGGCGGCCAATTGCAGCCAGCTGCGGCGCAATTTCGGGCCGGATACCGGTCGGGCCGATCTGCTGCTGGTGCCTGAAGTCGTCTGGGAATTCTGCGCCAGCCAGGTCTTTACCATGCAGCGCATGCGCGGGGTGCCGGTCAGCCGGGTGGCCCAGCTGCGCGAAATGGGGGTGGACATCCCATTGCTGGCGCGCCAGGGTGTGGAAATCTTTTTCATGCAGGTGTTCATCGACGGCTTTTTCCATGCCGATATGCACCCGGGCAACATCTACGTGTCCGACGCCCCGGATAGCCTGGGGCGCTACATCGCACTGGATTTCGGCATTGTCGGTTCGCTGTCGGAATTCGACAAGAACTACCTGGCGCAGAATTTCCTGGCCTTCTTTCGACGCGACTATCGCCGGGTGGCGCAACTGCACATCGAATCGGGCTGGGTGCCACCCACCACCCGCGAGGAAGAACTCGAAGGCGCAGTGCGGGCGGTGTGCGAACCCTATTTCGACCGGCCCCTGGCGGAGATCTCCCTGGGACAGGTGCTGCTGCGTCTGTTCCAGACTTCGCGCCGCTTCAATGTGGAAATCCAGCCCCAGCTGGTGCTGCTGCAAAAGACCTTGCTGAACGTCGAGGGCATGGGGCGTGAACTGGACCCCAACCTGGATCTCTGGCAGACCGCCAAGCCGTTCCTGGAACGCTGGATGCATCAGCGGGTGGGCCTGAAGGGCCTGCGCCAGCGACTGGACCAGGAAGCCAGCCAGTGGGCGCAGATCCTGCCGCAGATTCCCCGGTTGGTCTATACCCGGCTGAACCATCCCGATCCAGGGCCCGCCATGCGCTCTGAACTGGAACGGCTGCGCCGTGCCCAGGAAGGCGCCAACCGTCTGCTGGTCGTGCTGTGCGGCATTCTGGCCGTGGGGCTGGGGATAGCGGTCTGGGCGCTGACGCGGGGGGGCGGGGTATGACGGCCGAATCATCCGATCGAGCCCACGACGCCTCGGCCGCAGGCTCGGTGGATGGTACGCCCATGCCCCGCTTCGAGTCCAAGATCCTGGCCCCGGAGGATTGCCGTCAGGCGATTGCCCAGGGCCGTTTGCCACGCCCCTGGGTGTTCACAAACGGGGTGTTCGACATCCTGCATCGCGGTCACGTCACCTACCTGGATCAGGCGGCTCAGCTGGGCGGTTCACTGATCGTCGCGGTCAATACCGATGCGTCCGTGCGCCGGCTGGGCAAGGGCGCTGACCGGCCTTTGAATGCCTGCGCAGACCGGGCGGCCCTGCTGGCGGCCCTGGCCTGCGTGGACCTGGTGACCTGGTTCGAGGAAGACACGCCTCTGGAACTGATCCAGGCATTGCGCCCGGACATCATCGTCAAGGGCGGCGACTACGATATGGATCTGTTGCCCGAAACCGCCGCAGTGCGCAGCTGGGGCGGGCGAGCGGTAGCCATCCCGTTTGAACACCAGCGGTCCACCACGGCCCTGCTGCGGAAAATTCGCCAGTAAGATCGTGGCCCCTCAGGCAGTTCCAGCCATCGACACCCGAAAGGAATACTTTGCCCTTTATGAAAAAGAAAATCCGCCTGCAGCTTCTTGAAGGCGCTTACGCTGTATCGCGCCTGAGCCCATCGTCGGCGATTCCGGCCTGGGCTGACGGCCCGGGGTTCGTGTCCATCAGTCGCGGGCGCGAAGAGCTCTCCATCGTGTGTCGCCAAGAACGGGTGCCGGAAGGCATCACGACGCAGGGGGGATGGACGGCGCTTTGTTTCGCCGGCCCCTTTGCATTTGACGAGATTGGAATTGTGTTGTCGGTCGTGCAGCCACTATCCGAACGCGGCATTGGAGTTTTTGTGGTCTCTACCTACGACACCGACTACATGCTGCTGAAGAGCGCGGATATGGCACGAGCGACGGAAGTGCTGATCGACGCCGGCCATACGCTGCTGCCTGCTTGAGATCTGCAACCCTTTTTATTGCAGATCAGCCAGATCCGTGTGTGGTCAGAACTTGAAGCGGGACCGCGCCGTGCCGCGCAGGGGCTTGGTCCAGGTGTCGAAGATCTGCTCGGTTTCAAAGTTCGCAGCGCTGGTGCGCGTGATGCGGCAGGCGGTCATGATGGGATTGTGCCCCACGATGGCCACCAGGCGCCCGCCCACGGCCAGCTGGTATTTCAGTGCGTCGGGCACGGTGGGGACTGAGCCGGTGATCAGGATGGCATCGTATTCTGCCGTGCCCCAGCCCGCGTGAGCATCGCCGGTTTCCTGCACGACATTGCCGATCTGGCTGCGCGCCAGGTTGGCCTGGGCGAAGGCGGCCAGACGGCTGTCGATCTCGATGGACGTGACCTGCTGGCACAGGAGCGACAGCAGCGCGGCCTGGTAGCCGGACCCGGTGCCGATTTCCAGCACGCAGTCGCTGGGGATCAGGTGCAGTTCTTCGATGAGTTTCGTTTCGACCTTGGGCGAGAGCATGTGTTCGCGCGTGTCGACGCCGTCGATGATCAGCGGCAGTTCCGTGTCCGTGAACGCCAGGGCCTGCAGCTGCGGCGGCACGAAGCGTTCGCGCGGCAGGTCGAAGGCCGCCTGCAGCAGGCGCTCGTTCTGGACATTCCAGGGGCGGATCTGCTGTTCGACCATGTTGAAACGGGCACGTTCGGCATCGCTGATGTCATTGACGTTCATGTCTCGTAAGCCTTAGGGTTAACGTGAGTCGATTATAGGCCAGACCCCGGCGCATGCGGGGGCAGGCCGGTGTCTGGAGAGGTCTTTTGCGGTGGATCAGGCGGGTTGGCCCCACCATGCATGGAAATGCTGGACAGGGCCGTGACCGGACCCCACCTGCAATTGGCCGGATGCAGCGATGGCCCGTTCCAGGTAGTGCTTGGCCTGGCGGGCGGCTTCCGGTACGTCGCCGGTGCGGGGCAGCAGGGCGGCCAGGGCGGCCGACAGGGTGCAGCCGGTGCCGTGGGTATTGGGGGTGTCGATGCGCCGGCCGGGCAGTTCGATCATGCGGTCGCCATCGTGCAGCATGTCGACCGTATCGTTGCCCGGCAGGTGGCCGCCTTTCAGGAAGACCCAGCGGTGCGAGTCGTCGGGCAGCAGGCGGCGCAGGCGTTCGGCCGCGCGGCGCATGTCCTTCAGGTTGTCGGCCGGCCCTTGGCCCAGCAGCACGCCGGCTTCGGGCAGATTGGGGGTGATGACGGTCGCCAGCGGGATCAGGCCCTCGCGCAGGGCCTCGACGGCCTGGCGTTCCAGCAGATGGTCGCCACTTTTGGCGACCATGACCGGGTCCAGCACCAGATGGGCGGGTTTCCAGTAGGCCAACCGGTCCGCCACGGTACGCGTGACGCCTGCCTGGCCCAGCATGCCGATCTTCACCGCATCGACGCGCACGTCGGCAAACAGCGTGTCGATCTGCGCGGCGACGAAATCCGGCGGCACCGGGGCGATGTGCGCGACTGCCTGGGTGTTCTGGGCGGTCAGCGCCGCGATCACCGCCATGCCGTAGGCGCCCAGCGCGCTCATGGTCTTGACGTCCGCCAGCACGCCGGCGCCGCCGGAGGGATCTACGCCGGCGATGGATAGGGTATTTGGAATCATCACGGATTTTGCGTCGGTGTCGGAAAAAGGCCTGGGCGGCCACGGCATCGGGAGTGGCTGAGGTTCAGGCCGCCCGCGTCGAGGGCAGCAGGCCTTCGGTGGGTGAACTGGGATCAGCGTCGTAGTATTTGCGTTTCACGCGGCCTGCCAGATAGGCCTCGCGGCCTGCCTCGACGCCCAGGCGCATGGCCCGTGCCATGCGGATCGGATCGCGGGCGCCGGCGATGGCGGTATTCATCAGGATGGCATCGCAGCCCAGTTCCATGGCAATGGCGGCGTCGGATGCCGTGCCGACCCCCGCGTCCACCAGCACCGGAACGGAAGCCTGGTCGATGATCAGCCGCAGGTTCCAGGGGTTGAGGATCCCCATGCCCGAGCCGATCAGGGACGCCAGCGGCATCACAGCGGACACGCCGATGTCTTCCAGCATGCGGCACTGGATGGGATCGTCGCTGCAGTAGACCATGACATCAAAGCCGTCGGCGACCAGAGTGCGGGCGGCCGCCAGGGTTTCCGGCATGTTGGGAAACAGATTGCCGGCGTCGCCCAGCACTTCCAGCTTGCACAGATTGTGGCCGTCCAGCAGTTCGCGCGCCAGCCGCAGGGTGCGCACGGCGTCGTCTGCGGTATAGCAGCCCGCCGTGTTGGGCAGGATGGTGTAGCGGTCGGGCGACAGGAAATCCAGCAGATTGGGTTCGCCGGGGTTCTGGCCGATGTTGGTGCGGCGGATGGCGACCGTGACGATTTCTGTGCCGCTGGCCTCGATGGCCTCGCGGGTCTGATCGAAATCACGATATTTTCCGGTGCCGACCAGCAGGCGGGAATGGAAGGTGCGATCGGCGATGGTGAGGGTGTCTGCGGTGTTCATGGCGATTGATGGGGCGTAGGCATGGGAATGGCCGCCCGAAAAGAACGGCCGCCTGACAGAATAATCCATTTGACTTGTCAGCGGGCTGCCGACAGGAGGCAAGCCCGCGATGACACAAAATGTTAATTTTCAGTACATGTGATCGATGCTCAGTTAAGTATATTCACAGAAAACAAGTACAAATTGTGACAGACACTGCCTTTTGGATCGAATTGATCTTCATTGCTTGATGGCGAGGTGGATATGTTGATGCACAAGAAAACAACTGCGGCCTTGCTGGCGGCGACTGTGTTTGTCGCGGGCTGCGCGACCCAGGATGGCGGCTGGGGCAATAAACAGACCGCCGGCACCGTTATCGGCAGTATCGCCGGCGCTTTGCTGGGCAGCCAGATCGGCGGAGGGTCCGGGCGTACCGTCGCCATCATTGCCGGCGCCCTGGCCGGTGGCGCGCTGGGCAACTGGATCGGTTCCAGTCTGGATGACAAGGATCGGCAGGCGTTGGCGGCCAGTACCCAGCAGGTGCTGACCACCGGGAAATCACAGACCTGGGATTCGGACCACAGCGGCGCCAAGGCCGTCATCCGTCCGATCTCCTCGAAAACAGTCACTCAGCAGGCCACTATGAAACGGGCGCCGACCATCGCCCAGGTCGATCATCTGGCGGTCATCAACGAGCCCTGGCAGGCCCATAAATCAGCGAACCTGCGGGCCGGCCCGGCGACGTCCTACGACAAGGTCGGTGGCCTTGCCCCCGGCCAATCCTTCACCGCGTTGGGCCGTACCGGCAATGACTGGATTGCCGTGGGCCGCCAGGGGGTGACGGTCGGCTATGTTGCGGGGACTCTGGTGGGGCCGATCCGGTCCGCCCAGGCGGACCAGGCGACTGACCTGGACACGATCTCGGTGGCGCAGGCTGAAAGCCAGGGGTTCAACCTGGATACGCTGGAACCTCAGAAGCCTGTCGTCGAGTCGGTCGCGGTTCAGACGACGTGCCGCAAGATCCAGTACGACGTCACCACGGCCAAGGGCAATGAGTCCAAGACGGTCGATGCCTGCCAGGGGGTGGATGGCGCCTGGCAGATTGGATGATGATCCATGAAATCCGCACTGATGACCGTAACGCTGGTGGCAGCGGTCGTCGTCAGCAGTCCGGCGGCGGCGCAGTCCTATCGTCTGGCCTACTCCAAGGCCGAAAACATCGAAATTTTCATCCAGGGTGCCACCCAGCAGTCGTGGTGCAAGCCTGAACTGGATCTGCGGGTGGTCTATCACGACACGCCGGATCCGCAGGCGTGGGCAGGCCTGATGCCCAAGCTGGGGGCTTTGCTGGATCGGCAGTGTCCGCAGGCGACTGCGGTCAGTTGGACCACGGTGGATGCCGCTGGCAAGACCCTGGCGCAGGGCGTCAGCGACAAAGCGCGGCACTGGGCGCTGGCGTCGACGCCAGCCGCGTCCGCACCGGCGGCGGCTCAATCGGCAGCAACGGCGCAAGCCGATACGCAAGCCGGCGCGTCACCGCCCGCACACGCGGCCGGGGAACCTGCCGCCAAGGTGGCATCGGTCGCTCCGGCAGTGGCTCCGACTGCGCCGGTCGCCCCATCCGCAGCGGCTGCAGTCTCGGCGGGTCCGGCCGCAGGGACGGCGCAGGTGGCTGTCGCGCAGGCTGCCCCTGCACCCGCATCTGAACCTGTGCCCCAGCCTCAACCCGAGCCTGCAGCCCTCACAACGGCTTCTGCGCCTGCTTTTGGCCCCGCCGGCTTTGCCGTGCATGATTGGCAGCCGGAAGCCGAACAGGCCGTGCTGCAGCGCTCGCCCTTCGTGACGTGGTTGAAAGACCAGAATGGCTGCAGCGTGCTGATCGGGACCGCTCTGGGGGCGGATGCGCAAGGCGCGTCACTGCAGACGAAAGGGCTGAATTGCGCCCCCGGTGGCCGGGCGCAGGGCGAAGGCTCTTTGGTCCTGCAACGCTCGGATGGCGCCCGTCTCGGGGCGATACGCCGGGTGTATGTCGTCAATGGCTTCCCTTTTGGCAAGCCGGTTCAGGATGCCAGGCTGGTGGCGACGGACGGCCATCAGGTCCTGTGGTTCGACCTTGGGCATGACCAGGCTTCCAAGACCTATTTCCTGCTCAGGACCTGGGTGGCCGACCGGCAGCCTTTGTCCGATCTGCAGATCAGTCAGGATATGCGTCTGGATGGTTTGACCGAAGGCGTCGACGGTTTCCAGAAGGCCGAGGACATCCAGCGCCGGGTGGATGCCGGGCTGGCTGCGGCGGCGCGGGAACTCCCCGACAATCTGAGGGTGCGGCTGAGATTCTCGGATGACCTGCAGGGGGTTTTGAAAGAAGACCCCGCGCACATGATGTACGCCATCAATGCGACTCGGCGTTATGACTCATCGCGCCCGGTGGCGGACAACCCCTGGCAATACAGTTTGCAGAACGCGCGCAACTACGCCTATGCGCGCGCCCAGAAAGAAGCCGAACAACTGGCGGCTGCGCAGCAAGCGGCGGAACAGGCCGCCGCTGAAAAAGCGGCTGTAGAAGCCGCCCGCGTCGCTGCGGTCCAGGCGCTGCAAGCGTTTGATCAGGCCGGCACAACCGTAGGCGACTGGCGGCCGGGCGCCGAGGCCGATGTCCTGAAGGCGGCTGCCTTCCTGACCACCATGGACGATCAACAGGGGTGCAAGCTGCGGGCGCGATACCGGCTGGGGGCGGATCCCCAGTTCCTGTCGCTCAAGACCAAAGGCTTGAGTTGCAATGCGGCGGGGTACGCGGAGGGCGCCGGCTCGCTGGAGATCCAGCGTTCAGACGGCGCCGTGCTGGTGCGTTTGCCCAATGTGTACGCCACCGATGGCTATCTGTTCAATCAGCCGGTCCAGGTTGCCAGATTGGTCGCCACGGATGGCCAGCGCTGGCTGTGGTTTGCGCTGGGTTATGACAGCGAATCTCAGTCCTATCTGCTGTTGCGCGCCCAGGCGCCTGACACCAGTGGCGTGTCGGTGTTGCAGGTCAGCCCGTCCGTAGATGGTCTGACAACTCATGAGGCAAGTTTCCGTAAACAGGCAGATATCCAGCGTCTGGTCGATGTCAGTCTGAGTGCGTTGGTGACGGTGGCCATGCCTGATGCGCGCAATGCCAGCGTGCGTTTTGCAGATACGCTGGACAGCCTGATCAGCGGGGACAACAATCACATGATGTACGCGGTCAACGCAGCGCGGGATTGGGATTCACGCAAAAAGCAGGCTGCAGGCCCCTGGAAATACAATCTGCAAAACGCCACCAACTATGTCTTTGCCCGCGCCCAGCGCAAGGCCGAAGAAGAACGCCGGCAGGCGCTTCTGGCAGAGCAACAACGTATCCAGGCGCTGCAACAGGCGGCCATGCAGGCGCAGAATGCCTTGAATCAATATGATCGTCTGGTACAGCAATCCAAGCAGGATCCAGACAGCCTCTATCGTCAGCTGTCCGGAAATCTGCCTGGTTACGAGCCTGTCTTGGGCGGCGCATATGGCCGCTTTTATGGCGGCCGTCCCATCGGTTTCCAGCAGGTCGTGCACATCACAGATCAATCGGGTGACGAGGCACAAGCCGATTTCCCCTACGATCTGCGCATTGCCGGCAAGCCCCCGCTGGCGGATGGCTGGTACTGGATACGCGGCAAGGCCGTGGCAGATGCGAGCCGTCAGGATGATCAGGGGCTGGATATGACGGTGGTGACCCCTGGGGCCCAGGGGGTGACGGCCTGCAAGCAGGACGGTTGCGTGGATCTGACCGATCCCCTGGCGCTGACGCGGCTGGCATTGCAGCAGCCGGACTGGACACCCGAGGCCGCGCATCAAGCCATCGATCAGGCCAAGAACCCCTGACAACCAAGGAGCCATCATGGAAGCGCGAAAAAAATGGATGGTGATCGGGGCGGGGGCTGTCGTGGTGGTGGCAGTGGGCTGGGTCGGCCTGTCCGCCTATGCCAGCAGCCGTGCGGAAGACAAACTCTACGCACTGCTGGATCAGTATCACTTGCGTGGCAGTGTGCAATGGCAGGATCTGTCGGCCTCGCCGTTCGGGTCGGTCTCCCTCAAGGGGGTGCAGATTTCGCCTCCGCAGATAAAAGACGTTCGTTTCGATATTCAGCAGTTGGATATCGACGACCTGGAAAGCTCGTCGGATGAATCTCGTGCGACCCTGAAGTTCAGCAAGATCTCATCCACTGGCGGCCATAGCCCTCTGGGGGGGCTGTCCATGATCCAGGCGGCAGGCCGCACCGAATTGCCCGCCATGTCATTGCAACTGGCCTGGGACTTCCAACGAGAGGCCGATACGGGCAGTCTGCATGTTCAGTTGGGCCAGCCAGAGGCTTTCCAGTTGGGAATCGACCTGGAACTGGCGCGGATTGCGGACTTGATGCGGGCAGTCCATGCGTTCGCGGATGACTCATCGGATGGCAGGTCATCGCCGGGCCGCGGGATGGGCGGTATGCGGGGTGCTGGCGGCATGCCGGGGCTGAGCGATCTTGCTCGCCTGGGCAGCCCTTTGATGCTGCTGGGTCTGGTCGGCCCGCAACTGGGCGATGTGGCATTGCATCGTGCATCCCTGGATTTTCAGGATCAAGGGTACGTGAAACGCACGATTGCCATCCTGCAGCGTTCCCGGTTTCGGGTGGTTCCCGGCAAAGGCGATGCGGCCAAACAGCGTGAAGTGCAATTCAAGCAGTTTGCCGATGACACGCTCAAAGACTGTCAGCAACAGGGAGACGACCTGAAATCAGTCGTGCAGGGGGGCATCGATTGCGATGATGTTCTGGGCTTCTTGACCGGCGATGAAGATCGACTTCGCCTGACGCTGGAACCTCAGCGGCCCGTCCCGATCCTGGATCTGATCCAGGCGGGGATGCGCAATCCTGAGCAGGCGGCCCGGATGTTGAACATCAAGGTCAATTAGCCGGCAGACTTGAGCGTCGGATCATGGCCTTGTCCGGGCATCCCGCAGATCCGCGCAGATCGCCTCCGCCGCGTCCACCAGCCGGGGCCCCGGTCGGTGCAGCCAGTCGGGATCGACTGCGTAGATGCGGCCCTGGCGGGCGGCAGGCAGTCCATGATTGGCCCACCATTGACTGCGAACGGCCAGCGTTTCCGTGCCATAAGGGGACAGGATCAGCACGTGCGGGTTCAGGTGCAGCACCGATTCCACGCTGACCTGGGGAGCGGCCACGCGGCTGTTCGCATAGGGATTGACGCCGCCGCAGCGCGCCAGCAGGTCGTTGATCAGGGGATCCTTGCCCAAGGTGTACAGGGGGTCGGCGCTGATTTCGATGAAGACGGTCTGGCGCGGGGGCGGCGCCGGTATCAGGGCGCGGATGCGGCGCGCCAGGGTGTCTGCAGCGGCGTCGGCCACGAGCTGGGTGCCCAGGCGTTCGCCCAGGTCGCGGATCAGCGCGGGGATGTCGTCCAGCGATTTCGGATCGGCGTAGATCAGGGGCACGCCCAGCGGTTCCAGGCGTCGCGCCAGGGAGCGCGAGCCGTCGGAGGGCTGCCAGCCGATCACCAGGGTCGGATGCAAGGTCAGGATGCGTTCTTCGCTGAACTGGATGCCGTCGCCGATGCGCGGGATGGCGCGCGCTGCGGGCGGATGGTCGCTGCGCAGCACGGTGCCGACGATGTCGGCGCCCGCCCCGGCGGCGTAGACCAGTTCCGTGGCGCTGGGGGCCAGGGTGATGATGCGGGGCTGGGCGGCCGCACCGGCAAGACCCGTCCAGGCAAGGCCCAGGCCGAGGCAGACGGCGGCGGCCAGGCGCGGCAGGCATCGCCGCATCCTGCCGAAGTTGCCCGCCGTCGGCCGTGTCATGCCTACATCCGCCAGGACAGGTTGACGAACACGTTGGACCCCGGCGTGTTGTAGCCGTCCACCAGCACGTAGTCCTTGTCCAGCACGTTGTTCCAGCGCACCTGCACGCCCAGGGACTTGCTGAAGTCGTAGGCGGCGGTCAGGTTGACGAGGGAATAGCCGCCGAGACGGGTCTTGTTGGCGAGTTCGGCGTAGCGGTTGCCGGTGTACTGGTATTCGGCGCCCAGCTTCAAGGCCTGGATGCGGTGCTCGATGCCCAGGTGGAAGACCTGGCGGGCGCGGTAAGGCAGCATCGAGCCTTCGCCCTGTTTGGGGTCGTCGTTGCGCGGGTCGAGGAAGTCCGCGCTGGCACGCAGGGTGGTGTCGCCGAAGTTGTGTTCGCCAGTCAGGGTCAGGCCGCGAATGGTGGCCTGGTTGACGTTCTGTGGGGAAGACAGAAAGACTGCAGGATCGTAAACGTTGACGATCAGGTCGCGAACCTTGTTCTGGTATGCGGTCAGCCGCAGCAAGGTGCCTTCGTCCATGTACTGGACGTGTGCCTCGATGTTCCTGGATTTTTCGGGCTTCAGGTCGGGATTGCCTTTATAGAAGGCTGCCGGATAATCCTGGTACAGATCAGCGAAGGTCGGGACACGAAATCCCGTGCTGCCGATGATGCCGACCTGCCAGGTATCTGTCAGGTCGAAGTCTAGGCCCAGGCTGCCCGTTGTCTGGTTGCCATGATCCGTGTAGTTGTCGTTGCGCACGCTGGCTTGAGTGTGCAGCCGGTCGAAGCCGCCCTTGTAGATCAGCGCTGCGCTGTTGATGTTCCGCTCCGTCCGATCGTAGGAGAAGTCGCTGTTGACGCGTTCCTCCAGGCGCTCTGTCAGGATCGAGACGCGGTGGTCCGGCAGAATCTGCAGATTGTTCTGCCACGACAATGTACGTTTCAGACTGGAGTGCACGAAGGATCCCTCTGTGGGGCGGCGATAGTCCAGTGAATCTCGCGCCCAGCCGAATCGCAGCACGCTTTCCCACTGATCTGTGATCTGATCCGTGCTGGTGATGCTGTACGCCTGCTGGCGAACGAGGTTGCGGACATTGTCCTCGGTCGCCCATGGGAAGTCATCTGCTGAGCCGTCGGAGTCGGCGTGCAGGGTGCTGTTGTAGGCGGCCAGGCCGATGTGGTGGCCTGGTGTCCACTGGTAGCCAAGTGTTCCCGACCAGCCGCGACTGGCATAGCCGTCTCTGTCTGTGTAGTGGCCCCAGCTATCGGTAGAACGGTTGTTGGCGAAATGCCTGCGCATGACGTCGAAGCCTTTGCTGCTGGCTGCGCTGGCAGAAAGGCTGTAGTCCCAGCCATCGCTGGCGCCCGACAGGCCCAGGCTGGACTTGATTGTTTCGTAGGTGCCATATCCCAGATTGGCCCAAGCAGACAGGGGGCGATCCTGCACCCCTTTCTTGGTGATGATATTGACCACGCCGCCGATGGCGTCCGAGCCGTACAGGCTGCTGGCGGCGCCGCGCAGGATTTCGATGCGCTCGACCAGAGCCGGGTCGATGGACTCCAGTCGGGTGCCGCCCGACAGCAGCTCGGTGGTCCGCATGCCGTCGATCAGCACCAGCGTCTGGCTGGGGTTTGCTCCGCGCAGAAACAGGCTGGTCGTTGTCTGTGGCCCGCCGGTGGTTGCAAGCTGCACGCCCGGCGCGCGCCCGATGATTTCAGCGATGCTGTCGCCGCGTGCTTCCGCCAGCTCTTTGGGGCCGATCACCGTGACGTCGCCGACGACATCGGCCAGCGGTTCGGCCACCCGGCTGGGGGTGACGACGATGTCCTGCAGCGCGGGAACGGCTGCTTCGTTGGATTGGGCCGTGGCGGCCAGGGGGAAAATACAGATGGCAGCGGCAATCGCGTGCCGCGAAAATGGGATGGTCATGACAGGCCCTGTAGGGTGCGCGTCCCCGCACACCGGAATCGTTAACACCTGCCAGCCGTGATGGATTCGCCCGGATGATTTGGAGGGCGGGCGCGGCGAGCAGGCAATCAGGAGGTCGAAGCAGGCCGGTATCGGGCTGGCGCGACCTGGGCCAAAGGCCGGGGTGTCGCGCGCACCGTTGCGGGGGCAGCACAGCTGGGTCCGGTAATGAACCGTCTGTTTCCCGTTTGAACGCCGGGGCGCGGATAAGCGCCCGGGCATACCTGTTTCGGCGGGTATTATAGAAGCCTTCCGCCGATAGCCGCGCCGCCTGGACTCCTGCAGCCGACATGCGGTTTGCGGAAACCCGTTTTCACGACCTGATCAGCCATGCCATTTGCGCCGCCCCCCATCGTCCCGACCCGCGACGACACCCTGTCCTTGCGTCTGCAACAGCGCATCGACCGCAAGACCAAACCACGAGGCAGCCTGGGGCGCCTGGAATCCCTGGCGCATCAGATTGGCATGATCCGCCGCACGCTGGCGCCGCGCCTGTCTTCCCCGACGGTCTTTGTCTTTGCGGCGGACCATGGCGTGGCCGATGAGGGGGTATCGGCCTACCCCCAGGATGTCACCTGGCAGATGGTGGAAAACTTCCTGGCGGGAGGGGCCGCCATCAATGTGCTGGCGCGCCAGCAGGGTGTGGCGCTGCGCATCGTCGATGCCGGGGTCAGGCATGACTTCGGCCGTCGCGATGGCCTGATCGATCGCAAGATTCGCGCCGGCAGCGGCAACCTGGCTGTGGAACCGGCCATGACAGCACGGGAATGCGAGCAGGCGCTGCAGGCCGGGGCGGATCTGATGGCCGGCACGGACAGCGACGTGGTCGGCTTCGGCGAAATGGGCATTGCCAACACCACGCCGGCTGCCGCGCTGATGCATCGCCTGACCGGCATTCCCATCGTGGACTGCGTGGGGGCAGGCACGGGGGTGGATGCCGCTGGCGTGGCACGCAAGACGCGAGTGATCGAGCGAGCCGTGCGACGGCACGCCGGCGCGCAGACGCCGCTGGATGTGCTGGCTGCCCTGGGCGGCCTGGAAATCGCCATGATGACGGGCGCCATGCTGGGCGCCGCGTCTCGTCGCCGGGTGCTGTTGATCGATGGCTTCATCGCCACGTCCGCCCTGCTGGTGGCCGCCCGCCTGAACCCGGCCATCCTGGACTACTGTGTGTTCTGTCACCAGTCCGGCGAGCGCGGCCATGCCCGTATGCTGCAGGCCTTGTGTGCGCAGCCCCTGCTGGATCTGGGCCTGCGCCTGGGCGAAGGCACCGGCTGCGTGCTGGCCTGGCCGCTGGTGCAGGCTGCCGCCGCCTTACTGTGCGACATGGCCAGTTTCGAGGACGCGGGCGTCAGCGATCGGCCGGATGGACTGGGTGGCGCCGATCAACCGCAGTCGGGCCGTTTCCAGGATGCCGGCATCGGCGATGAGCAGGGTGGAGCATGAGCCAGTCTTCCCGGGCCGGCCGCCGAGGCCAAGCCCGCTGGCAGGATCGCCTGCGGCACGAAATCCGCTTGTTTTTCACGGCCCTGCAGTTTTTCACCCGCCTGCCGGTCCCTGCCTGGGTCGGATTCAAACCAGCTTGGCTGCAGCATTGCACCCGCTATTACCCTTTGGCGGGCTGGGTGGTCGGGGTGGTGGCGGCGGTGGTCTTTGCCCTGGCGCAGACAGTCTGGCCGCAGGCTGTCGCCGTGCTGCTGTCCATGGCAGCCGGGCTGGTGCTGACCGGTGCGTTTCACGAGGACGGCTTTGCCGACGTCTGTGACGGGCTGGGCGGGGCTGTCTCAAAGGAACGAGCCCTGGACATCATGAAGGATTCGCGCCTGGGCACCTATGGCGTGACGGGCCTGGGCCTGATGCTGGCGTTGAAGTTCGCTGCCTTGAGCGCCCTGCCGCCGATCTGGGTGGCGCCCGCCCTTTTGTTGGCGCACCCGGCCTCGCGCCTGGGCTCGGCCGCGCTGATCTGGCGCATGCGCTATGCGCGGGAAGAGGGCAAGGCAAAGCCTTTGGGGCGGCGCATGCGCGATCGGGAATTCCTGATCGCGGCGGCGTGCGGCGGGCTGCCTGCGCTGATGCTGGTCATGACGGGGATGCTGCCGCCGGCTGGAGTCGCCTGGGCGTTGATGGCCGGTGCGCTGGGGGCAGCGTGGATGGCCAGGACCTTGGCGCGGCGTCTGGACGGCTATACGGGCGACGGCCTGGGCGCGGCTCAGCAGCTCAGTGAACTGGGCTGCTATCTGGGTGTGCTGGCCGCTGTGGGTGGCTGATTACGCGCGGGCGGGCTGGCCGGCGCCGAACAGGACGTCCAGGATCCGGGCCCACAGGCCTTCTTGCGGCCGATTCGCCCGGGCGGCGAGTTCTTCTGCCAGCATGCGCTCGAAGGCTTCGTTCACGGGATAGTTCGAAAAGGGTGCCAACATGCTGCTCTCCTTGATTATGTTTGCTTGTCGTCGAGCGACTGGTGAAAGTCACCATAGGGTTAACCCTAGTATAGCGAAGTATTGAGCAAAAACCCAGCCTTTCGCGGCCGGATGGAACACGAATATGCACTATGGCAATGAGCAATAACCCGCGCACCGGCAGCGCAGTCCCCTCCCAGGGGCCGCGCCTGCTGCTCATCCGCCACACGGCGCCCGAAATCGCCCCGGGTCTCTGCTACGGTCGCCTGGACATCCCCGCCCGGCCACAAGAGCTGGATGCCTGGCTGGCCGACTGGGACAGCGGCCGCCATCCCGGGCAGCCCTGGGCCGGTTATCGGCAGGTGCTCAGCAGCCCCGCGCAACGCTGCCGGACCCTGGCCATCGCCCTGGCGCAGCGGCTGGGCCTGCCCCTGCACATCGACCCCGCCTGGCAGGAAATGGACTTCGGCGCCTGGGAAGGGCAATCCTGGGACGCCATCGGTCAACCCGCCATCGACGCCTGGGCCGCCGACCCCCTGGACTTCGCCCCCGGCGACGGCGAATCGGCCTGCGCCATGGCGCAGCGTGTCGTTGCGGCCTACGCAGCCTGGCGCCTGCAGGGCCAGGACACGATCCTCGTCACCCACGGCGGCGTCATCCGCCTGCTGCAGGTCTGGCACGCCGTCCTGCCAGCCAACGGCCCAGCGCCCGACCAGGCGGCCCTTCAATCCGCCTGCCGGCAGGCGCTGGATCAAGCCCCCCCGCCATGCGGCGGCCTGCTTCTGCTGGAGCCGTCCCCTGCCCCCTGACACCACGATGAGATCCCCATCGAAGCCATCAAAGCGATCCAAGCCCTCCAACCACCAGCGATACAATGAAAGTTTGTCCATCGCTCACCCGGATCCCGCCGTGTCCTATCCCGCCCTGCCTTATCCCATCGAATCCTATACCCACGGTGCCGACTTCGTGCGCCTTCTGGGCAAGCGCATCGTTGTGCTGGATGGGGCCATGGGCACCATGATCCAGCGCTACAAGCTGACCGAGGCCGATTTCCGGGGCGAACGTTTCGCTGCCCATGACCGCGACGTCAAGGGCAACAACGACCTGCTGTCCCTGACCCGGCCCGACGTCATCCGCGAAATCCACCAGGCCTATCTCGAAGCCGGCGCCGATGTCGTCGAGACCAATACCTTTGGCGCCACCCGCGTCGCCCAGGGCGACTACGGCCTGCTGGACATCGCCTACGACCTGAACGTCGCAGCGGCCCGGCTGGCTCGCGAGGCCTGTGATGCCGTCTCCACGCCCGATCATCCGCGGTTCGTGGCGGGGTCCCTGGGGCCGCAGCCCAAGACCGCGTCCCTGTCACCCGACGTCAATGACCCGGGCGCGCGCAACGTCACCTTTGAAGAACTGCGCGTTGCCTACACCGAACAGATCAACGGCCTGATCGATGGCGGCGTCGATATCCTGCTGGTTGAAACCATTTTCGACACCCTGAACGCCAAGGCCGCGATCTTCGCCATCGAAACCGTGTTCGAAGAACGCGGTATCCGGCTGCCGGTGATGGTCTCCGGCACTGTGACGGATGCTTCCGGGCGCATCCTGTCGGGCCAGACAGTCGAAGCCTTCTGGAATTCCGTGCGCCATGCGCGGCCCGTCACCATCGGCCTGAACTGCGCCTTGGGCGCCGCCCTGATGCGCCCCTACGTGGCCGAACTGTCGAAAATCTGCGACACCTACGTCTGCGTCTACCCCAATGCCGGCCTGCCCAACCCCATGGCGGAAACCGGCTTTGACGAAACCCCGTCCGACACCTCCGGTCTGCTGGAAGAGTTCGCCCAGGCGGGCCTGGTGAACGTGGTTGGCGGCTGCTGCGGGACCACGCCGGATCACATCCGCGAGATCGCTCGCAAAGTGCGCGGCCTGCCGATGCGCCAGCCGCCGGTCATTCCGGTCAAGACGCGCCTGTCGGGCCTGGAACCGCTGAATTTCGATCGTGACACGCTGTTCATCAACGTGGGCGAACGCACCAACGTGACCGGCAGCAAGATGTTCCTGCGCCTGATCCGCGAGGAAAAATTCGATGAGGCGCTGTCCGTCGCCCGCCAGCAGGTCGAGAACGGCGCCCAGATCATCGACGTCAACATGGACGAGGGCATGCTCGACGCCCTGGCCCTCATGCCGCGATTCCTGAATCTGCTGGCCTCCGAGCCCGACATTTCCCGCGTGCCGGTGATGATCGACAGCTCGAAATGGCCCGTGATCGAGGCCGGCTTGCGCTGCGTGCAGGGCAAGTGCATCGTCAACTCGATTTCCATGAAAGAAGGCGTCGAGCCCTTCATCGCACAGGCGAAACTGTGTCGCAAGTACGGGGCCGCCGTGGTGGTCATGGCCTTTGATACGGATGGGCAGGCCGACAGCCTGCAGCGGCGCATCGACATCTGTTCGAAGGCCTACGACGTCCTCGTCAACCAAGTGGGCTTCCCGCCCGAAGACATCATTTTCGATCCCAATGTCTTCGCCATTGCCACGGGCCTGGAAGAGCACAACCGCTACGGCCTGGATTTCATCGAAGGCGTGGCCTGGATCACGGACAATCTGCCGCATGCCCGCACCTCCGGCGGCATCTCGAACGTCAGCTTTTCGTTCCGGGGCAACGAGGCCATGCGCGAGGCCATCCACGCCGTCGTGCTGTACTACGCCACGCAGCGCGGGCTGACCATGGGCATCGTCAACGCCGGCCAGCTGGGCGTCTATTCCGAACTGGACCCCAAGGCGCGCGACCTGATCGAAGATGTCGTCTTCAACCGCGAAGAACCGCTGGGCAAGACCGATCCGTCCGACGAGCGCACCTCCACCGAGCGCCTGGTCGAGCTGGCGGATACGCTGCGCGGCGCCGGCAAGAAACAAGAAGAGGACCTGGCCTGGCGCCAGGGCACGGTGCGCGAGCGCCTGACACATTCCCTGGTGCATGGCATCACGACCTTCATCGTCGAGGATACCGAGGAAGTCCGCCAGGAGATCGACGCGGCCGGCGGGCGCACGATCCAGGTCATCGAAGGGCCGTTGATGGACGGCATGAACGTCGTGGGCGACCTGTTCGGCGCGGGCAAGATGTTCCTGCCGCAGGTGGTGAAATCCGCGCGCGTCATGAAGCAGGCCGTCGCCCACCTGCTGCCTTTCATCGAGGAAGAAAAGCGCCTGCTCGAGGAGGCCGGCGGCGATGTGCGCTCCAAGGGCAAGATGGTCATTGCCACGGTCAAGGGCGACGTGCACGATATCGGCAAGAACATCGTCACGGTGGTCCTGCAGTGCAATAACTTCGAAGTCATCAATATGGGCGTCATGGTGCCCTGCGCCAAGATCCTGGACATGGCCAAGGAAGTCGGCGCCGACATGGTCGGCCTGTCCGGCCTGATCACGCCCAGCCTGGAGGAAATGGCCTACGTCGCATCCGAGATGCAGCGCGACCCGTATTTCCGCGAGCGCAATATCCCGCTGCTGGTGGGCGGCGCCACCACCAGCCGGGTCCACACGGCCGTGAAGATCGCCCCCAACTACGAAGGCCCGGTGATCTACGTGCCCGACGCCAGCCGTTCGGTGGGCGTGGCCACCAGCCTGATGTCCGATCAGGTCGAGACCTACCTGAAGGAAGTCGCCGACGAATACGAATTGGTGCGCGAGCGCCATGCCAACCGCAAGGCCACGCCCATGCTGACCATCGAGGAAGCGCGGGCGGCCAAGCCCGTCATCGATTGGGCGAACTACGTGCCGCCCCGGCCCAAATTCATCGGCCGGCGCACCTTCCAGCACTACGACTTGCACGAGATCCTGAAATTCCTGGACTGGACGCCGTTCTTCCAGTCCTGGGGCCTGATGGCGCAGTTCCCCGCCATCCTCACGGATAAGGTCGTGGGCGAGGAAGCCACCAAGCTCTACGCCGAAGGCCAGGCCATGATGAAGCGCATCGTCGAGGGCCGCTGGCTGACGGCCAATGGCATCGTGGCGTTCTATCCGGCCAACAGCATCAATGACGACGACATCGAAATCTATCGCGACGAGACCCGCCGCGAGGTCCTGCTGACCTGGCGCGGCGTGCGTCAGCAGACGCAGAAGCGCGACGGCGTGGACAACAAGTGTCTGGCCGACTTCATTGCGCCCAAGGATTCCGGTGTCACCGATTACATCGGCATGTTTGCGGTGACCGGCGGCATCGGCATCGAAAAATACGAAAAGCAGTTCCAGGAAGCCGGCGACGATTATTCCGTGATCATGTTGAAGGCCCTGGCCGACCGCCTGGCCGAAGGCTTTGCCGAAACCCTGCATGCCCGGGTGCGTCGCGACCTGTGGGGCTACGTGCCCAACGAGGACCTGCCCAACGAAGACATCATCGGCGAGAAATATCAGGGCATCCGTCCGGCGCCCGGCTATCCCGCCTGCCCGGAACACGTCGTCAAACGCCTGATGTTCGATCTGCTGGAATGCGACGAGATCGGTATGCAGCTGACCGAGGGCTTTGCCATGATGCCGGCGTCCAGCGTCTGCGGTTTCTACTTCAGCCACCCCCAGTCCCAGTACTTCAACGTCGGCAACATCGGCGCCGATCAGGTGGCGGATTATGTGCGCCGCACGGGACGCGAGGAAGACGATGTGCGCCGCACGCTGGCCAGCACGCTGCGCTGAGCGCCTCGGGCGGCCCACTGGCGGCCGCCCGCACAGGGTCCCCGTGCAAGGACGCCGCCGTGTCGCGTGACGACACTGCCCGCCGTCAGGCGCTGGGGGCCTTCCTGCGCAGCGCCCGAGCCCGGGTCAGCCCCGGCGATCACGGCCTGCCGTCCGGCCTGCGGCGTCGCACTCCCGGTCTGCGCCGCGAGGAAGTCGCCCAGCTGTGCGGCATCAGCACGACCTGGTATACCTGGATCGAACAGGGCCGCGAGGTGTCGGTGTCGGTCGACGTCTGGCGCCGGCTGGCCGAGACGTTGCGCCTGGCGCGCGCCGAACGGCATTATCTGTTCAGCCTGGCCGAATGCGCCGACCCGCAGGCCGGGCAACTGGATGCCGTAGCCTTGCCCGATGGCCTGAGCGATTGCGTGGACAGCATCCAGGGGCCGGCCTACATCCTGGACCAGGCCTGGAACGTGCTGGCCTGGAATCCACCTCTGCAGCGGCTGTTCGACGGTTGGCCGGGCAAGGGGCGGGCGAATCTGCTGCACTATATTTTCATGGACCCGGCCGCCCGCAGCCTGGTCGTGGACTGGGAAGAACGTGCCAGCCGCGTGGTGGCGGAATTTCGCGCCGATGTGGCGGCGCTGGCCGGGGATCCCGCCATCGGGGCCCTGGTGGCGGAACTGCAGGCGGCCAGTCCTCTGTTCGCGGGCTGCTGGACGCGACAGACCGTGGTGGACCGGGAAGGCGGTGTGCGCGAATTCCAGCATCCTGCGCGGGGACGGCTGCAGTTCCGGCAATTCACCTTTCGGCTGGCGATACGCCCCGACTGCAAGCTGGTGATGCTGCTCGACCAGGCCTGATCCGCCGGGGCGGGCCCTGACGGCATCAGGCCTCGCGGCGGTGGCGCAGCTGATTGCCCGAACGATTCGACAGCCGCCGGAAGGACAAGGCTGACGCTGCCACGCACAACGCTGTGACCGCGAAGCCCCACATCACATCGATGCGGTCGGCCTCGATGCCGCCGCGCAGGCCGATGCTGAGGTTCAACGTGACGGCTGCGCAGGCCACGCCCAGGCTGATGCCCAGTTGCTGGGCCATGGCGGAAAAGCTGCTGGCGCGACTCATTTGCGCGGAATCCAGGTCCGCGTAGGTCAGGGCGTTGACGGCCGTGAACTGCAGCGAACGGAAAAAGCCCCCGATCAGCAGCACCGTGACCATCAGCCAGACGGGCGTGCTGGCCTGGAACAGGGCGCAGGCGGCGGTGAAGCCGGCCGCGATCAGCGCGTTCCACATCAGCACGCGGCGAAAGCCGAAACGGTGCACGATGGGTGTGGCGACCAGCTTCATCAGGAGCGCGCCGGCTGCCGAGGTGAAGGTGATCATGCCGGCCGAAAAGGCCGACAGGCCAAAGCCCACCTGCAACAGGATAGCCAGCAGAAAGGGAGATGCGCCACTGCCGAAGCGGCACAGATTGCCGCCCAGCACCGAAACGGCGAAGGTCTGGGTGCGCAGCAGGCTGAGATCGATGATCGGATAGGTGGCATGGCGGGCATGGCGGATGTACAGCACGCCGCACGCCAGCCCCAGCAGCAACAGGCCGATGATGGCGCTGGCACCCATGTCGCCGTGGCCGATGGCCTCCAGGCAGATCATCAGCGTTGCCATGGACACGCCGCTGAGCAGGAACCCGAGGGTGTCCAGCCGGGGTTTGCCGTCGGGCACGTCGCGGGCGATGTAGTGTCGCACCAGCGCGATGCCCAGGATACCGACCGGAATGTTGATCAGGAAGATCCAGTGCCAGGACGCGTAGGTCACCAGGAAACCGCCCACGGGCGGGCCGATCACCGGCCCCAGCAGGGCGGGCAGGGTCAGGAACGCCATGGCCTGGACCAGTTCGGATTTGGGGATGCGTCGCAGCAGAATGATCCGTCCGACGGGCACCATCATGGCGCCCGCCGCGCCCTGGGCCACGCGCGAGGCCACCAGCTGCGCCAGGGTCTGCGATGCGGCGCAGGCCGCCGAGCTGATGCTGAACAGCAGGATGGCCGCGAGAAAGACGCGCTGGGCACCGAATCGATCGGCCGCCCAGCCGCTGATCGGCACGAAGACCGCCGTTGCCAGCAGGTAGCCGGTGATGGTGATGTTCATGTGCACGGCGCTGGTGCCGAAATCGCGGGCCATGGCCGGCAGGGCCGTGGCCACGACGGTGGAATCCAGCATCTGCATGAACAGCGCGCAGCCGACGATGAAGGGAATCATCCGCTGTTCTCGGGTGCGGGCGGGGAGGGATATGGAAGGCGGACTGCTGGGGTCGGGCATGGGGCACGCGCGAACGCCCGAGTGCAGTACACTTGGGGCGCATCGGTCATGAAGATCGGCAACGGCACTATTATGGCAAACAACTTCACCTCCGAACTGACTCAATTCATCAATCAATACAAAACGGATCATCCCGACACCGAGGCGCGTCAGCGCGCGGGCCGGTTCCGTCTTTGGGATAAAGACCTGGACGTCGAACAGCAGGACGGCTTTCGCGCCTCCCGCGTTGCCCAGGACCCCTACGTCTACTATCAAAAGGCCTGATCGGCCGCCATGCCGCCAGAACCCGCCACCGGGCTGGATGCCTTGATGGCGCCGGCTGTGGACAGCACGCCCGACGTGGTTGACCACGTGGCGCTCGCGCGGCTGTACGGCGAGCCTTTGTTCGCCATTCCCCAGGATCTGTACATCCCGCCCGATGCGCTGGAAGTCTTCCTGGAAGCCTTCGAAGGCCCGCTGGACCTGCTGCTCTACCTGATCCGCAAGCAGAATTTCAACGTGCTCGACATCCCGATGGCGGAAGTCACGGCGCAGTACCTGAGCTACGTCGAACAGGTGCGGCGCACCAATCTGGAACTGGCTGGGGAATATCTGCTGATGGCGGCGATGCTGATTGAAATCAAATCGCGCATGCTGCTGCCCGTGCGCCAGTCGGATACGGGCGAAGAGGTCGAGGATCCCCGGGCCGAGCTCGTGCGCCGCCTGCTGGAATACGAACGCATGAAGCTCGCGGCGCAGCGCCTGGATGCGCTGCCGCGCGTGGGCCGCGATTTCCAGGTGGCCCATGCGCAGGCCGATCTCAGCGTTGAAACCGTGCTGCCGGCCGTCTGCCCGGCCGATCTGCGGGACGCCTGGGCTGCCATCATGCAGCGGGCGCGCCTGAACGCCAGCCACCGCATCACCCGCGAGCAGCTCTCGGTACGCGATCACATGAGCCACATCCTGCGCCGCCTGTCGGACGTGCGTTTCATGGAATTCACCGATCTGTTCATGGAACGCATCCGCATGGGGGAACCCGCCGCCGTGATCGTCGTGCACTTCCTGGCCTTGCTGGAACTCGCGCGCGAATCCCTGCTGGAAATCACTCAGGCGGCGCCCTACGCGCCGCTGTATGTCAGACTGTCCTATACGCGCTCGGCCTGAGGGCCCGCGCCGGAGCTTGCCTTGAAAGTCGTTCATTCCATCGAAGACCTGCGTGACCAGCTGCGAGGTCAGTTGCGCGTCGCTTTCGTCCCTACCATGGGCAATCTGCATGCCGCCCACCTGTCGCTGATGCGATTGGCCCGCCAGCATGGCGACCCGGTGGTGGCCAGTATTTTCGTCAATCGCCTGCAGTTCGCCCCCAACGAGGATTTCGACCGCTATCCGCGCACGCTGGCGGAAGACATCGAAAAGCTGGAAGGCGAGCGCGACGTCTATGTGCTGTTCGCCCCGGACGAGCGCGAACTCTACCCAGAGCCGCAGAACTTCCGCATCCAGCCCAGCGACGCCCTGGGAAAGATCCTGGAAGGTGAATTCCGCCCGGATTTCTTCATGGGCGTCAGCACCGTGGTGCTGAAGCTGTTTTCCTGCGTGCAGCCGCGTGTGGCGGTATTCGGTAAAAAGGACTACCAGCAGCTGATGGTGGTGCGGGCCATGTGCCGGCAGTTCCAGTTGCCGGTGGAAATCCTGGCGCACGAAACCGTGCGTGATGCCGACGGCCTGGCGCTGTCTTCGCGCAACCGTTTCCTGTCGACCCAGGAGCGCGCCGAGGCGCCTCAGTTGTACGGCTTGCTGCAGCAGGTGCGCGACACGATCATCGGTGGCCAGGACGACAGCGCCGCCGTCGAATCCCGGGCCATGCAGATGCTGCGGGATCGCGATTGGGATCCGGATTACGTGGCAGTGCGCCGCCAGCGCGATCTCCTGCCCCCCAGTCAGGCCGAGATCCGCCAGGGCGAACCCCTGGTCGTGCTGGCGGCTGCCCGCCTGGGCAGCACGCGACTGATCGACAATCTGGAATTCCAGGTGGGCGCCTGAAGCGCCCGCCCCCAGGGCGAGACATCACTGCCCCGGACGTCTGGCAGGCCTGACAGCTGCCGGGGGCCTGGGGGCGTGACAGAATCCCCGCATCAAAACGAAAAATGGGGACTGCCGTGACAATCATGGGTATGAATCCGGGGGGCGCGCAGGCGCGAGAGCCGATCATCCAGCGCCTGACGACGCGTGAACGCGAGGTCGCGGACTACATCACCCGGGGGCGTTCCAACAAATACATTGCCGCCGAACTGGGTGTGTCACAGCGCACGATAGAGGCCCATCGGGCGCGTATCTTCATGAAGGTCGGCGTGCGCAATGCAGTTGAACTCACACAGCATTACGCGCGCTGGAACCTGTTCCGCCCCGACGAACAGGCCCGGGTGTCGCAGCATGGCGCCGTGCGCCAGCGCCAGCACCCGGCACGGGTGCCGCAGGCCGGATCAGCGTGCGGCGCAATGCTGGGGCGGCTGGGACGATAGTTCCGTGATCGGGTCCAGGTCGGCCTGACGGGTCAGGCGGGATTCCAGCAGCGGCACCTGGCCGTTCAGGCGCGTGACCCGCAGCACGTTGGATGTGCTGAATTCCAGGCTGGCCCGGGCCTGTTCGCCGGTTTGCAGGACGATGCGCACCGGGTCCGTGCCCGTCAGAAACCAGCAGCCCAGGCTGGTGCGGGCGGGCCCGCTGCCATTCACCGGCGTATTGCGGGCGCGCCATTGGCCATCGGGGGCCAGGGTCAGGGTCATGCGGCTGGGCGGGCATTGGCTGCCGTCCATGCAGGCGATGGTGCCCAGGTAGGTGCGGGTATCGGCCAGTTCCTGGGGCAGGGCCTGCGTGCTGGCGCTGGGGGCCGGGCTATCGCCTGCGGCCGTCCCGGCTGCCGGCGACGTGGATTTCTGACCCTGGCCACCAAAGCCCAGCTGCAGCTGGGACGGTGCCTGGGTCGTGGCGTCTCCTTGTGCGCGGTGCAGGGCATCGGACGTCGTGTTTTCACGCGGGGTGTCGTAGTAGCCCGGTGCTTGTTGCTGGGCGCAGGCGCCCAGCAACAACAGCAGGCTCGGGCCCAGCAGGCGGGTCAGGGAAATGGCAATGGGGCGCGGCATGACGGTATCGGTCGGATGGGCGAAAACGCCATTCTACGCATTTGCGGCCCGCTTGGGCAGGAATGATCACCGAGATGGCTGATGGCGGCTGGGCCGGGCTGGCCATGATCGGGGTGACGATCCTGTGCGCAGGCGCGGGGCTGGGGTTCGCATCCTGGGCGCGAGAATACGACGCCCGCCTGCAGGCCGGCGCTTTGCCCGACATGTGCACACTGTGGCGGGCGGCGCATCGGGCCTACCGTCGACCTTTTCGGCGGGGGCGCAGCGGCTGGGGCGCCGTGGCGGCAGGTGGCCTGGCGGCCTGCCTGCTGACGCAACAGGGCTGGGCCGGCCTTGCGCCCCTGTTGCTGGGATTGGGCCTGGCGGTATTGGCCTGGCTGGATGGGTACAGCGGCCTGCTGCCGGACGCCCTGACACTGCCCTTGATGGCAGCAGGCTGGTGGCTGGGATCGCTGGGCCTGGCAGATGCGCTGGGCGCCTCTGTCGCAGTGTGGCTGGGCCTGGCGGTATTTGCCGGGCTGTATCGCCGGCTGCGTGGCCGCGACGGCTTTGGGGGTGGGGACGTCAAGTGCCTGGCCATGCTGGCGGGCTGGCTGGGCTGGCCCGCCGCGCTGACGATTCTATGGTGGGCCAGCATCCTGGGGTTGCTGGATTGGGCCTGCCGTCCAGGGCAGCGACAGGGCGCGCGACCTTTTGGCCCGTACCTGGCGGTGGCGGCCTGCCCCTGGATCCTGTGGCCCGAGGCCATCGCGACCGGGATGATCCGACTGGGCTGGATGTGACGTACACGTGCCGTGCACGTCGGGGCTTCGGTTCCCGGGCCCGTTCCCTGGGGTAAAGTCATGTTTTCACCTGATGGGCGAGATGCGCACATGTTTTCGATCGGCCTGACGGGCGGGATCGGGTCCGGCAAGACCCAGGTAGCCGATTGGCTGGCCCAGTGGGGGGCAGCCGTGATCGACACCGACAGGATCGCCCACGAATTGACGACCAGCGCGGGGGCCGCCATCGAACCCCTGCGCCAGGCCTTCGGCCCGGCCGCCATCACGGCGGATGGCCGGCTGGATCGCGGCTGGATGCGCGATCGGGCGTTCGCCGACCCGGATGTCCGGCAGCGACTGGAAGCCATCCTGCATCCGCTGATCGACCAGGCGGTGCGCGCGCAGGCCGATCGGGCGCAGGGGCCGTATCGGGTCTACGTGGTGCCGCTGCTGGTCGAATCGGGGCGCTGGCGTGATCGCGTGGACCGCATCTGCGTCGTCGATTGCGATCCGGCCACGCAGGTCCGCCGGGTGCAGGGCCGCAGCGGGCTGACGCCGGAGACCATTGAGCGTATCATGTCCGCTCAGGCTTCCCGGGAAGACCGCTTGGCCGTTGCCGACGACATCATCGTCAACGATGGCGCCACCGATCTGGACGCGCTGCGCCGACGGTCCTGGTCCTGCCATCAGTCCTGGTGCGAACTGGCGTCCCGGTCGTCCCATGGATCGGCCATTCATGATTAGGGTCTTTTGCGTGTGATTCTGTACGAGTACCCCTGTAATGAACGCGTACGCACTCTGCTCCGGGTAGAGTACCTGTTCGACCGCCTGTTCTATTTCGCGCGCGGCGAAGACGCGCATCATCACCAGATCGCCATGATCACGCTCTTCGACCTGCTGGACGTCTGTGAACGAGCCGACGTGCGCACGGCGGTCCTGCAGGATCTTGACCGGCATCGCACGGCCCTGTCGGCCTTGCGCGAACACCCGGGTGTCGATCGCCCCACGCTGGACAACCTGCTGGACGAAATCCAGTCCGTGTCCGGTTCTCTGGCGGGCCAGGGGCGCATCGGCCAGTGCCTGCGCGATAACGAATGGCTGGCCAGCCTGCGCGGCCGGATCACCGTGCCGGGCGGATCCTCGCCCATCGACCTGCCTTCCTACTACGCCTGGCAGATCAAGCCCGCCGATGCGCGGGTGCGCGACCTGGGCGGCTGGATCGAACCCATCATGCCGCTGCATCGCGCCATGGCCTTGATCCTGCAGTTGCTGCGCGACGCGGGCGACGCCCGCGACCAGGTGGCCAGCCAGGGTGCCTACCAGGAAATGCTGGGTGGGAAAACCTTCCAGCTGCTGCGGGTCTGGGTAGATTCTCAGCAGGAAGTCTTCCCTGAAATCAGCGCCAACAAATACGTCATCTGGGTGCGGTTTTCCTCGCAGGACAATGTCGTGAAGCCGCAGCCGGCCAATCGCGACATCGCCTTTCGCCTCGCCCGCTGCAACATCTAGGACTTCCCATCATGATCGAATCCTCGACGCAGCCTGCGGGCCCGCGCCGCCGATTGTGGGTCTGGGCTGCGTCGTGCGCGGCCATCGCCCTGGCCCTCTGGCTGTTCTGGCCCAAAGGGGCGGAGCCCCCCGGCGGGCGAGGCTTCCGGGGCGGGGCGGGGCAGTCCACTCCGGTGTCCGTCGTCGAGGTCGTCTCCGGCCGGATCGACCGCACCTTGCGGGCGCTGGGCACGGTCACCGCGCCAGCGACCGTGACGATCCGTTCGCGAGTCGATGGGCCCCTGCAGTCCCTGCATTTCGCCGATGGTCAGTCGGTGCAGGCGGGTGATCTGCTGGCCGTGATCGACCCGCGCCCCTTCCAGATCCAGCTGCAGCAGGCCCAGGGCCAGCAGGCGCAGCATGCCGCCCAGCTGGAAAACGCCCGCCGGGATCTGGCCCGGTACGAACAACTCTTCAAGCAGGATTCGGTCGCCCGCCAGCAGCTGGATACGGCCCGCGCGCAGGTGCGGGAACTGCTGGGCCAGGCCAAGATCGACCAGGCGGCCGTGGAGGACGCCCAGCTGCAGCTCGGCTATACGCAGATCACGGCTCCCGTGGCCGGCCGCCTGGGCCTGCGCAAGGTCGACGTCGGCAACATGGTGCATGCCTCGGATGCGGGCGGCCTGGTCGTGCTGACCCAGAATCAGCCCATCGACGTGCTGTTCTCCATCGCGCAGACCCGTCTGCCGGCTCTGCTCCAGGCGCGCCGCGCCAGCCCGGATCTGCAGACGCAGCTGATGGGCCAGGCAGGCGGCCCCGTGCTGGCCACCGGGCGGCTGATCGCGGTGGACAATCAGATCGACGTAGCCACGGGCACGGTGCAGCTCAAGGCCCGTTTCGACAATGCCGACGAATCCCTGTTTCCCAACCAGTTCGTGCAGGTGCGCTTGCGCCTGGGGCTGGAAGAAGGACTGGTGCTGCCTTTGCGAGCCGTGCAGCGCAGTTCGGCGGGCGAATATGTCTATCGAGTGGATGCCCAGGACAAGGCTCATGTCGTCGCGGTGGTGACGGGCGTGGATGATGGCAACCAGGTCGTGGTCGAATCGGGCGTGCAGGCCGGCGACCGCATCGTGGTCGAGGGCACGGATCGCCTGCGTGAGGGCAGCCTGGTCGAGGTCGTGGCGCCGCAGGCGGGGGACGCCTCGCAAGGCTCCGATTCGTGAATCTCTCGCGCCCGTTCATCCTGAGGCCTATCGCCACGCTGCTGGCGATGGTGGCCTTGGCGCTGGCCGGCTTCATGGGGTATCGGGAACTGCCGGTGTCGGCTTTGCCGCAGGTGGACTTCCCCACCATCCAGGTGACCACGCTGTACCCGGGCGCGGGGCCGGATGTGATGACGGCCCTGGTGACCTCGCCCCTGGAACGCCAGTTCGGCCAGATGCCGGGGCTGTCGCAGATGCTGTCCACCAGTTCGGGCGGGTCCTCGCGCATCACTCTGCGCTTCGACCTGGGGCTGTCGCTGGACGTGGCCGAACAGGAAGTGCAGGCCGCCATCAATGCGGCGTCGAACCTGCTGCCCTCGGACATGCCGTCGCCGCCGATCTACCGCAAGGTCAACCCGGCCGACGCACCGGTGATGACCCTGGCGGTGACATCGCCCACGCTGCCACTGGATCAGGTGCGCGATCTGATCGAAGTGCGGGTGGCGCAGAAACTGTCGCAGATCGGCGGCGTGGGCCTGGTCAGCGTGACCGGCGGGCAGCGGCCCGCCGTGCGCATCCAGGTTGATCCCCAGGCGCTGGCCGCGCACAAACTGACGCTGGCTGACGTGCGCCGCGCCGTGACCCAGGCCAACGTCAATCAGCCCAAGGGCAACCTGGACGGCCCGCAGCGCTCGCTGACCATCAGCGTCAACGATCAGCTGAAGGACCCGGCCGAATATGAACGCCTGATTCTGGCCTACGAGAACGGTGCGCCCCTGCGCCTGGGCGATGTCGCCCAGGTGCGCCGGGATGCCGAGAACCTGTACCAGGCGGCCTGGTTCGACCGTACGCCGGCGGTGTTGCTGAACATCCAGCGCCAGCCCGGCGCCAACGTCATCCAGGTGGTCGACCGGATCGAGGAACTGCTGCCGGGATTGCGCCAGACCCTGCCTACGGGCGTGGACCTGCAGGTGGCATCGGATCGCACGCACACCATCCGCGATTCGGTTGAACACGTGCAGATCGAGATGCTGCTGGCCATTGCGCTGGTGGTGGCCGTCACCTTCGTGTTCCTGCGCACCTGGCGGGCTACGCTGATTCCGGGCGTGGTGGTGCCGTTGTCGCTGATCGGCACTTTCGGCCTGATGTATCTGCTGGGCTTCAGCATCAATAACCTGACCCTGATGGCGTTGACGATCGCCACCGGGTTCGTGGTGGACGATGCCATCGTCATGATCGAGAACATCGCCCGCCACATCGAGGAAGGCGAGAACGCCCTGACGGCTGCCCTGCGCGGTGCGCGGCAGATCGGCTTTACCCTGGTGTCGCTGACCGTATCGCTGATCGCCGTGCTGATTCCCCTGCTGTTCATGGCCGACGTGGTGGGGCGGCTGTTCCGGGAATTTGCGGTGACGCTGGCAGTGGCGATTCTGTTGTCCCTGCTGATCTCCCTGACCTTGACGCCGATGATGTGCGCCCGCATGCTGCGCCCCGAAACCGAAGAGCAGCACGGTCGTTTCCTGCAGCAGGCAGGCCGCATGATGGACAGCCTGGTCGCCTGGTATGACCGGGGTCTGCACTGGGTGCTGGCCCACCAGCGGGCCACGCTGTGGTTCGCCGTGGGCACGCTGGCCGTCACGGCCGCGCTGTATGCCGGCATCCCTAAAGGCTTTTTCCCGCAGCAGGATACCGGGGCGATCCAGGCCATCACGCAGGGGCCGCAGACAGCCTCGTTTGCCGTCATGTCGCGCCTGCAGCAGGATGCCGTGGCCCGGGTGCTGCAGGACCCGGCCGTGGCATCAGTCACGTCCTTCATCGGCATCGACGGCGACAACACCACCCTGAACACCGGGCGGCTGCAGATCACCCTGAAGTCGCTGACCGATCGTGGAGAACGCGCCGATGCCGTGATCGACCGGCTGAACCAGGCCTTGCACCCGGTCGTCGGCCTGCAGGTCTGGCTGCAGCCCGTGCAGGAACTCTCGGTCGAGGACCAGGTCAGCCGCGCGCAATTCCAGATGACCGTGTCCAGCCCCGACGATGCGGCGCTGGGGCTTTGGGCGCCGCGCCTGGTCCAGGCCATGCAGGATCTGCCCCAGCTGCGCGACGTGGCAGGCGACCTGCAGGACCGGGGACTGGCCCTGTCGGTGCAGGTGGATCGGGATGCCGCCGCACGATTGGGGGTGACGCAGGCTTCCATCGACGATGCGCTGTATGACGCCTTCGGGCAGCGCCTGATCTCCACGATCTACACCCAGTCGGCCCAGTACCGCGTGGTGCTGGAGGCCGATGCCGCCTTCACGGACGGCGGGCCGCAGGCCCTGGCGCAGATCCACGTGCCCACGGCCGATGGCGGGGTGACGCCGCTGGCGACCGTCGCCCGCTTCGTGCCGGGCGTCGCGCATCTGGCGGTGCAGCGCCTGGGACAGTTCCCGGCGACGACAGTGTCCTTCAACCTGGCGCCGCAGGCCGCGCTGTCCGATGCCGTGCAGGCCATCGAATCGGTCCGCGCATCGCTGGGCGTGCCCGATTCCGTGGATATCCAGTTCCAGGGGGCGGCGCAGGCGTTCCAGGCGTCGCTGTCCAGCACCCTGTGGCTGCTGCTGGCTGCCGTGGTCACCATGTACATCGTGCTGGGCGTACTGTACGAAAGCCTGATCCATCCGGTCACGATCCTGTCCACGCTGCCATCGGCCGCGATTGGCGCCTTGCTGGCGCTGTGGATTGGGGGGATCGAGCTGGACATGATCGGCGTGATCGGCATCATCTTGCTGATCGGCATCGTGAAAAAGAACGCCATCCTGATGATCGACTTCGCCCTGGATGCCCAGCGCGAGCGCGGGCTGGGGCCGCAGGCGGCCATCCACGAGGCAGCGCTGCTGCGCTTTCGCCCGATCCTGATGACGACGCTGGCGGCGTTCTTCAGCGCCATTCCCCTGATGCTGGCGACGGGGTCGGGCGCAGAGCTGCGCCAGCCGCTGGGCCTGGCCATGGTGGGCGGCCTGTTGTGCAGCCAGTTGCTGACGCTGTTCACCACGCCGGTCATCTATCTGATGTTTGAACGCTTGGCCCACCGGCGGGCGGCTGCGGATCGGTCATGAGATTCTTCGCCCTGTTCCTGCGCCGGCCGGTGGGTACATCCTTGCTGTGCCTGGCCATGGTGCTGGCCGGGGCGCTGGCGCTGCGGTTCTTGCCCGTGGCGCCCTTGCCGCAGGTGGACTTCCCCATGATCTCGGTGTCGGCGTCGTTGCCGGGCGCCAGTCCGGAAACCATGGCCACCAGCGTGGCCATGCCGCTGGAACAGTCGCTGGGGGCCATTGCCGGGGTGGACAGCATGAGCTCGCGCAGCAGCGAGGGCCAGACCACCATTTCCCTGATGTTCGAACTGGACCGCGACATCAACAATGCGGCGCGCGACGTGCAGGCCGCCATCAATGCGGCGCGACCCCAGCTGCCTTCGGGCATGCGCGGCAATCCCGTCTACCGCAAGGTCGATTCCTCGTCCTCGCCCATCATGACGCTGGCGCTGACCTCGGATACGGCCACGCAGGGCGAGCTGTACGACCTGGCTTCCACCGTACTGGCGCAGAAGCTGTCGCAGGTCGGCGGCGTGGGGCAGGTGACGGTGGGCGGCAGTTCGTTGCCGGCCGTGCGCGTGCTGCTGGACCCGCGAGCCCTGGAATCCATGGGCGTGCCGCTGGATCGGGTGCGCCAGGCGCTGCAGGACGTCAATTCCCTGCGCCCGGGCGGGCTGGTGCAGCTGGACGACCGGCAGTGGCAGATCCGATCCAACGCCCAGCTGCGCAAGGCGGCCGACTACGCGTCCCTGATCGTGGCCTGGAAAGACGGCCGTCCGGTGCGCCTGGCCGACGTGGCGCAGGTTCGGGATTCGGTCGAGGACACCAACCAGGTCGGCTATTTCAACGACCGGCCGGCCGTGCTGCTGATCATCCGCCGCCAGACCGATGCCAATATCATCGACACCGTCGATGCGGTGCGCGACCTGCTGCCGGCCTTTCAGGCCCTGTTGCCCGAGCAGGTCCGCCTGACCGTCGCCCAGGACCGCACGCCCAGCATCCGTGCCTCTTTGCACGAAGCCGAGCTGACGCTGGTGCTGTCGGTGATCCTGGTGGTGGCGGTGGTGTTTGCCTTTCTGGGCAATTGGCGCGCAGCCCTGATCCCGGCGATCGCCGTGCCGGCGTCGCTCATCAGCACCTTCAGCCTGATGTGGTGGTTCGGCTTCAGTCTGAACAGCATTTCCCTGATGGCGCTGATCGTGGCCACCGGTTTCGTGGTGGATGACGCCATCGTGGTGCTGGAAAACATCATGCGCCACATCGAGCGCGGCATGCTCCCGGCCCGCGCCGCCTTGCGCGGCGTCACCGAAGTCGGCTTCACGGTCCTGGCCATGAGCGTGTCGCTGATCGCGGTCTTCATTCCCCTGTGGCTGGTGGGCGGGCTGGTGGGGCGGCTGTTCGAGGAATTCGCCGTGACCCTGTCAGCGGCTATCGGCGTGTCACTGCTGATTTCCGTCACCCTGACGCCGGTGATGGCCTCGCGCCTGCTGCGGGTGATGCCGGCCGACAGGCCAGCGCGGCGTAATCCCCTGGCGCGACTGTCTCAGCGGGTGGGCACGTCCTGTCTGCACGCCTATCAGGTGTCCCTGCGCTGGGCGCTGGATCATTCCCGCATCGTGCTGTTGCTCCTGCTGGCCACCATCGGGTTGAATGTCTACCTGTACATCAGCGTGCCCAAGGGCTTTTTCCCGCAGCAGGATACCGGGCAACTGATGGGGTTCTTTCGTGTCGACACGGGGACCTCGTTCGACGAAACCCAGCAGCGCCTGAATCAATTCCGCAAGATCCTGCTATCGGACCCCGCCGTGGACACGGTCACGGCATATGCCGGCGGGCGCGGCGGCAGCAATTCCAGCTTCATCCAGATCCAGTTGAAGCCCCTGGACCAGCGCCAGGTCAGCGCTATCCAGGTCGTCAATCGGCTGCGGGCGCGCTTTGAACATACGCCGGGCGCCCGCATGTTCCTGGTGCCGCAGCAGGACATTTTCGTGGGGCATTCCTCTCGCTCGGGGTCCTATTCCTACCAGCTGATGGGCAGCGATCTGAACTTGCTGAACCAGTGGTTGCGGCAGGTGCGCACGGTGCTGGCGGGCCTGCCGCAACTGGTGGACGTCGATGACGATGTCGAGGACAAGGGCCGGCGCCTGGAACTGGTCGTGGACCGCGATGCCGCGCGGCGCCTGGGTGTGCAGATGGCGGACCTGGCTGGCGTGTTGAACAACGCCTTCAGCCAGCGCCAGGTGGCCGTGCTGTACGGCACGCTGAACCAGTACCACGTGGTCATGGGCGTGCAGCCACAGTATGCGCAGGACGTCCATTCCCTGCAGGCCCTGCAGGTCGTCAATGCGCAGGGTGAACGCATCCCCTTGACGGCCTTCACCCGCATCGAGGAAGGCACGGCGCCCCGGTCCGTCAACCATGACGGCCTGCTGGCAGCGGATTCCATATCGTTCGGGCTGGCGCCGGGGGTATCGCTGGACCAGGCGCTGACCGCCATCGACCAGGCCGTGGCCCGGATCGGCCTGCCGACCCAGGAACTGCAAGCCGGGCTGGACCAGAGTTCCGGCCTGATGCGCGACGCCGTCGCCCAGCAGCCCTGGATGCTGGTGGCCGCCCTGGTGGCGATGTATCTGGTCCTGGGCATGCTGTACGAAAGCACGGTGCACCCGATCACGATCCTGTCCACGCTGCCGTCGGCGGGGATCGGCGCCTTGCTGGCCCTGCGCCTGGTGAATATGGAATTCACCCTGATCGCCCTGATCGGCGTGTTCCTGCTGATCGGCATCGTCAAAAAAAATGCCATCATGATGGTGGATTTCGCCCTGCAGGCGCAGCGTCGCGAAGGCCTGGACCCGCGCGAGGCCATCTACCGTGCCTGCCTGGCCCGGCTCAGGCCCATCCTGATGACGACGCTGTCGGCCATGCTGGGTGCCCTGCCGCTGCTGCTGGCCACCGGGGCGGGCGTGGAAATGCGCCAGCCGCTGGGCCTGACGATTCTGGGCGGCTTGCTGGTCAGCCAGATCCTGACCTTGTATACGACGCCCGTGGTGTATCTCAGCCTGGATCGCCTGCGCGGCGCGCGTCGTTCGACCGATCACCTTCGGAATGTGGTGCCGCATGCCTGATTTTCTTCACAATTCCCGTGTGGTCCTGGCGCTGGCGCTGGCGCTGACGCTGAGCGCCTGCGCCATCGGCCCCGACTACCGGCGTCCGGCACAGGACCTGGGCGCTGCCTATGCCCATGCTCCCGCCGGCCAGTGGCGCCCTGCGCAGCCCGGCGATGTTGCCTTGTCCCCGGACTGGTGGCAGATGTTCGGCGATGCGGGGCTGGACGATCTGATGGCCCGCATGCCCGCTGGCAATCTGGACATCGCCCAGGCCGAGGCCCAGTACCGCCAGGCGCAGGCCGCCCTGGGATCCGCGCGGGCAGGGCTGTTCCCATCGCTGGATGTGTCGTCTTCCGCCACGCGTTCGGGGCAGGGGCTGTCCAGCACCAATAATCCATCCAACAATTTTTCACTGTCGGGCAGCGTCAGTTGGGAAATCGATCTGTGGGGCCGTGTGCGCCGCGACGTCGAGGCCGCCCAGGCCGGTGCCCAGGCCGGCGCAGCCGACCTGGCCGCCATGCGCCTGAGCCTGCAGTCGACCCTGGCGCAGACCTATGTCGGCGTGCGAGCCAGCCAGCGCCAGGATGCACTGTTGGCCCGCACACTGGACGAATACGAACGGGCGTTGCAGATGACCCGCAACCGCTACGCGGCCGGCGTGGCCTCGTCCGCCGATGTGGCGGCGGCTTCGGCCCAACTGGATCAGGCGCGGGTACAGCGCATCCGCCTGGGCTGGCAGCGGGAACAGCAGGTGCATGCGCTGGCGATCCTGCTGGGCCAGGTGCCGGCTGGCTTTCAGATGCCGGCGGGCGAGCGCCTGCCGGACGTGCCCGCCGTGCCGGTGGGGGTGCCATCGGCGCTGCTGCAGCAGCGCCCGGACGTGGCAGCGGCCGAGCGCCGCGCGGCGCAGGCCAATGCCCGGATCGGGGTGGCGCAGGCGGCCTGGTTCCCCGACCTGACGCTCAATGCCCAGGGTGGTTATCGGGCCGGGGAATTCGCCTCCTGGATCATGGCCCCGGCGCGTTTCTGGACGCTGGGTCCCAGCCTGGCCCTGAGCCTGTTCGACGGCGGCGCGCGCAGCGCGGCGGTGGAATCCGCCCGTGCCACCTACGATGCCCAGGCGGCGCAGTATCGCAAGACGGTGCTGGATGCCCTGCGCGAGGTCGAGGACGCCCTGGTGCAGTCGCAATCCCTGGTCAGCGAACAGGAAGCCCAGGACCGTGCGCTGGCGGCATCCCGCGAGACGCTGCGGCAGGTGACGAACCAGTACCAGGCGGGCCTGGTGGATTACCTGAGCGTGGTGCAGGCGCAGGCCAGCGCCCTGAGCGCCGAACAGAATGTGCTCAGCCTGCAGTCGCAGCGCCTGACGGCCGCCATTCAGCTGGTGGCGGCGCTGGGGGGCGGCTATGTCGAGCCGGCATCGGACAATGCCCCTGCCCCGGGGGCGGCAACCGCCGCCGGGGCCGGTCAGCCCTGACGCCGGCAGGCTGCGGCCGTCGGCGGGCCTGGATCAGCAGGTTTCGATCAGTTGCCCGCGCAGGGCGGCGATGCCGTGGGCGCCGTTGTGACGTGCGGCTTCCTGGGTATCCAGCGCCTGTCCGCCGATGGCAAAGACCGGCCGGCCGGCGGTGGCAGCCAGCTCGCGGAATCGATCCCAGCCCAGAGGATCGGAACCTGGATGGCTTTCGGTCGCGTGGACGTGGCCCAGCACCACGAATTCAGCCTGCAGCTGCCGGGCAATGGCGAGGTCCTGTTCGTTGTGCGTCGATACGCCCAGCCAGCCCGGCGGGCGGGTGTCCTGCTGCAGAATGCGGGCGGCGTCGTCGGCCCGCAGCTGGACGCCGTCAGCCTGAGGCCACCAGGCTTGCGGGTGGCGGCTGTTGATCAGGCAACGGGCGCCTTGCTGGCGACACAGGGCCAGTGTGGCTTCGAAGGCGGCATGCAGGCTGTCGGCATCCCCCGCCCAGTCCGGTTCGCGGAACTGCACCAGTTGCAGGCCGCCCAGCAATTCCTGGCGCAGCCGGGCCAGCCAGTCCGTCGTGCGATCGGGATGGCCGATGCTGCTGATGCGGTAGCGCGTGGGCAGCCGCAGCCAGCGCAGCGGCGGGGCAGCTGCCGGCAGCAATGATCCGCCGCCGGGGGCGATCGGGTGTTCCGATTCGTCTAGGCGGATGTCCCAGGGGTCTACCCAGTCCAGCGCCTGGTTTTCGCGGCCATGCGGTTCGCCGTCCCAGGCCGTGACCTGGCAGAACGCCAGCTCGACGATGGATTTGGGGTATTCGTGCACGTGCACCACCCAGGGGTAGACGCGGGTGGCGCGGATGCCGAGTTCTTCTTCCAGTTCGCGGACCAGCGCCTGTTCCACGGTTTCGCCGGATTCGATCTTGCCGCCAGGGAATTCCCACCAGCCCGGCCAGGCCTTGCCATCGGGGCGTTGGCCCAGCAGCAGGCGGCCCCGGGTGTCGAAGATCAGGCCGGCGGCCACGCGAACATAGGGTTTTGGATCAGTCATGGCGTATCAAGAACAGAGTTTGCGGTGGGGCGAGGAAGCCGCGTCAGACATGACGAGCGGCCCAGTCGCGGGCGAATTGCCGGGCGACCCGACCCGAACGCGAGCCGCGTTCCAGCGCCCATTGCAGGGCTTCGGGGCGGGACGCGTCGATCTGGTCCGTCGTGCAGCCGTGGAAGGCCAGCCAATGGTGGACGATGTCCAGGTAGTCGTTCTGCGCAAAGGGGTAGAACGACAGCCACAGGCCGAATCGTTCCGACAGCGAGATTTTTTCTTCCACGGTTTCGCCCGGGTGGATTTCGCCGTCGGGCTGGTGCTGGGCTTCCAGGTTTTCGTGCATGTATTCCGGCATCAGGTGGCGCCGGTTGGACGTGGCGTAGATCAGCAGGTTGTCGCCCGGCGAGGCCACCGAGCCGTCCAGGGCGGATTTCAGGGCCTTGTAGCCGGCCTCGCCTTCCTCGAAGGACAGATCGTCGCAAAAGACGATGTAGCGTTCCGGGCGATCGGAAATCAGTTCGATGATCTGGCCCAGGTCGCCCAGGTCGGATTTGTCGATCTCGATCAGGCGCAGGCCCTGGCCGGCATAGGCATCGAGCAGTGCGCGCACCAGGGAACTCTTGCCCGTGCCGCGCGCGCCGGTCATCAGCACGTTGTTGGCGGGCTTGCCCTGCAGAAAGGCCAGGGTATTGCGTTCCAGCGTGTTCTTTTGTCGTTCGACGTGCTGCAGGTCGTCCAGGTGGATGGGCGCGATGCGGTGCACGGCATCCAGCCAGCCTCGTGCGCCGCGTCGCTGCCAGCGGTAGGCGCGCGCCGTCCAGTCGATGGCGGGCGGAGCCGGCGGCAGCCAGGCTTCGATCTGGGCCAGCACGCCCAGAGCGCGATCCATGATGGCCTGCAGTTGTGGGTCAGCCACTGAGTTCTCCTGATTGTGATCCGGAAAGTATAATCTGGGTCTTTGCGGCCGGCGCCGCGCCCACCAGTATCCGGGTCCGCCTTGAATTTCTCCGAACTCTTCGCCCCCATTGTGTCCGACATGCAGGCGGTCGATGCCGTCATCCGTGCCCGTCTGGATTCCGAAGTCGTCCTGATCCGCACGATCGGCGATTACATCGTCGGCGCAGGGGGCAAGCGCATGCGCCCGGCCATGGTGCTGCTGGTGGCGGGTGCCCTGGGGTACCAGGGCGACAATCACCACCGGCTGGCTGCGGTCGTCGAATTCATCCATACCGCCACGCTGCTGCACGACGATGTGGTCGACGAATCCGACATGCGCCGGGGCCGCGATACCGCCAATGCCGTATTCGGCAATGCCGCCAGCGTGCTGGTGGGCGACTATCTGTATTCGCGGTCCTTCGAGATGATGGTCGAGTCGGATTCGATGGCGGCCATGGCCGTGCTGTCGGCCGCCACCACCATCATCGCCGAGGGCGAGGTCCTGCAGCTGCTGAACGTCCACGACCCGGACGTGTCCTTGGACCGCTACCTGCAGGTCGTGCGCTACAAGACCGCGAAACTGTTCGAGGCCGCCGCCCAGGTGGGGGCCATCATTTCGGGCGCCACACCCGAACAGGAATCCGCCGCAGCCGCCTACGGCCGGCACATGGGCACGGCATTTCAGCTGATCGACGACGTGCTGGACTACAGCGGCGACGTGCAGGCCCTGGGCAAAAACGTGGGCGACGACCTGCGCGAGGGCAAGCCCACGCTGCCCTTGATCCGCGTGCTGGAAACCGGTTCGTCCGAACAGCGCAGCCTGATCCGCAGTGCCATCGAAACCGGCGACGCCGATTTCGAGGCCGTGGCCCGCGCCATCCACGCCACCGACGCGCTGGACTACACCCGCCAGGCCGCCCTGGCCGAAGCCGATCTGGCCCGCCAGGCCTTGTCCGCCTTCCCGAATTCCGTTTACCGCGAAACTCTGCTAAAATTCTGTGCTTTCGCGGTCGAGCGTGACCGTTGAAAATTCCCGTGATGGGCGCAGGTGCTGGGGTTCCCCGATTTGACGTCCTTCAAGCATCCCCGTCGGGGTGTAGCTCAGCCTGGTAGAGTACTACGTTCGGGACGTAGGAGTCGCATGTTCGAATCATGTCACCCCGACCATTGAATTCTGTTAAAAGTCCTTGTAAATTAAGGGCTTAAAAAACACGGTGCAAGCCGTGTTTTTTGCTTTCTGGCTCAGAAAAAGGCGTTCTGTGCCAAATTTCCGAACTTCGCCTCAACGGCCTGCAGTCAGGCGAGTCGTGAGTTCGGTCTAAAGCTTGGACGGGCCTTAGATATAAGGCCGCTGGCTAGACGGGTTTCCGCATCAATTCACAGGAAACCTGCGATGGCCAGCATCATCAATCGAAGCAACTATGTGGTCTCGGTCAGAAGCCGCGACGACCTCACCCGTACCTTCCCCTACGATAAGCAACAGGGCGCCAAAGACTACTACGCGCAACTGCGAGCACAGCAGTTTCGGCCTCGTGTCGAGCAATTGGAAGACACGATTTTTGTCCGGGTACGGGACAAGGGATACAAGGCGCAGACAGCGACATTTGACTCGCTAGAGAAGGCCGAGACTTTCCTTAAGCAACTGGAATTGGACCGAGCCAAAGGGCTGGGCTGTGATTACACGGCAGCTCGCTCAGTGACGCTGGTGGACTTGCTTGAGCGTTACATCAGGGAAGAGGGGCCCAAGCTCGTCAAGTCTTGGGAAACCGTTGGCAAATACAAAGCCCAGAGGTTGTAGCGTGGCGCGACAGGCGAGTTCAACGCGAGGGACCGCAAGGCCATCGCTTCCAAACTCGACGTGTCTGTCGATGCGCTACATCGCATCAAAGACGCGAGAGTTCGCCAGACGCATTGGCCTGAAACCGCTGACCACGCCCGTGCGCAGCCCCCAGAGCAATGGCATGCCGGCCCATATGGTGGGGCTGGCGGAGGGTTTTCGGCTGCTGAGTGTGATGCTGTTCCATGAGATTTCCTTTGGGTTGGGTGTGAGACCTAGCCCTATAGGTATCTTTTTTTATATTTTGATGGCGATATCGTTAAATTTCATGGAATAAGCGGTTTCGCGAAGTATGGCTACCTTGTGCAGCCCGCCGTATGCAGGCCGTCTGGTGAGGCCGCTATCGTTTAGACTACTGATGGTCAGGACACACAATTTTTTACAGATATCAAGAGCAGACAGATGGTCGACGACATCAAGAAAACCCTGTGGGCAGCGGCAGACAAGCTGCGCGCCAACATGGACGCGGCAGAATACAAGCATCTGGTGCTGGGGCTCATTTTCCTGAAATACATCTCTGACACGTTTGCCGGGCGCCAGGCGGAGCTGCTGAAGCGTTTCGCCGACCCCACGGACGAATACCACTTCCCCAACGCCAGCGCCGAAGAGCTAGCGACTGAGCTGGAAGACCGCGATTACTACACTGCCGCGAATATCTTCTGGGTCCCTGAAGTTGCCCGCTGGGAGGCTCTGCGCGCCGCCGCCAAGCAGCCCGACATCGGCAAGCGCATCGACGACGCGCTGACCGCCATCGAGGCCGAGAACCCCAAGCTGAAGGGCATTCTGGACAAGCGCTATGGCCGCGCTCAACTGCCCGATGGCAAGCTGGGCGAGCTGGTGGACCTGATTTCCACGATTGGCTTCGGTGACGATGCGAACATCGCGCGCGACATCCTGGGTCAGGTCTACGAGTATTTTTTGGGCCAGTTCGCCAGCGCCGAGGGCAAGAAGGGCGGCCAGTTCTACACGCCCGCCAGCATCGTCAAGACTCTGGTGGCCGTGCTGGCCCCGCACAAAGGGCAGGTCTATGACCCTTGCTGCGGTTCGGGCGGCATGTTCGTGCAGTCGGAAAAATTCATCGCCGCGCATGGTGGCCGGATGGGGGATGTCTCCATCTACGGACAGGAGTCCAACCCCACCACATGGCGGTTGGCGGCCATGAACCTGGCGATTCGTGGCATCGACTTCAATCTGGGTAAGGAACCCGCCGATACCTTCACCCGTAATCAGCATCCCGACTTGCGGGCCGACTTCATCCTGGCGAACCCGCCGTTCAACATCAGCGATTGGTGGCATGGCAGTCTGGAAGGCGATTCGCGCTGGGCTTATGGCGACCCGCCGCAGGGCAACGCCAACTACGCCTGGTTGCAGCACATGCTGCACCACCTGAAGCCCTCAGGCCGGGCCGGCATCGTGCTGGCCAATGGCTCTATGAGTTCCAGCCAAAACAACGAAGGTGTCATCCGCGCCGCCATGGTTGATGCCGATGTGGTGGAAGTCATGGTGGCTTTGCCGGGGCAATTGTTCTTCAATACCCAGATTCCCGCCTGCCTCTGGTTCCTGGCCAAGCAGAAGAAGCGCAAGGGCGAAGTCCTGTTCATCGACGCTCGCAAACTGGGTCATATGGTCAGCCGTGTGCAGAAGGAGCTGTCGGACGAGGACATCGCCCGTATCGCCGATACTGTGGCGGCCTGGCGAGGGGAAGTGGCTGATGGCGCCACCGTGACGGAATACCAGGATGTACCCGGCTTCTGCCGCAGTGTGCCCCTGACGGAAATCGCCCAGCATGGACATGTGCTGACCCCCGGCCGCTATGTGGGCGCTGAAGAGGTCGAGGATGATGACGAGGCCTTTGCCGAGAAGATGGAACGGCTGACGACTAAGCTAGGCGAACAGATGGCCAAAGGTGTGGAATTGGATGCGCTGATTCGGCAGAAGCTTGGGGGGCTGGGGTATGAGTTCTGAGTGGATTGAAACCACCTTAGGGGATATCTGTCATAGCCAAGGCGGTTCAATTCAGACCGGACCGTTTGGGAGCCAACTGCATACGTCTGACTACACAGAAAAAGGGACGCCTGTTGTCATGCCAACCAATATTGGCATGCAAGGAATTTCCTTGGAAAGGATTGCACGAATCGGCCAGGAAGATGTGGAGCGACTCTCGCAGCACAAACTTGCTGTTGGAGATATTGTTTTCAGTCGCCGGGGAGATGTCACGAAAAATGCACTGGTTCGAGAGACAGAGTCGGGCTGGTTGTGTGGCACTGGGTGTCTGAAGGTTCGCATGGGCGCTGAGAAGATGGCAAGTGCTCAGTTTGTTTCTTATTACTTGCGTTTGCCGGAAATAAAAGATTGGCTAATCCGTCATGCTGTGGGCGCTACGATGCCCAATCTGAATACCGCAATACTCGCTGCAGTGCCTGTCATTCTGCCGTCACTGCCAGTTCAGCATCAGGTTACGGAGTTCCTCAGAGCCCTCGACGACCGCATCACCCTCCTGTGTGAAACAAATAAAACCCTTGAGTCCATCGCCCAGGCCATCTTCAAGTCTTGGTTCGTGGACTTTGACCCAGTGCGCGCCAAGATGGAAGGCCGTCAGCCTGAAGGCATGGATGAGGAAATCGCTGCGCTGTTTCCAGATTCGTTTGAAGAGTCTGAACTGAGGTTGATACCAAGGGGGTGGAAGGCAGGTTCCCTTGATGAGTTGTCTGTCCTAAATCCTGAATCTTGGACAGCAAAGAACCATCCCGAAAAAATTTTATATGCAGATTTAGCGAATACAAAAAATAATGTCATGGATGGGTTATCTGAGTTCACTTTTGAGGACGCTCCAAGCCGAGCCAGACGTGTGCTACGAAGTGGGGACACAATTGTCGGAACTGTCCGCCCTGGAAATAGGTCGTTTGCATTTGTTCATTCTGAGCTGGAGAATTTGACGGGCAGTACTGGGTTTGCTGTTTTGCGACCAAGAGCAGGCGCGGCGGCTGAATTCATATACCTCTCTGCCACTCAGGATTCAAGCATCGAGTACCTGACGCATGTCGCGGATGGTGGGGCTTATCCTGCTGTTCGGCCTGATGTGGTCTCCAACATGACCTGCGTTCTTCCATCAGAGGAAATATTGAAAGAATTCCATGATGCGGCAATATTGGTCTTTAAATCTGTTGCTAATAACCAGATGGGAATTCAAAAATTAAGCGCATTACGTGACATGCTGCTCCCTCGGCTGGTTTCTGGACAACTGAGGCTTCCTGAAGCTCATCAACAAGTCGAGGTGGCTACGTCATGACCAAGACACTCAGCAAACTTGAGCGTGTCCCCCTTCGAGCGGCATGGAAGCACGAAGCCTCTGACTTTACCCCCTGGCTGGCGGAGGAAGAGAACCTCACTTCCCTTGCCGACGCTTTGGACTTGCCGGAACTGGCGATTGTTGCCACGGAACACTGGGTGGGTGAGTTCAAGCTGGACATACTTTGTACCTGCGAAGAAGAACAGGTGGTCATCGAAAATCAGCTTGAAAAAACCAACCACAATCACCTTGGACAGATTCTGACGTATGCTGCGGGCGTCGATGCACGCAAGGTCATCTGGGTTGCGGAATCGTTCAGGCCAGAGCATATCGCAGCGCTGGAATTTTTGAATGAGAACACTACCGAAGACTTGAATTTCTTCGCGGTCGAGATTGAACTCTGGCGTATTGGGGATTCCCCTCTGGCACCAAAGTTTGAAGTGGTCGTCAGGCCGAATGATTGGGCTAAAGCTGGACGGGAGCAGGCAAAAGCGGCAACACATGCAACGCCAACCAAACAGCGACAGTTACGTCTGTGGACTGAATTGGTGGAAAAGCTCAACAAGGAAGCGCCACATATCAAGCCCCAGAAGCCACGGCCACAGCATTGGCTGACTAACTCTATTGGTCGTGCTGGATTCAACCTGAACCCGACGGCAAATTATCGGGACGATAAGCTCGGGGTGGAGATGTATATCCATCATCAAGAATCCAAAAAGATGTTCCAATGCCTGTTGGAGCAAAAGGCGGGCATTGAAGAGAAGCTTGGTTTTGAATTGGACTGGCAGGAACTGCCGGATGCGCATGCTTGCCGGATAGCCTCGTGGCGGCCAGATAGCCCTTTGGGGAACGAAGCTCAATGGTCGGCCTATCTGGATTGGTACGTCCAGCGTCTGGTCAAGATGAACACAGTGTTTAGGCCCATTATTCAAAGCCTGCCATGACCGAAGACCAACTCGAACAGGAAGCCCTGGGCTGGCTGGCCGAAGTCGGCTACAGCGTCCACAGCGGCCCAGATATCGCCCACGATGGGCCAGACCCGCAGCGCGCCGGCTACACCCAGGTCATCCTGCCGCATCGTCTACGTGCTGCTATCGACCACCTGAATCCCGACATTCCTGCGGTTGCTCGGGCAGACGCAGTCCAGCAGGTAGCAAACCTGGATATCCCTGTTCAGTTAGCCGCCAACCGCGCTTTCCACAAGCTGCTGGTCAACGGCGTTCCTGTGCAGTACCAGAAGGACGGCGAGACTCGTGGCGACCTGGTGCGTTTGGTGGACTGGGCCGACCCGACCAACAACGAATTCTGGGCCGTCAACCAGTTCACCATCAAAGGCCCGCACCATACCCGCCGACCTGACATCATCCTGTTCGTCAACGGCCTGCCGCTGGTGTTGCTGGAGCTGAAGAACAACACTGACGAAAACGCCGATATCTGGAAGGCCTACGACCAGATTCAGACCTACAAGGCGCAGATTTCCTACGTCTTTGAATACAACGAAATCCTGGTCATCTCGGATGGCTCAGAGGCGCGCTTCGGGTCGCTGTCGGCCAATGCTGAACGCTTCATGCAGTGGCGCACCATCGATGGCGTGACGCTGGACCCCCTAGGCCAGTTCAATGAGCTGGAAACGCTGGTGCGCGGACTGCTGGCCCCTGCCTGGCTGCTGGACTACCTGCGGTATTTCGTACTGTTCGAAGACGACGGGACGCTCATCAAGAAAATCGCCGGCTACCATCAGTACCATGCTGTGCGCCTGGCCGTCGAACACGTCGTGCAGGCCTCCCACCTGCAAGCCGGTGTAGCGGAGCGTGGCAAGGGCGGCGTGGTCTGGCACACTCAAGGCAGCGGCAAAAGCATCACCATGACATGTTTTGCGGCACGGGTGATGCAGGAATCCGCGATGCAGAATCCCACCATCGTGGTCATCACTGACCGCAATGACCTGGATGGGCAGCTCTTTGGGGTCTTCAGCCTGTCTCAAGACTTGCTGCGTGAGCAGCCTGTACAGGCCACTACCCGCCAGGAATTGCGCACTTTGCTGTCCAACCGGCCTTCTGGCGGCATTGTCTTCGCCACCATCCAGAAATTCATGCCGGGGGAGGATGAGGACACGTTCCCGCAGTTGTCTGACCGCAGCAATATCGTCGTCATTGCGGACGAAGCCCATCGTACGCAGTATGGCTTCGAAGCTAAGCTGAAAGAACGCAAACCCAAGTCGGGTGGGGCCGCCACGGTATTGCACCTGGATGCCGGTGAACATCCCACGACAGTGCTGACTACAGAACGTGCAGGGGCGAAGGATTACCAGGTCAGCTACCAAGTTGGCTATGCCCAACACCTGCGCGATGCCTTGCCCAATGCCACGTTCGTGGCCTTTACTGGCACCCCAGTGAGCGGTGCTGACCACGACACGCGGGCAGTCTTTGGTGACTACATCCATGTCTATGACATGCAGCAGGCGAAAGAAGACGGTGCGACGGTCGCCATCTACTACGAATCGCGCCTGGCGAAGGTCAGCCTGAATGACGCCGACCTGGAAACCCTGGACGACGAAGTCGATGAACTGGCCGAGGATGAAGAAGAACAGGACCAGGCCCGCCTGAAGTCCAAGTGGGCGGCCTTGGAAAAAGTGGTAGGCGCCGAACCACGCGTCGCCAGCGTGGCCGCTGACCTCGTTACGCACTTTGAAGAGCGCAACAAGGCCCAGGATGGCAAGGCCATGGTCGTGGCGATGAGCCGCGACATCTGCGTGCACCTGTACAACGAAATCATCAAGCTGCGCCCCGATTGGCACGATGCGGACCCGGAGAAGGGGGCCCTCAAGGTCATCATGACGGGCAGCGCCAGCGACAAGGCCTTGCTGCGCCCCCACATCTACAGCGCCCAGGTGAAAAAGCGTCTGGAAAAGCGCTTCAAGGACCCGGTTGACCCGCTGAAGATGGTCATCGTGCGCGACATGTGGCTGACTGGATTTGACGCCCCCTGCGTGCATACGATGTACATCGACAAGCCCATGAAGGGCCACAATCTGATGCAGGCTATTGCCCGCGTGAACCGGGTGTTTCGCGACAAGCAGGGCGGTCTCGTGGTTGATTACATCGGCATTGGCAACGAGTTGAAAGCCGCCATGAAGGAATACACGGCCAGCAAGGGACGCGGCAAGCCGACCGTGGACGCGCACGAAGCCTTGTCCGTCATGCTGGAAAAGCTGGATGTCCTACGTGCGATGCTGCACGGCTACGACTATTCCGGCTTCAAGACTGGCGGACACAAGGCACTAGCAGGGGCTGCCAATCACATCCTGTCGCTGCGTCCACCGCCGGGTCAAAAGGACGCCAAACTGGATGGCAAGAAGCGCTTTGCAGATGCGGCGCTGGCGCTCAGCAAAGCCTTTTCCCTGTGCTGCACGCTGGAAGAGGCCAAGGCGCTGCGCGATGAGGTCGCCTTCATGCAGGCCGTGAAGGTCATCCTGACCAAGCGCGACATCAGTGCCCAGAAGAAGACCGACGAGCAACGCGAAGTCGCCATCCGTCAAATCATCAACCAGGCAGTCGTGAGCGAAAGTGTCGTCGATATCTTCGATGCCGTGGGCTTGGAAAAGCCCAACATCGGCCTGCTGGATGACGAATTCCTGGCCCAGGTGCAGAATCTCCCCGAGCGCAATCTGGCCGTCGAGCTGCTGGAGCGCCTGCTGGAGGGCGAAATCAAGAGCAAGTTCGCCAGCAATGTGGTGCAGCAGAAGAAGTTCTCAGAGATGCTGGGCAGTGTCATCACGCGCTATCAGAATCGCAGTATCGAGACCGCTCAGGTCATGGAAGAGCTGGTCGAAATGGCCAAGAAGTTCCGGGAAGCTGCGAACCGTGGGGAGGCACTCGGCCTGAGCGAAGATGAAATCCGCTTCTACGATGCTCTGGTCAACAACGAGTCGGCCGTGCGTGAGCTGACGGACGAGACACTGAAGAAAATCGCCCACGAGTTGACAGAAAATCTGCGCAAAAACATCACAGTGGACTGGTCAAGGCGCGAGAGCGTACGTGCCAGCCTGCGGTTGATGGTCAAGCGGATATTGCGCAAGTACAAGTATCCCCCGGATAGAGCGGATGAGGCTGTAGAGCTAGTGTTGACACAAGCTGAAGCGTTGGGTTCAGAATGGACTTCGTATGATGCGTGATACAGACACACATCCACTGGATTCGACTGTTCGTATTTTTGGGTCTCGTGGTTTTATTGTTGTATTCACTGTCATTTCAATTTCCTTGGGCTGTGTGCTGTCGGTGACACAAGAGAATTGGGTATGGCTAGGTCGATTTGGGTCATTGATTTCAATTTCTGGGTTGCTTGCGACGTCTTCGCCATTATTCATAAAGGGGATATATAAATCTCAGTCCGGAGCGGGACGGCTGGCTTCTATGGATGAGCGTGGCCGCTTGGTGACTACTACCGCGAAGGAGCGGGAAATCGGCGACACCATGATTCTTGGAATAGCCATCGCTGTTCTTGGTGGTCTCGTGGGGGCTTTCGGTGAGCCAGCGGGTGAAGCCATCTACACGATGTTTGAGCAGTGTTTGTAGGGCGTCGGGTGGCATATGGAAGATTGCTGCACCAGTAATCAGCAGCATTACACAACGCACGATAGTCACGCCACAATTCACACAGAGGAACTAGAGATTGCTTAAGCCTGAATTTCGCCACTTCAATCGTGCGTCCTGTGAGATTGCTAAGCATGGCGACAACGATACCCTTCCATTTGACCTTGATGTCCGGTTTTGTGGTGACCAAGCGGAGGCACTCGCTTCTATTGCGTACGGGTTCTACAATGAGTTAAGCAATAGCAAAGCGCAGAAGGACAACCACGAAAGGATTGCTGAACAACGTATTTACTGCGAGCGGTTGGTGGCTCCTTCTGGGCCTACTGGCTTTCGAGTGGTAACTAAAATTCATCCATTTTGGAATATTTACCTAAATGGTTTGAGCATTGCCATTGCCGAGGTTTTGGAGCCGAGGAGGTCCGAAAGCGCACATTCGTACCGCTTTCTGTCTGATGGTGGAACTGAGCTATTCGATAGTCAACAATCTTGGCGGGCCTTCAAAGAATCAACAGTCTCCGATGTGGTGTCCTTCGGAGATGCTGGCGTCGTTGTTCAGACAGACATCTCCAGCTTCTATGAACACATCTCTCATCACTACATTGAGAACTTTATCAGTGCGCTTGGTGGTGAAGGAGTGCAGGTTTCTCTCCAGGTCAATGCACTACTTAGTAAATTTTCTGCTGGTCGTTCCTTCGGCTTGCCTGTTGGTGGCCAAGGGGCACGCGTCCTTGCTGAGTTGTTCTTGAATCAAATTGATGAGGCACTAACAATGCGCGGTGTGCGTTGGCACCGTTACGTTGACGATTATGTTCTCATAGCTTCTGATACTGCTGGGGCTTATCAAGCATTGGCAGAACTTGCGCAGTGCTTGATGGATTATGGCTTGACACTCAACAAGACCAAAACGGCGCTGCTATCTTCCAAACACTACTGTGATTATGTGCATGCTCAGCTCGGAGATAATGATGGTGAAGTCACAAAGCTGCGGAGTATCGACCTGAAGTTTGACCCCTATTCGGACAATCCCGGCGAGAATTATGAATTGCTTCGAGAGACAGTCGAGTCGCTCGAGGTGCGTCGATTGCTGAATCGTGAGTTGGAGAAAGCTCTACCAGATTCGTTTCTTGTGACCCAGATTGGCCGCACGCTGCGTTTGCATTCGCCGGTAGTAGCACTTGATTTAGCTCGAACCTTATTGAATGAACAGAACCTGCATGCATTTCGGGCGTCATTCCCTACTATCATGCGGGGTGTTGCAAATCTACGTTCGGATATCCGTTTCAAAACCATCCATGATGCTTTAGACGGTCTTTTGGATGACATCCCGCAGCACTCAGGTCATCTATTGCAACCTGACACCAGCCTGCTGCACTATCTTCGTTGCTTACGCTTTAGCAGTACCCCAAAGCGAGGTCGGTTTGTTCGCCAACTGTTTGACAGCAATCGGCACAATGCAGTGCACCGTGGATGTATTGATTGCTGGCGGGGTTGGAAGGATAGAGCTGCATTCAATTTTCTGCGTAATCATTGGGCGGAACTAACCCCAGAGTGCCAACGCCTGTATTGGGTCGCTTCTTTTGATTTTGGAGACGAGGGTGAAAAGGCTCGACTGCAAGTGCGGCGCGCGATTGGGCAGTCTTGGGCGCTGGGCATCGAACTTCCATTTGATGAGAAAAAGGATAAAGGAAAACTGGCAGGCCATCCTCGCGGCGCAGAGCCTAGATTTGCGAGGGTATACGCAGACTGGGCGGAAAAATTTGTGAATGTGGAAAGGGTTGGAAATGCAAATTGACCCGCGAACTGTTGCGCGCGAAATTCCAGGTGTGCTTGATGAAGTCTTTCCACAGCTGACACCTGGCATTGTCGCTCACTTCAACGCGTCGTCTAGTAGGCTCCTAATTCAGCAGATTTCTCCGGACATGCTCGCTGAGTCACGACTGCAGCGTGCTATGTTGTTCGAGCTTGGCTATACCGTTGGAGAGTGCCTGCTTCAGGGGGCAGTAGCCATCGATTGGGATTATTGTTTCCAGGAAACGCTGCGACGCCAGCGCGTCTATTTTGATGCGAAGTTGCCGGAGGATTTATCCACGGCAGACCAGAAAATTGCTGAAATTGTTGGTCTTAATATTGCCAAAATTCTTAGCAATATAAGCCAAAAGAGAAAACTAGAACTTGTCATCAAACCACCGATTTCTGGTCTGGAGTGGGTTGGGAACGGGTATGGCGATTTCTCGATAGGGAGAACCCTTGTCGAGGTCAAATGCATTGCAAAGAATTTCTCCGCAGCGGACTATCGTCAAGTCGCAATTTATTGGATATTAAGCTATGCGGCGGATATCGAAGGACGAGGAAGCGAGTGGCGCGACTTTATCCTGTTGAACCCAAGAAACGGGCAGATGGTAAAAATGGGGTTTGATAGTTTTATTAGTGTCCTCAGTGGTGGTAGAACAAAGATTGATATGCTAAAAATTTTTCAGTCGCTTGTCGGCTCACGGCTCGCGCAATAGGTCGATAGGGCTGGTGATGCAACTGAAAGAGGAAATAAAAAATGAAGCTGTCGTTTAACGCGGCGGGTGCGGATGTCCTGGTGTTCACGCGCGCTCTAAAATTACTTGGCGGTTTATAGATTTTCCACTAGCCAGTGGCGTTCCTGGGTCGAGAGGCTCCAGTCGGCAAGTGCCTCGGAGACAAATGTTTGGGGCTCCATAGTCCCGGTTCCAAAGCTCGAGGCATGACGTCGATACTGTGCCGCAAGGCGCAAGCACAATTCATAGCGTTCCTGGAGCTCCTGGCTTGTCGGTCCGACGATATAGCGGCTGCCGGATTTTCGTGCTAGCAATTTTGGCTGAACGCCTGATACAGCTCCGAGAAAATAATCCGTCGGAAAATCTGTCGGTACCGAGCTGGCGTCTATCCGCCATTCGCTTTCAGCTTCTCGAAACGCATTCTCCAATTCTCTGGTGACGTCCTGTTCCCAGATGACGCGGTTTCTCGCCTTCCAGGTGCCCCATAAATCCAGCAATGGCCCAGATAAGCAGACGGCGGGAGGAGCCGGCATTTGATAGACGTTCGCACTTTTTGTGCAACACGACCGGAGCAGCACATCAATGTCAGTGATTGCAGAGCAAACGCGGGTGTTCCCATGACTCCAACCCATTAAATGTTGTCGCCGGTGTAATACTGACCCACCCCGTCGGAGTAAATCTGACCCACCT
>NZ_JAUCDS010000013.1:0-81191 GCF_034674885.1 Castellaniella sp.
CCCACGCCCAGTGAACTGGTCGGCGTGGTGGGTCCCAACGGCTGTGGCAAGTCCAACATCATCGATGCCGTGCGCTGGGTGCTGGGGGAGACCAAGGCTTCGGAATTGCGCGGCGCCTCGATGCAGGACGTGATTTTCAACGGCTCGGGGCAGCGCAAGCCCGCTGCCCGCGCCTCGGTCGAACTGGTCTTCGACAACAGCCAGGGCCGCGCGGCCGGCCAGTGGTCCACCTTTGCGGAAATCGCAGTGCGCCGCATCCTGACGCGCGATGGCGCCAGCAGCTACTTCGTCAACAACCAGCCGGTGCGCCGGCGCGACATCCACGACATCTTCCTGGGCACCGGCCTGGGCACACGGGGCTACGCCATCATCGGCCAGGGCATGATCAACCGCCTGATCGAGGCGCGCCCCGAGGAATTGCGCGTCTATCTCGAAGAAGCCGCCGGCGTGTCGCGCTATAAGGAACGCCGCCGCGAAACGGAAAACCGTCTGCAGGACACCCGTGAGAACCTGATCCGGCTGGACGACATTCTGCGCGAACTGGCCGCGCAGCTGGAAAAGCTCGAATCCCAGGCCCGGGTGGCAGCCGATTACCGGGCCTTGCAGACCGAAGGCGAACTCAAGCAGCATGCCCTGTGGCTGCTGCGGGAACAGGCCGCTCGCGAAAGCCGGCAGACCTTGGCGGCGGACACGGAACGCGCCCAGGCGGAACTGGAATCGGCGGTGGCCGGCTTGCGGTCGCTGGAGGCCGACCTGGAATCCCGGCGTGAAGGACATTTCTCCGCCAGCGAGGCCGTCCATCAGGCGCAGGGGCGTCTGTTCGAGGCCGGGGCGCAGGTCAGCCGCCTGGAAGCCGAGATCCGCCACGTGGTGGATTCCCGGCACCGCCTGCAGGCGCGGCGCACCCAACTGCAATCCCAGATGCAGGAATGGAGCGATCAGCAGACCCACAGCCAGGGCGCCATCGAAGAAATCCAGGAACAGATCGACGAGGCCATCGCCCGGGCCGAGACCCTGGCCGTGCAGGCCCAGTCGGCCCAGGATGGCCTGCCCGATCTGGATGCGCAGTTGCGGGCTCTGAATCTGCAGCGCGACGAATGGCGCCGCAGCCTGGCGCGCACCGAACAGGATCTGGCCCTGGCGGCCCAATCCCAGCGCGACGCGGATCACCAATGGCGCAGCCTGGATGATCGCCGGCAGCGTCTGCAGGATGAACGCCAGGCGCTGGGCATGCCGGATCCGGCGGAATTGCAACGCTGGGAAGGCGAGTGCGCCGTGGCGGAATCGCGCCTGGAAGAAGCCCAGGCCCGTTTGCTGGAACTGGAATCGCGCCAACCGGATCTGGAGGCCGCCCTGACGCAGGCGCAGCAGGCCAGCCAGGATGCACGACTCGACCTGGAACGGCTGGATGCTCGTCGCCAGGCCCTGATCGCCCTGCAGGAAAAGATCCAGTCCGAGGACGCCCTGGAGCCCTGGCTGCAGCGCCAGGAGCTGCACGGGCTGGGTCGCCTGTGGCAGCAGCTGCAGGTGGATGCAGGGTGGGAAACCGCCCTGGAAGCCGTCCTGCACGAGCGCATGAACGCGCTGGGGCTGCGCACATTGGATCATGTGCGGGCGTTCGCCCAGGATGCGCCGCCCGCCCGGCTGGCCTTCTATCAGGTCCCTGGCCAGGCGCCCGCCCCGGCACAGGCGCCTGCCGGAGCCACCTTGTTGCTGGATCGGGTGCATGCGCGGGATGCCGCGCTGCAGCCTTTGCTGGCCAGTTGGTTGCAGGGGGTGTATGTATCCGATGATCTGGGCCAGGCCCTGTCGCGCCGGGCCGAACTGCCGCCCGGAGGGCTGTGGGTCGTGCGAGCCGGCCATCGGGTCGATGCCTGCAGCGCGCGTTTCTACGCAGCGGATTCCGAGCAGGCCGGCCTGCTGGCCCGCCAGCAGCAGATCGACAATCTGGTGCGCGAAATCAAGGCGGCCCAGCTGATCGCCGACCAGGCGCTGGACGCGCATGCGCGCGCCGATGCCGAGCGCCGTGCCCTGGAACAGGCCCTGCAGCCCGCGCGGCTGCAGATTGCCGAGCGCATGCAGGCCCAGCACGATGCCCGGATGCAGCATCACCAGATCAGTCAGCAGATGGCCCGGTCCGACGATCAGGCCCGCCGCCTGGATGGCGATCTGCGGGACATCGAAGCGCAGCAGGCCGAACTGGCTGCCCGGCGCGACGAGGCCGAGGCCTGGTTCGAATCCCAGGATGCGGTGCTGGCCGAACAGCAGGAACGGCAGGCGGCGCTGGACATGCAGATCGAAGATCTGGCAGCCCGGGCCGAGCAGGCCCGTCAGCAGGGGCGCGACCAGGAACGTGCCGCCCAGGAAGCCGATTACGCGGTGCGCGCTTTGCGCAACCGCCTGGATGAGCTGCGCCGCACCTTGCAGCTGGCGGCCGAGCAAAGCCGCCGCTCGGGCGCCGAACTCGAATCCCTGCAGGGTGAATTGTTCGAACTGGACGAGTCCGTCGCCCAGACCGGTTTGCAGGACGCCCTGGAATCGCGGGCCGAAGCCGAAGAGGCCCTGCGCCAGGCGCGTGTGCAGCAGGATCAGGCCGCCGCTACCTTGCGGGAAGCCGACGAGGGGCGCCTGACGCTGGAACGCAATCTGGACCCGCTGCGCGCGCGCATCACCGAATTGCAGCTGAAAGAGCAGGCCTCGCGCCTGTCGGTGGAACAGTACGCCGAACAGCTGGACGCCCGGCAGGTGGATCGCGCCGCCTTGCAGCGCCACCTGGCCGAGCAGCCGCCCCAATGGCAGCGGCTGGACTGGCTGCAGTCCGAGGTCCAGCGGATCTCCCGGCGCGTCGAGTCCCTGGGCGCCGTCAATCTGGCGGCGCTCGACGAATTGTCGGCGGCACGCGACCGCAAGGGCTTCCTGGATCATCAGCGCGACGACGTGCTGTCGGCCATCGATACGCTGGAAAACGCCATCCGCAAGATCGATCGAGAAACCCGCGAACTGCTGTCCCAGACCTTCGAGACGGTCAATCAGCATTTCGGGCAGTTGTTCCCGCAGCTGTTCGGCGGCGGCGAAGCGCGCCTGAGCATGACGGGCGATGAAATCCTGGATGCCGGCGTGCAGGTCATGGCCCAGCCGCCCGGCAAGCGCAACAGCACGATCCACCTGCTGTCGGGGGGCGAAAAGGCCTTGACCGCGACGGCGCTGGTGTTCGCGCTGTTCAAACTCAATCCGGCGCCGTTTTGCCTGCTCGACGAGGTCGATGCGCCACTGGATGATGCCAATACGGAACGCTATGCCAACCTGGTGCGGGGCATGAGCGATCAGACACAGTTTCTCTTCATTTCACATAATAAAATTGCCATGCAGATGGCGCGGCAGCTGGTCGGGGTCACCATGCAGGAACAAGGCGTGTCGCGCATCGTGGCGGTGGACATGGATTCAGCCCTGCAATGGGTTGCTGGCGCAGCCTGAACGGGGTAACGAGGTCTTTATGAGCGATTTGCAGATTTTGCTGATTTCGATTGGGGCGGCACTGATCGTCATCGTCCTGCTGTATAACGGCTGGCAGGAATGGCGCGCGCGGCGCAGCATGCGGGCGACGCTGCCCGAATCCGAGCAGGACGTGCTCATGCAGGATGCCGCGCCCCGGCGCGAACCCAGCCTATGGGAACCCGACCGCGCCGCCGTGGTCGATGAGTCTCCCGAAATCGATCCGGCCTGCGAGGCCGTGATCGACATCGCCCTGGCGCATCCGGCCTCGGGCGAGGCGTTGGCCGAAGCCGTGCAGTCCATCGTGCGCGTGGGTAAAAAACCGGTGCGCGTCTTCGCCGAACGCGAAGGCGGCGGCCACCGCACCCGCCTGCGCGACGACGAATCCTACGTGTCGCTGCAGTTGGCCGTGGTCATGGCCAATCGGGGCGGCGCGCTGACGGCCATCGAATGGTCGAACCTCTGGACCCTGGCGCAGAACCTGGCTGAACGGTTTGACGGCCAGATCGAGGCGCCCGACCAGGACGCCGTCCTGAAACAGGCTGCCGAACTCGACGCGCGCTGCGCCGCCATGGACGCCCAGGTTGGCCTGATCCTGCAGCTGGCCGCCCCGCGCCCTGCCGCAGCCATCGCCCAGGCCGCCTCCGAGGCCGGCTTCGTGCAGTCACGCGGGCAGTGGGCCTGGATGGCCGAGAACGGCTTGCCGCGATTCGTGCTGCAGGTCGATCAGCAGGCAGGCGATCTCTCGCATCGGGCCGATCTGATCCTGGATGTGCCCAACAGCATCCCCGATGACCAGGCGTTCAGCCGGATGGTGGCGGTGGGCCGCGACCTGGCCCAGCGCCTGGAGGCCCATGTGCTGGACGACCAGGGCCGCACATTCCAGGATGCATCGGCGCCCGCCATCGACAAGCAGATCAGCGCCCTGTACGACCAGCTGGACCAGGCCGGTTTCCTGGCCGGCACGGAACGCACCGCCCGAGTCTTTTCGTGACCGATTCCCTGCATCAGCAGCTGCTGGATCTGCGGGCGGAAATCGAGGCCCACAACCACCGCTACTACGTGCTGGACGAGCCGTCCGTCTCCGACGCGCAGTATGACCGCCTGATGGCTCAGTTGCAGGCCATCGAACAGGATCATCCCGACTGGGTCACGCCCGATTCCCCGACGCAGCGGGTCGGGGCCGCGCCCGCCGGGCATTTCGCGCCGGTGCGCCATGCGGTGCGCATGCTGTCTCTGGGCAATGCCTTCGAGGACCCGGACATCCAGGCCTTCGATGATCGCGTGACGGCGATCCTGGCCGAATCCGGGCTGTTGTCGGCTGCCGGGCGGCCGGCGTCCGACGACGGGGAACAGCGCGAGCTGTTTCCGGCGGATGCGGCCCCCGGATCTGCGGCTTCCGCCGTGCCGGGCGTGGACTACGTCGCGGAATACAAGTTCGACGGCCTGGCCGTCAGCCTGCGGTATGAACAAGGCCATCTGGTCCAGGCCGCCACCCGGGGAGACGGCTCCGAGGGCGAGGACATCACCGCCAACATCCGCACCCTGCGTTCCGTGCCGCTGCGCCTGCGCGGCGATACCGCGCCCGCCGTGCTGGAAGTGCGGGGCGAGGTCCTGATGGCGCGCGCGGACTTCGCCCGCCTGAATGAACAGCAGGCGGCGCGGGGCGACAAGCCCTTCGTCAACCCGCGTAACGCGGCGGCGGGCAGTCTGCGCCAACTGGATCCGCGCGTGACGGCGGCGCGACCCCTGCGCTTCTACGCCTACGGCTGGGGGCAGATCCGGGACGCCGCAGGGCGTGACCTGCAGCCGCAGGCGACCCATGCCGCCATGCTGGATTGGCTGGCCACCTTTGGCTTTGCCGTCAGCCCGGGGCGGCAGCGTTGCCGGGGGGCGGCGGAATTGCTGCGCTTCTACGCTTCGGTCGGCGCGCAGCGGGCCACGCTGCCCTACGACATCGACGGCGTGGTCTACAAGGTCAACGATCTGCGCGCCCAGGAAGTGCTGGGTTTCGTGGCGCGTGCGCCGCGCTTTGCGATTGCGCATAAATTCCCGGCCCAGGAAGAAACCACCCGCCTGGTGGGCATTGACGTCCAGGTTGGACGCACCGGGGCGCTGACGCCCGTAGCCCGGCTGCAGCCGGTCTTCGTGGGGGGCGTCACGGTCACCAACGCCACGCTGCACAACGAGGACGAGATCCACCGCAAGGACATCCGCATCGGCGATACCGTGATCGTGCGCCGCGCCGGCGACGTGATCCCGGAAGTCGTCGGGCCGGTGCTGGAATTGCGGCCGGCGGGCACCCTGCCGTTCGACCTGCTGGCGGTCTGCCCGGTCTGTCCGGTCTGCGGGTCCGCAGTGGAACGGCCCGAGGGCGAGGCCATCACACGCTGCACGGGCGGCCTGTTCTGCCCCGCGCAACGCAAGCAGACCCTGTGGCATGCGGCCAGCCGCAAGGCCTTGGACATCGACGGCCTGGGTGACAAGCTGATCGAACAACTGGTCGATGGCGGTCGCGTGCGTACCCTGGCCGACCTGTATGGCCTGACCGGACTGGAACTCTCCACCTACCCGCGCATGGGCCAGAAATCAGCGCAGAACCTGGTGCAGGCCATCGATCAGAGCCGTCGCCCGCCGCTGTCGCGGCTGCTGTATGCCCTGGGCATCCGCCACGTGGGCGAGACCACGGCGCGGGACGTGGCGCGTCATTTCGGCTCCATGCAGGCCATCATGGATGCCTCCGAAGAAGCCCTGCTGCAGGTGCCCGATGTCGGTCCCGTCGTGGCGGCGTCCATCCGTCGATTTTTCGCCGAATCGCATAACCGCGAGGTCGTCGCCGCACTGCAGGCGGCGGGTGTCGCACCCCAGGCGGATGCCGCACCGGTCGGCGCAAAACCCCTGGCTGGCAAGACCCTGGTGTTGACGGGGACGCTGCCCACGCTGAGCCGCGACGAGGCCACGCGCATGATTCTCGCGGCGGGTGGCAAGGTCAGCGGTTCGGTATCGCGCAAGACCGCCTGGGTGGTCGCCGGCGAGGAAGCTGGCAGCAAGCTGGCCAAGGCCGAAGAACTGGGCGTCGCCGTCCTGGACGAAGCCGGCCTGCTGGCACTGCTGAAACAGTAGGACCGAAAGACAGCGGGGCGGTCTTCCAAGGAAGACCGCCCCGCTGTGTCGTGTCGGTGGCGGATTATTTCGCCGCGCTGTTGTCCACGATCTTGGCGTCCTTCATCAGGCCTTTCTGGTAGTCGCCCAGGGCCTGCTGGCGCATCATTTCTTCCAGCTGGGGCTTGGCCTCGTCAAAGGACGGGAAAGCGATGGGGCGCTCGTCTTCGACCTGGATCACGTGCCAGCCGAACTGGGTCTTGACGGGTGCGCTGCTGATCTCGCCCTTTTTCATGCTTTCCACGGCCTGCGCGAATTCAGGCACGTAGTTGCTGGTCGGGCCCCAGCCCAGTTCGCCGCCGTTCTTGCCGCTGCCGGTGTCGATGGAGTCTTTCTTGGCGGCTGCTTCGAAGGTGGTTTTCTTGGCCTTGATGGACTTGATCAGGGCCTTGGCCTGGTCTTCTTCCTTGACCAGGATGTGGCGCAGCTTGTATTCCTTGCGGTCGCCCTGTTCAGCCTTGATGGTGTCGTATTCTTTTTTCAGGTCGGCATCGGTGACCGGGTGGTCCTTCAGGTATTTGGCCATCAGCGCGCGCACCAGGATGCTTTGCGAGGCCAGCTCGGTTTCCTGCTGGACGGCGGGGTCTTTCTGCAGGCCGGCCTTTTCGGCGGCCTGGACAGCAACCAGGCGGTTGATCATTTCCTGTTTGACCTGATCACGCAGCTGCGGCGAATCCTGGGCGCCCTGGCTGACGAGCAGGCTGACGAACTGGTCGAACTTGGCCTGGGAAATCCCCTGGCCGTTGACCGTGACGAGGTCCTTGGCGTAGACCGGCAGAGCCAGGGAGCAGGCCAGGGCCACAACAGCAATACGTTTCATGAAAGTCCTTGGTTGGGGGAAATGCTGGCCTCGATGGCCAATGCGTGAATCGGAAAGGGCATCAGGTCTCGCACGCAATCATACACAAGGCGATGGCGTGCCAGGGTTCCCAGCCCCTCGAAGTGTTTGGACACGATCCGTACCCGAAAGTGCCGTGCGCCGCCCTGGGCGCCGGCATGTCCGGCGTGCAGGTGGGACTCGTCGATGAGTTCCAGTGTGTCCGGGTTCAGGTTCTGCAACCGCGTCAGCAATTGACGGCGCAGATCCGCCGGGTCGGGGATCTGGGCTGTCGTCATGAGGCGTCAGTGTCCTTCGCGGGTGCGGAATCCGTCGTGGCGTCGGCCTGGATGTGCCGGCCCAGCCAGATGGATTGCACGACGACGAACAACAGCAGCAGGATCATCAGGCCAAAGACCTTGAAATTGACCCACTGCGATTCAGTGAACCGTCCGGAAAAGGCCACGTACAGGTTCAGCGCGCCGGATGCGATGAAAAAAGCCGCCCAGCTGTCGTTCAGGCGTGCCCAGGCGCGGTCGGGCAGGGCGATCTTTTCACCCATCAGGCGGCGCATCAGGTTGCGGCCCGTCAGCATGCGGGAACCCAGCAAGATGACCGCGAACAGCCAGTACAGGACAGTCGGCTTCCATTTGATGAAGGTGTCATCGTGCAGCAGCAGCGTGGCACCGCCGAACACGACGATCACGGTCAGGTTGATCCAGTGGGTGCCCTCGATGGCGCGGTGCGTCAGCCGCAGCCACAGGATCTGTGCGATGGCCGCTGCCATGGCCACGCCGGTAGCGACATAGATGTCGGCAAACCGGAACGCCACGAAAAACAGGATCAGGGGGAATAGGTCGAAAAGAAATTTTTTCATTCGGCCGGGATGAATTTGAGGGAAAGGGAATTGATGCAGTAGCGCAGCCCGGTCGGGGCGGGGCCGTCGGGGAAGACGTGGCCCAGATGAGCGCCGCAGGCGGCACACAGGGTTTCGGTGCGGACCATGCCGTGGCTGATGTCGCGTTCTTCGCGGATGGCGTCGGGGCGGATCGGTTCGAAATAGCTGGGCCAGCCGCAGCCGGCGTCGAATTTGGTGTCGGAGACGAACAGCGGCGTGCCGCAGCACACGCAGACGTAAGTACCGGCCTGGGTGGAATCCCAGTAGCGGCCGGTGAACGGTCGTTCGGTGTGTTTCAGACGGGTGACGGCGAATTCATCCGGCGACAGTTGCGCGCGCCATTGGGCGTCGGTGCGAGTGACCTTGTCCACGAAAAAAACCAGTGTTGGGTATCTGAATCGGTAACTTGTTTATCTTAAACGACTTTTCCGTCCCTGTCCCTGGGCTGTCATCTTGGGTTTCATTTGGACGGCCGGCGGCGCTGAACGGGCGGTTTCGGCAGCAAATTGCGTCAGCCTGCGATAATATGACGCCCGATCATGATTCATGCTGAAAACAGGCTGATTTGTCATCAGGGATTGCACGGATACACTGATCAGCCTGCCAGACTGTAACCCCAGTGTACTTGCACGACGATCAAAAATTTACGGAGACCACCATGACATTTGCACGTTCCTTCCGCCTGACCCTGGGCGCTGCGGCCCTGCTGGCGGCGCTGCCCCTGACCGTATCGGCCCAGATCAAGGTCGGCGTGACTGTCTCGGCCACCGGGCCGGCCGCTTCGCTGGGTATCCCGGAACGCGACACGGTCGCGTTGCTGCCAACGCAGATCGGCGGCGAGCAGGTCCAGTACATCGTGCTGGACGACGCTACCGACACAACTCAGGCAGTCAAGAACATCCGCAAGTTCACGGCCGACGACCACGTCGACGTGGTGCTGGGTACGTCGGTGACGCCCGCATCCCTGGCCATGTCGGACGTAGCCGCCGAAACCGGCACCCCCATGATCAGCGTGGCCGCCAACGCCAAGCTGGTCGAGCCGGTGGACGGCCCGCGCAAATGGATCTTCAAGACGCCGCAGAACGACGCCCTGATGGCGGGCGCCCTGGCCGACGCCATGGTCAAACAAAAGATCAAGACCCTGGGCTTCATCGGGTTCAGCGATGCCTACGGCGACGGCTGGCTGCAGGAAATGAAGGCCGCCGCCCAGGCCAAGGGCATCAAGGTCGTGGCTGCCGAACGCTTCGCCCGCCCCGACACCAGCGTCACGGGCCAGGTGCTCAAGCTGCTGGCAGCCAAACCCGATGGCATCCTGATCGCCGCCTCGGGCACGCCAGTGGCGCTGCCGCAGCGCGAACTGGTCGAACGCGGCTACAAGGGCCAGATCTACCAGACCCACGGCGCGGCCAACAACGACGTGCTGCGGGTGTGCGCCAAGGCCTGCGAAGGCATGATCCTGCCCGCCGGGCCGCTGCTGGTGGCCGCGCAGTTGCCAGACAGCAATCCGGTGAAAAAGAGCGCCCTGGTCTACGTGCATGCCTATGAAGCCAAGTACGGCGCGGGGACGACCAACACATTCGGCGGTCATATGTGGGATGCCGGCCAGCTGATCAACGATGCGATCCCTCGCGCACTGAAGACCGGCGCCAAGCCGGGCACGCCGGAATTCCGCTCGGCGCTGCGCGATGCGCTGGAACAGGTCAAGGAACTGCCGGCTTCGCAGGGGATCTTCACCATGAGCCCGACGGATCATGCCGGCCTGGATGTCCGTGGCCGCGTCATGGTCAAGGTCGTCGACGGCAAATGGACCTATCAGCCGGATCTGTAAGCATGATTCACGGCGGTTTTGATCGTCCCGGGCGGCCTGGGCGCATCCTGGAAGCGGGGCGGACATGGATCTGACGATCGCGCTGATCCTGTTGCAGGATGGCATCCTGAACGGGGCCATCTATGCCTTGCTGGGCCTGGCGTTGGTGCTGGTCTTCCTGGTGACCCGGGTCATCCTGATCCCGCAGGGCGAGTTCGTCACCTTCGGCGCCTTGTCGCTGGCCTTTCTGGCCAATGGCCGGGTGCCCGGCACCGCCGCTTTGCTGGTGCTGCTGGGCGTGCTGGTCTGCCTGGTCGAAGCCGTGTCCGCCTGGCGCACGCATCAGTGGCGCGGCTATGGTCGCACGCTGGTCTGGGCGCTGTGTCTGCCCGTGATCCTGTGGGCGCTGGCGCCGCGCCTGGCGGGGCCGGGGGTGCCCTTGCTGTTGCAGGTGCTGTTTTCCCTGGCGCTGGTCATTCCCATGGGCCCGATGATCTATCGTCTGGTGTACCAGCCGGTCGAGCAGGCCAGCGTGCTGGTGCTGCTGATCATCTCGGTGGCCGTGCATTTCGCCCTGACGGGCCTGGGGCTGCTGTTCTTTGGCGCCGAAGGCTGGCGCACACCGGCACTGGTCGAGGGCAGCGTGCAGATCGGCCCGGTGGAATGGACGGCCCAGACCTTTGCCGTGCTGGGCTTGTGTGCCGTCCTGATCACCGCCCTGTGGCTGTTCTTCAGCCGCACCCTGTACGGCCGCGCCCTGCGCGCGACTGCCGTCAATCGCCGGGGAGCCCGGCTGGTGGGCATCAGCACGCGAGTCGCAGGCAGCCTGACATTCACCCTGGCGGCGGCCATCGGCGCCTTGTCGGGCATGCTGATTGCCGCCATCACCACCATTTATTACGACACCGGTTTCCTGATCGGTCTGAAGGGCTTCGTCGCGGCCATCTTCGGCGGCCTGGTCAGCTACCCGATCGCGGCCGCCGGCGCCCTGTTCGTCGGCATCCTCGAGGCCTTTTCTTCGTTCTGGGCCAGTCCCTTCAAGGAAGCGATCGTGTTCACCCTGATCATTCCGGTGCTGCTGTGGCGCTCGTTTGGCAGCGTGCAGCTGGACGAGGAGGACTGATCCGATGCGTCTTTCCTGGATCAAGATCCCGGCCCTGATCGTGCTGGCGCTGTTGCCCTGGATACCGGGCGTACCGGCCTTCTGGATCACGCAGATGAACTACATCGGGCTCTACAGCCTGGTGGTCCTGGGGCTGGTTCTGCTGACAGGGGTGGGCGGGCTGACTTCGTTCGGCCAATCCGCCTTTGTGGGGCTGGGCGCGTATTCCACCGCCTGGCTGACGACGGCTTTTGGGGTTTCCCCTTGGCTGGGCCTGTTGGCGGGCCTGGTGCTGACCTGCCTGGTGGCCTATGGGCTGGGCGTCATCACCCTGCGCCTGTCCGGCCATTACCTGCCGCTGTGCACGCTGGCCTGGTGCCTGGCCTTGTATTACCTGTATGGCAATCTGGATTTCCTGGGCCGCTACGACGGCATCGCCGGTATTCCGCCGCTGATGCTGGGCGGCTGGTCGCTGGCCGCCAGCGAATCCATGTACCTGCTGATCTGGCTGGTGCTGCTGCTGGCCCTGTGGGCCACGCACAACCTGCTGGATTCCCGCGCGGGACGCGCGATCCGCGCCTTGCGCAGCGGGTCCATGGCTGAATCGTTCGGCGTCGATCTGGCGCACTACAAAGTCGTGATCTTCGTCTATGCGGCGCTGCTGGGCAGCGTGTCGGGCTGGCTGTACGCGCACATGCAACGGGCGGTTAGCCCCAGCCCGTTCGGCCTGGGATACGGCATCGAATATCTGTTCATGGCGGTGGTGGGCGGGGCCGGCAGCGTCTGGGGCGCGGTGGCCGGCGCCGCTGCTGTGCTGATTCTCAAGGACCAGCTGCAGAACCTGCTGCCCAAGCTCGTCGGCACTGGCGTCAATCTGGAACTGCTGGCCTTCGGGGTGCTGATGATTCTCGTGTTGCAGTACGCCCGAGACGGCCTGTGGCCGGTGCTGGCCCGGATCGGGCGCTGGGTAGGCGGGCAGGCGTCCGCCAACGCGCCGCGTCGTCTGCAAACGGCGGCAGTGGAACTGCCGCATCGGCCCTTGCCGCCTGACGGGCAGGTCGTGCTGGAAGTCGACCAGGCGCGCAAGGAATTCGGCGGGCTGGTGGCGGTGAACGACATCAGCTTCCAGCTGCGGGCCGGGGAAATCATGGGGCTGATCGGCCCCAACGGCGCGGGCAAGAGCACGACCTTCAATCTGATCAGCGGCGTGCTGCCGCTCAGCGGGGGCCAGGTGCGCTTCATGGGCGAGCGTATCGACGGCCGCCCGGCTCACGACATCGCCCGCCGAGGCCTGGTGCGCAGCTTCCAGCACGTGCAACTGCTGCCGGACATGACGGTGCTGGACAACGTCGCCCTGGGGGCGCACCTGCGCAGCCGCACCGGCGTGGTCGCGGCGGCGCTGCGCCTGGATCGGGCCAGCGAGGCGTCCCTGCTGCAGGAGGCCGCGCGCCAATTGCAGCGGGTCGGGCTGGGCGACGTCATGGAGCAGCCGGCGGGCAGCCTGCCGCTGGGCCGCCAACGCATCGTGGAGATCGCCCGCGCCCTATGCGGAGACCCGATCCTGCTGCTGCTCGATGAACCCGCCGCCGGCCTGCGCTACCAGGAAAAACAGGCCCTGGCGGCCGTGCTGGACCAGCTGCGCCGCGAAGGCATGAGCCTGCTGCTGGTGGAACACGACATGGATTTCGTCATGAAGCTGACCGATCACCTGCTGGTCATGGATTTCGGCACGCCGCTGGCCGAAGGTGTGCCGGCGGACATTCAAAACAATCCCGCCGTGCTGGAAGCCTATCTGGGCGGCCTGGACGACGATTGGGAGTCCGCAGCTCCGGCTGCGGCGCATCGGCTGCATCCAGAGGCGGCATCATGACGGCGCCCGAGAATGCCGCCGATACGGTCCTGTCGGTTCAGGGCCTGTCGGCCCATTATGGCAAGGTCGCCGCCCTGGATCCTCTGGACCTGACGGTGGGGCGGGGCCGGATCGTGACGGTGATCGGCGCCAACGGGGCCGGGAAATCCACCTTGCTCAACGCCCTGATGGGCGCCTTGCCGCAGCGCGGGCACAGCCATGGCCAGGTCTTGTTCCAGGGTCAGGCGATCCAGGACTGGGATATCGAACGCCGGGTGGGGTTGGGCCTGACGCTGGTGCCTGAACGGCGCGAGCTCTTTGCCAGCATGTCGGTACACGACAATCTGCTGTTGGGTGGCTTTCGCCTGTACCGGGCCGGGGTGCGCGGCTGGCGGGACACCTTGGACGAGGTCTACACCCTGTTCCCGCGCCTGCGCGAACGGGCGGACCAGGCAGCCGGAACCCTGTCGGGTGGCGAGCGCCAGATGCTGGCAGTAGGCCGCGCCCTGATGGCCCGCCCATCCCTGCTGATGCTGGACGAGCCCAGCCTGGGACTGGCGCCCCGCGTGGTGCGGGAAATCTTCCAGACCATCGCCCATCTGCGCGGCACAGGCGTATCCATCCTGCTGGTCGAGCAAAACGCCCGCGCCGCCCTGCATGTGGCCGACACCGGCTACGTTCTGGAAACCGGTTCAGTCGTGCTCCAGGGCGAGGCCTCGATGCTGGCCACCCACCCCCGAGTAATCGAAAGTTATCTGGGATTCGCCGGGACGTAGAACAGTCCCTGCGGACTGTTCTACGCCAGGCGAATCGAAGCGGCCTGCAGGCCGCGCCGTGGGAAGCACGGGACGTAGAACAGTCCCTGCGGACTGTTCTACGCCAGGCGAATCGAAGCGGCCTGCAGGCCGCGCCGTGGGAAGCACGGGACGTAGGACAGTCCCTGCGGACTGTTTCACGACTGTCGAATCGAAGCGGCCTGCAGGCCGCGCCGTGGAACCCTGCATCGGCTTGAGACACCCCTCCTGCAGGGTTCCATCGCATTGACAGCCCACGCGGCCCGACGATACCCTCAAAAGGCAGCCCGTGCAGGGTCTTTGCCGTCCCGCACAGGGCTTCGCAACACAAAGCATAATCAACGGAGACAATCCATGAAGATGAAGAAGTTGTTGCTGTGCCTGGCGATTTCTGCGGCGATTCCTCAGTTCGCCGGCGCGGCTGAACCCTTGCGCATCGGGATCCTGAACGATCAGTCGGGCCTGTATTCCGATTTCGGCGGGGTGACGTCAGTGACGGCTGCACAGATGGCCGTGAAGGATTTCGGTGGCGAGGTCCTGGGTCGCAAGATCGAAGTCGTCTCGGCCGATCACCAGAACAAGACCGACATTGCGACGTCCATCGCCCGTAAATGGTTCGACGTCGATCACGTCGAAATGATCGGCGACCTGACCAATTCCGCAGTGGCCCTGGCCGTGCAGGGGCTGGCCCAGGAAAAGGGCAAGGTCACCATCGCGTCCGGCCCGTTTTCGGCGGCCCTGACCGGCAAGGCCTGCTCTCCCACGGGGTTCCACTGGGCGTTTGACACCTACGCCTCGTCTGTCGGGACGGCCACCGGCCTGGTCAAGGAAGGCGCCAAGAACTGGTTCATCTTGGGGGCCGACTATGCCTATGGCAAACAGCTGGCAGCCGACCTGACCAAGGTCGTGGACAAGAACGGCGGCAAGGTCGTGGGCGAGGTATTCCACCCGGTGGGCACGTCCGACTTTGCGTCCTTCCTGCTGCAGGCGCAGTCATCCAAGGCGCAGGCCGTGGCACTGGCCAACGCCGGGGCCGACACCAGCAACAGCATCAAGCAGGCTGCCGAATTCGGCCTGACACAGGCTGGCCAGAAGCTGGTGGCCTTGGGCATCGTGATCAGCGACGTGCATGCGTTGGGCCTGGAAAAGGCCCAGGGGCTGGTGGCGACCACGCCTTTCTACTGGGATCGCGACGATGCCAGCCGGAAATTTTCCGCCCGGTTTGAAAAGCTCACCCAGCGCGAACCCGGCATGGTGCAGGCCAGCGTGTATTCGTCTACGCTGCACTACCTGAAGGCCGTCAAGGCCGCCGGGACGACGGACGGCAAGGTCGTGGCCGAAAAGATGCGTGAATTGCCGGTCAACGACTTCTTCGCCCACAACGGCGTGGTCCGCAAGGACGGCTGGATGGCGCACGACATGTACCTGGTTCAGGTCAAGACCCCGAAGGAATCCAAAGGGCCCTGGGACTACTACAAGATCCTGAGGACTCTGCCGGCGGATCTGGTCTCGGTGCCGCTGTCGGAAAGCGCCTGCCCGTTGGTCAAGCAAGGCTGATCGAATCCGGGCGGCATGCAGGCCGCGAGGTGGGGGCACGCAGCGTTGCCTCGCATGATCAAAAAGCAATCCGGCCCCTTTGATGAGGGGCCGGATTTTCATTGCGCCTGGTAAGGTAGGGACGGTCCGGTCGTCGCCGGGCCCCTGCTACGGATCGATCAGCTGCGCGCCTTGCGCAGCGCGTGCCGGTACAGCCATTCGCCGATGATGCCGCGCCGGAAGGTCAGCACGCAGATGACGAAGATCAGGCCGATGACGATCGTGACCGACTCGCCCAGCACCCGGAACCAGGTGATGCCGGTTTCCTGCATCAGGAAGCGGCCGATGTCGCCGACCTTGTTTTCGAGGGCCACCACGATGACGGCCCCCAGCACCGGCCCCGTCAGGGTGCCCATGCCGCCGATCAGCGTCATCAGGATCACCATGCCCGACATCTGCCAGGTGGCATCCGACAGGGTTGCCGAGACGAACACTACCGATTTGGTGGCGCCCGCCAGGCCCGACAGGGCCGCCGAGAGCACGAAGGCCAGCAGCTTGAAGCGGTCCACGTGATAGCCCAGGGACACCATGCGGGCTTCGTTTTCGCGGATGGCCTTCAGGGCCTGGCCGAAGGGCGAATGCACGGTGCGCCAGATCAGCGCATAGCCCAGCACGAAGATCACCATCACCACGTAGTACAGATTGATGTCCTGGGTGAGGTCCAGGCCCAGGATGCTGCCGCGCGGGATGCCTTGCAGGCCATCCTCGCCGCCCGTGAAGGGCGCCTGCAGGAAGTAGAAAAACAGCATCTGCGCCAGTGCCAGGGTGATCATGGCGAAGTAGATGCCGCTGCGTCGGATCGACAGGATGCCGAACACCAGGCCCAGCAGCGCGGCGCTGGCTGTACCGAACAGCAGGCCGCTGAAGGTCGGCCAGCCCCAGACGGTCAGCGCCTGGCCGCAGGCGTAGCCAGCCAGCCCCAGGAAGGCGGCATGGCCGAAGGACAGCAGGCCGGTGTAGCCCAGCAGCAGGTTGAAGGCGCAGGCGAACAGGGCATAGCACATGACCTTCATGATGAAGATCGGATAGGCGCCTATTGCCGGTAGCGCCGCGATCACCACAATGGCGACCAGGTAGGCAAGCAGTTGTCGATTCATGATTCTTTCCCGAACAGCCCCGCCGGGCGCAGCAACAGCACGATCACCATGATGATGAAGACCACGGTGCTGGAGGCTTCTGGCCAGAAGACCTTGGTGAAGCCTTCGACGACGCCCAGCCCCAGGCCAGTGATGATGGAGCCCAGGATCGAGCCCATGCCGCCGATCACCACCACGGCGAACACCACGATGATCAGGTTGGACCCCATGAGCGGAGAGACCTGCAGGATGGGGGCCGCCAGCACGCCGGCAAAGGCCGCCAGGCCTACCCCCAGCCCAAAGGTGAGCGAGATCATCAGCGGCACGTTCACGCCGAAGGCCTCGACGAGCTTGGCATTTTCAGTCCCGGCGCGCAGCAGGGCGCCCAGGTGGGTCTTTTCGATCAGGAACCAGGTCAGCAGGCAGGCCAGGATGGAGGCCACCACGACCCAGCCGCGGTAGATCGGCAGGTACATGAAGCCCAGGTTGACGCCGCCTTGCAGCAGCGCGGGCGTGGAGTAGGGCTGGCCCGAGACCCCGTAGATGCTGCGGAACAGCCCTTCGATGATCAGCGCCAGGCCGAAGGTCAGCAGCAACCCGTACAGCGGGTCCAGCTTGTACAGGTGGCGCAGCAGCAGGCGTTCGAGCAGGATGCCGAACAGCCCCACGACGATGGGCGAGAGCACCAGCATCACCCAGTAGTTCAGCCCCAGGTAGTGCAGGCCCAGCCAGGCGACGAAGGCCCCCAGCATGTAGAGCGCGCCGTGGGTGAAGTTGATGATCTGGAGCAGGCCGAAGATGATGGCCAGCCCGAGCGAGAGCACGGCGTAGAAAGAGCCGTTGACCAAGCCAAGCAGCAACTGCCCGAGCAGGGCCTGGATGGGGACACCGAAAAGTTCTGTCATAGAGCCGCAGCGAAGGGAGATGACCGGAGCGCCGGATGAGCGCATGGCCCGGCCGTTGCGGCTGGGCCATGCAGTTCAGGCGTCGAGATTAGCCCTTGAGCAGGGGGCATGTGGAGGTGGATTCCGCGCCGTAGACCGATTCGGCCGGCAGATCGCGGATGATGTTGTAGTAGTCCCAGGGTGCCTTGGACTGGTCAGGACGTTTGACCTGGGCCAGATACATGTCGTGCATGAACAGGCCATCCTTGCGGATGTAGCCGTCTTTCGCGAACATGTCGTTGATCTTGTGGGACTTCAGGTACTGCATGATGGTGTCGCCGTCATCGGTGCCTGTGGCCTTGACGGCTTGCAGGTAGTTCAGCGCGGCGGAATAGTCTGCCGCCTGCACGAAGGACGGCGCCCGGTCGAGTTTTTCAAAGAAGCGTTTGGACCAGGCGCGGGAATCGTCGGACTGGTTCCAGTACCAGGGCGTGGTCAGGTACAGCCCGGCGGTGTTGTCCAGGCCCAGAGAATGAACGTCGTTGATGAACACCAGCAGACCGGCCAGCTTCATGGTCTTGGTGATGCCGAATTCCTTGGCGGCCTTGACCGAGTTGATGAAGTCGCCGCCCGCGTTGGCCAGGCCTAGCACCTGGGCGCCGGAACTTTGGGCCTGCAGCAGGAAGGACGAGAAATCAGTCGTGGACAGGGGGGCGCGGACTTCGCCCAGGACCTTGCCGCCGTCTTTTTTCACGACTGCGGCGGTGTCCTGTTCCAGGGAATGGCCAAAGGCGTAATCGGCCGTCAGGAAGAACCAGGATTTACCGCCTTCGCGGATCACGGCGGAGCCGGTGCCGTTAGCCAGCGCCGTGGTGTTGTAGGCGTAATGCACGGTATAGGGCGTGCATTTTGCATTGGTCAGCTGGGATGAACCCGCGCCGATGGCGATGAAGGGCTTTTGCTTTTCGGCGGCCACCCCGGCCATGGCCAGTGCCGTCGCGGAGTTGGTGCCACCGATCAGCATGTCCATTTTCTGGGTATCGAACCAGTCGCGGGCGCGGGCCGAGGCGATGTCGGCCTTGTTCTGGTGGTCAGCGGTCAGCAGTTCGATCTTTTTCCCGTTGATTTCGCCCCCCATGTCGGCGATGGCCATGCGGATGGCATCCGCCCCTCCGTTGCCGTCCACATCGGCGTAGACCCCGGACATGTCGGTGATGAAGCCGATGCGAATGACGTCGTCGGACACCCCGGCGGCATGGGCGGAAAGGCCAAATCCCAGGCCGGCTACGGCGAGTGCAGCGGATAGGGTACGCAATTTCATGGGGAATCTCCTAGGAAGCCGGTTGTGCCGGCAGGTGTCATGATGAATGGGGTGTCAGACGCCCAGCAGGCTGTCGAGCGTGGATTGCTTTTCCTGCAGCTGGGCGGCGGGGAATTCCTCGACGATCTGGCCGTGTTCCATGATGTAGAAGTGATCGGCCAGCGGCGCGGCAAAGCGGAAGTTCTGCTCGACCATGACGATGGTGTAGCCCTTGGACTTCAGCGTCGTGATCATGCGTGCCAGCGCCTGCACGATCACCGGTGCCAGGCCTTCGGATATTTCGTCGAGCAGCAGCAGGTTGGCGCCGGTGCGCAGGATGCGCGCCACGGCCAGCATCTGCTGTTCGCCGCCCGACAGCCGGGTGCCCGGTGAATGGCGGCGTTCCAGCAGGTTGGGGAACATGTCGTAGATTTCGGCCAGCGACATGCCTCCGCCCAGCGTGCTGCCCACGGTGGGCGGCAGCAGCAGGTTTTCCTCGCAGGACAGCGAGGCGAAGATGCCGCGTTCCTCCGGGCAGTAGCCGATGCCCAGGTGGGCGATGCGGTAGGTGGGCAGGTGGATCGATTCGGTGCCCTGGATGCGGATCGAGCCGGTGCGCCGGCTGGTCAGGCCCAGCAGCGCGCGCAGCGTGGTGGTGCGCCCGGCGCCGTTGCGCCCCAGCAGGGTGACGACCTGGCCGGGTTCGACGCGCATGTCGACCCCGTGCAGCACGTGGGATTCGCCGTACCACGCCTGCAGGTTGGAGATTTCCAGGGCGGGCGTGCTCATGCTGCCCCCTTGGCGCCGCGCGCCGTCCCCCCGAGGGGGAATTTGCACTTAGGGCGGCCTTGCGTGCTCATGCTTGGGCTCCTTCGAGTTCGCCCTGGGTGGTGCCCATGTAGGCTTCCATGACGGCGGGGTTGTTCGAGACGGTGGCGTAGTCGCCTTCGGCCAGTACCGCCCCCCGGGCCAGGACCGTGATGCGGTCGGCAATGGAGGACACGACCTTCATGTTGTGTTCGACCATGAGAATGGTGCGACCGGCGCTGACTTGTTTGATGAGCTGGGTGACGCGGTCGACGTCTTCGTGGCCCATGCCCTGGGTGGGTTCGTCCAGCAGCATCAGGCTGGGTTCCATGGCCAGGGTGGTGGCGATTTCCAGGGCGCGTTTGCGGCCGTAGGGCAGGTTGACGGTGGTCTCGTTGGCAAAGTCGGCCAGGCCGACTTCGTCGAGCAGTTCCAGGGCGCGGGCATTCAGGTGATGCAGGCTGGTTTCGCTGCGCCAGAACTTGAAGGACAGGCCGGTGTTGCGCTGCAGGGCGATGCGTACGTTGTCCACCACGGACAGCTGCGGGAACACGGCGGAGATCTGGAAGGACCGGATGATGCCCTTGCGGGCGATTTCAGCGGGTTTGTCGCGCGTGATTTCCCGGCCGTCGAAGAAGATCTGGCCTTCGGAGGGAGTCAGGAATTTGGTGAGGAGGTTGAAGCAGGTGGTCTTGCCGGCCCCGTTGGGGCCGATCAAGGCGTGGATGTGGCCGCGCTGGACCTGCAGATTGACGGCATCGACTGCGACGAATCCCAGGAAGGTCTTGCTTAGATTGCGGGTTTCGAGAATGGTGGATTGGTCCGTGCCCATAGTGCCCAAGATGTCCTGTGTGTCCTGTCGCAGTGCAGCGCCGTTTGGTGGAATGTTTCAAGTATGAGACGGATCGGGGCCGGCCTCCATAGGGGTTTCTCAGGGTTTACCTAACGTCAAGTAAAAATGCTGCAGTGCGATAGCCTAGGCGGACGGGGTCTTGTCCGGATATTCGCACAGATCGCTGATCGGACATTGCGGACATTTGGGCTTGCGGGCCACGCAGACGTAGCGTCCATGCAGGATCAGCCAGTGGTGAGCGTCCAGCAGGTAGTCCTTCGGAATGCGCTTGAGCAGCGCCTGTTCGACGGCCAGCACGGTCTTGCCCGGCGCGATGCCGGTGCGGTTGGCGACGCGGAAGATATGCGTGTCCACGGCCATGGCAGGTTGCCGGAATGCCGTGTTCAACACGACATTGGCCGTCTTGCGGCCGACCCCTGGCAGGGCTTCCAGGTCTTCGCGGCGGTCCGGCACCTGGCCGTCGTGGCGCTCCAGCAGCAGCTCGCAGGTGCGGATCACGTTGCGAGCCTTGGTCTTGTACAGGCCGATGGTGCGGATGGCCTCCATCAGGCCGTCCACGCCCAGGGCCAGCAGGCCTTGGGGGGTGCCGTGTTCCGGGAAGAAGCGGCGCGTGGCCAGGTTGACCGAGCGGTCGGTTGCCTGCGCCGACAGCATCACGGCGATCAGCAGCTGGAAGGTGCTGCCGTATTCCAGTTCCGTCTTGGGGTGGGGGTTGGCCTCGCGCCAGCGGCGAAAGCATTCCTCGATGGCGGCACGTTTCATGAGCGTCTGGCGCGAGCCCGGGCCAAGGCCTGGGCGATGCGGTCTTGTTTGTCGTGGTCGGAAGGGGCGGTGGCCAGCGCCGGCTTGTTGGCCAGGGTGCGGGCGGCTGGCCCTGCGGATTCGGTGTGGCGGGCCAGCAGCCGCGTGGTACGCGACCGATAGCGCTGGCGGGCGGCCTGGGCGTCGTCCGCAGTCCAGTCGCGGCCGGCGGGCACCATGGAGATGCAGTCGACCGGGCAGGGGGCGACGCACAGCTCGCAGCCAGTGCAGTCGGCCTCGATGACGGTGTGCATGCTCTGGTTGGCGCCCAGAATGGCGTCCACGGGACAGGCCTGGATGCACAGCGTACAGCCGATGCAGTGTTCCTCGTCGATCAGGGCGACGCGAAAGGGCTGATGGACGCCGCAGTCCGGATCCAGCGGTCTGGCAGGACGGTTCAGCCGCTGCGACAGGGCGGCAATGGTCGGCGGCCCGCCAGGCGGACAGCGGTTGGTGTCGGCGCGGCCATCGGCCATGGCTTGCGCGTAAGGACGGCAACCGTCGAAGCCGCATTGCCCGCACTGCGTCTGCGGCAGCAGGGCGTCCAGTTCGTCAACGAGAGTAGACATGAGGGAAACGGATTGCGCTGAAAACACCGCCGCCCCGCCGCGTTCCGGGCAGGATGCGCCTGCGTTCGCGCGCTACGGGGCGGCTGCAGGCGGTGCGGTGAATCAGGCGTGGGCGCGGATGAATGCGGAGATTTTAGGACAGATCTGCGAACGCCAGCGGCGCCCGGAGAAAATCCCGTAATGGCCGCAGTCCTTGGCGGTATGGATTTCCCGCATCGATGGGGACAGGTTGGCGCACAGATGATGGGCTGCGTGGGTCTGTCCGCAGCCCGAGATGTCGTCGAGTTCGCCTTCGATGGTCAGCAGTGCGGTCTTGCGGATGGCGGCGGGTTCCACCAGCATGCCGTCGATGGTCCAGGTGCCCATGGGCAGACTGAATTCCTGGAAGACGGTGCGGATGGTGTCCAGGTAGAAACGGGCCGGCATGTCCAGCACGGCGTTGTATTCGTCGTAGAAGCGGCGGTGGGCTTCTGCGTCGTTGTCGTCGCCGCGCAGCAGGTGCAGGTAGAAATCGTAGTGGGATTTCAGGTGGCGGTCGGGGTTCATGGCAACGAATCCCGCATGCTGCAGGAAACCGGGATACACCAGGCGCCCGGCGCCGGGGTAGCGGGCCGGCACGCGGTGGATCAGGTTGTCCTCGAACCAGGCGTAGGGTTTGGTCGTGGCCAGACGGTTGACTTGCGTGGGAGATTTGCGGGTGTCGATCGGGCCGCCCATCATGATCATGCTGCGCGGCTGGCAGGGTTCGTCGGCGGCGGCCAGCAGCGAGACGGCGGCCAGCACGGGCACCGTGGGCTGGCAGACCGACATCACGTGGGTATCAGGCCCCAGATGGCGCAGGAATGTCTGGATGTAATGCACGTAGTCGTCCAGCCCGAAGGTGCCTTCGGCGGCCGGCACCATACGGGCGTCGATCCAGTCGGTGACGTAGATGTCGTGATCGGGCAGCAAGGCCCGGACAGTGTCGCGCAGCAGCGTGGCATGGTGGCCCGAGAGCGGCGCTACCAGCAGGATGCACGGGTCCTGGCGCCGGATGTCGCGACGAAAATGCACCAGGCGGCAGAACGGCTGCGCCAGCGCGATGTCTTCGGTCACGGTGATTTCGCGGCCGCCGATGGTCGTGGAAGGCAGGTTCCAGGCGGGTTTTTCGTAGTCCTTGCCCATGCGGTGCGCCAGCTCGTAGGTGGCGGCGAACTGTCGGGACAGTGGCGTGTAGGCCAGCGGGCTGTAGGGATTGGAAAACAGCTGGGATCCCGTTTCGGTGAAAGCGGTGAACGGGGCCAGGATGGAGCGTTGCAGCTCGTGAAGATCGTACAGCATGGATGAATGCGTTCCGGTGGTCTGTGATGACGCAGATCGTGCGCCTTCATATCGGGAGTCCGGACTTAAAGTACCGGTAATCGTTACGACGCGCTACAGGATTTACCCGCGTAAGGTCGATTGCCGGGTCTGGGTGTGGGATTTTACAGACAGGCCGCAGTGCGGCTGCGCCCGTGCAGGGCGCCGCACCGGGAAGGTCAGGGGCGTTCCAGGTATTTGAGTTTGCCGGCGACGCCGTTCCATTCGTCGGCGCCGTCCAGGGCCTGGATGGAACGGTTGATGGGCCCGAAGATCGGGGAAAGTTCCGCATTCAGGGGGATGTAGTCGACCTGATCCTGGGGTACGTCTTCTTCGGCGAAGATGGCGTTGGCAGGGCATTCGGGGACACAGACCGCACAGTCGATGCATTCCTCGGGGTCGATGACCAGGAAGTTGGGCCCTTCGCGGAAACAGTCCACCGGACAGACATCGACGCAGTCGGTAAATTTACATTTGATACAGTTTTCGGTGACGACGTGGGTCATGAGGGGAACTCCGGCAGCAAACAAGGGCCGATGAAGGCCAAGGGGGATTTTACCGAATTTATCCGGGACAACCCGTAGAGCCCGATACCGGGATAGGGGCGAGGCCGCGCAAGGCGATCCCGGACAGGCGGAGGCGACCATCGGCCGGAGGACTCAAGTAGTATAGAGGGGTGGCCCATCGGGGCCGACTTCCCTAGTGTTTTCTGGCCATGAGCATCCCTGCGCACACTGTATCGACCGACCCGTTTGATCCGGACTGGTTCCGCGAGGCAAGCCAGGGCCTGGATGATGACGGGGTTGTCTTGCTGCAGCAGGCGGTGGACTGGGTGCGTGAACCATTGCGCCAGGTCCGCGCCAGCACGGGGGAACTCCTGGATGCGCACTGCGCAGCCGTGGCGTTGATCCTGCGTGATCTGGGCTCGGACGCCGAGACGCGGGCGGGCGCCTTGCTGGCCGTGCAACCAGTGCCGGCGGGCGAACTCTCTCGCGCCGACCCCTTGCGCAAGGCCTTCGGCCCCGAGGTCGCCACTCTGGTGCAGGGCACGCGCGCCTTGCTGCACCTGGGGGCCGTGGCCGGGCGGGCCGGCGGCGAATCGGGGGCCGACCAAAAGGAAATGCAGCGCAAGATGCTGCTGGCCATGGCGGCCGACCTGCGCATCGTGCTGATGCGGCTGGCCTCGCGCCTGCAGTCCTTGCGCTGGTTTGCCGCGACCCGTACGCCCTGTCCGCCGGAATTCGCGCGGGAAACCATGGCGCTCTACACGCCGCTGGCCAACCGGCTGGGCATCTGGCAGCTGAAATGGGAAATGGAGGACCTGTCCTTCCGTTTCCTGCAGCCCGACACCTACAGAACCATCGCCCGCCAGCTCGAGGAAAAGCGCGCCGAGCGCGAGGCCTTCATCGAAGACGTGATGAACCGCCTGCAGGCCGCCCTGGACGATGCCGGGATCCGGGCGGACATCAGCGGCCGGCCCAAGCACATCTACAGCATCTGGAACAAGATGCGCATCAAGCATCTCGAGTTTCAGCAGCTGTTCGATCTGCGGGCGTTGCGCGTGATCGTGGCCGACGAGCGCGCCTGCTATGCGGCGCTGGCCCTGGTCCATGCCCTGTGGACCCCGGTGCCGGAGGAATTCGACGATTACATTGCGCGGCCCAAGCCCAATGGCTACAGGTCCCTGCACACCGTGGTGGCAGACGATCAGGGGCGGGCCTTCGAGGTGCAGATCCGCACCCAGGACATGCACCAGTTTGCCGAGTTCGGCATGGCGGCGCACTGGCGCTACAAAGAAGCCGGAGCCCGGGGCGGGCAGGTGACAGCGTCGGGGGAATACGATCAGAAAATCGCCTGGATGCGCCAGCTGCTGGCCTGGAAAGAAGACGGCGGGCCGGCGCCGGCACCCGAGGCGCCGCGCAGCGAACGCCATATCTATGTAATGACGCCTCAGGCCCGGGTGCTGGAATTGCCCGAAGGCGCCACCGCCGTCGATTTCGCCTATCTGCTGCATACCGATCTGGGGCACCGTTGCCGGGGTGCCCGGGTCGATGGCCAGATGGTGCCCTTGTCCACGCCCTTGCGCACCGGCCAGACGGTCGAGATCACCGCCGCCAAATCCGGGGGGCCTTCTCGGGACTGGCTCAATCCGCAGCTGGGCTATCTGGCCAGCCCGCGCGCCCGGTCGAAAGTCCGGGCCTGGTTCAATGCAGTGGAATTGCAGCAGCGCATCGCCCAGGGCCAGACACTGGTCGAAAAAGAACTGCAGCGCCTGGGCAAGACCGCCGTCAACCAGGAAAACCTGGCCCAGCAGCTGGGCTTTGCCAAGGCAGACGATCTGTACGTGGCGGCTGCCAAGGAAGAATTCAGCCTGCGTCAGATCGATCAGGTCTTTCGCGAGCCGGAATCCGAATCCGCGCTGCCTGATGCCGCCCGTGTCTATGCCAGCGATGCGGGCAGCGTGGCGCGCACCGGCAAGAGCGGGGTTCTGGTGGTCGGGGTGGATTCGCTGCTCACGCAGCTGGCCCGCTGCTGCCGTCCGGCCCCCCCGGATGCCATCGAGGGTTTCGTGACGCGGGGCCGGGGGGTCTCCATCCATCGGCAGGACTGCTCGTCCTGGGCGGCGCTGGCCCAGCGGCACCCGGAACGCTGCATCCAGGTGGCCTGGGGGGAAACCGGCCAGGCCCTGTATCCGGTGGATCTCAGCATCCATGCCCAGGACCGGCCCAATCTCCTGCGGGACCTGTCCGAGGTCTTCGCCCGCCTGCGGCTGCGGGTGGTGCGGGTGACCACCCACAGTCGGCGCTCTCTGGCGCACATGGTGTTCACGATCGAAGTGCGCGATGGCACGCAGATCCGCCAGGCGCTGGACGCCGTCAACGAACTGCCGGGCGTCCAGGCCAGCCGGCAATAGCCGCGCGGAGCGCGCCGGATGCGGCTGCAGCGGCTGCCCATCGGCCCGCGCTGTTAAAATGCCCGTTTTGGCTGGCCGTTGTGGTCCGCTGCGCCCGGTTCGGGCACCTTTGAAGCGAGTCTGGATTTGAAGCCCTATCATTTGCCGGATGCCCAGGGGCATTTCGGCCAGTTTGGCGGTTCGTTCGTGGCCGAAACCCTGGTGCACGCCCTGGATGCCCTGCAGAAGGCCTATCAGCATTACCGGGACGATCCTGAATTCCTGCGCGAATTTGCCGATGAACTGGAACATTTCGTCGGACGCCCCAGCCCGGTCTATCATGCCCGGCGCTGGTCGCAGCAGCTGGGGGGCGCTCAGATCTGGTTCAAGCGCGAAGACCTGAACCACACCGGCGCCCACAAGGTCAACAATTGCATCGGCCAGGCGCTGCTGGCCCGCCGCATGGGCAAGCCGCGCGTGATCGCGGAAACCGGCGCCGGCCAGCACGGCGTGGCGACCGCCACGGTCGCGGCCCGCTACGGCCTGGAATGCGTGGTCTACATGGGCAGCGAAGACGTGCGCCGCCAGGCTTCCAACGTCTACCGCATGAAGCTGCTGGGCGCTACGGTGGTGCCGGTGGAATCCGGTTCGCGCACCCTGAAGGACGCCCTGAACGAAGCCATGCGCGACTGGGTCACCAACGTCGAAAACACTTTCTACATCATCGGCACGGTGGCGGGTCCCCACCCGTATCCGCTGATGGTGCGCGATTTCCAGACCATCATCGGCCGGGAATGCCTGGAACAGATGCCGCGCGACGCCGGCCGTCAGCCCGACTACGTGGTAGCTTCCGTGGGCGGTGGGTCCAACGCCATCGGCATCTTCCACCCCTATATCGAACATGAATCCGTGCGCCTGATCGGCGTCGAGGCGGCGGGTGAAGGCCTGGACAGCGGTCATCACGCCGCATCCCTGAATCGCGGGGTGATCGGCGTGCTGCACGGCAACCGCACGTACCTGCTGCAGGACGCCAGCGGCCAGATCACCGAAACCCATTCCATCTCGGCCGGCCTGGACTACCCGGGCGTTGGGCCGGAACATGCCTGGCTGAAGGATTCGGGGCGGGCCCAGTACGTGGGCATCACCGACCAGGAAGCCCTTGCCGCCTTCCACAACTGCTGCCGCATCGAAGGCATCATGCCCGCGCTGGAATCTGCCCATGCCATCGCCTATGCGGCCAAACTCGCGCCCACGCTGCCCAAGGACCAGATCATCCTGGTCAACCTGTCGGGGCGCGGCGACAAAGACATGCATACCGTGGCCGAAACCAGCGGCATCGCGCTTTAGGAGCCTTTCTTGACTGCATCCAATCACCGCCTGGCCGCCACCTTTGCCGGCCTGTCGGGGGGCACGGCCCTGATCCCGTACATCACTGCCGGAGATCCTCTGGTCACGTCCACGCCTGCCCTGATGCAGGCGCTGGTGGCAGCGGGCGCCAACGTCATCGAACTGGGCGTGCCGTTTTCGGACCCGATGGCCGACGGCCCGGTCATCCAGCAGGCCGGGGAGCGCGCCATTGCGGCCGGCACCAGCCTGGCCCGGGTGCTGGACCTGGTGGCCGAATTCCGCCGTCATGACGACCACACGCCCGTCGTGCTGATGGGATATGCCAATCCCATCGAATGCATGGGTCGGGACGACTTCGTGCGGCGCGCCGCCCAGGCGGGCGTCGACGGGGTCCTGGTCGTGGACTACACCCCGGAAGAATCCGTCGATTTCGCCACCAGCCTGTCGGCGGCCGGTGTCGATCCCATCTATCTGCTGGCGCCGACCTCCACCGAGGCCCGGATGGCCGACGTTGCCCGTCTGGCCCGGGGTTATGTGTACTATGTGTCCCTGAAAGGCGTCACCGGCGCCGGCCATCTGGATACCGACGACGTCGCCCGGCACCTGGCCACCATCCGCCGCCATGTCGGCATCCCGGTCGGCGTCGGTTTCGGCATCCGGGATGCGGCCAGCGCCGCTCGGCTGGCGCAGCATGCCGATGCTGTCGTCATCGGCAGCAAACTGATTCAAATCATCGAGACGGCCTCGCGCAGCGATGGCCCCCAGGCTGCGATCGGCGCTGCGGCTGCGTGGCTGGCCGACGTCCGCCAGGCTCTCGATCACGTCCAAAAAGGTCAAGCATGAGCTGGTTCGAAAAAATTCTGCCCCCGCGCATCAACCGCCAGAGCGAATCGGCATCCAAGCGGGTGCCCGAGGGCCTGTGGGTCAAATGCCCGTCCTGCGAATCCGTCCTTTACAAGGAAGATCTGCTGGCAACCCTGAATGTCTGCCCCAAGTGCAGCCACCACATGCGGATCGGGGCGCGGGCGCGCATCAATGCGCTGCTGGACCCGGAAGGCCGCACCGAGATCGGCGGCCAGACGCGTCCCATGGATCCCCTGAAATTCAAGGATTCGCGCAGGTACCCGGAACGCGTTTCCGAGGCGACCAAACAGACCGGCGAGTCCGAAGCCATGGTCGTCATGAGCGGCACGATTCTTTCGGTCCCTGCCGTCCTGGCCTGCTTCGAGTTCGCCTTCATGGGCGGCTCGATGGGTTCGGTGGTGGGCGAACGCTTCGCTCGGGGCGTCCAGGAAGCCATCGACCGCCGCATGCCATTCATCTGCGTGTCGTCCTCCGGGGGCGCTCGCATGCAGGAATCCCTGTTTTCCCTGCTGCAGATGGCAAAAACCACCGCCATGTTGCATCAGTTGTCCGAGGCCGGCCTGCCCTTCATCAGCATCCTCACGGATCCGACCATGGGTGGCGTGTCTGCGTCCTTTGCCTTCATGGGCGACGTCGTCATGGCCGAACCCAATGCCCTGATCGGCTTTGCCGGCCCGCGCGTGATCGAACAGACCGTGCGTGAAAAATTGCCGGAAGGCTTCCAGCGGGCGGAATTCCTGCTGGCCAAAGGCGCCATCGACTGCGTCGTGGATCGCCGCGAAATGCAGACTGAACTGGCCCACCTGCTGGCGCTGTTCACCCGCCAGCCGATCGAAGTCGTCTGCAAGGCGGCCTGACACGGCTCGTCCCGGGCGGCTGCCGGCGCGGCCGCCCCTTCAGGGCAGTTCCCGCATCAATTCCGCGAATCGCGCGCCGATCCATTGCGCTGTGGCGCCCAGCGGGCGCCCCAGCGGCCAGAACATGCGCATGGGCAGGGGAGGCAGGGCCAGCGACGGGCAGGCCACCTGCCGCAGCGGGCGCGGATAGTCGTCGTAGGCGGCAATGTGTACCGGCAGGACGGCCCAGCCCAGCCTGGCTGCAACCATCCCCGCGATCGTATAGAAACTGTCGGAACGCCAGATTCTCGGGCTGTAGGCTTGGGCCTCGAGGTCTTCCGCGCACATCAGCAGCTGCCGGTGGCGCGCCAGGTCCCGCCGCCCGACGGAGTCGGATTGCAGCAGGGCGTGGCCGCTGGCCACGAAGACGCCCTGGGGCAATGTCCCAAGGTGGCGTTGATCGAAACCATCGTGCAGCGGGCCGCGCTCGAAATGGAAGGCGATATCGGCACGGCCTTGTTCGACGTATTCGGCGACTTCCGTGGCCGTGCCGTTGAGCAGGGTCAGTTCCAGTTCGGGGAAGCGTTCGGAGATCTCTCCCAGCAAGGCGTTGATCGCGGCATACGGCAGAGCCTCGTCGAATGCCAGGGCCAGCCTGGGTTCGCTGCCCTCGGCCAGGGATCGCGCCCGCTGATCCAGTTCATGCGCCTGGCGCAATAGTTCCCGGGCTTCCCGCAGCAGCAGCTGCCCAGCGTCGGACAGGGTCGCGCGGTGTCCGCTGCGGTCGAACAACGTCACCCCCAGATCGGCTTCCAGCAGGCTGACCGCCGTGCTGACGGCGGACTGCGCCTTGCCCAATTGCCGCGAGGCAGCGCTGATGGAGCCGTATTCCGCCGTGGCGACGAACTGGCGCAGTTGATCGATATTCCATTGCATGTGGCAACTTTATCGACAAATCAGATGGACATCAACTTTATGAATCCATGAATCAGAATGAAAATGGCGTTCATATCGTTGTTGTCCGTCTCAAGAGGTGTGCCGTGTTTCTACGCCCCTGGTTATGCCTGCTGGCGGCGGTGGCCGTCGAAGTCGCCGGCGTCACCGTCATGAAGCATGTTTCGCTGTCCGGTTCCCCGTTTGCCTGGCTGCTCATGTACGTCATGATCGGCCTGTCATTCGTGTTCCTGGCTCCGGCTGTCAAATACCTGCCCCTGGCCTTGGCCTACGCGGTGTGGGAAAGCCTGGGACTGATCTGCGTCACGCTGATCGGCCTGCGGTATTTCGGCGAAACCCTGGATCCGTTCAAACTGCTGGGCCTGGGCGCACTGCTGGCCGGCGTGGTGCTGGTCAACCTGGGCGCGTCTGATGGGCCCGGTGAATGCCCCAGCGGTGCTTGCGCGATCCCGGAGCCTTGATCCATGCAGAACGCCGGATTCATCCATTACGCCTTCATGGCGGCGGCCATTGTGCTGGAAGTGGCCGCCAATGTCCTCATCAAGTATTCCGACGGATTTCGTCGGCGCAGGTACGGCTTGCTTGGCATCGCCAGCATCCTGATGTCGTTCACCGCGCTGTCGCAGGCGATCAAGGGCATCGATCTGTCCATCGCCTATGCCTTGTGGGGGGGCATGGGGATTTTTCTGACCGCTGTGTCCGGCCTGCTGCTGTTCCGGCAGCGGCTGAGCCGTCTGGGCTGGCTGGGCATCGCCAGCATCGTGTTCGGCGTGCTTCTGCTGAAGCTCTCACATTGAAGGATTGAACGCAAAAAAGCCCGGCGTCTTTTCAGAGGCCGGGCTGCGCCGGTCGCCCCTGTCGGGAGCGATCGGCCGCACTGTCATCAGTGCGTGGTTTCCACCTGCTGCAGGGGTTCCGCCTGCGTCGTGGCGACGGCCTTGCGGGCACGGCCCAGGGGCTTGGGCGGTGCGACGGGTTCGGCCGGCGCAGTCCCTGCCCGGGTTTCGATGAGCTGCATTCCCGCGGAACGCAGGGATTCGTCGATGGGCGGCAGGACGATCGGGTGGCTGCTGTCGGAGGTTTGAACCGGTTCCGGTGCAAGCACAGATGCCGGCTCGGCGGCTGTTTGCACCTGCGCCATGGGCTCAGGCTCGGGCTCGACGACCGGTGCTGGCGTTACGACTTCGGTGACAGCCGGGGCGTCGAAGGTGTCGTCGGTCGGTGCGGCCGCTACGTCGACGGGATCGGCCGGTTCGGCTTGCGGCGCGGGAGCCGGGGCCGTATCGCCTGCGTCCGGTGCGCTGGCCTGCTCGGCAGCGCCCAGGGCCTCGGGGTCGAAGCGCGGCGTTTCGTGCGTTTCGAGATCGCTGGCGCTGGATTCAGCCGCGTCCAGCGATTCGGTGTCGGTCGTGGATTCCACGCCTTCGCCGGTGCGACGACCGCGACGGCCGCGACGGCGGCGGCGCTTGCGTTCCGGGTCCGGGCTGTCCAGGCCGGTATCGCCTTCGATGTCCACGGCCGGGCCGGCTACGGGGCTGGCGTCGGTGTCGATGGGCGTCTGGGCGATGATCTGTTCATCGTCCTGGGCCAGGGCAGGCGCCGGGAATTCCGCAATCGGGGCGGCTGCGACGGCTGCCGCTGTTGCGGTCAGTTCCACGGCCTCGCCTGCGACCTGGTCCTGGGCGTCTTCGGCACGGCTGCGGCCCCGGCCTCGACGGCTGCGGCTGCGACGCGGTTCCACCGAGTCTTGCATGGCATCGGCGGCGGGGATGGCGGGCTTTGCCGTCTGGGCTGCGCGGTCGTCCGAATTGCGTTCGCGGCGCTGTGCAGAGCGGCTGTCGGCGGATTTTTCCGTGCGCTCGACGCGATCCTGGGATTCTGCCTTTTCAGCGCGGCTGTTGCGTTCGCCGCGGCCGTTGGAACGGGATTCCGAGCGGCGGCCGTTGTGGCGGCTGGCGCCATTGCGGCGACGGCTGTCGTCTTCGCGGCGGGCGGGGTTGGACGGAGCGGATTCCGCAGGAGCGGCCGTTTGAGTGCCCGAGCCGGTGAACCAGGACAGGATGCGCTTGAACAGGCCGCCCGCGTCGGCAGCGGGGGCCGGCGTCGGGGCAGCGGCCTTGGCCGGGCGTTCGACATGGTGCGGCGCCGGTTGGGCGGGCTGGATGCCCTTGACCAGGGCTTCGGGGCGCGATTTGGCTTCCTGGTCCTTATTGGGTTGCCAGACGACCTTGTCTTCCGGTTCCTGGACCAGTTCGAAGCTGGTCTTGGTTTCGTCCAGGCGCGGATCATCGTGGCGCAGTCGTTCGATGTGATGATGCGGCGTTTCCAGGGACTTGTTGGGGATCAGGACCAGGTTGACCTTCAGGCGCGATTCGATCTGGCTGATGTCGTGGCGTTTCTCGTTCAGCAGGAAGGTGGCGACGTCCACCGGCACTTGGGCGTGCAGGGCGGCAGTGCCTTCTTTCATGGCTTCTTCCTGCAGCAGGCGCAGCACGTGCAGGGCGCTGGATTCCGCGTCGCGGATGACGCCGGTGCCGGTGCAGCGCGGGCAGGTGACGTGCGAGCCTTCGTTCAGGGCGGGGCGCAGGCGCTGACGGGACAGTTCCATCAGGCCGAAGCGGGAAATCTTGCCCATCTGGACGCGCGCCCGATCGAAGTGCAAGGCATCGCGCAGGCGCTGTTCGACGGCCCGCTGGTTCTTGCTTTCTTCCATGTCGATGAAGTCGATCACGATCAGGCCGCCCAGGTCGCGCAGGCGCAACTGGCGGGCGACTTCGTCGGCCGCTTCCGCGTTGGTGCGCAGGGCGGTTTCCTCGATGTCGGCACCCCGGGTGGAGCGCGCCGAGTTCACGTCCACGGCCACCAGGGCCTCGGTGTGATCGATGACGATGGCGCCGCCCGAAGGCAGCGTCACCGTGCGCGAGTACGCGGTCTCGATCTGGTGTTCGATCTGGAAGCGGGAGAACAGCGGCACGTCGTCGCGGTAGCGTTTCACGCGATTGACGTTGTCGGGCATGACCACGCTCATGAAGGCCAGGGCCTGATCGTGGATGTCGTCCGTGTCGATCAGGATTTCGCCGATTTCGGGCGAGAAATAATCGCGGATGGCACGGATGACCAGGCTGGATTCCAGGTAGATCAGGATCGGAGCCTTGTTTTCGCGCGCGGCGCCGTCGATGGCGGTCCAGAGCTGCAGCAGGTAGTTCAGGTCCCACTGCAGTTCTTCGACGCTGCGGCCGATGCCGGCCGTGCGGGCGATCATGCTCATGCCGGCCGGGATGTCCAGCTGGTCCATGGTGTCGCGCAGTTCCTGGCGGTCTTCGCCTTCCACGCGACGCGAGACGCCGCCGCCGCGCGGGTTGTTGGGCATCAGGACCAGATAGCGGCCCGCCAGCGAGATGAAGGTCGTCAGGGCCGCGCCTTTGTTGCCGCGCTCTTCCTTTTCGACCTGGATGATGAGTTCCTGGCCTTCGGTCAGGGCGTCCTGGATGCGCGCCGTGCGCACGTCCACGCCTTCCTTGAAGTAAGTGCGGGCAACTTCCTTGAAGGGCAGGAAGCCGTGGCGTTCTTCACCGTAGCTGACGAAGCAGGCTTCGAGGCCCGGTTCGATGCGAGTGATGACACCTTTGTAGATGTTGCCTTTGCGCTGTTCGCGCCCGGCAGTTTCAATGTCCAGATCGATGAGTTTCTGGCCATCGACAATAGCGACGCGTAGTTCTTCTTGGTGCGTCGCATTGAACAGCATGCGTTTCATGAGTGGGTTTCTCCGTTGTCAGGGTGCGCCGGATTCGGCGCACGACCACGGGTCACTCGGTGTGCATAGCGGCAGTCTGCGTGGAGGTGGCTGCGGACGAAATCAGGCCGCGCCAGTCTCCGGTAAGAGTGGCACGGCGCGCTGGTGGGCGCGAGGTTCTGGCAGCAGGGAGGTCAAGGGCACGGTCGTGGTTGACGAAAAGTTGCTGGGAACGGCGGACGCGCGAAACGCGGCGTCCGGTGCGGAAGAGCGAGCAGAAACCTGCGGCGTCGCACGCGGCTTGTCGATTGCCCTGCCCGATGTGCGGGGCAGGGAAACCGGGACAGGGCCGGCGACCAAGGACCCAGAAACCGAAACCCAGGCAGTACAATGATGTCCCTGCAGCCCGGCGGAGCGCATGCCTTGCGTCTCTACGTCTGGCGGTTTTCGGCCTCTATAGGCTGCTGTGATTATATGCCGCTTTTCCCTATGCGCAAAATAGATATGTCTCCCGAACGCCGTCCGGCCGTCCGCCAGGTGGTGGTGGATAGCGAATCGGCGGGCCAGCGGCTGGACAATTTTTTGCTGCGCCTGAACAAGGGCGTGCCCAAAAGCCATCTGTACAAGGCCATCCGCGATGGACAGGTGCGCATCAACAAGGGGCGCTGCCGCGCCGACACGCGGGTGCAGGTCGGCGACCTGGTGCGCATCCCGCCGCTGCGGCTGCCCGATCCCGCCGCGCGGCCGGCTGCGCCTCCGGCTACGTTTCCCGTGCTGTACGAAGACGCCCATCTGCTGGTCATCGACAAACCGGCGGGGGTGGCCGTGCATGGCGGCAGCGGCGTGTCCTTTGGCGTCATCGAACAGCTGCGGGCCGCCCGCCCGGACGAACGCCTGTTGGAACTGGCCCACCGGCTGGACCGGGAAACGTCCGGTGTGCTGATGATCGCCCGCAGCCGCAAGGCCCTGGTGGCCCTGCACGACATGATGCGCAACAGCCAAGGGCGCAAGCACTATCTGGCCCTGGTGGTGGGCGACTGGGTCAATGATCGCCAGCGCATCCGTCTGCCGCTGCTGAAATACCTGACCCCCGGGGGCGAGCGCCGCGTGCGGGTCGATCCCCTGGGCAAGCCTGCACATACCATCATCACCCTGAAACACCGCTATGGTGGCGCCTGGTCGCTGCTGGGCGCCGAATTGCGCACCGGGCGCACGCATCAGATCCGGGTGCATCTGGCTTCTCAGGGCCATCCCATCGCGGGCGACGAGAAATACGGGCCGGACGCAATTCGCGCGGCCCTCTTTGCCCAGGGCTTCCGGCGCATGTTCCTGCATGCCCATCGGCTGGAGATTCCCCATCCGGTGACGGGCGAACTTCTGGTGCTGGAAGCACCGTTGCCGCCGGCATGCCAGGCCGTGCTGGATCGGCTGGATTCGATGCAATGACTCTTTTGGACGACATGACACAGAACGCTCCCCTGGCGGCGCCGGCACCCGCCGGTTCGATTGCCGGCGCCACCCGTGCGGCCTACCGGGCCGTGATCTTCGACTGGGACGGCACGCTGCTGGATTCCACGCACCACATCGTCGGCGCCCTGATCGGCGCCTGTCGCGACCTGGGCCTGCGCGAACCCACCCGGGAACAGGCCGGCTGGGTCATCGGGCTATCCCTGCAGTCGGCCCTGTATCAGCTGGTCCCAGAGCTGCGGGCTGACCAGGCCGATGCCTTTGCCGAACGCTACAAGGCTCATTTCATGCATCTGCTGGACGACATGCACCTGTTCGACGGGCAGGCCCAGCTGTTGCGCGACCTGCACGCCCAGGGCGTGGTGCTGGCAGTCGCCACCGGCAAAAGCCGCCGAGGGCTGGATACGTCCATCGACCGCCTGGGCCTGCAGGGCCTGTTCCAGGCTACCCGTACCGTGGACGAGGCCCGGGGCAAACCCGATCCCGACATGCTGGAACAGCTGCTGGCCGAACTGGATCTGAGTCCCGGATCCGCACTGATGGTCGGCGACACCACGCACGACGTCCTCATGGCCAAGGCCGCCGGTATCGACAGTCTGGCCGTGTCCTACGGTGCGCACCGGGCGTCCTTGCTGGAATCCGCCCAGCCGACGGCGCTGGTCGGCACGGTGCCCGGCATGCAGGCCTGGATCCGGGCGCGGGTGGCCTGATCAGCTGGCCAGAAACAGGAACAGCGTCGGTTTCTTGTCGAAATCCGGCGCCCCCGTCTTGCGCCACTGGGCGACTGTCCGGGTCAGGATGGATTCGTCCGCGCAGGTCAGCGAACTGGCCACGCACACGCGTGTCGTGTCCCGCAGCGTTTGCAGCAGCGCATCGAACATCGCCTTGTTGCGATAGGGCGTTTCAATCAGGATTTGCGTCTGCTGTTGTTTGTGCGACACGGATTCCCAGGCCCGCAACTGCGCGTCGCGTTCATGCGCCTTGACCGGCGCGTAGCCATGAAAGGCGAAACGCTGCCCTTGCAGGCCGCTGGCCATCAGCCCCAGCATGATCGACGACGGCCCTGTCCAGGGCAGTACCCGCAGGCCGCGCGCATGCGCCTGGGCCACCACCAGCGCCCCGGGGTCCGCCACCGCCGGGCAGCCCGCTTCGGACACCAGACCCAGATCCTGGTCGGCGGGTACGGCATCCAGCCAGCTGCGGATGTCCTGCGGCGTGCTGTCGGCCTTCAGGGTGTGGATCGTGATGTCCTGCAGCGGGACCTGGGTGCCGATCAGTTTCAGGAATGCCCGCGCGGACTTGGCGTTCTCGGCGACGAAGTAGCGCAGCTGCGTAGTGATCTCTCGGGCGGCCTGGGGCAGCCAGCGATCCGGGGCGGATTCGCCCAATCCGACGGGAATGAGATGCAGGATGGTCATGGGAATCAGGCGGATGGAGTGGGTTGCAAGGGATCCAGGCCGAAGGCCCGCAGCATGCGGCAAACTGCAATCAGGGGCAGGCCGATCAGGGCGGTGGGGTCGTCGCTGCGCATGCGGGCCATCAGGGCGATGCCCAGTGCCTCGGCCTTGGCGCTGCCCGCCGTATCATAGGGTTGTTCGGTGCGCAGGTAATGTTCGATCTGGGCGTCGTTCAGGGGCAGGAATTCGCAGTGGGTCGTGATTTCGTCCTGCAGGTGCGATTGGCCGTCGGTGACACAGACCGCCGTGTGGAACAGGACCTCGCGGCCGCTGAAATGCCGCAGCTGCGCGCGGGCGGCCTCGTGGGTGCCCGGTTTGCCGATGGCCCGCCCTTCGCAGGCGGCGACCTGGTCAGAGCCGATCACCAGGGCGCCGGGGTATTCGGCCAGGACCCGGTCGGCCTTTCCCCGTGCCAGCCGCCAGGCCAGGTCGCGGGGGGATTCGCCCGGCAGCGGGCGTTCGTCGATGTCGGGCGAGTGGCATTGGAAGGACAACTGCAGCCGCTGCAGCAATTCGCGCCGGTAGATGGAACTGGAGGCCAGAATAAGGGTCATGAACGAAGCCGTGCAGTGGGAACCGGCAGTGTACTGCGCCCGGCAGGGGTGGGCCGATACGTCAAATTGATTAAATTGCCGTTGCCAAGTAAAATCTAGAGTTTTCCTGGAAGTCAGAATTCATGGTCGTTGATGCCTTGGAGTTCTCGCAGGCAGGCCGGGTGCTGGAAGGCAGCCGGAAAGCCTTTGAGTTCGCGCGTCTTTGCCAGGGTCTTCCGGTGCCTCAGGATGCTGAAATTGCCTGGCGCGTGGCTGGCCGGCAGGATGCCGGCACGGGCCGGATGTGGCTGGATATCCATGCCCAAGGGTCGGTGACGCTGATTTGTCAGCGGTGCCTGGGGCCTTTGGTGCTGTCCGTGCAGGTGGACAATACGGTTGGGCTGGTGAAAAACCAGGCCCAGCTGGATGCCCTGGACGCAATGGAATCCGCCGGAGAAGGCACCGACGTCGAATATCTGATCGCCGATCGGCAGCTGGATGTCCTGGCGCTGATCGAAGACGAATTGATTCTGGCTTTGCCTTACGCCCCCCGGCACGATGTCTGCCCCGGGGCTGCGGATGAATCGGAACACCAGGATGTGACCAAACCTTCGCCCTTTGCCGTTCTCGAACAGCTCAGGAAACACTGAATCATCATTTAACACGCGGGTTCGCGCTTACCTTAAAATAGGCGGCCCCGAACACAGGAGTCATCATGGCTGTCCAGCAGAACAAAAAGAGCCCGTCCAAGCGCGGCATGCATCGCTCGCACGATTTCCTGACGGCTCCGGCCACGGCCATCGAGCCCACCACCGGCGAACAGCACCTGCGCCATCACATCAGCCCCAACGGCGTGTATCGCGGCCGCAAGGTCCTGAAGACCAAGAACGACGAGTAATCCGGCGCCTCGGTTTTCATCGCGCTCAATGCCCGATCACACTCTTACCGTCGCCATCGATTGCATGGGCGGCGATCACGGCCTGCCCGTCACGGTGCCGGCGGCGGTGGCGTTTGCCCAGGCGCATCCCGATACCCGCTGCCTGCTGGTGGGGGACGAATCCCAGATTCGTTCCATGCTGGCGCAGCACGTGGTGACCGCCGGCCAGTTCGACGTCCTGCACGCTTCCGAAGTCGTCACCATGCACGACTCGGTCGAGGTCGCCCTGCGCCGCAAGAAGGACTCGTCCATGCGGGTGGCGGCCCAGGCCGTCAAGGACGGCCGCGCCGATGCCGCTGTCTCGGCCGGCAACACCGGCGCCTGGATGGCCATTTCCCGCTATGTCCTGAAGACGCTGGACGGGATTGACCGGCCCGCCATCGCCACTGCCTTGCCCAACCAGAAAGGCGGGGCCACCACGGTGCTGGACCTGGGCGCCAACGTCGATTGCTCTGCCGAGCACCTGTTGCAGTTCGGCCTGATGGGCGCGGCCCTGGTGTCGGCGGTGGATCGCCAGGCCCAGCCTTCGGTCGGCCTGTTGAACATCGGCGAGGAACTCATCAAGGGCAACGAGGTCGTCAAACAGGCAGCCGAGCTGCTGCGCGCCAGCGGGCTGAACTTCTACGGCAACGTGGAAGGCGACGATATTTTCAAAGGCACGGTCGACGTGGTCGTCTGCGATGGCTTCGTCGGCAATGTCGTCCTGAAATCGGTCGAAGGCCTGGCGCGGATGATCGGCACCATGATGCGCGAGGAATTCCGCCGTTCGCCCTTCACCATGACGGCCGGCCTGGTGGCCACGCCCGTGTTGCGCCGCTTCCGCGATCGGGTGGACAATCGCCGCTACAATGGCGCAGCGCTGCTGGGCTTGCGTGGCATCGTCATCAAAAGCCACGGCTCGGCCGATATCTATGCCTACGGGCAGGCGCTGCAGCGTGCCCGCGAGGCTGTCCTGAACGGCCTGCTCCAGGGCACCATCCAGCGCCTGGATGCCTTGCGCAGCCGCGTGCCTTCGCCCTCGCAGGGCGATGCCGCCCAGGCTGTCTAGTTTCTTTTTCGGAATCGATATGCCTTACGCCAGGATTACCGGAACGGGCGGCTATCTGCCCCCTCGTGTCGTCACCAACGATGATCTGGCTGCCGACCTGGCCACGCGCGGCGTGGAAACGTCCGATGACTGGATCGTCGAACGCACCGGCATCCGCCAACGCCATATCGCCGATCCCGGCACCAAGACCAGCACCCTGGCCACGGCTGCGGCGCGCGCCGCGCTGGAAAACGCCGGCTTGCGGGCCGACGACCTGGATCTGATCATCGTCGCGACGTCCACGCCCGATTTCATCTTCCCCAGCACGGCCTGTGTGGTGCAGGCCAACCTGGGCGTCGGCGGCGCCGCTGCCTTCGACGTGCAGGCCGTGTGCAGCGGCTTCGTCTATGCCATGGCGACCGCCGATGCGATGATTCGCGCCGGCCGCGCCCGCCATGCCCTGGTGATCGGCGCCGAGGTCTTTTCCGGCATCCTCGACTGGAACGATCGGCGCACCTGCGTGCTGTTCGGCGACGGGGCAGGGGCCATGGTGCTCAGCGCCTCGGAAGAACCCGGCATCCTGGCGGCCAAACTCAATGCCGACGGGCGCCAGCAGCACATTTTGTGCGCTGCGGGCAGCGTGACCGGCGGCCAGGTCACTGGCGATCCGTTCCTGCGCATGGACGGTCAGGCCGTATTCAAGCTGGCCGTCAACTCGCTGACGCGCTCGGCGCACGAGGTCTGCGAAGAGGCCGGCATCGAACTGTCGGCGCTGGACTGGATGGTGCCGCACCAGGCCAACGTCCGCATCCTGAATTTCATCAGCCGCAAGCTCGGCCTGCCCGAGGACAAGGTGATCGTGACGCTGGACAAACACGCCAATACGTCGGCGGCCAGCGTCCCCCTGGCATTCGACGTGGCCTGGCGCGACGGACGCATCCGCCCGGGGCAACTGGCCCTGCTGCAGGGCGTCGGCGGCGGCTTTACCTGGGGTTCCGTCCTCGTCAGACTGTAAGGCTCACGCACATGAAGATCGCATTCGTATTTCCAGGCCAAGGTTCGCAGGCCGTGGGCATGATGGACGCCTGGGCGGATCACGCCGGCGTGCAGGCCGTTCTGCAGCAGGGCAATGATGCCCTGGGCGAAGACCTGACGGGCCTGATCGCCCAGGGGCCGGCCGAATCCCTGAATCTGACGACCAATACCCAACCCGCCATGCTGCTGTGTTCCGTCGCCATGTATCGCGCCTGGCAGCAGGCCGGCGGCGCTGCGCCCGCCATCGTGGCCGGGCACAGCCTGGGGGAATACTCCGCGCTGGTGGCGGCCGAGGCGCTGGACCTGGGCGACGCCGTGCGTACCGTCCGGGTGCGTGCCCAGGCCATGCAGTCTGCGGTCCCCGTGGGCGAGGGCGGCATGGCCGCCATCCTGGGGCTGGATGACGACGCCGTGCGCCAGGCCTGTCTTCAGGCATCCGGCGACCAGATCGTCGAGGCCGTGAACTACAACGCGCCAGCCCAGGTCGTGATCGCGGGCCATGCGGCTGCAGTCGAGCGGGCCTGCGAACTGGCCAAGGCGGCCGGCGCCAAGCGCGCCGTCACCCTGCCGGTGTCCGCGCCTTTTCACTCCCGCTTGCTCAAGCCTGCGGCGGATACGCTGGCACAGGCGCTGGCCGACATCGATCTGCGTGCGCCCGCCGTTCCCCTGATCAATAATGTGGATGTGGCCTCGCCGACAGAACCGGCTGCCATCCGCGACGCGCTGGTGCGTCAGGCCTGGCATCCGGTGCGCTGGGTGGAGACGATCCAGGCGATGAAGCGCGACGGCGTCACCCATCTGGTCGAGTGCGGTCCGGGCAAGGTCCTGACCGGCCTGGTCAAGCGCATCGACCGCGATCTGACAACCTTCAACATTACCGATCCGGCGTCGCTGCAACAGACGCTGGACGCCTTGAGAGGCTGATATGGCAGAACCCATTCTGACGGGCAAGATCGCCCTGGTCACCGGCGCATCGCGCGGCATTGGCCGCGCTGTGGCCCTGGAACTGGCCGCCGCCGGTGCAACAGTCGTGGGCACCGCGACCTCGCAGGCGGGCGCGGACGGCATCACCGAAGCCCTGGCTCCCCAGGGCGGGCGTGGCACGGTCCTGAATGTCGATGATGCTGCGAGCTGCGATGCGCTGCTGGCAGAACTGGCAGGGCAGGGCGGCCCCCACATCCTGGTCAACAATGCCGGCATCACCCGCGACGGGCTGATCCTGCGCATGAAGGACGAAGACTGGGCCGCCGTGCTGAACACCAACCTGTCGGCCGTGTTCCGGTTGTCGCGCGGTGTCGCCAAGACCATGATGAAGGCCCGCTGGGGCCGCATCGTCAACATCACCTCGGTGGTGGGCTACAGCGGCAACCCGGGGCAGGCGAACTACGCGGCGGCCAAGGCCGGCGTGGCAGGCATGTCGCGCGCCCTGGCCCAGGAACTCGGCAGCCGCGGCATCACGGTCAATTGCGTGGCGCCCGGCTTTATCGATACGGACATGACACGCGCGCTCAACGACACGCAAACGGCAGCGATCCTGCAGCAGATTCCCCTGGGGCGTTTGGGCTCTGCGGCAGAAATCGCGCATGCAGTCGCCTACCTGGCCAGCCCCCAGGCGGGCTATGTAACAGGCACGACCTTGCACGTCAATGGTGGTATGTACATGTAGGGTAAAGAGAACGGACGACACCCGTCTAAGGTAAAATCCGTTCAAACTCAGTAGGCAGATCTCGGTGCTTCAATCGTCCAGCGTATAGTCGTCTGGTCCCGAGCTGCTTTTTTTTGACTAAGACCCGCAGCCCAGCTGTCCTCGTTTGGCTATAATTCGCGGGATTTTTCCTAACTGGAGATATGCATGGAAAGCATCGAACAGCGCGTCAAGAAGATCGTCGCTGAGCAACTTGGCGTCAACGAAGCCGAGATCAAAAACGAATCTTCCTTCCTTGACGACCTCGGTGCCGATTCGCTCGATATGGTCGAGCTCGTGATGGCGCTCGAAGACGAATTCGAAACGGAAATCCCCGACGAGGAAGCCGAGAAAATCACGACGGTGCAGCAGGCGGTCGATTACATCACCTCGCATAGCAAACAGTAATCTCATTTCGACCCGACGCAGGCGTAGTCCGCCGCGTCCGGGCCATGGCAGTTCGTGACGGGTGATCATCGGGCAGGCAGGTCTGCGTGTCCGACCTGATGATCTGCCATGAACTGCCTTTTTCTTTTCAGGAGCCGTATGTGAAACGACGAGTCGTCATAACCGGATTGGGCATCGTGTCGCCTGTGGGAAATGATGTCGATACCGCCTGGGACAACCTCATCCATGGCCGCTCCGGGATCGGGCGGGTGACGCGATTCGACGCCTCGGTGCTCAACAGCCAGATTGCGGGCGAAGTCAAAGGCTTTCAGGTCACCGACTACATGAGCGCCAAGGAAGCCAAACAGATGGATACCTTCATCCATTATGGCGTGGCGGCCGGCATACAGGCCTGGCGCGATTCCGGCCTGGAAATCACGGGTGAAAACGCAGACCGCATCGGCACCATCATCGGTTCGGGCATCGGCGGCCTGCCGCGCATCGAGGAAATGCAGACCGAATACCTGCAGCGCGGCGCTCGACGGATCTCGCCGTTCTTCGTACCGGCTTCCCTGATCAATCTGATTTCGGGCCAGTTGTCCATCATGCTGGGCCTCAAGGGCCCCAGCTATGCGGTGGTCTCGGCCTGCACCACTGGCCTGCACTCCATCGGCGACGCAGCCCGCCTGATCGAATACGGCGATGCCGACGTGATGGTCGCGGGCGGCGCCGAAAGCTCCGTCTCCCCGCTGGGCATGGGGGGGTTTGCCGCCATGCGCGCCTTGTCCACGCGCAACGACGATCCCGCCACGGCTTCGCGCCCCTGGGACCGCGACCGCGACGGCTTCGTCCTGGGCGAAGGCGCCGGGGTGCTGGTGCTGGAAGAATACGAACACGCCAAACGTCGCGGCGCTCGCATCTATGGCGAGTTCCTGGGTTTCGGCATGAGTTCCGACGCACATCACATCACCAGCCCCGACCAGGACGGTCCGCGCCGGGGCATTCTGCACGCCTTGCGCAACAGCGGCGTGAACGCGGACGAGATCAGCTACGTCAATGCGCACGGCACATCCACCCCGCTGGGTGACAAAAACGAAACCGAGGCCCTGAAGCTGGCGTTCGGGGATCATGCTCGCAAACTGGTCGTCAATTCCACCAAGTCCATGACGGGCCACTTGCTGGGGGCCGCCGGCGGGATCGAAGCCGTCTTCACGACGTTGGCGGTGTATCGCCAGATCTCGCCCCCGACCATCAATCTGTTCAACCAGGACCCGGAATGCGACCTGGATTACTGTGCCAACCAGGCTCGCGATCTGAAGATCGACGTCGCCTTGTCCAATTCCTTCGGGTTTGGCGGCACCAACGGCTCCATGATCGTGAGGCGGTTCTGACCTTCGTCGGAGACTCCGCATGAGCGAGCGCGAGGTCGACCTCGCGCTGGTCGAACGCGTGCGGCGCGGCGAACGGCACGCCTTCGACCTGCTGGTGATCAAATACCAGCGCAAGATCATGCGCCTGCTGTCGCGCATGATCCACGATCCCGCCGACGTCGAGGACGTCGCCCAGGAAGCCTTCATCAAGGCCTATCGCGCCTTGCCGCAGTTCCGGGGCGACAGCGCCTTCTATACCTGGTTGTATCGCATCGCCATCAATACGGCCCGCAACTGGCAGGCGGCCAATTTTCGACGGCCGACCACGGTTTCCGTACTGGAAAACGATGACGGTGAAACTTTTGACCAGATCGATGGCCTAAGTGATCAGAGCACGCCCGAATCGATGATGGCCAGTCGCCAGATCGCCCAGACCGTCAACGAAGCGATCGAGGCTCTGCCCGAAGACTTGCGGACGGCAATCGTGTTGCGAGAGATCGAGGGGATGAGTTATGAAGATATTGCCAGCACCATGCAGTGTCCGATCGGGACGGTCCGATCCCGGATCTTCCGGGCGCGGGAAGCCATTGCCAGCCGCTTGCGGCCGGTCATGGAACAAGACCCGGCACGCCGCTGGTAAGGAGCCCTCATGAATATCAAGCATGAACCGTCCGTCGTGGACCATGATTGGGAAGCGTCGGTTTCGTCCTGGGTGGATGGCGAAGCCGATCTGCGGGCCGAAGAACTCGACAGCCCCTATGGCCGACAGGTCTGGGATACTTATCACCTGATCGGCGACGTCATGCGCAGCCAGGATCTGGCCATTCAGCCGTCCGAACGCTTCTATGCGCGGGTGTCGGCCGCCGTGGCCGCCGAGCCGGCCATCGTCGCGCCGGCGCCGCTGGCACGCCATCGTGCCTGGCGTTTCGGACTGTCCAGCCTGGCGGTGGCGGCAGCGGTGGCGTCGGTGGTCTGGATGGCCAAACCTTTTCTGTCCGGGCCGGATGCGGCGCCGGCCAGCACGCCGGTCCTGGCCCAGGCCGCCGAACCTGAAACCAACGACCCCAGCCTGGCCGATTACATGGCGGCGCACCAGGACATGGCCGGCGCAGGCCCGGTGCGCCAGGTTTCCTATGACGGCATGGGGTCCCACTGATGGTGACGTGGCAGGGTAGTTCCGCCCGATGGGCCTGCGGCCTGCTGGCGGGGCTGGTGCTGTGTGCAGGTGCCCAGGCGGCTCCTTCTGCTCCAAAGCCCGGCAGCGATGCCCTGGCGTTTTTACAGCAGGTTCAGCAGGCTGCCCGGGCGCTGGATTACTCCGGTATCTACGTCTATCAGCAGGGGCACATCCTGCAGGCATCCCGGCTGGTGCATCTGGTCGACGGCACGGGCGAGCGAGAGCGCCTGGAAGTGCTGGACGGCGCCCCGCGCGAATGCCTGCGCCAGAACGGCGTCGAACAGTGCCTGCGACCGGATCACAAGCTCGTGATCGTCCAGCCCGCGCGCAGCGACCACTTCCCGGGCCTGTTGCTGGGCAATGCCCAGGCCATCGCCACGCATTATGACTGGCGCGCCTCGTCCCGCATCTACCGGATCGCGGGGCGGGAATGCGCGATGTCCGAGCTCAAGGCGCGCGACCATCTGCGCTACAGCTACCGCATCTGCACCGATGCCAAGACGCACCTGTTGCTGAAATCCCAGACGCTGGATCCTGCGGGCCACCTGGTGGATCAGGTGGCGTTCAGCAGCATCCGCATGGGCTCCGATGTGCAGCCGGCGGCCCTGAGCTCTCATTGGGACACCCGCGACTGGCAGCTGGTGACGGAATCCAGCGCGCCCACGGACCTGCAGGCCCAGGGCTGGCGTTTCACGCTGCCGCCCGGTTTCCAGCCTGTGGCCGAATTATCGCGTCAGATCGGGCCGGATCACGCCGTGAACCAGCTGGTGGTTTCCGACGGTCTGGCCGCCATTTCGGTTTTCATTGAAACCTTTGACCCGAAACGTGATCAAAACATCAGACAGGGAGACCTGCGGCAAGGAGCAGTCAATATCTATCGGATGCGTCTGGCGTCCTTTTGGTTGACTGCCGTTGGCGAAGCACCCGCCCAGACGGTTCGTGATCTGGCCCGTGCCGTGCAATACGTGCCGCAAGCTGCCCGCTAACTCATTCTTCCAAGGAGAACTCCATGGCTTTCAATTTGCCCCGAGCATTGGGTGTAAAGCGAGCGTTTGCGGGCGCTGCCGCCGGCCTGCTGCTGATCTCGGCAGCACCGATGGGCGCCGCCCAGGCTGAATCCGCTGTATCGGCGACCGCCGCGCTGCCGGATTTCACACAGGTCGTTTCCGAGACCGAAGGTTCCGTCGTCAATATCCGCACGACCGAGGCCGTGCCGGTGCGCCGCTCGCCCACGGGGCCCGGCGGCGGGGATCCCTCCGATCTGTTCCGCTGGTTCTTCGGACCGGATTTCATGCCGCCGGGATACGGGCCGCAGCAGCAACAGCGGCCGCATGCCCAGCCCAATCAGCCCACGCCCAAGGAACGCACCGTGCCGCGTGGCATCGGGTCGGGCTTCATCCTGTCCAGCGATGGCTATGTCCTGACGAACAACCATGTCGTGGATAATTCCAACGGCATCTTCGTCACCATGACCAACGGCAAGGAATACAAGGCCAAGGTCATCGGCACCGACGCGCGCACGGATATCGCCTTGCTGAAGATCGATGCCACCGGCCTCACGCCCCTGGCGATCGGGGATTCCGACAAGCTGAAGAAAGGCCAATGGGTGCTGGCCATCGGTTCGCCGTTCGGGCTGGACTCCACCGTGACGGCCGGCATTGTCAGCGCCATCAATCGGGATACCGGCGATTATCTGCCCTTCATCCAGACCGACGTGGCAGTCAACCCCGGCAACTCGGGCGGCCCGCTGATCAATCTGCAGGGCCAGGTGGTGGGTATCAATTCCCAGATCATCTCGCGCAGCGGCGGTTTCATGGGGATTTCCCTGGCCATCCCGATCGATGAAGTGATGCGGGTGGTGGACCAGCTCAAGGCGCACGGCAAGGTCACGCGCGGTCGCATCGGCGTGCAGATCACGGAAGTCCAGGATGACGTCGCCAAGGCCCTGGGGCTGGGCACGTCGCAGGGCGCCCTGGTCAGCAGCGTCGAAGCCGATGGCCCGGCCGCCAAGGCGGGCGTGCATGCCGGTGACGTGATCACGGCCTTCAATGGCCAGACCATCAAGCACATGACGGATCTGCCGCGCCTGGTCGGGTCGACCCAGCCTGGCACCGAGGCCACGATCCAGGTCTGGCGCAAGGGCAAGTCGCTGGAACTGAAGACCAAGGTCGCGGAACTGGACCAGAAGGCAGCCGCCTCGTCCAATCCCGAGGCCCCCGCCAAGGACGGCGCCGATCGCCTGGGCCTGAGCGTCAAGCCCCTGCCGGCGGATTCGGGCCTGGACCAGGGCGTGGTGGTCAGCCGCTCCGAAGGCGCGGCGGCGGATGTGGGCATCGAGGAAGGCGACATCATCCTGCGGGTGAACAATACCGACATCACCAGCCCGGCGCAGTACGAAAAGGTCGTCAAAGGCCTGGATAAATCCAATCCGGTGGTGCTGCTGGTCAGCCGGGATCAGCAATCCCAGTGGGTGATCATCAAGCTGCAATGATCCGCTAGGGATTCCCCGGCGGGAAAAAGCTAAAATACGGCCTGTACCGAAGGGGGCGCCTTGCGGCGCCCTCTTTTTTGACGGCATGCCGGTCTGCCTTCCCCATCCTTTTCCGACTTTCCCGAGTTTCGCACGCAGTCTATGGATCATATTCGCAACTTCTCCATCATCGCGCACATCGATCATGGCAAATCGACCTTGGCCGACCGCCTGATCCAGCGCTGCGGCGGTCTCCAGGACCGCGAGATGGCGGCGCAGGTGCTGGATTCCATGGATATCGAGCGCGAGCGCGGCATCACCATCAAGGCGCAGACGGCGGCGTTGAGCTACACCGCTGCAGACGGCCGCGTCTATGCCCTGAACCTGATCGACACTCCGGGCCACGTGGACTTTTCCTACGAGGTCAGCCGATCGCTGTCGGCCTGCGAAGGCGCCCTGCTGGTGGTCGACTCCACCCAGGGGGTCGAGGCCCAGACCGTGGCCAACTGCTATACCGCCATCGAACTGGGCGTCGAAGTCCTGCCGGTCCTGAACAAGATGGACCTGCCGTCCGCCGATCCGGACGCCGCCGCCGCTGAAATCGAGGACGTCATCGGCATCGATGCCACCGATGCCATCCAGGCCAGCGCCAAGACCGGCCTGGGCATCGACGAGATCCTGGAAGCCGTCGTGGCGCGGGTGCCGCCGCCCAAGGGCAATCCCGGCGCCGCCCTGCAGGCCCTGATCATCGACTCCTGGTTCGACAATTACGTGGGTGTGGTGATGCTGGTGCGCATCGTCAACGGCGTGCTGCGTCCGAAAGACAAGATCCTGCTGATGGCCACCGGCGCCACCCACCTGTGCGAACAGCTGGGGGTGTTCACGCCCAAATCCCAGCCCCGGGACTCCCTGTCGGCCGGCGAGGTCGGTTTCATCATCGCCGGCATCAAGGAACTCGAGCACGCCAAGGTCGGTGACACCATCACGCTGGCGGGCAAGCCTGCCACCGGTCCGCTGCCTGGCTTCAAGGAAGTCAAACCCCAGGTGTTCGCCGGCGTCTATCCGGTCGAATCCAGCGAGTACGACCAGTTGCGCGATTCCCTGGAAAAGCTCAAGCTCAACGACTCGTCCCTGATGTTCGAACCCGAGGTTTCCCAGGCACTGGGCTTTGGTTTTCGCTGCGGCTTCCTGGGCCTGCTGCACATGGATATCGTGCAGGAACGCCTGGAACGCGAATTCGACATGGACATCATCACCACCGCGCCGTCGGTGGTGTACGAAGTCCTGCATCGCGATGGCACGCTGATGATGGTGGACAGCCCGGCCCGCATGCCGGAAGTCGGCAACATCCAGGAAATCCGTGAACCCATCATGACGGTGACGCTGTTCATGCCGCAGGAATACGTGGGTCCGGTGATGTCGCTGTGCACGGCCAAACGCGGCGTCCAGCTGAACATGAGCTATCACGGCCGCCAGGTGCACCTCAGCTATGAAATTCCACTGGCGGAAATCGTCCTGGATTTCTTCGATCGCCTGAAATCCGTGTCGCGTGGCTATGCGTCCATGGATTACGAATTCAAGGAATACCGGATGGCCGATGTGGTGCGCGTCGACCTGCTGATCAACGGCGACCGGGTCGACGCCCTGTCGATGATCGTGCACCGCGCCAATGCGCGGCACCGGGGCCGGGATGTCGTGACGCGCATGCGTGGCCTGATTCCCCGCCAGATGTTCGACATCGCCATCCAGGCGGCCATCGGGGCAGAGGTCGTCGCCCGAGAGAACGTCAAGGCGCTGCGCAAGAACGTACTGGCCAAATGCTATGGCGGCGACATCTCGCGTAAGAAAAAACTGCTGGAAAAGCAGAAAGCTGGCAAAAAACGCATGAAGCAGGTCGGGAACGTGGAAATCCCGCAGGAAGCCTTCCTGGCCGTCCTGCAGGTCGAGGACAAGTAAGGATCGCCGATGAGCTGGGATTTTGCATTGCTGCTGTTTGTCGCCCTGGTCGTGACCGGTCTGGTCTGGCTGCTCGATCGAGTCCGTTTGCGTGGCCGGCGCCGCGCTCGCGCCGAGGCCGCCGCCCAGGCCTGCCGCAACAATGCCGCCGGCCTGGATCCGACCGCCCTGCAGGCCGAATGCCAGCAGATCTACGACCGCGCCATCCAGGCGCCCTGGTGGATCGAATACTGTGTCAGTTTCTTTCCGGTGATCCTGTTCGTGTTCGTGCTGCGGTCCTTTGTGGTCGAGCCATTTCGCATTCCGTCCGGTTCCATGCTGCCGACGCTGGAAAACGGCGATCTGATCCTGGTGAACAAATTCCAGTACGGCATTCGCCTGCCGGTCATCGACCGCAAGATCATCGACATCGGCACGCCCAACCGGGGCGATGTGGTGGTGTTCCGCTACCCGGTGGATCCGTCCGTGGACTACATCAAGCGTGTGGTCGGGGTGCCGGGCGACGTCATCGAATACCGTGACAAGACCTTGTTCATCAATGGCAAACAGGTGCCCCGTGAACGCGACGGGGATTATTTCGAGCCTGATCGCGCGGTATACGTGGGCCAGTACCACGAGCAGCTGGGACAGGTTTCGCACCGTATCCTGCTGAACGTCCAGGCGCCCCAGGATTTCATGCCGATCACGCGGTTCCCGGACTACAAGGCCTGCGCCTATCAGGATGGCGGGGTGCGCTGCACGGTGCCGGCCGGCCATTACTTCATGATGGGCGACAACCGCGACAACAGTCTGGACAGCCGCTATTGGGGCTTCGTTCCAGACCGCAACATCGTCGGGCGGGCATTTTTCGTCTGGATGAATTTCAGTTCGCCCAGCCGGATCGGCGGGTTTCACTGATGGCCGGGCTCGACACGCTGCAGGCGGCGCTGGATTACCGCTATCGGGACCAGGCCCTGCTGGAGCAGGCCCTGACGCACCGCAGCCATGGCATGCCGCACAACGAACGCCTGGAATTCCTGGGGGATTCGGTGCTGAATTTCGTCGTTTCTGCGCTGCTGTTCACCGAGCATGCGGAAATGGACGAGGGCGATCTGTCGCGTGTGCGGGCCAATCTGGTCAAACAATCGGCCCTGGCCGACATTGCGCAGAAACTGTCGCTGTCCAGCTACCTGCGGCTGGGCGAGGGCGAACTGAAAAGCGGCGGCTTCCGGCGCCCATCCATTCTGGCCGATGCCCTGGAAGCCATTTTCGGCGCCTTGCTGCTGGACGGTGGCTACGATCAGGTCAGCCGGGTCATCGAACAACTGTACCGCCCCATTCTGGCGCACATCGACGTGCGCACCTTCGGCAAGGACCCCAAAACCCTGCTGCAGGAGATCATGCAGGGTCGCGGGCTGGATCTGCCCCACTACGAGGTCGTCTCCACCCGGGGGGCGGCCCATAATCAGACCTTCGACGTGGTGTGCTCGGTCGCGCAGCTCGACATCCAGGTCCAGGCCTCGGGCAGCAGCCGCCGGGCGGCCGAACAGACTGCCGCTGGGCAGGTCATCGCCGCCGTGCAGGCATTGGGGCCGGCGCGCCGCCCGGGGCGGCGCCATCGCAAGTCCGCCCAATTATCCTTGCCGGTGGCGGTTTCCCAGGAAAAGACATGACTGATGATTCCCTGAAGGCATCCCCCGATGCGGGGGCGGGCGACGAAAAACCCGCCAGCCGCTGCGGCTTCGTTGCCTTGGTGGGGCGACCCAATGTCGGCAAGTCGACGCTGGGCAACGCCCTGATCGGCGCCAAACTATCCATCGTCTCACGCAAGGCGCAGACTACCCGCCACCGGATTCACGGGGTGCTGACCCAGGGGGCCGACCAGTTCGTCTTCGTCGATACCCCCGGCTTCCAGACCCGCCACGGCGGGGCCATGAACCGCATGATGAACCGGGTCGTCACTCAGGCACTGGCCGAGGTCGACGTGGTGGTGCAGGTTGTCGAGGCCGGCAAGTGGTCGGCGGGCGATGCGGCCGTGGTGCCGCTGCTGCCGCGCCAGCGACCGGTGATCCTGGCCGTCAACAAGATCGACGCCCTGAAAGACAAGAACGCCTTGTTCGCCTACGTGACGCGCCTGACCCAGGAATTTCCGTATGCGGCGGTGGTGCCCGTCAGCGCCGCCCGGTCCGTACAGCTGGATGTGCTGGTGCGTGAAATTGCCCAGTATCTGCCCGAAGGCGAACACCTGTTCGAAGCCGACACCTTCACCGATCGCCCGGTCCGCTTCCTGGCGGCCGAACTGATACGGGAAAAGATTTTCCGCCTGGTGGGCGACGAGCTGCCTTACGGCTGCACCGTCGTGATCGAGCAATGGGAAGAGGACGACAGCGGGGTACGCATCGCCGCCTGCGTCGTCATCGAGCGCGACGGCCATCGGCCGATCCTGCTGGGGGCGGGGGGGCAGCACATGAAGCGCATCGCCACCGAGGCCCGCCAGGACATGGTGAAACTGCTCGACAAGCCGGTGTTCCTCGATGTCTACGTCAAGACCCGCAAGGGTTGGTCCGGGCGCGAGGCCACCCTGCGGGAACTGGGATATGACTAGACGAGGCTTGCGCATCCAGGATGCGCAAGGCTATGTGCTGCATGCCAGCCCATGGCGCGAAACCTCGCTGATCGTCCAGTGTTTCACGCGCGACCACGGCTGTGTAGCTGTTGTGGCCAAGGGCGCCAAGCGCCCATATTCCGCACTGCGGCCGGTGCTGGTCGCGTTTCAGCCGTTGTGGCTGTCATGGTCGGGATCGGCCGAAGTCCATACCCTGGTGCGAGCGGAATCTGGCCCGGTGCGTCTGCTGAATGGCCGGGCCATGATGTCGGCCTGGTATCTGAACGAACTGATCCTGCGCTTGCTGGCCCGCGAAGATCCGCATCCCGGCGTCTATGACGCCTATGAAACTGCGCTGGAAGCCTTGGCCGATACCCAGGCCCGTTCTCATGCTGCCGCCTTGCGGCGGTTCGAATGGCTGCTGCTGGAACAGGCCGGCTATGGCGTGGACGAACCCATGCCCGATTTTGCTGATGTGGTTGCCGAACCGGTCTTGCGCCAGGCTTTGCGGGAGCGGCTGGATCTGCTGCTGGATGCGCCTTTGCGCACGCGCCAGGTATTGATGGACCTGCAGCGTTACTGAGATGAAGCAAGGCATCGTCCTGTCGGTCGCTTCCTCGGCCCTGTTCGCGACCATGTATTTCTATGCGACGCTGATGCAGCCGTTCGATGGCGACATCGTGTTCGCGTGGCGCGTTCTGATGGGCCTGCCGATGATGGCCCTGGTCGTCCATCGTGCGCGGGGCTGGGGCGCCCTGCGCGCGACGGCGCAGCGGTTCACGCGCGGCCGTTTCCTGGCGGCGATGGTGCTGTGCTCGGCCCTGCTGGGGGTTCAGCTCTGGCTGTTCGTCTGGGCGCCTCTGCATGGCTACGCCCTGGACGTGTCCATGGGATATTTTCTGCTGCCGCTGGTGATGGTGCTGGCCGGCCGGCTGGTCTATCGCGAACGGCTCAGTCGCTGGCAGGCCTGGGCGGTGGCGTTCGCCTTGCTGGGGGTCGGCCACGAATGGTGGCGGCTGGGCTCGGTATCGTGGGCGACCGCCCTGGTGGCGTTGGGCTATCCGCCGTACTTCATGTTGCGGCGGCGCCTGCAGGTCGATGCGCTCAGCAGCCTGTGGTTCGACATGCTGTTCCTGTTGCCCGTGGCGGTTTTGGTCCTGCAGTCCCAGGCGGTCGAGGCCGCCCGGATTTTCGCGGACCACCCGCGTCTACTGCTGCAGGTGCCCCTGCTGGGCCTGCTGAGCGTGGTGTCGCTGTCCATGTACCTGGCAGCCAGCCGGCTGTTGCCCATGGGGCTGTTCGGCCTGCTCAGCTACGTGGAACCGGTGTTGCTGTTCTGGGTGGCGTTTCTATTGATGGGAGAACCAGTGGCTCCATCCCAATGGCTGACCTACGGGCCGATCTGGCTGGCGGTGGGGCTGATCGCAGCCGAGGGAGTTCAGAAATTGAAGGTGCCCCCACGCTGCGCACGCTGACGCCTGCTTGCTGCCCCCCAAGGGGGCTCTTTTGCCTTGGGGGCGGCCCAGCGGCAAAAGGCGCCCCCACGCTGCGCAGGCTGACGACTGCTGGCGGGCAAAAAAATGGCGGCCCGAAGGCCGCCAGGGTGTTGTGTGGTGCGCGGCTGTATCAGTCGCGGTTGCCGCCCAGGACGCCCAGCAGCATCAGCAGGTTGGCGAAGATGTTGTACAGGTCCAGGTAGACCGCCAGGGTGGCGCTGATGTAGTTCGTTTCGCCGCCCTGGATGATCCGCTGCAGGTCGATCAGCAGGAAGGCGGAGAAGATGCCGATGGCCAGCACCGACAGCGTCAGCATCAGGGCGGGCATCTGCAGGAAGATGTTGGCCACCATGGCCACGATCAGCAGGATCACGCCCACGAACAGGAATTTCTGCAGATGGGTGAAATCGCGTTTCGTGGTGGTGGCCACCGTGGCCATGGCGCCAAAGACGACCGCCGTGCCGCCGAAGGCCAGCATGATCAGCTGGGCGCCGTTGCTCATGCCCAGGACGAAGCTGAGCAGGTTGGACAGCATCAGCCCCATGAAGAACGTGAAGCCCAGCAGCAGGGCCACGCCCAGCGAGGAATTTTTATTGCGTTCGACCAGGAACATCAGGCCGAAGGCGCCGACCAGGAAGACCAGCGTGCTGGTGCCTGGATTGGCGGCCATGACCTGGCCCATGCCGAAGTGCAGGCCGACGGCCGCGCCCAGCACGGTGGGAATCAGGGACAAGGCCAGCAGCCAGTAGGTATTGCGCAACACGCGGTTGCGGACAGTGACCGACGCGTCGTAGGCGCCGGCGCGAGGTAGGGTATTGCGGAAGTCGGACATGGTGGTTTCCTGTCGTGCGTCAGATCAGTCTAACGCTTATAACATAGTGGATGCAGCAATCTTACATTAAGCTGAACAAAATCGTCCAGACTGTCATGAGTTGGGCCCGTTCAGGGTTCCCAAGTTCCCGCCGAGAGCTGATGCCCTCGCACATCGTGTCCTGCATCCCGGTACTGCGCCCAGCGGCTGCGGGCGGCTTCCCGGTCGGCTTCGTGGCCGGACACGATTTCCAGGATGCGGGTGAAACGCGCGGCATCCGGCGGGCAGGCCAGGTCCAGGTTCAGCAGCCAGTCGGTGGTCGCCGCCGCCGCCAGGGTGTCGGCATCGGACACCAGGATGACATCGGCCTGGTCTGCCAGCGGATCGTGCGCATAGGCGTGCGGGATGAAGCTGGCGGGGTCGAAGTCCCAGAGCAGGCCATCGAAGCGCCGCAGGCGTCGAGGGTCGGTGCAGTAGACCAGCAGCCGCCGGCCCGCCTGTACGTGACGGGCCGTGGTGCGGCAGGCCGCCCGCAGGCGGTGGGGCGCCCCGTAGGCAAAATCAACGCGGCTCATGCCCCGCATTGCCCCAGCAGGTACTGGGTCAGCAGGGGCACCGGCCGGCCGGTGGCGCCTTTTTGTTTGCCTTCCAGCCAGGCGGTGCCCGCGATGTCCAGGTGTGCCCAGCGGTATTTCCCGGTGAAGCGCGACAGGAAGCAGGCCGCTGTGACGGAACCCGCAGGGCGGCCGCCGATGTTGGCCATGTCGGCGAAATTCGATTTCAGCAGGTCCTGGTAGGCGTCTTCCAGGGGCATGCGCCAGGCAGGATCCTGGGCCTGGCGGCCCGCTGCCAGCAGTTCGGCGGCCAGCGTGTCGTCCTGGGTGAACAGACCGCTGTTGACGTGGCCCAGGGCGATGACGCAGGCACCGGTCAGGGTGGCGACGTCGATCACCGCTGCGGGTTTGAAGCGTTCCGCGTAGGTCAGGGCGTCGCACAGGATCAGGCGGCCTTCGGCATCGGTGTTCAGGACTTCGATGGTCTGTCCCGACAGGCTGGTGATGATGTCCCCGGGCTTGACGGCTGAACCGCTGGGCAGGTTCTCGCAGCTGGGCACGATGCCGATGATTTCGCGCGGCAGGTCGAGTTCCGCCACGGCACGCATGGTGCCCAGGACGCTGGCTGCGCCGCACATGTCGAATTTCATTTCGTCCATGCCGGGGCCGGGCTTCAGGGAAATGCCGCCGGCGTCGAAAGTGATGCCCTTGCCGACCAGCACGATCGGGGCGGCCTTGCGGTCGGTCGGTTTGCTGGGTGTGTGGCGCAGCACGATGAAGGCGGGCGGTTCGGTCGACCCCCGCGCTACTGACAGGAAAGAGCCCATTTTCAGGGCTTCGATCTTCTTCTGATCCAGGACTTCGGCCTTCAGGGTCTTGAATTGCTTTGCCAGGCTGCGCGCCGTCTGCCCCAGGTAGGTGGGGGTGCAGACGTTGGGGGGCAGGTCGCCCAGCAAGCGGGCCAGATTGACGCCCGCGCCGATGGCGGCGCCTTGTTCGAGGCCGATCTTGGCCTGGGCGGCCTTGGCGCGGGACAAGTGCAGGGTGAAGCTGCGCAGTTTGATGGCCGGCTTGGCCTGGCTGAAGGTCTGGTCGTAGCGGTAGGCTGCGGCGCTGACCAGGCGGGCCGCCGCGCGGGCGCAGTCCGTCAGGGGGGCATCCGCGATGGCCAGGGCGCACAGGGTGGATACTGCCGTGCTGACGCCGGCGCGCACGCAGTAGCCTGCGAACGCCTGGTGCGCCTTGGCCAGGGTGGCGGCCGTCAGGCTGTCCTGGCGGCCAAGGCCGAGTAAAATGACACGGGCCGCCGCGATGCCGACCGGCGCGTGCAGAGTCAGGCAGCTGCCCGGCGCCGCGTCGAATTCCGACTGGACGACCGCGCGGATCGCACCGCCGGACGCCTGGTCCAGCGCGTCGGCTGCGGGACTCAGGATGCCATCCTGGAACACGCCGACCGCCAGGGCCTGGGTTTTCAAGGTATGCAGGGTAGTCGTGGTGCTTGTGCTAAATTCCATTCGTATTTCCTTAGATCCAGCGGCGCGCGGGCGGCAATCAGCCGATTCGCAGGCAATTGCGCCCGTTTGGGATTGACGGCCCATTATTCCGCATTTTCCCATGTCATTGTTCAAGCGCGCCGTCTTTTCCGAAATCACCAGCCATGCTGGCATCGTGTTTTCCACCTTGCTGGTGGTCTGGCTCAGCGTGCTGATCGTGCGGCTGCTCGGCCAGGCCGCCAATGGCGATATCGGCGCCAACGTCGTGCTGGGGCTGGCGGCCTTTTCCAGCATCACGGCGCTGCCGGTGATCCTGTCGGTGACGCTGTTCGTGGCAGTCCTGACGACCGTCACGCGCAGCTACCGCGAATCGGAAATGCCCGTCTGGTTCGCCAGCGGCCTTTCCCTGACCGACTGGCTGCGCCCCGTCATGATGTTTGCTCTGCCGGTGGCCGCCGTGGTGGCCGTGCTGACCTTGTCGGCCTCGCCCTGGGCTTACGGACAGATTGCCGAATATCGCCAGCGCTTCGAGCAGCGCTCCGACCTGTCCAAGGTCACGGCCGGGCAGTTCATCGAAACCGACGACGGGAAGCGCGTGTTCTTCGCGGAATCGCCTTCGCGTCCCGATGACGAGCTGGGCCGTGTCGTGGCCCGCATCATCGAGCCCGATTGGCTGAGCATCGTCACCGCCGACAGCGCTGCCATCCGCACAGAAGCCAACGGCGACCGTTTCCTGGTGCTGGGTCCGGGGCATCGCTATGACCTGAAACCGGGCACTCCGGAACTGCGGCTGCTGGATTTCCAGCGCTATGGCGTGCGGATCGAAAGCCGTACCGACCCCGGGGCCCTGGAAACCGCCCGCCAGAAGGCGTTGCAGGAAATCAAGGCGCGGCCGACGCTGGATCTCGTGGTACGTGGAGACAATGAATCCCTGTCCCAGCTGATGTGGCGCCTGGCCTTGCCGCTTTCTGTGCTGAACCTGGCGCTGATCGCCTTGCCGCTGGGCGCGGTGAACCCGCGCCTGGGGCGTTCTGGCGATCTGCTGCTGGCCGGGCTGCTGGCGCTGCTCTACATGAATCTGATCAATCTGTCGCGCGGCTGGATCGGCAGCGGGGTGCTGTCCTTCGGGCTGGGAGTCTGGCTGGTCCATGCCCTGTTCCTGGCCTTGGGGCTGGGGATGCTGTGGCGGCGCACCCGCATGCCCAGGCCTCGCCGGCAGGCAGCTTCAGCAGCGGCCAGGCCCGTATAGGCCGGAATTCGCATCAGGCCGCCGGCACCTGAGCGCCATACGAAGGCAGCCAGTCCTCGGCAGGCGTGCGCAGGGTCCGGCTGCCGCCTTGCAGCAGGTCGCGATTCAGGTCGATGGCATGCTTCAGGTAATCCCATAGGGCCATGACGCGCCGGGTCTGGCGCAGGTCTTCGTGGCAGTACATCCAGAAGCTGCGGGTGACGTGGATGTCGCGCGCCAGGACCGGCGCCAGGCGCGAGTCCTGCGCAGCCAGGAAACACGGCAGGATGGCCAGGGCCTGGCCGCCCAGCACGGCCTGATACTGGGCCAGCACGCTGGTGCTGCGAAACACCACGTTGGCGGCCGGCGCCAGATCATCCAGATAGCGCAGGCGGTCGCTGAACAGAAGCTCGTCCACATAGCCGATGAAGCGGTGCCGCTCCAGATCGTGACGGTGGCGGATGGGCGGCTGGCGATCCAGGTAGTCCTGCGTGCCATAGAGCTGCAAGGTGTAGTCGGCCAGCTTGGTGCACAGATAGGGGCCGCGCTGCGGGCGCTCCAGGGCGATGGCGATGTCGGCCTCGCGCTTGGACAGGCTGATGTAGCGCGGCACCGGCATGATGTCCAGGGTCATGCCTGGGTGGCGGCGCTGGAAGTCGATCATCAGGGGCGTCAGGATGGTGCTGCCGAAGCCCTCGGTCGATCCGATGCGCAGGTGGCCGGAAGGCCCCTGAGCGGATCCGGACAGGGCCTCGCGGGCGGCCAGCAGCGCGCTTTCGACTTGTTCCGCGTAGGCAAAGAATCGCTGACCTTCCTCCGTCAGGGTGAAGCCGCTGGCGCGGGATTTCTCAAACAGGGTGATGCCCAGGTCCAGTTCCAGGCCCCGGATGCGCCGTGTCACGGTGCTGTGCTGCACACCCAGGCGCAGTGCGGCTGCGCTGGCCCGCTGCGTGCGGGCGACTTCCAGAAAATAGCGAATCGCGTCCCAGTCCGTCATGGCTTGTGCAAATATCGTCAACCAATGTGCAAATATTTTCATGGTAATAAGTTTTTTACACAACTACACTGGGACATGACATGAGGCGCCGCGCCACGAGTGTCCTGTACGGGTTGACCGGGCAGGACTCCGGGCAGCCCGCCCTGCGGAATCCAACCGATTTCAACCAGGAGACTTGCATGAGCGATATTCCACGTGTCCCGCTACTGATCGACGGGAAACTGGTCCAGTCCGAAACTACCGAATGGCGCGACATCATCAATCCGGCGACCCAGGAAGTGGTGGCGCGGGTGCCGTTCGCCACGCCGGCCGAGGTCGAGCGGGCCATTGCCAATTCCAAGGAAGCCTTCAAGACCTGGCGTTCCGTCAGCCAGGCCAAACGCCGCCAGATCATGAACGACCTGGCACACCTGCTGCGTGAAAACACCGGCAAGATCGCCGAAGTCCTGTCCCGCGAACACGGCAAGACCCTGCCCGATGCCGAGGGCGAAGTCGCGCGCGGCCTGGAAGGCGTGGAACACGCCGTGTCGGCCAATGTGCTGCAACTGGGCGATTACGCCGAAAATGCCGCCACCGGCATCGACGTCTACAACGTGCTGCAGCCGCTGGGCGTCTGCGCCGGGATCACGGCCTTCAACTTCCCCGTGATGCTGCCCTGCTGGATGTTCCCGATTGCCGTCACCATGGGCAATACCTTCGTCTACAAGCCGTCAGAACAGGACCCGAGCGCGTCGCTGATGGTGGCGCAACTGGCCCTGGAAGCCGGCCTGCCGCCGGGGGTCCTGAACGTCGTGCACGGCGGCCCGGACGTGGCCAATACCCTGTGCGATCACCCGGACATCAAGGCCGTGTCGTTCATCGGTTCGACGCGCGTGGGTACGGAAATCTATCGCCGCTCGTCCAACGCCGGCAAGCGCTGCCAGGCCATGATGGGGGCCAAGAACCACAGCGTCATCATGCCGGACGCCGACCGCGAGGCCGCCCTGAATTCCATGCTGGGGGCCGCCTTCGGCGCGGCCGGCGAACGCTGCATGGCGATTTCGGTGCTGGTGCTGGTCGGCGAGGCGCAGAAATGGCTGCCGGACTTCGTCGAGCGGGCCAAGAAACTGAAGGTCAATATCGGCACCGACCGCAAGGCAGACCTGGGCCCCCTGATTTCGCCAGCGGCCAAGAAACGCGTCGAAGGCTTCATCCAGAAGGGTGTGGACGAAGGCGCCGATCTGGTGCTCGATGGGCGCGGGATCAAGGTCCCTGGCTACGAGCAGGGCAATTTCGTCGGCCCTACCGTGTTCAGCAAGGTCAAGGCCGACATGAGCATCTACCAGGAAGAAATCTTCGGGCCGGTGCTGTCCGTGGTGCTGGTCGATACTCTGGAAGAAGCCGTCGAATTCATCAACGCCAATCCCAATGGCAATGGCACGTCGATTTTCACCCAGGATGGCGGGCATGCTCGCTACTTCCAGAATCACGTCGACGTCGGCCAGGTGGGGATCAACATCCCCATCCCGGTGCCGGTGGCCTGGTTCAGCTTCACGGGGTCGCGGGCGTCGAAACTGGGCGACCTGGGTCCCAATGGCCGCCAGTCCATCTACTTCTGGACGCAGACCAAGACCATCACGGCTCGCTGGCAGGCGCATCCCACGGACGTGAACACGACCATCGCCATGAGGTAACGCGTCGGCTGTTGCAGGCGTGATGCACAGGGCGTCGGCAGGGTCTCAGAACCTTTCCGGCGCCCTGTGGCATGTCCATCCGACGAACTAAACAAATAACAAAAAATAATATAAAAGGCGTTCCATATTCCATATAATGGCTGTTCCTATAGGGCCATGGCATATGAATCTCCAGCAATTCCGTTTCGTCCGCGAAACCATCCGCCGCAACTTCAATCTGACCGAAGCCGCCCGGGCCCTGTATACCTCGCAACCCGGGGTGTCGAAAGCCATCATCGAATTCGAGGACGAGCTGGGCATCAAGATCTTCGAGCGCCACGGCAAACGCCTGAAGGGCCTGACCAAGCCGGGGCAGGCCGTGTCCACCGTCATCGACCGCATCATGCGCGAAGTGGACAACCTGAAAAAGGTCAGCGATGAATTCGCCCAGCGCGACGAAGGCGCCCTGGTCATCGCCTGCACCCACACACAGGCCCGCTACCTGCTGCCGCGCGTGATCCCGGCCTTCCGGGCGCGCTTTCCGAAAGTGCACGTTTCGCTGGCCGAGGGCAATCCCGAACACCTGGCCCGCCTGGTGCTGCACGAACAGGCCGATCTGGCCATCGCCACCGAAACCCTGGCAGATACACCGGGCCTGGTGGCCTTGCCGGTCTATGCCTGGGAACACACGCTGGTGGTGCCGCCCGATCATCCCCTGACCAGCCTGACGTCCAGCGCCGCCCGTAACCTGTCGCTGGAGCATCTGGCCCAATACCCCATCGTCACGTACGATCGGGCTTTCTCGGGGCGTCGGGCCATCGACGCCGCCTTCGAGCAGGCGGGCATCACGCCCGACATCGTGCTGGAGGCCATCGACGCGGACGTGGTCAAGACCTATGCCGACATCGGCCTGGGCATCGGCATCATCGCAGGCGTGGCCTTCGACCCGCGTCGCGACAAAGGCCTGGTGGGGCTGCCGGCCGGTCATCTGTTCGGCAAGCACACCACCAGCGTCGCCATCAAACGCGGCGTCTTCCTGCGGGATTATGTGTACGTGCTGATGGAAATGCTGGCGCCCGAACTGACGCGCGACCGGGTGTCCGAGGCCGTTTCCCAGCCGACGCCGGCGGTGCGCGAAGTCGCCTGATCCCCTGGGCGCTACACGCCCAGATAGGCCCGTCTCAGTTCGGGGTCCTCGATCAGTTGGCCGGCCGGGCCTTCCTGCACGATATGGCCGGTTTCCAGCACGTAGGCGCGGTCCGCCGCCGCCAGGGCCAAGTGGATATCCTGTTCGACCAGCAGCACCGTGACCCCCTGGTCGCGGATGGTCGCCAGGCTCTCCATCAGCTGATCGACGATGATGGGCGCCAGGCCCAGGCTCATTTCATCCACCAGCAATAGGCGCGGGCGCGCCATCAGTGCGCGTGCCATGGCGCACATCTGCTGTTCGCCGCCCGACATGCTGCCGGCCAGCTGGCGGCGGCGTTCGGCCATGCGCGGGAACTGGGCGTACACCTGTTCCAGATCGGTGCGGATGGCGGCTGTGTCCGCGCGCCGGTAGGCGCCCATCAGAAGATTGTCCTGCACCGACATGCGGGGAAAGAGCTGGCGGCCCTCGGGAACCTGGACGATCCCCTGGCGGAAGATCTGGTCGGGCGTGTGGCCCTGGATGTCGGCGCCAGCCCACGTGATGCGGCCTGATTGGCTGGGCAGCAGGCCGGACAGAACCCGCAGCAAGGTGGTCTTGCCCGCGCCATTGCTGCCGACCAGGGCCAGAAATTCGGCTTCGCGCACTTCCAGGGTGATGTCGTGCAGCACCTGCACCAGGCCGTAGCCGGCCGACAAGCCCTGGACCTGCAGCAGCGGCGTATGTGTCGAAGGCGTGGAGCTCATGTGCGTTTCTTTCCCAGATAGGCTTCGACCACGCGCGGGTCGTTCAGGACGCTGTCGGGCGCTCCGTCGGCGATCTTTTCGCCGTGGTGCAGCACCATGATGCGGTCCGACAGGTTGCGGATGGCCTTGATCACGTGCTCGATGACGATGATGCTGATGCCGGTGTCGCGCACCTTGCGGATGATGTCGATGACCTCGTCGATCTCCACCAGGTTCAGGCCGGCCATGACCTCGTCGCACAGCAGTACGCGCGGTTGCATGGCCAGGGCCTTGGCCAGTTCCAGGCGCTTGCGGTCCGGTCCGCCCAGGTCTTCGGCCCTTTGGTCCACGTGCTTGCCCAGGCCGACGAACTGCAGGCATTCGCGGGCGTTGGCGCGGGCCCTGGACAGTTTCGCTTCTCCCTGGCCGCGCCCGAACAGGGCACCGACGGCGACGTTGTCCAGGACCGACAGGCCCGGAAAGGGCTGCATGATCTGGAAGGTGCGCCCGATACCCAGGCGCGCGCGGCGGAATGCGGCCATGCGGTCGATGCGTCGCCCGTCGAACCAGACCTCGCCTTCGGAAGGATCCAGGGTGCCGCTGAGCAGGCTGATCAGCGTGGTCTTGCCGGCGCCGTTGGGGCCGATGAAGCCCAGTATTTCACCGGGCGACAGGGAAAAGCTGACGTCGTGGACCGCGACCAATCCCGAGAAACGGCGCGTGAGCTGTCGGGCTTCCAGAATCGGGCTCATATGCGGTTCGTCCGGATGTTGTCGATGAAATAACGCCAGCCCAGGCGGTGGAAACGCCGTACCACGTCGGCCAGGCCGCGTGGCATCAACACCACGGCGACGACGATGACGATGCCGAAGAACAGGCCGGCAATGCTGGTGACCTCGCTGGACAGCAGTTCGGAGATGGCCGACAGGATGAAGGAACCGACGATCGGTCCCAGGATCGTGCCGGGGCCGCCGAACACCGCCATGATGATCATCTTGACGTTCAGGGTGATGTCGAATGCGCTGCCCGGGTCCAGGAAGGTGATCCAGTAAGCCTGGATGCCGCCGGCCAGTGCGCTGAACACGCCGGCCAGGGCGAAGGCCAGGACCTTGTAGCGGGTCGTGTCCACCCCCATGACGACGGCGCCTTCCTCGTTTTCGCGGATGGCGATCAGGCCGAAGCCAAAGCGGCTGCGGGTCAGCCACCAGACGGTCAGGGTCGCAGCCACCAGCAGGATGAGCGCCAGTTCGTAGAACATCCGGTCGTCGTTCAGCGGTGGCAGCACCAGACCGATGTTCTGCCCCGCCAGCGGCACGTTGGAGACGATGGCCGCCATGATCTGCGCCAGGGCCAGGGTCGCGATGGCGAAATAGTGGCCCTTCAGGCGCAGTACCGGAATGCCCAGCAGGAAGGCGAAGATCACGGCCAGCACGACGCCAAAGGCCATGCCCACGGCGAAGGGCAGTTGCCACTGAACCATGGCGATGCCCACGCCATAGGCGCCCAGGCCATAGAACACGGAATTGCCGAAGGACGGGTAGCCGGTATAGCCGCCGATGATGTTCCAGCCCTGCGCCAGCACGGCCAGCAGCAGGGTGCTGATGCCGAACTGGATGATGGTGTCGGATCCGTACCAGGGCAGCAGGGCCAGCGCGACCAGCGCTGCAGCGATCAGGATGGGGCGCCAGATGTTCATGCGGTTCTCCCCAGCAGGCCGGTGGGCCGCACGATCAGCACCAGGAGCAGCACGCCGAAGCTGGCGACGTCAGCGTAGGTGGGGCCGATGTACAGCGTGGTCAGGGATTCGATCAGTCCCAGGATCAGGCCGCCTGCGATCACGCCCAGCGGCGTGTCCAGGCCGCCGATGATGGCGATGGCGAAGGATTTGGCCGTCAGGGTGGCGCCGATGTAGGGGTTGATCTGCGAGACGGTGCCGTACAGGCCGCCGGCCGCGCCAGCCAGTGCCAGGCCCAGGCCGAAGGTGACGGCGTACAGGTGGCGCGGTTCGACGCCGTACAGCCGGGCCGCCGACAGGTTCTGAGCCGTGGCCCGGATGGCCCGGCCCAGGCGGGTCCGCAGCAGAAAATACCACATGATCAGCGTCAGGGCGATGGCCACGCTGCAGGCGGCCAGCCGCACCAGCGGGATCGTCAGCCCCAGCAGGGTGATGTTCTGCCCGGAATAGGCGGGATTGATGGTGCGGAAATCGGCCGAGAACACCAGCTGGGCGAGGTAGGTCAGCACGACCTCCATCCCGAAGGTGATCAGCAGTGTGTTGAACATGGGCGCGCGCACGATCAGGTTCAGGATGCCGCGCTGGATGGCGTAGCCCACGACGAACATCAGGACTGCCGTCAGCGGCAGCCCCAGGAAGGGGTCCAGGTGCAGCCATTGAAAGCTGTACCAGGAGATGTAGGCGCCCAGCATGATGAAGGCGCCATGCGAGAGATTGACGATATTGAGCACCCCCCAGACCAGGGCCAGGCCGAGCGCCACGATGGCGTACAGCCCGCCCTGCAGGATGCCGTTGATGAGGACTTGCAGCAGAAGGTCCAAGGCGGTGTCTCCGGGGGGCGGGGCGGATCAGCGCTTCGACCAGTCGGGCATCGGGTATTTCGGCTGGGTCATGAATTTGTCCCCGTCGAATACGGCCACCGGCTTGCCGTTCTGCACTTGAATCACGGTCTGGTCCAGATGGATCTGGCCGTTGTCGGCGAACTTGATGTGGCCATACAGGCTATTGAAGTCACTGGCGGCGAGCGCGTTGCGGACAGCCTTCGGCTCCAGCGTGCCGGCTTTTTCGATGGCCTTGACGATGGCTTCCACGTCGGAGACGCCCGATGCCGCGTGATAGTCCGGTTCGTAGCGGTACTGCGCGCCCCAGGCCTTGGCGAACTGGGCGGCGTCGCCGAACCAGTCATCCTTCAGGGCCTCGCTGGGCAGCCAGGCCGTCATGCCGAAGGCGTAGTCAGCGTCATTGCCCAGAGCCTTGCGGAAGTCCTCGCTGGGCACGCCCACGGTGAAGGAATAGAACTTCGGCGAGACGTCCAGGCTTTTCGCCTGGCGGATGAAGTTCAGGATTTCCGTTTCGTGGCCAGCAACCAGCACGGCATCCGCCTGCTTGGACTTGATCTGCGACAGCAGGGTGTTGAAGTCGCTGGCGTTGGAACTGTAGCGCTCGTCCAGCACGGTATCGGCGCCGGCGTCCTTCAGCAGCGGCCGGGTGCCCTTGGCCACGGACACGTCGAAGGAATCGTCCGCGTACAGCAGGGCGACCTTGGAGGGTTCAGGCTTCAGTTGCTTGAACATCTTGATCGTGCTGCCGAAATAGTCGCTGGCCGGCGCCAGGGTGCCGAAGACGTACTTGAAGCCGCGCGAGAAGATCTGGTCCGAGGCGCCGCCGCCCTGGACCATGGGAATCTGGTATTTTTCCGAGACCGCCGAATCGGCCAGGGCGAAATTGCTGGCGAACGGTCCCAACAGGAAGTTGACCTTGTCCTGAGACACCAGTTGCGTGTATTGGCGCACGCTCAGGTTGACGTCGGACTGGTTGTCGTAGATCTTCAGGGCCAGGGTGTATTTTTTCCCACCGATCGTGACACCACCTTTGCGGTTGATCTGGTCGACCGCCAGCTTGTAGGCGTCGTTGTAATAGCGGCCGGTGTTGGCCACCGGCCCCGTCAGCTGGACGGATGCGCCCAGCAGAATCTGGTTGTCCGCCGCCTGACTGGCTCCGCTGGCCAGCGCCAGGGCCAGCGCGACGGCCGCGCAGGGCAGGCTATGCCGAAATAAGGTATGCATGGAACGTGTCTCCTAAGGGTTGCTTTGCGTTCCATTCTGCGCTTTGTAACGTAACAAACCTCTGAATATTCTCTGACGGTCTACTGAAAATCACCGCAACGTGTCCGCAAATAGGAGGTAATCCTCCGGGGTGTCCACGGCAGCGGTGGGGAGTAGGTCACGTGAGAATTGCGTTCTTGAATAAGAATGATTATTATTTATGTTCAATTAAGGAAGCCGATTTCTTCCCGTTCCATTCCAGGAGCCACTTTCATGGCGCAGTCTCAAGTCAGTGCATTGATCGTCGGCGCAGACCGGCTGGGCAACATTCCGGACCTGCTGCGCGATCACAATATCGCCGTTCGGCATCACATCAGCGGCCGGGACCCGTCCCATCAGAAGAAAGCGCCGGCCTTGCCGTCCGGCACGGACCTGGTGATCCTGCTGACGGATTTCCTGGGACACAACGTCATGAAGACATTCCGGGCGGCTGCGCAGCGGGCTGGGGTACGCGTGTTGACCTGCAGGCGGTCGGTATGCAGCATGCAGCGGGCGCTCGATCAGTGTGGCTATTGCAAGGCCTGCCCTTTGCGGGCGGATGCCGGTGCGCGCCTGCACTGAGCCTGCGAAACTGCAGTCCCGGGCCTGGCATGCGGCTGCGGTGCGAGGGTCAGCGTTGTGCGGTTTCGGCCTGGGGTTTCAGGCGGCGGGCGCCGTTGTAGCGCTTTCGCCAGTAGGCGATGTCCATGCTTTCGACGCGGATGGCGGCGCCGGTGCGCGGCGCATGCACGAACTGGTGGTTGCCCAGGTAGATGCCGACGTGTGAGAAACGTCGGCCCCGCGTATTGAAGAACACCAGGTCGCCACGGCGCAGTTCGTCACGGTCGATCGAGATGCCTTCCTGGGCCTGGCTGCTGGCGGTGCGCGGCAGTTTCAATCCCAGGGATTTTTCTGCCGCATAGGCCACCAGACCGCTGCAATCGAAGCCTTCGCCGGGCGCATCCCCGCCGTAGCGGTATTTGACCCCCAGGAATTTCAGGGCAGTGGCCGCCATGGTCTTGGGGAGCTGGCTGGAGGGGACATCGGACTGGGGATAATCGACAGCGAGCTGGTCTTTTTTGTCCAGCCAGGCGCCCAGGGGGTCGGACTGGGTGCTGAGCAGGTAGCTGTCGCGCAGCAGGTGATTGGAGTTTGCATCTGCCGTCTGGCGGGGCTGGGTGGCGCACCCGGCCAGGGCCACTGCGCCGGCGCACAGCATCAGCTTGAAGAGGCGCGCCACAAATGGCGTGGGCTGAATGACATGGACTTGAGCGGAATGTGGCGGCGGCATGGGTTCTTGAGTTCTGTCTTCGGCGTGCGGCCTGGGAAGGCCAGTGAACGCCTGGAGGTTGAAAAAAATTGCCCACCCTGCAGGGCAACCGTCCGATTCTAAATGATCATGTGGATGAGGTAAAGCTGTGCATGTGACCAGTCTGTGTTTCTGCCCAGTGCCCGGTTCAGTCTGCCGGATCCAGCTGCGCATCCAGCCAGCCTCGCAGGGCGTTGGAGATTCTCAGGGCGGGCGCGGCGCGCAGATCGGCCAGGCTCAGGGCCGCTTCGTGAGCCAGGCCCTGATCCAGCAGCCATTGGCGCTGGACACCGGGCAGCAGGCTGCCGGTTGCAGTCGGGGTCAGCCAGCGGCCTTGCGGATCGCGGAGGTAGAGGTTGCAGCGGCTGCCTTCGCGCAATCCGTCCGTGGCATCGTCGAACACCAGATCGAAATGATCCGGGTGGGCCCGCAGCCAATCCTGGGCGGCGGCGAACCAGGGGCGGCGGGTGGTCTTGTGTCGTCGCCAGAAGTCGTCTGGGAAGCGGGCATCGGTTGGCGGCAGGTCACGGTGTCCGGCAGCGGTGTCTGCAGTCACGTCGTCCAGGACGTCCGACGCAATTGCCAGCCGGACCGGGGCGGGGGTATCCGGCAACAGCGCCGCTTCCAGTGAGAGCAGTCCGTCTGACGTCAGCAGCAGGCGCAGGCGCCATACGGCTCCAGGGAGGCCGGCCGATCCGGGTGTCGAAGCTGCGGCGTGCAGGCTGGCCGACACCCGGGCGTCAAGCGCGGCAGGGTCCAGGGGGTAGCCCAGCGCGGCGGCCGAGGCCAGCAGCCGCGCCCGGTGGCCGGGCCACAGGGCAATCCGGCCCTGCTCCAGGCGCATGGTTTCAATCAGGGCGGGGGCGGGTGTCGTCGTCATAGGGATTCCAGCGGTCCAGGATCCTGGCTTTCCATCGGCATTCCCGCCATTCCTCATCGGCCCGGGAATCGGCAACGATACCACCGCCGACGCCGAACAGCGCCTGGCCGTCGCGCACCTCGATGGTCCGGATGGCGACGTTCAGGGAAAAATCGCCGTTGGGCGCCAGCCATCCCACGCTGCCGCAGTAGATGCCCCTGCGCCGGTTTTCCAGCGTCCGGATGGCCCGCATGGCGGCGATCTTGGGCGCGCCCGTCACTGATCCACAGGGAAACAGGGCCTGCAGCACCCGGGATATGGGCACGTCCGGCGCTTCTGCCTGTACGGTGGACGTCAGGGTCCAGACGGACGGGTAGCCTTCCAGGCTGAAGAGCGCCGGCACGCGGACGGTGCCTGGCGTGGCGATGCGCCCGAGGTCGTTGCGCAGCAGGTCGACGATCATCAGGTTCTCGGCACGGTTCTTTTCACTGCGCAGCAGGGTGTCGGCCGCGTGTCGATCTCGTATCGGATCAGCGTGACGGGGGGCCGTGCCCTTCATCGGGCGGGTCGTCAGAAGGCTGCCCTGGCGGGCGACGAACAGTTCGGGCGAGAGCGACAGCACCCAGCGTTCCCCGTCCTGCAGGCAGGCCGCGTGTGACACGGGGTGCCGGGCCGTGAGGTCCTGGTAGACCTGCACGGGCGACAGCCCGGTCGGCCAGTCCGGCGTCAGCGGCATGGTGTAGTTCACCTGGTAGTAGTCGCCGCGCGCGATCCCCTGGCGAATGGCGCTGATGGCCCGCGCATGTTCCGTCCGGGTCCGGCCGCAGCGCAGCCTCAGATCCAGTGCGCCGGACAGCAGGGCCGATGCGTCTCGCGCGGGCGGGGACGCAGGGCTGTCGGGCCCCACGTTAGGGGCCCACTGGCCTTGTTCCCGTGCCTGCGCGTACACCAGGGCGGTCAGCCGGGGCAGGGCATCCGCATCCTGGCTGTACGGATCGGACAGGCCGAGGCCGTCATCCAGCCATGTCCCCAGCTCGTAATCCAGCAGCAGGGCAACCCAGCAGCCCGCCCGCCGGGCGGACTCGATGGCGGCCCAGGCGGCGGGCAGGTCGGATCGCCGGTGGACTGCGATCCTGCCCGCTGGGTCATCCAGCTGCAGCGACCAGCCGCTCAGGCGGTTTTCGAACAGACAGCCGGATGGTGGATTCATGCCGTGGCCGGAGCGCGCTGCAGAAATTCCGCCAGGATGCGACCCGTATGGGTCGGAGTCGCGCACAGCTGTTCCGGGCTGCCCTGGGCCACGACTTGGCCGCCCTGGTCGCCGCCTTCCGGCCCCAGGTCGATGATCCAGTCGGCTTCGGCCATGACATCCAGGTTGTGTTCGATGACCACGACCGTGTGGCCTGCATTGACCAGCCGATGCAGCACGCCGATCAGCTTTTCCACATCGGCGGTCGACAGCCCGACCGTGGGCTCGTCCAGCACGTACAGGGTGTGGGGCGCGCGGGATGCCCGCCCGGTACGCAGCACGCCTTCGTCCAGATGAGCCTTGGTCAGTTCCGTGACCAGCTTGATGCGCTGGGCCTCGCCGCCCGACAGGGTGGGGGAGGGCTGGCCCAGGGTCAGATAGCCCAGGCCGACGTCCTGCATCAGCTGCAGGGCGCGGGCGATCTTGCGGTGCGCGGCGAAATGGCCGATGGCGTCATCGACTTCCATGCGCAGCACGTCGCCGGCGCTGCGCCCGTTCCAGGCCACGCCCAGGGTTTCCTGGTTGAAGCGCGCTCCGTGGCAGGCTTCGCAAGGCACCTTGACGTCCGGCAGGAAGCTCATTTCGATGGTGCGCATGCCCTGGCCTTCGCATTCCGGGCAGCGGCCATCGCCGGTATTGAAGGAAAAGCGCGATCCCGTCCAGCCGCGCAGGCGCGATTCGCGCGTGCTGGCGTAGAGCTTGCGGATGTCGTCCCAGAAACCGACGTAGGTGGCCGGGCAGGACCGGGGGGTCTTGCCGATGGGCGTCTGGTCGACTTCCAGCACCCGGTCCACGGCCTCCCAGCCGCGAATGTCGCGGCAGCCCTGCCAGGGAACGGACAGGCGGCTGTTGATCCGGCGGCTGAGGTTGTCCAGCAGCACTTCGCGGGCCAGGGTGGACTTTCCCGACCCCGAAACCCCGGTCACGACGGTCAGGCGTCCCAAGGGGATGCGGGCCCGGGCCTGGCGCAGATTGTGCAGGTTGGCGTCGACGACCTCGATGGCCGGTGTCTGCGCGTCCACGGCTCGACGGCCGTTCATGGGATGGCGCAGTGGTTCGCGCAGGTAGCGACCGGTCAGCGACGCCGGATGGCGTGCGATGTCGGCCACTGTGCCCTGGGCGACCACCATGCCGCCGCGCGTCCCGGCCCCCGGGCCGATGTCGATCACGTGTTCGGCGCGGCGGATGGTGTCTTCATCGTGTTCGACGACCACCAGGGTATTGCCGTTGCCTTCCAGGCGGCTCAGGGCGTCCAGCAGGATGCGGTTGTCACGCGGGTGCAGACCGATGGTGGGCTCGTCCAGCACGTAGCACACACCCTGCAGGTTCGAACCCAGCTGCGCGGCCAGGCGTATGCGCTGGGCTTCGCCGCCCGACAACGTGGGGGCGGCACGGTCCAGGGCCAGGTAGCCCAGCCCCACGTCCATCATGAAGTCCAGGCGGCCACGAATTTCCGTCAGGACGTCGCGGGCGATCTCGGCCTCGCGTCCCTGTGTGCCCAGGCCCAGGAAGAAACGCTGGGCGTCGCTGACGGGCAGGGCAGCCAGCTCGGCGATGGAACGCTCATGCCAGCGGAAGGCCAGGGCTACGCGGTTGAGCCGCTGGCCGTGGCATTGGGGGCAGACCGACAGGGCGTCCTCCGGGTTGCCTTCCAGCCAGTTGGATTCCTCGCCGGTCTGTTCTTCCGTGAAGCCTGCCAGGGACAACCCCGTGCCGAAGCATCCTGGGCACCAGCCGTGGCGCGAGTTGTAGGAGAACAGGCGTGGATCGGGTTCGGGGAAGCTGGTGCCACAGCTTGGGCAGGCCCGCTTGATGGAAAAGGTCAGCAACAGCGGGTCGGGGGCCAGGCCTGCCCCTCGGCGGCCCTCGATCGTGGCGGGACCTGCCGTCGTCAGTCCGGTCAGGACACGGAAGCTGCCATGGCCCAGCGCCAGCGCCGCGCGCACGGCGTCTCGCAGCCCGGCCTCGTCGCGGACGTCCACGATCAGGTCGCGTACCGGCAGTTCGATCGTGTGTTCCTGGTAGCGATCCAGGCGCGGCCAGGGGGCGACCGGGATGAAGGCGCCGTCCACGCGCAGATGGGTGTGGCCGTGCGAGGCTGCCCATTTGGCCAGGTCTGTGTAATAGCCTTTGCGGGCCACGACCAGCGGGGCCAGCAGCCCGATATGGTCGCCCGCATGATCACGCAGCAGCTGGGCGACGATCTGTTCCGGTGTCTGGGGCGCGACCGGCACGTGGCAATCCGGGCACATCTGCGTGCCCAGGCGGACGTACAACAGACGCAGGAAGTGGTGGATTTCCGTCATGGTCGCCACGGTGGACTTGCGCCCTCCCCGGCTGGTGCGCTGCTCGATGGCCACGGTCGGCGGTATGCCGTAGATGGCGTCCACGTCGGGCTTGCCGGCCGGCTGCACGATGGCGCGGGCATAGGCGTTCAGGGATTCCAGATAGCGGCGTTGTCCTTCGTTGAACAGGATGTCGAAGGCCAGCGTGGATTTTCCCGACCCTGACACTCCTGTGATGACGGTGAAGGCATTGCGCGGAATGTGGACTTCGATGCCCTTCAGGTTGTGCTCGCGGGCGTTGACGATGTGAATGTCGGCGCTGGCGGAGGCAAGCGGTGGCCGGGGCGCGGGTTCCCGCAGCATCAGCGCCGGGCTGCCACAGTTCTGTACCACCTCGCGGCCTGCATGCCGCTCGGATTCGTCAGGCACAGGGCAGTCCGCAAGGACTGCCCTGTGTTCGTACTCATCCAGGGCCTGGCCGGTATGGGATCCGGCGTGTTGCATCAGTTGTTCGGGCGAACCCTGCGCCATGATGCGCCCACCCTGGTCGCCGCCTTCCGGCCCCAGGTCGATGATCCAGTCCGCTGCGCGGATCACGTCCAGATTGTGCTCGATGATCAGCAGCGAATGCCCGGCGGCCAGCAGCTTGCGAAAGGCCCGCATCAGCCGGGCGATGTCATCGAAGTGCAGGCCGGTCGTTGGTTCGTCGAACAGCAGCAGGCTACCCTTGAGCATGCCCTGTGGCGCGCGGGATTTGGCTGCCTGGGCCAGGTGCCCGGCCAGTTTCAGGCGCTGGGCTTCGCCCCCGGACAGCGTGGGCACCGGCTGGCCCAGGCGCACGTATTCCAGGCCGACGTCGGCCAGTGGCGCCAGTCCCCACTGCACGTCGCGCAGGCCCTTGAAGAATTCCAGGGCCTCGCTGATCGTCATGTCCAGGACTTCGTTGATGGATGCGGTGCGGCCCAGGTGCTCGATGCGCACTTCCAGGATCTGGGGGCGGAAGCGGTGGCCATTGCAGTCGGGGCAGCGCAGGTAGACGTCCGACAGGAACTGCATTTCCACGTGTTCGAAGCCGGTGCCGCCGCAGCCCGGGCAGCGTCCGTCGCCGGTATTGAAGCTGAAGGTGCCGGCGGTGTAGCCGCGTTCCTGAGACAGGGGGGCTGCCGCAAACAGCTTGCGGATGGCGTCGAAGGCGCCGACGTAGCTGGCCGGATTGGAGCGCGCCGTCTTGCCGATCGGGGTCTGGTCCACCAGGACGACGTCGGCGATCTGCTCGGCGCCCAGCAGGGCGTCGTGTTCGCCGGGGGCCTCGGTCGGTCGGCCCATGCGTTTCAGCAGGGCCGGGTACAGCACGTCCTGCACCAGCGTGGACTTGCCGGACCCCGATACCCCGGTCAGACATACCAGCCGCCCCAGGGGCAGGGAAAAATCGATGTTCTTCAGATTGTTGGCCCGCACCCCCTGCAGCAGCAGGCGCGGGGTTTTTTCCGCTACAGGCATGGGGCGCGGGGCTTCGATGCGCTCGCGGCCGCCGAAATAGCGGCCGGTCAGCGTGTCGGCCGCCGCCAACTGCGCCGGGGTGCCGTCGAAGACGATGTGGCCGCCACGTTCGCCGGGGCCGGGGCCGATGTCCAGAATGCGGTCTGCCGCCACCATGACCTGCGGGTCGTGTTCCACCACGACCAGAGTGTTGCCGTGGTTGCGCAGCCGCTGCATGACCTGCACGATGCGGTGGATGTCACGGGGATGCAGTCCGATGGACGGTTCGTCCAGCACGAACAGTGTATTGACCAGGGAGGTGCCCAGAGCCGTGGTCAGGTTGATGCGCTGGACTTCGCCGCCCGACAGGGTGCGGCTCTGCCGGTCCAGCGACAGGTAGCCCAGGCCCACGTCGCACAGAAAGCGCAGCCGGGTGCGGACTTCGTCCAGCAGTTCGGTCAGCGCTCCGTCCAGCGCCTGTCCCAGTTCGATGCTTTCGAACCAGTCGCGCACGCGTTCGATGGGCAGGCGCATCAGGTCGTGCAGGCCCAGGCCGGGCAGACCGGCCAGCTGCGCATCCGTCCAGCGGGCGTGCGCGGGCTTGAAGCGCGGGTAGCCGGCGATGGCGCCTGTGTCCCGGCCCAGGCGCCACAGGGTTGCGTCGGCCTTCAGGCGGGCGCCCAGGCAAACGGGGCAGGGCGTGTAGCTGCGGTATTTGGACAGCAGTACGCGCACGTGCATCCGGTAGGCCTTGGTTTCCAGCCAGTCGAAGAAGCGCTGGATCCCGTACCACTGGTGTTTCCAGGCCGAGGGCCCGCCCTTCCAGTCGGGAGTGCCGTGGATCACCCAGGATTTTTCCGCCGCCGTCAGGTCGCGCCAGGGCGTGTCGAGGCGGATGCCGATCTTGCCGGCGTAGTGTTCCATCTCCTGCTGGCATTCCTTGTAGCTGGCGGTCTGCCAGGGCTTGACCGCGCCGTCGCGCAGGGTGCGTGTCTCGTCGGGGACGACCAGGCCGTAGTCGATGCCCATGACCCGGCCAAAGCCCTTGCAGGCCTCGCAGGCGCCCAGGGGCGAATTGAACGAGAAGGTGCTGGGCAGCGGGGTGCTGTATTCGATGTCGCACTGGGCGCAGTGCAGCCCGGCGCTGAAGCGCCAGGCTTCTTCGTGGTCGTCGAACAGGGCGTGGACGGTCATCCGGCCATTGCCCTGGCGCAGGGCGGTTTCCAGAGCCTCGTCGACCCGGGCGGCCTCGGCATTGCCCAGGCGGAAACGATCCTGGATGACGTGCAGGCGACGGGAAGGGGCTGTCGTCTTGCTCTTGGCCTTAGCCGTCTTCGCGGCGGCTGCGGCGGCGACTGGAACCTGCGCCTGGCTGTCGGCAGCAGCGCCTGCCGCCGGTTCGTGCACGCGCGTGTAGCCCTGCTGCTCCAGGAAGCCGCGCACCTCGTCTTCGGTGAAGTTGCCCGGCACCGTGACGGGAAAGGTGACGACCAGGCGCGGGTCGGAGGCGGCGCACAAGGCATCCAGTTGCTGCCGGATGCTGGTGGGGTTGTCGCGCATGACGGGGCGGGCGCAGCCAGCGCAGTGCAGGTGGCCTGCGCGCGCGTACAGCAGCTTCAGGTGATCGTTCAGTTCCGTCATGGTGCCCACGGTGCTGCGCGAATTGCGCACCGGGTTCACTTGGTCGATGGCGATGGCCGGGAGGATGCCCTCGATGCGGTCCACCTGGGGCTTGTCCATGCGGTCCAGGAACTGGCGGGCGTAGGGCGAAAAGGTTTCCACATAGCGGCGCTGGCCTTCCGCGTACAGGGTGTCGAAGGCCAACGAGGATTTGCCCGAGCCGGAGACGCCGGTCACCACCAGCAGTTCGCCGGTGCGGACGGTGACGTCCAGGTTCTTCAGGTTGTTCTGGCGGGCGCCGAAAATGCGGATGGGTGCGTTCATGGCGCCATCATAATCCGCGCGTGTGCCGGATGGTGGCAGCAGCCCGGCACGGCCCGAGGGGTATTGCGGACAGTGCGGCGCGCTGTCGCTTCCGGCAACAGATCGGATGCATGTGTTACCAGACCCGCCCGGACGCCAGGGCCCGCTGCAGGGCCAGAAGAAGGGAACTTTGCTAAAATAGCGTGTTTTGCATTCAAGCCCGCCCCCATACCCAGGAGATTCTCATGGCAGAAATCAAACGCACGCGGCGCAACACGCTCGAGCGCCGTTGCCTTGGCAAAGCGTTCAAGCGTCTATTCGTGCGCGCCCCCAAAGGCGTCTTCAAGATGCTGGAAAAGGTCAAGCGCGTCTGATCCGCGCCAGACCTGCCGTATTGTTTGCATACAATTCGGCATCGGGGAAACCACGGACACCGTCGTCCGTGGTTTTTTTTTGCCGCTATCATGAAGCCCTGAGGACAGGAGGAGTTCACCGGCATGGCTTGCTGGCGTCATTTGTTTTCTGTCGTCACCCCCACATTCAATCGGGCGCACACACTGGAACGTGTCTACCGGTCTTTGCAGGAACAGTCATTCCAGGACTTTGAATGGGTGGTGGTGGACGACGGGTCGACCGACCATACCCGCACGCTGGTGCAGGGGTGGCAAGAAGAAGCCAGCTTTCCGATCCGTTACATCTGGCAATCCAATCAACACAAGAAAACAGCCTTCAACAATGGCGTGCGCCAGGCTCGGGGTGAATGGCTGGTCGCCATCGACAGCGATGACGAACTCGATCCCAATGCGCTGTATCAGATGGCCCAGGTCTGGGACCAGGTGCCGCCGGCCCTGCGCGGCCGCTATGTGGCGATCACAGGCCTGTGCGCCCGGCCCGACGGCCAGGTCGTGGGGGACATGTATCCCGATGACGTCATGGACGTCACTTCGCTGGACATGACATTCCGCTACCACGTGCGCGGTGAAAAATTCGGCTGTCTGCGCACGGATGTGCTGCGGCAGTTTCCTTTTCCGGAAGACATCCCGGGCTTTGTGCCCGAAAGCCTGGTGTGGCGGTCCATCGCCCGCGCCGGCTACCTGACGCGTTTCGTCAATCAGGTGTTCCGGGTCTATCACGACAGCAATGACGGCCTGTCCCGTCGGCAGCCGGCTGCCGACAGCAGCCGGCATGCACTGGGGTTGTGGCTGCTGTCCTATGACACGGTGGAATGCTGTCTGCCGTGGCTGCGCTACCAGCCGTCGTCGTTTTTGGCGGCGGCCGTGCGGTATACACGGTTTGCCCTGCATTTGCGCGCCCGCCGGGTGGCCCGGCCTCAGGGGCGGCGCCTGACCCATCCGCTGTCCCGGCTACTGGTGGTGGCGATGTGGCCGGCGGGCGCGGTCCTGTACGTGCGGGATCGCGTGCGCGAAGCCGCCGCCCGCAGCAAGCATTCCGTCGCCGCCTGACCTGCGGGCGTCAGGGCGTCTGTGGGCGCATCAGTGCAGGGTGCGCCCTGCGTCGGGAATATCGTCGTCGTCATCGGGTTCATCGATGTCGGCGGTATCGTCCTCGTCGTCGGGCAGTTCGGTTTCCGTCAGTTCGAAGGGCAGCAGTTCGGACAGGGTGTCCGACCAGCCGGCTTCCTCGCCTTGGCCGTCGACCTTGATGTAGCGGCAGCCTTCGAGTTCGGACAGCTGGATGGCCCACAGGAATTCGCAGTCGATGGGCTGGCCGTCGCTGAGATCCAGCCCCCCGCCGTTGCCCAGGAAGCGGGCGCCGGGGCCGCCGGCCTGGACGTGCTGGCGGCCGTCGGTTTCTTCGCCCGGGCTCAGGGGCAGGGCGAACAGTGCCCATTCGAAGCCTTCTTCGGGCTCTGTGACGATTTCGGCAATGACGGGCTTGCCCATGTAGGCGCACAGGGCATCGGCCGTGCGGCCCAGCAGATCGGCCTCGGCAGCGGTGAAGGTCAGCATGGTGGTGTCCGGGAATTCAGAAAGTCGCTCTTCGCCCATTGTACGTTCCCCGGCCTACAATCGACCCTTTGTGCGGCCGAATTCCTCGGCCCGAGCTTTGACGGTGACGCCATGGCACAGTACGTGTATTCCATGAACCGGGTGGGCAAGATCGTGCCCCCCAAACGCCAGATCCTGCGCGACATTTCCCTGTCCTTCTTTCCCGGCGCCAAGATCGGCGTGCTGGGCCTGAACGGGTCCGGCAAATCCACCCTGCTGAAGATCATGGCCGGGGTAGACAAGGACATCGAGGGCGAAGCCATCCCCATGGCGGGCCTAAACATCGGCTACCTGCCCCAGGAACCGCAACTGGACCCCGAACACACCGTGCGCCAGTCCGTCGAAGCCGGCCTGGGCCAGGTGTTCGAGGCCCGCAAACGGCTGGATGAAGTCTATGCCGCATACGCTGAACCAGATGCCGATTTCGACGCGCTGGCCGCCGAGCAGGCCGAACTGGAAGCCGTCATCGCGGCGGCCGCCACCAGCGGCAGCGACGACATTGAAACCCAGATGGAAATCGCGGCGGACGCCCTGCGGCTGCCGCCCTGGGATGCCATCGTCGGCAAGCTGTCGGGCGGTGAAAAACGCCGGGTCGCCCTGTGCCGCCTGCTGCTGTCCAAGCCCGACATGCTGCTGCTGGACGAACCCACCAACCACCTGGACGCCGAATCGGTGGAATGGCTGGAAGTCTTCCTGCGCCAGTTTCCCGGCACGGTCGTGGCCGTGACCCACGACCGCTACTTCCTGGACAATGCCGCCGAATGGATCCTGGAACTGGATCGCGGGCACGGCATCCCCTGGAAGGGCAACTACAGTTCCTGGCTGGAACAGAAGGAAGACCGCCTGAAGCACGAGGAAGCCGCCGAATCCGCCCGCCAGCGCACGATCAAGAAAGAACTGGAATGGGTGCGGCAGAATCCCAAGGGCCGCCAGGCCAAGGCCAAGGCCCGCCTGGCCCGCTTCGAGGAACTGTCTTCGCACGAATACCAGAAGCGCAACGAGACCCAGGAAATCTTCATCCCGGTCGCCGAACGCCTGGGCAACGAGGTCATCGAATTCCACAACGTCTCCAAATCCTTTGGCGATCGGGTGCTGATCGACGATCTCAGCTTCAAGATTCCCGCCGGGGCCATCGTCGGCATCATCGGCCCCAACGGCGCCGGGAAATCCACGCTGTTTCGCATGATCGCCGGTCAGGAGACCCCCGATTCCGGCGAGGTCGTGCTGGGCCAGACGGTCAAGCTGGCCTACGTGGATCAGTCGCGCGATTCCCTGCCCGACGACAAGACCGTGTTCGATGCCATTTCCGATGGCGCCGACCTGCTGACGGTGGGGCGTTTCGAGATGCCTTCCCGCGCCTACCTGGGCCGCTTCAACTTCAAGGGTGCGGACCAGGGCAAGCAGGTCGGCAAACTTTCGGGCGGCGAACGCGGCCGCCTGCACCTGGCCAAGACCCTGATCGCGGGCGGCAACGTGCTGCTGCTGGACGAGCCGTCCAACGACCTGGACGTCGAAACCCTGCGCGCCCTGGAAGACGCGCTGCTGGAATTCGCGGGCAGCGTGCTGGTCATCAGCCACGACCGCTGGTTCCTGGACCGGATCGCCACGCACATCCTGGCCTTCGAAGGCGATTCCCAGGTGGTGTTCTTCGATGGCAACTACCAGGAATACGAAGCCGACAAGCGCCAGCGCCTGGGCGAGGAAGCCGCCCGGCCGCACCGGATCCGCTACAAGGCCTTGAAATAATTCGATTGGCTGGCTGCCCGTCCTGGCAGCCGGCAGTCAGGATCACAGGAGCGCGTCATGAGCACCCACGATGTGAATCAGGCCCTGCTGGCAGCCGGCGCCAGCCTGCTGCTGATCATCGACATGCAGGAGAAACTGCTGCCGGCGATCCGGGAGACCGATGCCCTGAGGGGGCGGGTGGCCCGCCTGGCCCAGGCAGCCCGCCTGTTGTCCGTTCCCGTCTGGGCTACGGAACACTGGTCCCAGAAGATCGGTCCGACTCATGCCGATCTGCTTCCCCATATCGATCGGACCGTTGCCAAGACGCATTTCAACGCCTGCCGCGAAGCCGCTTTTCTGTCGCGGTGGCCGGTGGGGCGCACCCGAGTGTTGTTGGCAGGCACGGAAGCCCACATCTGCGTGTTACAAACTGGCCTGGGCCTGGCGCAGGCCGGCTACGAGCCGGTGCTGGTCGCCGATGGCATCGGCTCCCGGCGCGAATCCGATCGGCTGGCGGCCTGCGAACGCTGGCGCCGGTATGGTCTGGAAATCGTCACATCCGAGATGGCGCTGTATGAATGGCTTGAAACCCCGGCGCATCCGGCCTTTCGCGACGTGCTGGCCCTGGTGAAATGACGGCTCCCCGGGCTGCCTTGCGGCCTGGATTGAAACAACTGTAGCCTCGGCTCACAGTTTCCACCCGGGGGCCGGGTTATAAAGAAATCAAGGAATTCAAAGAAGGAGAACCTCCTATGACCATTCGTACCCTTGGGAAATTCAGCGCAGTGCTGGTGTTGGCGACCGCCATGGCAGGCTGCTCCTCCTGGGACAACATGAGCCATCGTCAGAAATCCGCCGTGACCGGCGCTGGTCTCGGCGGTGTGGCGGGGGCTGTGATCACGGGCGGCGGTATCCTGGGGACGGTCGGCGGCGCAGCCATCGGCGGCGTGATCGGTGATCAGGTCGGGAAGAACCGCTGATCGGGCACATCTGCAGCTGAATCCGGCGGAGCGGGGCCGTACCCGGCTCCGGCCGACAGGGCTCTGGCAGCGTCGCTGCCGGAGCCCTTCTTTTTTTGGCCCCAGGGATCGGGCCTTGACTTTCCAGGCAATCCCGGCTTAAATTCAAACGATCGTTTGAATTTAAATGAGACTCGGCCTTCCGGCCCCGGCATTGCGCCGGCCGGAGAGCCAACCACCCGGAGACCTGGAGATGCCCGACTATAAAGCCCCCTTGCGCGAGATCCGTTTCGTGCGCGACGAGGTTCTGAATTATCCCGATCACTACCAGTCCCTGCCGGGCTGTGGGGACGCCACGCCGGACACGGTCGATGCCATTCTGGAAGAAGGCGCGAAATTCTGCCAGGAAGTGCTGGCGCCGCTGAATCAGGTCGGCGACCGCGAGGGCTGCACCTGGTCGCCGGAAGGCGTCACGACCCCCAAAGGTTTCAAGGAAGCCTACGCCCAGTACGTGGAAGGCGGCTGGCCGGCCCTGTCGCACGACCCGGCCCATGGCGGCCAGGGGTTGCCTGAGTCGCTGGGCATGGCCATCAGTGAACTGATGGGCGAGGCCAACTGGGCCTGGGGCATGTATCCCGGCCTGTCGCATGGCGCCATGAATACCCTGCAGGCGCATGGCACGCAGGAACAGCAGAAGACCTACCTGGAACCCCTGGTGTCCGGCAAATGGACCGGTACCATGTGCCTGACCGAACCGCATTGCGGCACCGACCTGGGCATGCTGCGCACCAAGGCCGAACCCCAGGCCGACGGCAGCCATCGCATCAGCGGCACCAAGATCTTCATTTCCGCCGGCGAACACGATATGGCGGAAAACATCGTCCACATCGTGCTGGCCCGTCTGCCGGACGCGCCTGCTGGCACCAAGGGCATTTCCCTGTTCATCGTGCCGAAGTTCCTGCCGGACGGGCAGGGTGGCCTGGGTGCGCGCAATGCCGTCAGCTGCGGATCCATCGAGCACAAGATGGGCATTCACGGCAACGCCACCTGCGTCATGAATTTCGACGGTGCCACGGGCTTCCTGATCGGGCCGGCCAACAAGGGCCTGAACTGCATGTTCACCTTCATGAACACGGCTCGCCTGGGCACGGCCATCCAGGGACTGGCACATGCCGAGGTCGCATTCCAGGGTGCCAACCGTTATGCGCATGAACGCCTGCAGATGCGCTCGCTCAGCGGCCCGAAGTTCCCGGACCAGCCGGCCGACCCCATCATCGTGCACCCCGACGTGCGTCGCATGCTGCTGACCATCAAGGCCTTTGCCGAGGGCAACCGGGCTTTGCTGTACTACGCTGCGCAGCAGGTCGATATCGCCCACTACAGCCAGGATGCCGAACAGCGTGAACTGGCGGAAAAGCTGCTCAGCTTCCTGACGCCCATCGCCAAGGCATTCATGACGGAAACCGGCTTCGAGGCGGCCAACCTGGGCGTGCAGGTATTCGGCGGGCATGGCTACATTTCCGAGCACGGGATGGAACAGAATGTGCGCGACAGCCGCATCTCCATGCTGTACGAGGGCACCACCGGCGTGCAGGCGCTGGACCTGCTGGGCCGCA